>JAZRPZ010000104.1:0-12117 GCA_045649485.1 Clostridia bacterium
GCGGGGAAGAAAAAAAACCGCCCCCCCGCGAGGGAGCCAGGGGGGCTGGGCTTTTTGTGCCGCGATATCGGTACGGCTTTGGTTTTATTTTACGGTCAGTCGTCGTGTTCCACTTCTACGACAGTGCCGGAGTCTGCATCGATGGAGAATTCGACCTTGCCGTTTTCGGTGATGGCCTCGCCTTCAACATAGAGGCGGCCATCGTCGGTGTCCAGGGTGAATTCTACGATTTTTGCACCGGGGATGTTGGCATTTATGATTGCCGAGGGATCGATCACTTCGCCGATGGAATAGAACAGCTCGTATTCAAGAATTGCGCCGGTCTCTGCATCGAGCTCGTAGAAACCGAGCAGGCTAACATCGGAGAACAGTATATTCCATTCATACTTGCCGTCGTCACGGTCTTCTGCGGCGCTGATGAGCTGTGCTTCGGGATATATCGCAGTGATCACGGCGAAAGCTTCTTCTTCGGTAAGCACGGTGGCAGCTGCGCCGGGACGGGTCTTGGAATCATATTCAAGGACGCGTACGCGTTCGGAAGGATCCACTACAAGAGTGTATTCACCGCCGTTTGCATCGCGGTATTTGTGCTCGGTGAAGCCGTCATCCTTTTCGGAACGGATGTATTCGACGTTTTCGGGCAGGTACTGCTGAGTGAGGGCAGCATTTTCTGCCGTTCCGATGGCGCAGGCAGTAAGGGCAAACGTAAGGACAAGTGCGAGAACGATGGGTACAAGCTTCTTCATGGCTCAAGCCTCCTTTTAGTCTTTATTATTCCGGTAAGTGCAGGGGTTCAGTCAGGGAATAAAATGAATTACAGCTTTTTCACGGGCAGCAGTATGCAGGTGCCTTTGCCGGGAATTATCCGGTCATAAGCAGCACCGGCAAGCTCGAAGCCGTTATCCGAAAGGTACTTTATGGCGCGGGGGAATGCTTCGGGTGAATCGGCAGGGACTGATATGTATTCGTATGCCGGTGAAGTCCATTTCACCCAGCCTTCCGGCGGCTGAGCTTCCGGTACTGTTTCGACGCCGGCAAGATAGCGTCCCTTTGAAAATCCGTCTTCCCATGGAAGGAAGTTCATTTCCATATCGCTCATCAGACCCCAGACGCGAATTTCTTCCTGTTCGCCCCCGGCGGCAAGATGGGCAATTTCATGAAACGCCGAATTTGCGCTTTCCCACAGGCGGTCAATGAAACCCGCTCCGTCATCGGTGGAGCCTTCTTTGCCTATCACACTGAAAGACGCAAGGGATATTCTTTCATATTCCATGAAAGCCACCTCCTGATTTCATTATACACATAATATGGTTTGTATGAAACACAGAAAATGAGCGGTTCACATAATGTTCTTTTATTGTTCATGGAATTGTGGTATAATACTATCATATATCATAGGGGGTATGTTTGATGGCGCTTAAGAATATATCGGTCTCAAGAGAAGAGACCATGGGCGCAGGCCCGGGCGGTGAATTTTATCTGGGCGATGCGCTGGCGCTCATCGACGATCTTCAGGAAAAATATCTGGGGCAGGTAAAGTGCGTTTATCTTGATCCGCCCTTCCTCACCGGTCAGTCTTTTGAAATGAACGTGCGTGTGAGCGAGCAGGACTGGAAGACCATGTCCGGCTCTGTGCGCGTACATACATTTGACGACTGCAAGGAGCCCGATGAATATTACGACATGATGCGCAGAGTCATGGAAGCAGCATATCATATGCTGCGCGACGACGGCGCAATGTTTGTGCATGTGGATTACCGCGCGCATGCCCGTCTGCGTATTGCTGCAGACGAGATATTCGGCGAGGAGAATTTTGTAAACGAGATCATCTGGTCTTATAAATCCGGCGGCCGTGCAAGGGGCAGTTTCCCCCGCAAGCACGATATAATCCTGTTCTACAGAAAGTCCAGGGAGCTGGATTTCAATATAGACGCCGTGCTTGAGAAGCGTTCCACCCCGCCGACCAATCATATGCGCAAGCATGTTGACCCGGACGGACGCGTATACCGTTCCATCAAGTCCGGCGGCAGGGTATATACCTATTACGATGACGACCCGGTAGCACCTACCGACGTATGGGACGACATCAGCCACCTGCAGCAGAAGGACTACGAGCGCACCGGCTATGATACCCAGAAGCCGCTGAAGCTGCTGAGGCGTATCGAACGCTGCGTGACCCGTGAGGGAGATATCGTGGTGGATATGTTCGCAGGTTCCTGCACTTCGCTGGATGCGGCAAACGGAGACAAGCGCCGTTTTATCGGAGTGGATGCATGTCCGCTTACTGTAAATATTGCCCGCAGAAGGCTTGCCGATTCCAAGGTAATATACCATCTGGGCGCAAGTGCGGCGGACGGCTCCCATTGCGATGCGGAAGTTGTAAACGGAGTAGGTCTTTATCATGTTACGCTGACCGATTTCCGTCTGGAGCAGGATGTGCTGGGCAGAAACGGTTTTGAAGTGATAGATAACTGGGCGGCAGGATATCTGGATGACGGAGTGTTCCGCGCAGCGGCACATTTCGAGAGGAGCCAGAAGCAGCCGAGGCTGGTTACCGAACTGAGGGTGCCGGTTTATGACGGCGTGCCTGCTGTAAGGATAGGCGATGTCGGCGGCGGAAGCCACTATTTCCTGCTGGATATGCCCGATGAGAGCTTTATTAGATAAACGGTGATAGCATGCTTTTGAATTACGGAGATATTGTCAAGATGCGCAAAAGCCACCCCTGCGGCAGCGACCTGTGGAAGGTGGTATACGTGGGCGCGGATATAAAGATAAAGTGCGAGAAATGCGCACGCATAGTTATGCTGGACAGACCTACCTTCGAAAAGCGCGTGAAGAAGATAGTTGAGACCGCGCCGGAGGCCGCCGAGTGAAACGCTTTTTCAAGGGACTGATATTTCTTGTGCTGGCGTTGAGCGCAGGGCTGTTGGCGAGAGAATACCTGCTGGGTGTAAGCATCGTGGCGGGCGATTCCATGAAGGAGACGCTTATCACCGGCGATGTGGCGCTGATGACAAGATTCGATTATATTGCGGACACACCCGGGCGCGGCGATGTGGTGCAGCTTGAAGTTCCTGGAAGGGACGGGCTGTATCTGAAGCGCGTTATAGGTCTGCCGGGCGAAACGGTGGAAATAATCGGCGGTGTGGTGCATATAAACGGTCAGGCGCTGGATGAGCCGTATGCTGTTTTTTCGGATGACGATTTCAAAATTACGCTGTACGCAGACGAATATTTCGTACTGGGTGATAACCGTCCCGTGAGCTATGACAGCCGTGAGGAGGAATTCGGCGTGATAAGCGCCGATTGCTTTCGCGGAAGAGTGCGTGCAGTCGTATGGCCCCCCGAGCGCATCAGCTTTGATATTGATTGATGAAAACGAGGATCTGAATATGGAAAACGAAAACAAGGAACTTGAAGTGAATACTGCGGCAGAAGAAACTGTGCAGGAAGAACAGGAAATGCAGGAAGAGCAGTCTGTACAGGAGGAACAGTCCGTGCAGGAAGACTCCATCGAAAGGCCTTCCATAAAAAAGAAGGTCGTGAAGGAGATACGTGAATGGGTCGTATCCCTCGCCGTTGCGGTGCTGGTAGTATTTTTGCTGAAGACTTTCCTGTTTACCATAATCAGGGTGGACGGTACCTCCATGAAGCCTACCCTTATGGATAAGCAGAGGCTGTTCGTTACCACTTTCGATTATAAGATAGGTGACGTTGAGCGCGGAGACGTGGTCATCTGCAATTATCCCAACAGATACAACGATCCCATCCTGGGTGTTATAAAGACAAAGACCTGCTTCGTAAAGCGCGTTGTGGCAGTTGAGGGCGATAAGGTAGAGCGTATAGACAATGTTGTTTACGTGACTTACGGCGATACCGGCGAACGCGTTGCCATTGACGAAGGCGTTATCTGCTGCAATCCCGGCTATGATTATGAATATATCATGGGAGAGGACGAATATTTCGTTGTAGGCGACAATCGCGGCAATTCCCATGATTCCCGCGACTGGAACGACTGGAACGAGGATAGGGATGTTGGTCCCATCAGCGGCGATATGCTGGTCGGCAAGGTTCGCTTTGTAATATGGCCCTTCGAAGATATCAGCGTCGTGGAGTAATATTTTATGAAGAAAAAGATTTTTCTGAAAAGGGTGCTTGCGTGGTTCATCATTGCCGCGCTTATCGGCACCATGATAATCTCGGTCATAGTTTCTGCCGTTTCTTCCGGATATGATCACGGTCATGCTCATGCCGAAGAAGCCCGGAACAGCTATTCCTTTGAAATAGAATTCATGGAAGATGAGCAGGCGCTGCGGGTATCGCAGCGCCTTGTGTTTTATAACCGTACGGGAGATCATCTCGACAGGGCAATGTTCTCAGTATACGGAAATATGTTCCGCAGGGAGCATACCGTAATGTACGAATCGGCAGAAGCGCTGCCTTACGGTTTCAGTCCCGGCGGAGTGGAATTCTATTCCGTAAAAGTAAACGGAAAGGAAGCAGACTGGGCCGTGCTGGGCGATTCCGAATATTTTATGCGGGTTGAATGCGATCTTGAAAACGGCGAAATGTGCGAATTCGAATTCGTATACGATGTATTGATCACTCAGAATGCAGCGTTTCTCGGCGTGGATGAAGGCTGCTGGAGGCTCAGCGGATTTTTCCCTGTGCTCTGCATGTACAACAACGGCATATGGGAAGGCAATGCCGCCATGCAGCACACCCGTTATACCCTGACTACTCCTGCGGATTATACTGCGGTGATAACGCTGCCTGATATGTATGAGGTTGCGGGCACAGGCATCGAAGTGCGCAAAGACAACGGCGACGGCACCTCCACATGGCACATAACCGGCGAAAACATACGCGAATTTGCGCTTACTGTGGGCAGGGCATGGCGCACATATGCGGCAGAGACCGGTACGGGCGTGGAGATAAGGATATTCACTGCCGACCG
The DNA here is from genome assembly GCA_045649485.1 of Clostridia bacterium. GTDB lineage: Bacteria > Bacillota > Clostridia > Christensenellales > Aristaeellaceae > RUG11247. The sequence continues at coordinate 4,961 of JAZRPZ010000104.1, forward strand.
CAGCGGAGGTAAGAAGGCGCTGGAGGCAGCTCTGGCGGCGGTGGAGATTTACGAAAGCTGGTTCGGCGAATTCCCCGTGAAGCAGCTGGATATAGTTGAGACAGACCTGGCGGTGGATATGACGGCCTTTGCGGGCTGTATATGGCTTGACAGGGAAGTATTCAAAGACGGCGGAGACGAGCTTGCATATAAGATACGTCTTGGTACTGCCGAGCAGTATTTCGGCATAGCGGTGTATTCCGATCCTGTGGCAAAAGCATGGCTTGGAGTAAGTGTGCCCGAATATGTGGCATACCTTGCCTGTGAGGAGATAGACGGATACGACGCCTTTACTGCCAGAATGAACGAGTATTTCATCGATGCGGTGAACGTTACGATACCCTCCAATCTGGTAATGAATACCGATGCCATACTCTTTTCGCAGAGTCAGTTTACCACTGTTGTGCGCCACAGAGGAGCCATGATTATGCACGAAATGCGCGTGGCAATGGGCCGGGAGAATTTCATAAATTCTCTTGCCGCGTGGTATAATGGATATAGATGGGCAGACATGGCAGACGAATTTGACTTTTTGCAGACCATGGAAAAGGCAACCGGAAGCAATTGGGAAGATTTTCTGACAGAATTGATATTCGAAATAGACGAATATTCACTTCAATATCTTGATTGGTACGAATGATATGTTAACTGTGGCATTCAATTGAAACCAAAAAGTAATCAAATTAATAGTTTTGAAATGCTCCACCGGCGCCTGAACCCACAGGTACCGGTGGATAACTTTTTATCATAGTGTGATTTTGATGACAATATGACAAAAACTGAGGTTATTTATATAATGAAATCCACAAAAACAGACTAAATTGCGAAATATCCCGACGTGTGCAGACCAAAGTCTGTGGATAACCTGACTTTAAATGAGATAATCACAAGGTATTCACACACAGGTTGTGGGTAAAACAGGCAAAAACCCAATAAAATAAGGCTTTTGCCTGTGGAAAACTGTGGATAAGTCTGTGGATATTGTGGATTTCTCTTGTGAATTGTGTGAGAAGTACCTGAATTGTGACTTGTCTATTTTGTGTCACAATTTATTTGTTGCACAGATTTTACATACGCGCCCTTCTTCGGACAATTTGCGGGAAATCGATCAAAAAGCAGGAACTCCCTTTTTTATGCTTGCTTAGAGCATGTATTTCTGTTATACTTTTAGATGCATCAATATGTATGTTTATTGGAGTGATAGGGTATGAAAAAGTATAATTTCCTGGGTTACGATTTCGGCGCATCCAGCGGCCGCGCCATGCTTGGTATCTATGACGGCGAGAAGATCGAGCTTTCCGAGATCCATCGCTTCTCCAACGACCCCGTTGAGATCAACGGACGCTTCGTGTGGGATGCTCCCCGCCTTCTGTTCGAGATGAAGCAGGCCCTGGTAAAGGTTTCCAAGGCAGGCATCAAGCTGGACGCCATCGGTATCGACACCTGGGGCGTTGACTTCGGTCTGCTGGACCGCAACGGCAACCTGTGCGCAAACCCCATCAACTACCGTGACCATATGACCGACGGCATGATGGAGAAGGCTTTCGCGGAAGTAATGTCCAAGGAAGAGATCTTCAGCCACACCGGTCTGGCCTTCAACCAGTTCAACACTCTGTATCAGCTGTATGCTCTCAAGTGCATGAACGATCCCGTTCTTGATATCGCCGAGCAGCTGCTGTTCATCCCCGATCTGTTCGCCTACATGCTGACCGGCAAGGCAGGCACCGAGTACACCGTTGCCTCCACCAGCCAGATGATCGATCCCAAGACCCGTGACTGGGCATGGGAGCTGATCGACAAGTTCGGCATTCCCCGCAAGATCCTGGGCAAGATCGAGCCCGCCGGCACCTACCGCGGCACTCTGCTGAAGCAGATCGCCGATGAGTGCAACGTGGACGAGATCCCCGTTTACTCCGTTGCAGGCCATGACACCGCAGCCGCAGTTGCCGCAGTACCCGCTCAGGAAGATGATTTCGCATACATCTCCTCCGGCACCTGGTCCCTGTTCGGCGCAGAGATCGACAAGCCCCTCACCGAGAAGAGCGTTATGGACGCCAACTACACCAATGAGGGCGGCATCTGCAACACCATCCGTCTTCTGAAGAACATCATGGGTCTGTGGATCATCAACGAGTGCAAGCGCGTATGGGACCGCAAGGGCAATACCGCAGGCTTCGCTGAGATCGTTAAGATGGCAGAGGCTGCTCCCGCATTCAAGGCCATCATCGATGTTGACGATCCCCGCTTCCTGACCCCCGGCGATATGCCCGGCCGCATTCAGGAATACTGCCGTGAGACCAACCAGCCTGTTCCCGAGGGCATCGGTGAGATCGCCCGCGTTATCTACGAGTCCCTGGCCATCAAGTACCGCTGGGCTCTGGAAGCTCTTGAGAAGGACATGCTCAAGAAGGAAGTCAAGGTTCTGCATATCGTCGGCGGCGGTTCCAACAACCTGATGCTGAACCAGTTCACCGCCAATGCCATCAAGCGCCCCGTTGTTGCCGGTCCTTCCGAGGGTACCGTTATCGGCAACCTGATGGTTCTGAGCATGGCCGCTGCAGACGTCAAGGACATGAAGCAGCTGCGCAAGGTAGTTGAGAACTCCTTCCCCACCGTCACCTTCATGCCTGCAGCGGAAGAGACCGCAGCATGGGATGCAGCATACGAGAAGTTCCTGACCATTATCAAGTAATTTCGGCCGTCACCGTCCCATAGACGGGACGCCGCCGGCTACGCTCGGCGATTCTGCGAATCGCAGGTCGCCAGTCGCGCTTGAAAGCGCTCCCTCATGGTCGGCCGTCACCGTCCCATAGACGGGACGCCGGTCGCAATACAACCGCATAGAATTTCATTTCCGGCGCGCTTTAAGCGCGCCGGGAATATTACGGAGACAGAAATTGACTGATACGATTATGGACCACGGCCAGCTGCCGGGTTCGCTCGAACTGGCTTATCTCGGCGACGCGCTGTATGACCTGCGCGTGCGCGAGACTCTTACCCGCAAGGGTGGCAGGGTGAAGAATATGCATCGCGAAGCAGTGAAGCATGTCTGTGCCCATGCTCAGGCCGAAGCGCTTTCCCGCGTTGAGGGAATGCTCGAAGAAGACGAGCAGAACGTTGTGCGCCGTGCGCGCAATGCTCACCAGACGCCTTCCAAAAATGCCGACAGGGCGGAATACCACCGCGCCACGGCACTTGAGGCGCTGATTGGTTATCTGTATATTACCGGCCGCGAGGCTCGCATGCGCGAGATACTGGACGCGGCGATAGGAGAAATCTGATGTATGACGAGAAGCGGCGCGGACCCAGACCTTCGCGCAATGTAGACAATATTCCCCCCGCGCGCAGAGTGGACAAGCCCGCTGCCGGCGGCGACCGTCCGGAGCGTGATTTCCGCGGAGACCCCAAGGGCGACGAATACCGCCGTTCCCAGCGTCCCCGCTACGGCGGCTATTCTCCGGCCAAGCCCGAGTCTGTGCCTTCCCATCCGGCAGAGGAGTCTGCTGCTCCCCAGCCGCCCAGGCCCGCAAGACCTCCCCGTATACCGAGGGAGCCCGTTGAGCTGCCCGAAAACATGCTGGTGGGACGCAATCCCATCCGCGAAGCACTGAAGAGCGGAATGCCCGTTGAGAAACTTATCGTTGCCGACGGCGGACTCTCCGGTGCGGCAAGAGACATCATCACTCTTGCAAGGGACAAGGGCGTTGTTGTGCAGCGCGTTGACAGAATGCGCCTTGACCGTATCTATCCCGCTCATCAGGGCATGATAGCTTATGTGGCTCAGGCAGAATATCATTCTATTGACGAGATGTTCGAACTGGCGCGCGAACGCGGTGAGGATCCCTTCCTCATCATTCTGGACGGCGTGACCGATCCCCACAACGTGGGTGCTATCATCCGTTCTGCAGAGTGCGTGGGCGCACATGGCGTCATCATTCCCGAAAGGCGAGCTTCCGGTCTCACCCCCACTGTTGCAAAGGCTGCGGCCGGCGCGATGGCATACACCATGGTGGCCCGTGTACCTAACATCAATCGCACCATTGATGATCTCAAGGAACGCGGAATATGGGTGTGCGGCGCTGCGCTGAACGGTGAAAACGCCTTTACCGCTGATCTGACCGGACCTATCGCGGTTGTCATCGGTTCTGAGGGAGACGGTATCTCCCATCTCACCATGGATAAGTGCGACAGGCTGATCACTCTGCCTATGAAGGGCCATATCGATTCTCTGAATGCATCCGTTGCGGCAGGCGTACTGCTTTACGAAGTGATGCGCGACCGCATGGGCGTATGAGAGCGCCCCGAAAAAAGCTGCTGGTCGTCGACGGCTACAACGTCATAAATTCATGGCGCAGCGGTATGGACGCGCGTACACTTGCGGATGCCCGCGAGGAGCTTGCCCATAAGCTGATGGATTATGCCGGATTTACCGGGCAGAAGGTCGTGCTGGTATTTGATGCGTGGATGAGCGACCGTACCAGCCGCACTACCGAGGAGACCGGTCCGCTTACCGTGGTATTCACCCAGAAAGGCGAGACGGCGGATCACTACATCGAAAGACTGTGCGATTCCTATGCCCGCGAGATAGAATATGACCGGCTCGAGATCGATGTTGCTACCAGCGATAATGTGGAGCAGGTCGTGGTATTGAGCCGCGGCGCGCGCAGGATATCTTCCCGCGAACTTCTGAGGGAGATGGAAGCTGTGCGTGAGGCCGGAAAATCGGCAGTAAAGCAGCAGGTAGTCCGCAGTAAGTCCACGGTAATGGATTCACTTCCGGAGGATATACGCATGAAGCTCGACAAGATGCGTCGGGGCCAGTAGGAGGACATACTTTGGAGTTCATTTTTGAGGAAATGACAGACGAGCAGGTCGTGCGCGTTGCGCAGGGCGAGCGCGGCAACACAACGGATGCGGCGCTGGAATATCTGCTCAATAAATACAAAAACTTCGTGCGCACAAAGGCGCGGAGTTATTTCCTCATAGGCGCAGATCATGAGGACATCGTGCAGGAGGGAATGATCGGTCTTTATAAGGCCATCCGCGATTTCCGCGAGGACAAGCTTTCCTCCTTCCGCGCGTTTGCCGAGCTCTGCGTTACACGCCAGATAATAACGGCAATAAAGACAGCCACCCGTCAGAAGCACATTCCGCTGAACAATTATGTTTCGCTGAACAGGCCTATCTATGATGAGGACAGCGACAGAACGCTGCTGGATGTGATAACGGAAGACGCTCCCAGCAATCCCGAAGAGATGCTCATTGACCGTGAGGATTACTATCACATCGAGGGCAGGATAGGAGAAATGCTCTCTCCTCTCGAGAAGGATGTTCTGGAAAGATATATGGACGGAAAGAGCTATGTTGAGATAGCTGAAGACATGGGTAGACATGTGAAGTCAATAGACAACGCACTTCAGCGAATCAAGCGCAAATTGCTTAAATATCTGGAAGAAAAATAACAATTAAAACAGGATTAAGTGTTGACAAATAACCCTTGCGAGGGTACAATTATCCTTGTATGATAGCGGGTCAACGTGTGGACGTGCGGGTGTAGCTCAATGGCAGAGCCCCAGCTTCCCAAGCTGATCACGTGGGTTCGATTCCCATCACCCGCTCCATATGATTACTGTGCAATCATTTTTAATTTCTAGGGAGGAACTCAACAATGGCAAAGGCAAAATTTGAGCGCACTAAGCCTCATGTTAACATCGGCACCATCGGTCACGTCGACCACGGCAAGACCACTCTGACCGCTGCTATCACCATGACCCTGTCTCAGTCCGGCCAGGCTCAGGCCATGCGCTACGACGAAATCGACAAGGCACCCGAAGAGAAGGCCCGTGGTATCACGATCAACACCTCTCACGTTGAGTATCAGACTGAGACCCGTCACTATGCTCACGTTGACTGCCCCGGCCACGTCGACTATGTTAAGAACATGATCACCGGTGCTGCTCAGATGGACGGCGCTATCCTGGTTGTTTCTCCTGCAGACGGCCCCATGCCCCAGACCCGCGAGCACATCCTGCTGGCCCGTCAGGTTGGCCTTCCCTACATCATCGTCTTCATGAACAAGACTGACCAGGTTGACGACGAAGAGCTGCTCGAGCTGGTTGAGATGGAAATCCGTGAGCTGCTGAGCGAGTACGATTTCCCCGGCGATGAGATCCCGATCGTTAAGGGTTCCGCTCTGAAGGCTCTGGAAGCTCTGACCGCCGGCGGCTCCGCTGCTGAGCTGGACGAGTGCAAGTGCATCTTCGAGCTGATGAACGCTGTTGATGACTACATCCCCGCTCCCGAGCGTGCAACCGATAAGCCCTTCCTGATGCCCGTTGAGGACGTATTCTCCATCACCGGCCGTGGTACCGTTGCTACCGGCCGTGTAGAGCGTGGTATCATCAAGATGTCCGACCAGGTTGAAATCGTTGGTCTGACCGAAGAGAAGCGAACCACCGTCGTTACCGGTGTTGAAATGTTCCGCAAGCTGCTGGATCAGGCAGAAGCCGGCGACAACGTAGGTCTGCTGCTCCGTGGCGTACAGCGCACCGACATCGAGCGTGGTCAGGTTCTGGCCAAGCCCGGCTCCATCCAGCCCCACACCCATTTCATGGGCCAGGTTTACGTTCTGACCAAGGATGAAGGCGGCCGTCATACCCCCTTCTTCAATGGTTATCGTCCCCAGTTCTACTTCCGTACCACCGACGTTACCGGCAACATCAAGCTGCCCGAAGGCGTTGAAATGGTTATGCCCGGCGACAACATCGATATGGAAATCACTCTGATCACTCCTATCGCATGTGAAGCAGGTCTGCGCTTCGCTATCCGTGAAGGCGGCCGTACCGTAGGTTCCGGCGTTGTTACCGAGATCCTGGGCTAATCGCAAACTGAGTTTGCCTCCAGTGCTACCGCACTGAGCTTACGAATCCCGCCCGAACGATTTGGGCGGGATTCTATGTTAGATCAAAAACATCCCAAGCATCAAAACACCGAACCTCCTGCCCATGCGCAACCGGGCAGGAGGTTCACCTTTTTGGGTCGGCACGACCGACAGCGAATAGCTGCCGCACTTAGGCACCGACTCCAAGTCGGATCGTAGCCATGTCGTTCTGTGAGCC
>JAZRPZ010000105.1:0-15085 GCA_045649485.1 Clostridia bacterium
ATGGACATACAGAGTATGCCCATTTTGTAGGGTAGTTATTTCAATTAGTCACGACGGGGACCACGAGGACCGCGGGGACCACGGTCGCCGCCGCGGCCGCCGCGCTCGCCATCACGGCGGGGGGGACGACGTACGGGCATGGATTCGTCTTCATAAACGATGTCGGTACGCAGCAGGTTGATGCGGCCCTGAGCATCGATCTCAGCGATCTTGCAGGGAACTTCGTCGCCGATGTTCATAACATCTTCAACCTTTTCAACGCGCTCGTTGGCCATCTTGGAGATGTGCAGCATGCCGTCCTTGCCGGGAGCATACTCAATGAAAGCGCCGAAGGGCATGATGCGGACAACCTTACCCATGAAGGTATCGCCCACCTGGGGATCCTTGGCAATGCCTTCGATAATCTGGCGTGCACGGCGTGCTGCATCGGCATTTTCGGTGGCGATGAATACGCTGCCGTCGTCTTCGATATCGATCTTAACGCCGGTTTCCTCGATGATCTTGTTGATGGTCTTGCCGCGGGGGCCGACAACCTCGCCGATCTTCTCGGGGTTGATCATGAAGGAGATGATCTTGGGAGCATACTTGCTCAGCTCGGTGCGGGGTGCGGGAATTTCTTCCAGCATCTTGTCCAGGATGTACAGACGGCCGTCGTAAGCCTGGGCCAGGGCCTGACGCAGGATAGCTTCGTCGATGCCCTTGATCTTGATGTCCATCTGGATGGCGGTGATGCCCTTGGTGGTGCCGGCTACCTTGAAGTCCATGTCGCCCAGGAAGTCTTCCAGGCCCTGGATATCGGTCAGAACGGCAACCTTGCCGGTGTTTTCAACGTCCTTGATCAGACCCATGGCAACGCCTGCTACGGGGCGGATGAGCGGAACGCCGGCATCCATCAGTGCGAGGGTGGAGCCGCATACGGAAGCCTGGGAGGTGGAGCCGTTGGAGGACATAACCTCGGAAACCAGGCGCAGGCAGTAGGGGAACTCCTCAACGGAGGGGATCATGGGCTCGAGAGCACGCTCAGCCAGTGCGCCGTGGCCGATCTCGCGGCGGCCGGGAGTGCGCAGGGGCTTGGCTTCGCCGGTGGAATAGCCGGGGAAGTTGTAGTGGTGCATATAGCGCTTGGAATCCTCAACGGAGATGCCGTCCAGAATCTGCTTCTCGGAAACGGGAGCGATGGTGGCAACGGTCATAACCTGAGTCTGGCCGCGGGTGAATACGCCGGAGCCATGAGCGCGGGGCAGAACGCTGGCTTCGCACCAGATGGGGCGAACTTCGGTGAGCTTACGGCCATCGGGACGTACGCCGTCGTCGATGATGTGGCGGCGCATGATTTCCTTCTGCAGTGCGTACAGAGCATCGCCAACCTCAACTTCGCGGCCTTCGAACTGCTCGGCGAAGTGCTCGGCTACCTCGGCCTTGACCTGAGCTTCACGGGCATTGCGCTCGCCGCGGTCGAAGGTCTCGAACATCCACTGTACCTTTTCGTATGCGAATTCGCGGACAGCAGCCTTAACATCGTCAGAGGGCAGCTCCAGGGGGAACTCGCGCTTTGCATCGCCGATCTCCTCAACGATAGTGTTGATGAAAGCAACGATCTTCTTGATCTCTTCGTGTGCGAACAGGATGGCGTTCAGCATGACTTCCTCGGAAACTTCGTTGGCGCCTGCTTCAACCATCAGCACGGCCTCGCTGGTGCCGGCTACGGTCAGGTTCATGTCAGAAACTTCACGCTGCTCGATGTTGGGGTTTACGATATATTCGCCGTCGATATAGCCGATGTTGACTGCACCGATGGGGCCTGCCCACGGAATGCAGGAAGTGGCGATAGCGGCAGAAGCGCCGATCATGGCGGGGATATCGGGGATGTTGTTCTGATCGCAGGACATAACAGTGGCTACGACAGAAACGTCATGACGCATTCCCTTGGGGAACAGGGGGCGCAGAGGACGGTCGATCAGGCGGGAGGTCAGGATGGCCTTCTCGCCGGGACGGCCTTCGCGGCGGTTCCAGGATCCGGGAATGTGACCAACGGAATAGAGCTTCTCCTCAAAGTCAACGCTCAGGGGGAAGAAGTCGATGCCGGGGCGTGCGGTCTCGGCAACAGTAGCGGTCACCAGCAGAGCGGTGTCACCGTAACGAACGAAAGTAGAGCCGGTAGCCTGCTCGGCGTACTTGCCGAACTCCAGAGTGAGCGTGCGTCCGCCCAGCTCCATAGAATAGCTCTTGAACATGGTAGTCCCTCCTTCGGGCATTCTTCTTATATGATAATTAAATTGAAACCGGTGTAAAAAACCGTGGGCTTTTCCCACAATGCATGCCTGTGCGCAGACGCACGATCACGGGAACCTTTCCCCGTATTCCAGCGTCTGCGTACATGCATTAAACGCCGTCGCACGGCGGATCACCGGGCGACGGCGCATGACATCAGCCTAATTCCACTGCCTGGAATGCGCCTATTACTTACGCAGACCCAGCTTGGCGATCAGAGCACGATAGCCTTCGATGTCGGTGGACTTCAGGTAGTCCAGCAGACCACGACGCTGACCAACCATGAGCAGCAGGCCACGACGGCTGTGATGGTCGTTCTTGTTGGTCTTCAGATGCTCGTTCAGGTGATTGATGCGAGCGGTGAGCAGAGCGATCTGAACCTCGGGAGAACCGGTGTCGCCTTCGTGACGTGCATAGGTGTTGATGATTTCCTGCTTGTTCATTGTGGTATTCCTCCTGTTTCGTTGTTCCTGCAGGCCAAGCCGCCGTCGGAGTCTTCGGTCGACTGAGTCTGCGGATAATCTGTGGTCATTACATTATGCCACGGGTACTATTCTATCATACGCGCCACAGTTTGTAAACGCGAATAATGACTTATTTAGGAAATTTCGCGTTAAGCCGTCAGCGGCCCAGCAGCCTGTCCGCCCTGGCAAGATCGCCGTTTTTTATAAGCGCACGGATAAGCGTGGAAGAGACGACATCTCCCCCATCCTTCACGCTTCCAAGCACCTCAACCCTGTAGCCGAGTTCTTCGGAAAGCTCCCTCAGCATGTCCGGGTTTCCGATGCCGCCCTTGCCGAAGGTGTAATTTTCACCGCAGACTATGCCCTTCGCACAGGTAGCATCGGCAAGCGAAGCAATAAACATATCTGCCGCAACGTCTGCGAATTCCATATCGAATTTCTTTATCAGCGCCCAATCCGCGCCAAGTTTTTCAAATTCGCGCAGCTGTTCTTCACCGGTCATAAGCGGCACAGGAGCCCTGTCAGGAAACAGCACGCTTCTGGGATGGCGGTCAAATGTGCATACCATGCTTTCAACGCCCATATCCCGCGCTATATCCACAGCCCGCTTTATAAGCGCACGATGTCCTATATGCACACCGTCAAACATGCCCAGCGCCAGTACTGCGCCCGGGCCGCGATATTCCCTTTCGTGACTTATTACCTTCACAGGCCGTCCCCCGTATCAGTTATTCTTGAGTATTCCCGTTATCCTGTCTATTCCGCGCGCAAGTCTCAGTTCGCTTTCGCAGAAGTGATTACCGCTGTTCATTTCAAATACCGCGTGCACGCTCTGCAGATTCAGTATTTCACAAGCGCGGCGTGTGCATTCCTCGACCGAAGCCAGCCGCCTGTTTCGCGTCCTGGCTTCCCTGTCTCCCACCGAAAGATACACCGCTTCGGCTGCCGGTGATTGTTTCTCCATGAAATCTATCCAGCCATCGAACCACATCGAGCCCGACGCACTTACCGCACCGCAGAAAACATCGGTGACATACAGCGCGTACAATGCGCACAGGCCTGCCAGCGAATATCCGCACAATACGCGTCTTGCGGGCGCGAGACCGTTTACCTTCTCAAAATCCGGAATGGCTGCTGTCAGCGCTGCTATATATTCCCGTGCGCCTCCGCCGAAATCATCGCCGTCTCTGAAACACTTCACGGCAAACCATGGCGAAAGCTGATGATTCCAGTCATCCACGCTCACCGATATGATATCGGCATCAGCCTTTACAAGTCTGCACACCTCTCCGGCATGCTCTTTTCCTGCTATTACATAAAAGGCGAGACCACTGCCGCCTCTGCGCAGAATATCAATATCAGGCATGGGTGGTACGTATGCTCATTACGTTGGGATGTTCGGAAAGATCGTTTACGACATCGGTAAACTTGACATTGGCAGGCAGGTGCAGTGTATACAGATTGGTATAGATATTCCTGTCTTCATGGCTCTCAACGGTAAAGTCGAGATCCAGAGTCTGTATGAAATGACGTGAGAAATAAGCGTTGATAAAGTCAATGGTCTCAACACGGTGCACGAATTTGATCTCAACCTTTTTGGCAGCATTGACATGCACGATCTTCTGCATGGATACAAGCACCACCAGCACCAGTACGCCGCCCATAAGCGCCACGAGATACAGTCCGTAACCGATGGCAATGCCGAGACATGCCACGCTCCAGAGAGACGCCGCGGTGGTAAGACCGGCTATCTTCTTGCTTGCGGTAAAAATAGTACCGGCGCCAAGGAAACCGACGCCGCTTATTACCTGCGCCGAAAGTCTGCCGAAGCTGTACGAAACGCCCGCAGGCGCTCCTTCCATATTGGCAGCAAACATTGCTTCGATCATCGCAACAATACAGGCGCCCATGCACACAAGCACATGTGTGCGCATGCCCGCGGGACGGTTTTTATATTCTCGTTCTACACCGATTCCAAGACCAACCACGATGGCCAGAGCAATTCTGATAAGCATTATATGCAAGGGCACAGCGGTTTCCTCCAGTCATTATATACTGACAGCACCTAAAAATCAGCAGGCGCGGTGATGTTTTTTCCATACCGCGCCTGTATTCAGTTTGTTTATTAGCCCTTTGCCTTTTCTACGCCCATCGGGAACTGGGAAATTCTCAGTCCGGTATGGCCATAGGGTACGAGCTTGATGGTAGTGATATCATCTTCGGTCACGGTGGGCATGATCGGCACAGGTGCGCAGTTGGCGCCTTCCATGGGCCAGTCAATATGAGCTGCCTTCACCATAACGGTTACAGGAGCCTCGCCCTTGCCGAATGCGGTAGCCTTTTCGGGCTCCATAACCGCCTTCTTGGGTTCGTCTACCATGATGGCGTAGCCGAAGTCCTCGTCGGTGGTTACCTGCCAATCGGGATACTGCTTGTCGTTCAGCTTGACCCACTTCTCCTCAGGCTGGTATGCCATGAGCAGAGGACCATGCTCAACGGTAATGGACTGGCGGTTCCAGTGCCTCTTCACGCGGGGCTGGGTGGGCATCTCGATGCGGATATGATCGCCGGTGCGCCACTTGCGGCGGATGCAGGCGGTCTCACCTGCGCGTACCTGCATGATCTCGCCATCGGGCAGGAAGATCATGGGCTGATTTACCCATGCGGGAATGCGCAGATACAGGGGGAACTCAACAGGCTGCTTGGCAGTCACTTCGATCTCAACATTCTCGCCGAAGGGATAGTTGCCGGAAACGGAGAGCTTTACAGGCACATCTGCCAGCTTTGCGCGCACGGTGCAGGGAGCGTAGCTGATGGCGGAAAGGCCGTCGTCGGAAGTGGCATACCACAGGGATGCCACGAACTTGGGCCAGCCCTGGTGATAATTTGCGGTGCAGCAGCCGAAATTGGGCTCGAAGCCGTAAATATTTGCATCGTTGCTGTTGTTGTACCAGCCGTGCTCTTCATTGGTAACGCGTACCTGATTGGCCTGCTGGTCATACTGGTGGGCATTCATATCGGCATCGAATGCGGCGGGCAGTGCATTATAGGCCAGCTTTTCCAGAATATCCGGAATCTCGCTGCCGAAATCGCCTGCGCCGATGAGAGTCTCCAGAGAGTGCATCAGTTCAACGACTGCGCAGGTCTCGGTACCCTGAGTGGGGCTGTTGCCGTTCAGATGCTCGTCACCGGTAAACATACCATATGCAACGCCGTGATGCTTCATGAGCTTGGTCCAGCCGAAGTTGAAGCCGCCCTGCTCCTTGAAGCCGGACTTGAACAGGCTGATTATGCCGGGAGTCTTCAGACCCATGGCAACATTAACAACATGAGTATAGTAATACTGAGTGCGGAAATAGGGGCGCTCTTCGCCGGCAAACTTCTCGTTTGCCTCCATCTCCTCCTCCATTGCCTCCTGCAGGCGGTTCCACTTGAGGGAACGGCTCATTGCCTGGGTGTTGGGGAAGGTATGGAAGAAGTTGGGCCAATCGAGGGTCTGCGCACGCAGACGCTTCAGCAGCTCAAGCAGATACTTCTGACCGGTCAGATTATAGAACCATACAACAACGGCCATGTTGTCGCCGCCGCGGGCTACTGCCCATTCACGCAGCGGATGGGTGGCCAGGTTCTGATACTGATAACGGAAGAACTTATCCATCAGCACCAGCACGCGCTTATCGCCGGTAGCGGTAAAGTACTGCTTCAGCACCTTCAGCGCAACCATCAGCGGCCAGTGGTCGTCGTTCTTCTCAGGTCCGAACCAGCCGTCTTCACGCTGGGAAGAGAGGATCCACTCTATGTATTCCATGCAGACAGCCTTCAGATTCTCATCATCCAGCTCCCATGCGAGGGGTACAAGACCATCGAGGTAATAGGGTGCGCGTTCCCAGGAATCGCCGTCGCCTCCGCGCCAGCCGCAATTCTTGCCAACGTCTTCCCAATACTCATGCAGATGTCCGGTGAGACCTTCTGCCTGTGTACGCAGCTGATCCTTGAGCCAGCCTTCGGGCTTGATGGAACCGAGAGGCAGTTCCGCGAGATGATTACCAGTCAGCGGTGCACGATTGAAAAGCGGCTTCATTTTTTATACCCACCTCGTTTGTCATGTTTGTCATTCTTCACCGGCTTCTTACCGGTACCGGGTTCGAAAATATGATATTCACATTCGATAGGACCATTGTAGTAGCGCCTGCGTCGATCTGCGCGCCTGCCGTATTCCTGCTCGAATCCCATATCGGCAGTGAATGCACACAGGCTCCAGCCGTTGTTGCGCTTCTGCAGCACGCCCAGCTGCTTTGCCACAGCATGTGCGGCGCGGATATTATCGATTCGCTCGCCGTAAGGGGGATTTACTACGAATACTCCGGGCTCGCCGCCGCGGGTAACATCGCGCAGATCCTTTACTTCCAGCTCAATGCGGTTATTGAGACCTGCCTGGCGCACATGCCTGCGTGCCAGTTCGATGGCCTCGGGGTCGATATCGCTGCCTGCGATATGCAGGGGTCTGTCATAGCACTGGTCGTAACGGGACTTTGCCGCGCGGCGTACTTCCTCGCAAGCCTTGTGGTCAACACAGTCCCACTGCTCCATGGCGAATTTTCTGAGCAGACCGGGGGCACGGTTCAGTGCAATGAATGCCGCTTCGATAAGCAGGGTTCCCGTTCCGCAGCAGGGATCGTACAGAGGCATCTTTGGATGCCATCCGCTCTGCAGCACAAGAGCAGCCGCAAGGGTCTCACGCAGAGGAGCCTCGCCGTTCCAGGTGCGGTAGCCGCGCTTGGAGAGCGGTTCGCCGGAAGAATCCACACACACGGTTACCACGTCGTTTCTGATAGAAACGTCGATCTGGTAATCTGCGCCGGTCTCATCGAACCAGTCGATCTCATACTCCATCTTGAGCCTTTCGACCATAGCGCGCTTAGTGATCTTCTGCACATCGGAAGGGCTCATTATCTGAGAGCGCACACACTTGGCACGGATGGGGAATTTGCCGTCCGCCGGAATAAGATCCTCCCACGGAATGGCCTTGATTCCCTGGAACAGTTCCTCAAAGGAACGTGCCTCGAATCTGTCCATGACCAGCATCACGCGGTCACATGTGCGCAGCCAGAGATTGGCACGGAAAGCGTCCACAAAGTCGCCTTCGAACTCCGCGCCGCCTACGTCCATAACACGCACATTCTCTATGCCCAGCCTCTTAAGATCGCGACCGGTCATGCCTTCAAGGCCGAACGCCGCAGATGCAATCCATTTCAATTTATTCAGTCCTCCGTACCGGCAAGCGCCGTTTTCATCAATTCCAGTGCCTTGCGCTCCACGCGGGAAACTGACATCTGGGATATATCGAGTTTCGCGGCAACATCCCGCTGACTCATGTTCTCAAAGAACCTCAGCCGTATGACCTCGCGCTGCTTTTCATCCAGCTGCGCCATAGCGGTCCTGATGGTCTCAAGGTTATCAAAATCCGAATAGCCCTTCTCCTCTACACCTAAAAATGCGGAGATGGGCGCGTCTTCATCTTCATTTTCCGGGGTGAAATCCAGGGATGCGGGACGGGATGCACCGCGCATTTCCAGCGCAAGCAGCACGTCTTCAACGTCTGCACCCATGTGCTCTGCCAGCTCATATGCATTGGGCTGCCTGAGCAGCTTATGGGTCAGTTCCTCCGTTGCCTTGTCCAGCGCACGTATCATCTCGCCGGAATTACGCGGCAGCCTTATCGTGCGGGAGCGATCCCTGAAATAGTTTTTTACCTCACCGACCATAGTGGGTGTGATAAATGTTATAAACTTCACGCCCTTTTCAGGGTCGTATCTGTCTATTGCTTTGAAAAGCGCAAGCGATGCCACCTGATACAGGTCGTCATAGTCCACACCCTTTCCAGAAAACCGGCGTGCGACCATTGCGGCAACCTTCAGGTTTTTCTCTACGATGCGGTCCCTCAGCGATTTATCGCCGGTTTCCGCATACCTGAGGAGCAACGCTTCCGTTTCGTCAAAAGCGTAATTCGCCGTCATGCTCATGACTCAACACCTCAGGCAGGCAATGCCACAGAGAGTTTTATAGAACGTATAACACCGTCGCATACTTCGATCTCACTTTTGTCTACAAGTGATTCGAGAATAAGGGAAGCGACCTCAAGTTCGGAGGTTTCGACCACCTTGCCGGTGGGACAGCCGTCTGCGCACTGACAGGTAAACACCGCCTTGCCGCAGCCTATATCGAACCTGAGCGAAATACGGCCGGGTTCATCGGTCTGCGAAATAAGGCAGGAGCAGGCCTCCTCAATAGCGGTCTTGAAATCGTCCAGCACGTCGATAGTAACGCCGCTGCGGGCAAGCACGCCCGAAGCCGCCAGCCTGATGGGCAACATCATGTCCTTATCAGCGGGCAGCGACATATCAATATATCTGCAATTATTGGCAACCTGCATGTGATCATCCTCCAGCCATACATCCACATTATATTATAAATGAAAAACACCTCATGGGCAAGTAAATATACCTTAAAAATAAACCATATTGAGCAATTCTAAACAGAAAAACCCGGAAAGCATAAGCTTTCCGGGTAAATAATAAATTTATTCGGGCTGAAGCAGTCCGTATGCGCCGTCGTTGCGGCGATAGATGAGGCATATGCCGTCAGTCTTTTCATCACGGAACAGGAAGAAGTCGTGATCGAGCAGCTCCATCTGGGCAATGGCGTCGTCGATCTGCATTGCCTTTACCTTGAACTTCTTTGTGCGTACTACGTTGTACTGTGCAGGCTCCTCTTCGACCTCGATCTCTACAGGCTCAACAGGAGCTTCAAATGCCGTTTCGCGCAGATTCTTGTCCAGTTTAGTGCGATGGCGGCGTATCTGGCGGTTGAGCTTATCCACCGCGCCGTCAATGGACGCATACATATCGCCGGAAGTCTCTTCGGCACGGAGCAGCAGGCCCCTTGCGCTTATGGTGATCTCGGCAATGTTGCGGTTGCCCTTTTCCTGAGAAACCCTGATGATGGCTTCCGCATCGTCATGGAAGTATCTGTCGAGTTTCTGTATCCTTTTCTCGATCCTTTCCATAAGGCTGTCAGAAATAGTAAAGCCTTTTCCGGAAGTGGTAATCTTCATCAGTCATCGCTCCTTTATATGAAATTTTCCAAGACTTTCGTCTTATTTTATATTATTCGACATTTCTTAACATTCTCCTGCCTGCCAAAATATTTTTTGTGAAATATTATTCCCGGCGGCAGGGGTGAATATATATCTCCGTGGGAGGCGATCTAAATGGAAACAACTTGCGTTATGACCGCAAAGACAGTAGTCAGGCTTGATATACGCGCAATATCGCCCAACCCGGCACAGCCGCGAAAACTGTTCGACGAAAACAGCCTTTTATCTCTTGCAGAATCCATACGCATGCACGGGCTGCTGTCACCGCTGCTGGTAAGGCGCATAAATGCCGGCAGATTTGAACTGATCGCCGGGGAACGCAGACTGCGCGCCCTGAAAATACTCGGCCGATCATATGCAGACGCCCTGGTCATCACAGCTTACGACCTTGAGAGCGCCGTCATGGCACTTATAGAGAACGTGCAGCGCGAACAGCTGCATTATCTTGACGAAGCGGAAGCCTGCCGCGCCATTCTTGATAACGATTCGATCACACAGGAAGCACTTGCCGCAAGATTGGGTAAAAGCCCGTCTGCCCTGGCAAACCGGCTGCGGCTGATCAGACTCAGCGCGCCCGTAAAGGATCTTTTGAAACAAAGCAGTCTTACCGAACGTCACGCCCGAGCGCTGTTATCGGCCCATGACCCGGAAAAGCAGCTGGAATTCGCATCCGCCGCTATTCGCAATCAACTGACAGTGCGTCAGCTTGAACAGCGCATATCGCGCACCGTACGCACCTCACCCCCACTCCCCCGCTGCATTGCACGGGATCACAGGCTTTATGTAAACGCAGTGATCGATACCGTGGACAGGCTGCGGTCCATGGGAGTATCTGCCGATATTACCATGAACGAATCTGACTCAGGCACGGAAATACACATATTATTGAAAAACACAAACTGAAACATCAGATCATCATATAAAATCACCCCCTGCATCTGTATATAATATAAACAGACGCAGAGGGTGATAAACATGTACTGAATTACCGGATCGTGTTCCGTCAGTTTTCAAATCGCTGTCCGCATGACCAGCATACCAGTCTGTCAGCTTTCTGAGACAGGCCGCACTTGGGACATACCTTTTCGCCGTTGACAACCATGGCTTTTGCGGGTTCGGCGCTGCCATTTGCGTCATTATCACGCTTTTCGGGTTTCTTAACCGGCAATTCTTTCTGCACGCTGCGCTGCATATTAACAGGCTGTGCAGCATTTGCATCAGCCGCCGGTGCCTTGACTTCAACCTTTATATAAGGCAATGCAATTACCATCAGCATGCCAGCAGGTCCGAACAGGAATGTATACCAGAAATACTTTTTCCCGGCATGTCCCTTCATCTGGGCGATATCGGCAAACTCTGCAGCTATAACGGCTGCTATAACAAGGTATATCAAAATTCCGATAATAACGAGCAGCATTTCGTTCTTCCCTCTTTCATTGGCACCGTTTCAATTATATTTCTTCAAAGCAGGCCTTCAGTTCATTTATAAGGTACTTCTCACAATCGCGGCAGTATGCAGCCTGTTCGGGCGTGATACGCGCATCATTGGGGTCGTATTCGGGACGGTTGACCTCAAGGAAGCCATGCAGTGCCTTGGGATATTCCTTAACCTTTACGGGCACGGCTGCATCGATAAGGCGCTTGGCATATGCGATGCCCATGGGCTTAAGCTCATCAAGACCGCACTCAATAAAAATAGCAGGCGCAAGTCCGGTCAGTTCTTCTTCCGTTGCCAGCACGGGAGAAGCCCAGCGATGCTCACAATCACCATTCGGGAAAAGCATTTCCTGGATTACGGTCATAAGTCCGATTTCACCGGTGGGACGCATATCGGTACAGGGATATACCAGCATCTGCGCCGCCAGCTTCACGCCCTCTTCCTTCAGCTTCATTGCGGCGCCGGCAGCAATCTGCGAACCTGCGCTGTGACCGCCTACAGCTATTTGGGATGCATCTATGCCGTATTCATCGGCATGGGCAGCAAAATACTTCACCGCATCCGCTACTTCATTGAGGGCATACGGGAAGGGATGCACGTCCATCTTTTTGTAATTCACATTTACAACGAATGCAGGAATCTCGTCTGCCAGCAGCTGACAGAAGCTTTCCATCAGCACCGCATCGCCGCCGATCCAGGCGCCGCCATGCATATTGAAAAACACGGGCAGCTTGCCTTCGCATTTTGCAGGTCTGTAGAGTATGGTCTCGACGCCGTCCATACCTTCGCGGGGCACAGTAAATCTCTGTCCATTTGTTTCCATCGCCGCCCACTTTTCACGCTGTGCGCGGATTCCCGCTACATCAAAAGCAGCCATAAATACACCTCCTAAAAATGCATCATGCGCGGCGCACTGTCCTTTTCGGGAAATGCGCCGCGCAATATTTATCAGATGATGGTCTCGGACTCGAATGCGGTCCAGGGAATGTTGACCTCAGCACCGTTGGTGATGATATCGTCGATGTGCATCAGCAGGGGGAAATCCTCAGCCTTAGCCTTGCCCAGTTCGATCAGCCTGCGTACGGCGCGTGCGGTACGGGTGGCGATAACGATGGATTCAAGGGTAACGCCCTTCAGTTCTTCCATTGCCTGCTTGAAGCTCAGGCCGCGACCCAGCAGAGTGCCGATATAGCGGGTACGTCCGCCGAATACGGTTACGTACAGATCGCCTGCGCCCAGGATGATGTTGTCATCGTGACCGCCGGTCATCTTCAGCAGCCTGCGCATCTCCTTGACGGACTGGCCGAACAGGGCAGCCTGAGAATTGTAATGCTGCTTGCCGCCAACGCCCTCGGTACGCTCGGACAGACCGATAGCCAGAGTTACGCCCAGAGCATAGGCATTCTTCATGGCAACAGCGCACTCAACGCCGATAACATCGGTGGAGGGAGAGATGTGGTAGAAATCGGTCTCGAACAGGCTCTTGATCCAGCGCAGGGTCTCGATATCGTTGCCGCAGAAAGCGACTTCGGTGGGATCGAGGTCGGCCAGTTCATAGCTGGTGCAGGGGCCGCCTACGGCATAGAAATTCTTGTTCTTGCCCTGAGGCAGGCTCTTGTAATAGATGGGATAAGGAACGAGAGAGCCGTCTTCCATATCGAACATACCCTTGGTGATGCCGAGGATGGGCAGTTCATCGGGCAGAATGGGCAGGATCTCGTTTGCAAACCACTCAACACCGAAGCTGGAAACGCCGGAGATCAGCAGGTCAGCACCTTCAAGGGCCTCGGAAAGCTCCTCGAACTGATAGTACTTGCAGCCCTCGGGCAGAGTACGCTTCATGGTGATGTGGACATTATTTTCACGCAGACCGTCGATGATGGCGCGGTCGAGAGGAGTGCCCACCAGACGGACTTCGTTGCCGTTCCTGCGTGCGGGGAAGCTCATTGCAGAGCCCATCATACCGGAACCGAGAATAGTAATAACAGCCATTTTGCTTATCTCCTTCCGCGGTTTGCAGCAGCGATCAGGTTTACTCCGGTGCCGGCAATATTTTCAATGATAACATCGCCGATCTTCACGGGGGCCTTTGCGCAGGCGGCCTTTACTTCCTTAAGAGCCTCGCCGATGAGGGACTTGGGGATTACATTTGCGGTCTTTACGGGGCACAGGGGGCCTTCGCCGCCTTCCACCTTCACCAGAGAAGTGAGGGTGCGCATGGGGCAGGTGGTCTCCTGAATTGCGTAAGTTTCGCCGCGCTTGCAGGTATTGCCGGAAACGCGGATCTCTTCGCCGACCTTTTCAACGGTCAGACGGCAGCCCATGGGGCATACGATACAAGTCAGTTCCATAATTCGCACCTCACACATCCAGCCGCACGGTAACATCGCCCGTGATCTTTGCTGCGTCCAGAGTGATCTTTTCCATCTCGCCGGGAGTCATGATCTGCTTCTTGCGGGAGTATACGGTCTCGCCGTTTACCACTACCTGCACGGAAGCGCCGCGGCAGACATTACCCACGCGGAAGTAGATATCCAGCTTACCTTCGTTCATGGCGCTGATGCGCTGGGGCAGTGCGTAGCGTACGCCGTTTTCTGCCTTTACTGCGAAGGTGCCGTTGTTCTGCAGTCTGCCCATTGCGTAATTGGCAGCAGCTGCGCCGGCGATGGCGGATTCGTTGGATACGTTATCAACCAGGTCATGCACGTGCAGTACATTGCCGCAGGCGAATACGCCTTCGACGGAAGTCTGACGGTTCTGATCGACAACTGCGCCGTTGGTCACGTTATCCATCTGGATGCCGGCTGCACGGGTCAGTTCGTTCTCGGGAATGAGACCTACAGACAGCAGCAGGGTGTCGCACTCATAGTATTCCTCGGTGCCGGGGATGGGAGCGCGGGTCGCAGGATCAACCTCGGAAACGGTAACGCCGGTGAGGCGCTCCTTGCCATGGATCTGAGTGACAGTGTGGTTGAACTTGAGGGGGATCTCGTTATCGACCAGGCACTGCACGATATTGCGGTTCAGACCGCTGGAGAAAGGCATGACCTCTGCAACCAGTTCGACCTTTGCGCCTTCCCAGGTCATGCGGCGGGCCATGATCAGACCGATATCGCCGGAACCGAGGATGACGACCTTCTTGCCGGGCAGGTAGCCTTCGATATTGTTGAGACGCTGTGCGCAGCCTGCGGTGTAGATACCTGCGGGACGGCTGCCGGGGATATTCAGAGCGCCGCGGGTACGCTCGCGGCAGCCCATGGCCAGCACAACTGCGCCGGCTTCAACGGTTACGAGACCGTGGGCAACGCTGCAGCACAGAATGCTGCGGTCGGGATTGGTCTCAAGAACCATGGTATCGGTCC
Organism: Clostridia bacterium; assembly: GCA_045649485.1. Classification (GTDB taxonomy): domain Bacteria; phylum Bacillota; class Clostridia; order Christensenellales; family Aristaeellaceae; genus RUG11247. The sequence continues at coordinate 14,692 of JAZRPZ010000105.1, forward strand.
ATACTTCGATGCCGGTATTTTCCAGCTTGTCGATGAACTTCTGGGCATATTCGGGGCCGGTGAGTTCCTCGCCGAAGTAGTGCAGGCCGAAGCCGTTGTGGATGCACTGCTGGAGGATGCCGCCCAGCTTCTTATCGCGCTCGATAATGAGGATCTTTGCCTCGGGTGCTGCCTCGTGGGCTGCGATAGCTGCCGCAAGACCTGCGGGGCCGCCGCCGATGACGGCTACATCATACTTGAAATTCATGCCTGTACCTCCTCGGGGCGGGTCTTGCCTGCGATGAGATTGGAGTTTCCGCCGAACTTGGTCAGCTGCTCCATGGGGATGCCGGTCTCACGGGAGATGATCTCCATTACGCGGGGAGAGCAGAAACCGCCCTGGCAGCGGCCCATG
>JAZRPZ010000106.1:0-35149 GCA_045649485.1 Clostridia bacterium
AGGCGACTACATCTCCATCGACGGTTCCACCGGTAACATCTACGATGGCATCATCGCTACCGTTGACGCTGAAATCTCCGGCAACTTCGGCACCATCATGGGCTGGGCTGACAAGTTCCGCACCCTGAAGGTCCGCACCAACGCCGATACTCCCACCGACGCCAAGAAGGCCCGCGAACTGGGCGCAGAAGGCATCGGCCTGTGCCGCACCGAGCACATGTTCTTCGAAGCTGACCGTATCGCCGCTTTCCGTGAGATGATCTGCTCCGATACCGTTAAGGAACGTGAAATCGCACTGGACAAGATTCTGCCCTACCAGCAGAGCGACTTCGAGAAGCTGTACGAAGCTCTCGAGGGCATGCCCGTTTGCATCCGCTTCCTGGATCCGCCGCTCCATGAGTTCGTTCCCACCACCGTGGACGAAATCGAGCTGCTGGCCAAGACCCAGGGCAAGACCGTTGCAGACATCAAGGCTATCATCCAGGGCCTGCACGAGTTCAACCCCATGATGGGTCACCGCGGCTGCCGTCTGGCTGTCACCTATCCCGAAATCGCTGCTATGCAGACCAAGGCCGTTATCCGCGCCGCCATCAACACCAAGAAGAATCATCCCGACTGGAACGTTGTTCCCGAGATCATGATTCCCCTGGTTGGCGAAGTTAAGGAACTGAAGTACGTCAAGGACGTTGTTGTGAAGACCGCTGATGCTGAAATCGCTGCTGCAGGCGCTGAGCTGAAGTACGAAGTCGGCACCATGATCGAGATTCCCCGTGCCTGCCTGACCGCAGACGAAATCGCCCAGAACGCAGACTTCTTCTGCTTCGGCACCAACGACCTGACCCAGATGACCTTCGGCTTCTCCCGTGACGACGCAGGTAAGTTCCTGAGCGCCTACTACGATGCCAAGATCTTCGAAAACGATCCCTTCGCAAAGCTGGACCAGACCGGCGTTGGCAAGCTGATGAACCTGGCTTGCAACGAAGGCCGCGCCAACAATGCTAAGCTGCACATCGGTATCTGCGGCGAGCACGGCGGCGATCCTGCTTCCGTTGAGTTCTGCCACAAGATCGGCCTGGACTACGTATCCTGCTCTCCCTTCCGCGTACCGATCGCACGTCTGGCTGCTGCTCAGGCTGCTATTAAAGAAAGCAAGTAAGCTTTCAAAAAGCCAGTATTTATGCGGGTTTACGGACGATCTGATCGCCCCAAAACCTTGCTAAAATACAGCTACTAACCAAGCAATAAACACCCCGTGTTCAATCGAACACGGGGTGTTTTTCAGTTGATTTCAAAATTAAACAATGGCACAGCAAAGGCCGGACATTCCTCCGCCGATAACACATAAGTCCGCAGTATATTTCAGAGTTGTCATAATTACAACTCCGCTTTAATGTATTTTTTAACCGCCTTTGCGAAGCAGTGTCCAAGTTCTAAAAGTTTTTCTCCACTTACTTTATTATCAAAAGTTCCAAAATAGGCTGTTTCAAGAGTAAAAGCAATATTGTTTTCTCCCATCTTTCGCATATAATTTGCAAACTGCGCACCGTCTTTATTACATCCTGTTTCGGACGGAAAATCGTTTTAAGGTATCGGCGTTTTGTTCGATAACCTTAATGTTTCCACCAAAAAATCCTTGTGCAACAGCATAATGATCCCACTCTTTTTATTTTAAATACCGTTTTTTTCGCGTATTTCTTTTGCCGTAACTGATGTAAGCGCGCAGTTTCTGCTAACCGCAATTGCCGCCGCAACACCTGCCGCCTCACCTATGCCCACGCAAATAGGCATTACACGGAAATTTGAATGCGCTATATGCGTGCCGGAGATGTTTCTGCCGCACAGTAAAAGATTTTCTTTTACTTCCGGCAACAAGCAACGGTACGGAATTGTATATCCTCTTTTTTGTGTAAAGTGCTTTTGTACACCTGTTTTATCTAGTCCCGAACCTGTAATATTATGGACGTCAAAGTTGAAATGCGCATCTTTTACAACGTAGTCTTCAAATACTTTTGCTTCTAATATATCCTGTTCTGTTAGTGTATATTTCCCTTTGAAATGTCTCGTTTCTCTAACACCTATAAGCGAAGCTGAGCTTATTATAAAGCAATTTTCATAACCGGGAACAAACTCTCTTAAGTATCTGACAATATCATCCATCTGCTTGCGGCAGGTAATGGTTGCTTTTGTTAAGTCATCGGCAATAGTACCGTCGATATTTGTTGCATTGGTCATATTACAAGTGACTACACCCGGTAAGGTTGTGGCGTATGTTAGTATATGCCCCGCAGGGTAAGGAATGTGCTGTTTGGCAAGTGACTGCAATTCGCCTTTCTCGGTTTCATAAGTAGACTCAAACGAACCTAGAAAAACGGCGCGATCGTAGTCAACACCACCAACTTTAAACATTAAAGTGGCAGGTTGCATTTTATTATCACTTTCTCTGCCCAACACAAACTCAGCACCTGCACGGGCGGCAATATCGCCGTCGCCTGTAGCATCTATGGTAATTTTCGCATAAATGTTTGTTATACCCGATTTGTTCGCTACCGTAGCACCCAAAACTTTATCGCCGTCACAAATAGCATCTAAAGCGAAAGTATAAAGCATAATTTTTACACCTGCTTCATCTAACATTTCCAGATACAGTGTTTTAAGTTTTTCGGGATCTATTTTAGTAGTTATTTTGTCCTTATTATAAACGCCCTCGTTTTTCTCAGCACTTCGACGAAGTATCTCGTGATACAAGGGGCTTCCGCAACTACCGGTCCAGTGGCTCATAAGTCCCGATGTGGAAATACCGCCAATATCGCCGCCTTGTTCGACAATGATTACATTTGCGCCGTTTTTGGCCGCTCTGTATGCCGCCGCAAATCCTGAAGGGCCCGAACCCAAAACTAAAACGTCGGTGTGCAATTCAAATTTATTAATCATATAACAACCACCATCCTTTCAAGTTTCATTATATCAACAAAATTATCAATCAACCTCTATTTTTTAGCAAATTACCTTTACTTTTCTGCAGTTTTATGTATAATTAATTGTGGTGATAGCGTGGAAAATAAACTGATTGAAGACATAAACGACTATATTTCATATCTTAATAACAAAGGATTATCCATATCTGTTCACGGGAAAATAATAGGCGGCCTTTTAAAGCATAATATTCACAGAAATCCTTTTTGTACTTTTGTAAAGACCAATGATGATGCTTGGAAAAAGTGTATCATATGTCAGCAAAAGGTTTTTAGCAGATGTAACAAGGATTATTTGTTCGGCATGTGCTATGCAGGTGTTGAAGAATATGTGTTTTATATTGATGAAAAGACCTTTATAAGTGTCAGCGGTTATGGAATAGACAAAGAAAAAGCGGCAGAACGGATAAACCGCCTGTCGCGTGAATACTATTTTGATAAATCAGAGCTTTTAACAGTATATGAGCAAGGATTAATACATGAAAAAGAAAATATAAGTGAATTAAAAGTGCTGGTTAAACCATTGTGCCATATGCTGTCTCTTTTACAAATTATGATCGGTGATATTTTAACCTTGGAATCCAAAAGCAAAACATTTGATTCCATCTTGGCGTTTGTCCAAAGAAATATTATGCAAGATATCACTCTACGCGATATAGCGGACGCCTGTGCATGCTCAGAATCCACCGTTTCGCACTTGTTTAAGGAGTATACCAATCAGTCTGTAAAAAAGTACATTAATGAGCTTCGGATAAAGCAGGCAGAAAAGCTGTTGCTTACCACCAATCTGCCGATAAACAATATCGCTCATCTTTGCGGCTTTGCGGATACCAATTATTTTTCAACCGCTTTTAAGAAAAGATACGGTTTATCTCCGGCGAAATATAGGACAGATAGCGTTTTGTAAGAATTCTGATTGGTGCATTTCGTGAATGGTAGTGCAGGCTGCTGTCAACGCCGCTAAGTAATAGGGTCTGTAGAATAATTTCATCCCCTCGGAGCAATCCGAGGGGATTTTTTTGCCTGTTTATCTCGGCGTACATGCCATACGGTTTTACTTTCCCTATCTGTATTTATCATCATACAATATGCTATAATATGTATATCAACCAAAGCAAAGAGGGATAAAATGAGCAAATATGCCGTGATCGACCTTGAAATGTGCTATGTGCCCCGCACTCCGGACACCGCAGCATTCCGCAACAGGAATGAACTTATTCAGATTGGTGCGGTGCTGCTGGATGAATCTTTCGACGAGATCGATTCTTTCATGACGCTGGTCGCGCCTCAGTACGGTACAATAGATACTTTCATCGAAAATCTCACCGGCATATCCCCCGCTGCTGCAGCCGCTGCGCCAAGCACTGCCGAAGCCATCGCCACTTTTGCAAAATGGCTGCCCGAAGACGCCGTGATAGTTTCCTGGAGCGATACCGATAAATTCCAGCTGATGCATGAGTTGGAATACAAGAATATCGATTTCCCCGGCTTTGACGGTTATCTCGAAACCTGGCAGGATTGTCAGCTGATGTTCAGCGAAAAGATGGAGACCGCCAAGATATACAAGCTTTCCGAAGCCATCATAATAGCGGATATCGATTCCGTTGAAGGTGAGCACGACGCGCTGATAGATGCCCGCAACACAGCAAAGCTTTATTCGAAAATAATGACTGAGCCGGAATTCACGCTGAATTCTTATTACACTACCAATGAAAGCCATAGCGAAGCAACACACAATCCCTTTGCCGCCCTGCTTGCCGGCTTCAAGGCACAATAAAAAAACACCCTGCATCAGCAGGGTGCCTTTTTTATTCTTCGGGTCCTATGGCGGTCAGGTCATCGATAAGCTTTTTTGTGCTGTCGATAATCTCCTGTTCCTTTTTGAGCGCTTCATTCAGCTTCTCATCAGCGCTGCGGGCTTCGTTTATGTCAGCATCCGTGAGAGTGGTCAGCGCCTCCACCGTAATATCCGGCATTGACGCAAGACGGTTGGACTGAGCCACAAGGGTGCGTTCGAATATATTGCGCACGCCGCGGGCATTTCCGAAGGAGATAAGGTGAGTCTTGCTTGCCTCGATATAATCCTTCACGGCAGCCTCGCCTTCTGCGGTGAGCTGATACTTGCCCTTGCCCATCTGCATCTTGTAGATATCCACCATCTCATCTACAGAATAATCATCGAAATGGAGATATCTGTTGAAACGGGATTCCAGACCGGGATTGGAATGTATGAAATCGTCCATCAGCTTATCGTATCCTGCAACGATGACCACAAGGTCTTCGCGGTTATCCTCCATCGCTTTCAGCAGCGTATCGATAGCTTCCTGACCGAAATCGTTCTGTGATTCGTTATTCAGCGCATAGGCTTCATCGATAAACAGTACGCCGCCGAGCGCCTTCTGAATAACTTCGGTGGTCTTCTGCGCCGTCTGACCCACATAACCCGCAACAAGACCCGAGCGGTCCACCTCAACAAGCTGACCTTTGGAAAGTATGCCGAGGCTGCGATAGATGCGCGCCATAAGGCGGGCTATCATCGTCTTGCCGGTGCCGGGATTGCCGGTGAATACCATGTGCAGCGACATATCAACCGTAGGAAGTCCGTGCTGCTGACGCATCTTATGCACGGTGGCCATATTTATAAGGTTATTTACCTCGCGCTTGATACCCGGCAGACCGATGTAGCCGTTGAGTTCAGCCTTCAGGTCGTTGATATCCTCAGGAGGTTCAACGGTCGCTTCTTCCTTAGCCGCAGCAGCAGGCTTTGCCTCGGCAGGCTTTTCAGCGGAAGGCTTTTCAGCAGAAGGCTTTACGGGGGCTGCATTTCCCTTTTCCGCAGGTGTGTTCTTCGGCGCGATGGGACTGCCGAAGAAATCATCGCTTATGCGGCGCATATTATTGTTGATGAGATCGCCTATAACCTCAAGCTGAGTACGGATTATCTCATCGCGGTTATCCTTATACATATATTTCTCCGTTCTGAAATTGCTGCGCCCCGGCAGATTTTGCCGGGGCGTTGCTATGTTCAGTATTTTTATTCCGCAGGAGTCTCTGCAGGAGCCTCAACGGGGGCTTCTTCAGCCTTTACCTTCTTGGCGCGGGGCTTGCGGGCGGGCTTGGGAGCCTCTTCACCCTCTGCGACGGTCTCTGCCTTCTTGGCACGGGACTTACGTGCGGGCTTTGCGGGTGCTTCCTCGGCAGGCTTGTCGGCTGCCTCAGCATCCTCAGCCTTCACCTTCTTGGCGCGGGGCTTGCGGGCGGGCTTCTCCGCAGGTGCGTCACCTTCTGCAGCAGCCTTCTTGGTACGGGGCTTGCGGGCAGGCTTGGCAGGCGCTTCAGCTGCTTCCGTGGTCGCGGGTTCCTCGGAAGCATTATTAGGGTTTACAGTTTCAGTAACCGCATAGTACATGTCAATGTAGTTCTTTGCGGACTTATTCCAACCGTAGGAACCGGACATGGCGCGCTTGGTCAGCACATCCCATACTTCGGTCTTCTTGGTGCGGAACAGCTCGACTGCCTTCTCGATAACATGCAGCATATCGTGAGCATTGTAGTTGAGGAAGGTAAAGCCGTTGCCATCACCGGTGTACTCATTGTAAGCCAGCACAGTGTCGCGCAGACCGCCGGTCTCGCGAACGATGGGCAGAGTGCCGTAGCGCAGGGAGATCAGCTGAGACAGACCGCAGGGCTCGAACATGGAGGGCATCAGGAACATATCGGAACCGGCATAGATCTTGTGAGCCAGAGCATGGTTCATCTGGAAGCAGGCAGCCATCTGGCCGGGATACTTCCACTGTGCCCAGCTGAACAGATCCACATACTTGTTCTCGCCCATGCCCAGTACTACCAGCTGTGCGCCGGTGGCCATGATCTCGGGCAGAACACGCTCTACCAGATCCAGACCCTTCTGACCGGAGAGACGGCCTACCATGCCGATAACGGGCACGCTGGGATCAACTTCCAGACCCAGCTCGGCCTGCAGGGCAGCCTTGTTTGCAGCCTTGCCTTCGAGGATGGTATCGATGGTGTAGTTTGCGGGGATGAGAGGATCGGTCTCGGTATTGTACTCATCGGTATCGATGCCGTTGAGGATACCGGTCAGGTCCTTCACGCGGGAACGGAGGAGACCGTCAAGACGCTCGCCGTAGTATGCGGTCTGAATTTCCTGAGCATAGGTATGGCTGACGGTGGTGATCCTGTCGGCAGCAACGATGCCGCCCTTCATCATGGAGCACATGCCGTAGAATTCCAGATTGTCGCTGGTGTATGCCCAGTCGCCCAGGGAGATCAGTTCTTCGATATCGGAGATATTGAATACACCCTGATACTGCAGGTTGTGGATGGTGTAAACGGTCTTGATGTTCTTGTAGGGCTCAAGCTGCTTGTACTGAGCCTTCAGCAGCATGGGCATGAGACCGGTCTGCCAATCGTGGCAGTGGAGAACATCAGGAATGAAGTCCAGCTGAGGCAGTGCTTCCAGTACCGCACGGCAGAAGAAGGTATACCTTTCGCCCTCATCGCCGCCCAGACCGTAGATGTAGTTGCGATGGAAGTACTGCTTGTTATCAACGAAATAGAAGGTGATGCCTTCGTATACCAGCTTTTCAATGCCGACATACTGACGGCGCCAGCCCAGATTGATATAGAAGAACAGCTCATGCTCCATCTGATCGCGCCACTTCTGATCAATGGCAGAATACAGAGGCATGATAACGCGGATATCCTCGCCTGCCTTCAGGATCTGCTTGGGCAGCGCGCCTACTACGTCAGCCAGACCGCCGGTTTTGGCGAAGGGGACGCATTCAGACGCCGCAAAAAGAATTTTCATATTTGTTTCCTCCTGAATCTTTTTGACTGCTTACGGACGATACACAGCGGACAATTTTTTGTCCGCTGTGCTGCATGTCATCCGACAGCTTTTTTAGTTGTTAGAGAGTTACGTTCTTTCCGATAACGATGGGGTACGCAGGACCGCCTATGAGCCTGCCGTGAGCACGCATGGTAACTGCCTTATCGAAGATAACGTGATCCAGTTCAACGTTGTTCTCGATATAGCCATCCTGCATGATGATGGAGTTCTTGACGACAGTGTCACGTCCGATATGCACGCCGCGGAAGATTACGCAGTTCTCAACGGTGCCTTCGATAACGCAGCCGTCGGCGATGAGGGAATTCTTCACCTTGGCATTTGCACCGTAGATGGCGGGAACTTCGTCGCGTTCCTTGGTGTAGATGGGACGCTCGACATTGAACAGGGCGCTGCGGTAGTAGGAACCCAGAATATCCATGTTCAGATTGTAGAAGCCGCGGACAGTCTCAACACGGCGGTAATAGCCGGTGTATTCGAAGCCGCGTACATCCAGCATGCCGGTCTTGATCTGGGCGCGGAGCACATCGCCGTATATCTCGGTAAGACCGGAAGAATATGCCTGGTCTACCAGATGGATCAGCAGGGTGCGCTTTACTACGATAACGTCCATGGATATGTTCTCGTAGCTGGGGGCATTGGGGTTCACTTCGATATCGGTGACCTTGCCTGCCTCATCCACGTTCAGATATGCATGGTTGTAACCGGGATAGGTGGAAAGGAACTGATCATTGGCGGTTCCCTTGGAATACATGATGGTAACGTCGGCGCCGGATTCTTCGTGCTTGCGGATCATGGGCTCGAAGTTTGCGGAATAAACAGCATTGCCGTTGGCGATTACCACCAGGTCCTGACGGGAGCGGCGCAGATAGTCGAAATTGGCACGCAGAGCTTCCAGCAGACCGGAATACTCGCCGCCCTTATCGCCGTTGATGAAGGGGGGCAGAATGAACAGACCGTTGTTGCGGGTGTGCAGGTCCCACTCCTTACCGGAGCCCAGATGATCCATCAGGGACTGATAGTTCTTCTGGGTGATAACGCCCACGTTCTTCACACCGGAGTTTACCATATTTGAAAGCAGGAAGTCAACTATACGGTAGCGACCCGCAACGGGCAGCGCAGCGACGGAACGCTGGCTGGTAAGCTCGCGCAGGGAAAGATCGTCTTTCTCGGTATAGATTATACCCATTGCACCTTTCATTTTGCGCTTACCTCCCTCTCTGCAATAATATCATTGTCGATCTGATCGCCGGGCACAACAGTGTAGCCTGCGGGCAGCACGGTATCCTTGCCTACCAGGGCGATGTCGCTCTTAGCTGCTTCGCCGGAACCGACAAGAGCGCCGGGACCGATATCGCAGTTTTCGGCGATCATGGCCTTTTTGACGATGGCGCCGCGGCGTACGATGGTGTTGGGCATTATTACGGAATCCTCAACGACCGCGCCTTCTTCGACGATAACGCCTGCGAACAGAACGGAGTTCTTTACGCAGCCGTAGATCTCACAGCCTTCGGTAACGGAGGAAGTTTCCAGATTGCCCATGGGGCCTACGAAGTGAGGCGGCATAACAGGGCTGCGGGAATAGATGGGCCAGCGGGAATCGCGCAGGTTGAACTGCGGCGGATCGGAAAGCAGATCCATGTTTGCCTCCCACAGGCTGGCGATAGTACCTACATCCTTCCAGTAGGAATCAAATGCGTATGCACGCATCCTGAGACCGTCGTTCAGGATCTTGGGGATTATGTTCTTGCCGAAGTCGTTCTTGGAATTGGGATCCTTATCGTCTTCGGTCAGATACTTCTTCATTACGGGCCAGGAGAAAATGTACACGCCCATGGAGGCCAGATTGCTCTTGGGGTTCTTGGGCTTTTCTTCGAACTCGATAATGTTGTTTTCACCGTCAACATTCATGATGCCGAAGGAAGGCGCATCCTCCCACGGTACGGGACGCACGGCAATGGTAACATCTGCCTTGCCGTCGATATGCGCGTTCAGCATCTTGTTATAGTCCATCTTATATATATGGTCGCCGGAGAGGACGAGCACATAATCGGGATCATACTGCTCAATAAAGCTCAGGTTCTGATAGATGGCGTTTGCGGTGCCCTTGTACCATTCGCCGCTGTTTGCGGTCATGTAGGGGGGCAGCACGAATACGCCGCCGTTCATAAGGTCCAGATCCCAGGGCTGACCGGCACCGATGTAGCTGTTCAGTTCGAGGGGCTGGTACTGGGTCAGAACGCCGACAACATCTATATCAGAATTGGAACAGTTGGAAAGGGGAAAATCGATGATCCTGTATTTGCCGCCGAAAGGAACAGCGGGCTTAGCCATCGCCTTGGTCAAAAGACCCAGACGGCTGCCCTGACCTCCCGCCAGCAGCATTGCAATGCACTTCTGTTTGCGCATACTCTCTCCCTGCCTTATTAATTAATCTTGCTCCGGCTGTTACCGCAACAGATAAGTATAACCTGTATATAACATTATAATCCATCTATACAATAAAATCCAGTACAAAATTAAGATTTTGCAAAAAGAATTGCCGAAAACCACTATAAAATGCAGTTCCCGGCATCATTATACGCACACATAACGCTATTTATTAATAATCATCAGCAAAATCTATAGATATCTTTCCGTTGCTTGTTCTGACATCAAGCTTTTTCGATCCCGCAGTTCCTGTCGGCAGATTGTTTTTACCGTTGGAAGTTTCACCTGTTATTGCATAGTCTTCCATTCTTCCCGGCAGACTTCCTGTTATCGCACCGTTTGATGTGACAAGGCTGATATTCTGCGAAACAATATTCTGCACCTTCACATTGCCGTTTGAAGTGATCATTTTCACATATTCCGCAGCGGTCACGTCAGTAGCATCTATCTTTCCGTTGCTTGTTTTGAATTCTGCCCTGCCGCAGTCGGCATATTCCACATATATCCTGCCATTGCTTGTATTGGCGCGCAGCATATCGGCCGCCGCACAGGCTATATCTATGGAAGCATTGCTCGTGCACAGATATATCTCCTTCATCTTTGCATCTATACCGATCTTCGCATTGTGAGTCTGCGCATCCAGTATGCCTTCCCAGCCCGTGGGCACTTCGATCACAAGAGGCTTTCGCCTGCCGCTGAATCGAAAGAAACCGAAAAATCCCTTGGCGCTCGGTACGAAATTCACCTGCAGCACGCCGCCAGCGGCAGTTATCTCATAATGACCTTCGGCATTGTCGCAGTAATTCACCGCCACCGTTCTGCCGTGCATTATGTTCATACTGCAGTTCGCATCCCTTACAACTATCTTATTGATGACCCCACCGGAATATTCGCAGTATTTCTGCGTACCGTCTTCATATGTGAAAACCGCATTCGTCACTTCGTGCGGTGCTTCCACGGAAGGCACGTCTGCGGGCACATCTTCGGGTGCATCTTCGGGCATTTTCTCCTGAATCTCACTCTTCTGCCTTTCGATGATATCATCTATGCTGTCTATGGCGGCTACGGCTTCCTCCTCGGTCATACCGTCCTCTACCTTGTCGGTGATTATCTCATCATAGAATTTGATCATCTGCCTGAGCTCTTCGTATATATCACCGGGCTTATCGGTCAGCTTCTGGATCCTTACCGCAAGCTCCATCAGAAATTCATTCTTCGTCATCGTATCCCGCCGCCCCTTCAATAAACTCAAAGGCCTTCATCGCCTGCTGCCATTCTTCCCGGAATTCTCTGAGACGCTGCTTTCCCGCCTGCGTGATGGAATACATCCTGCGCAGCCTGCCGTCGTGCTCCACAGACCTGGCCTCGACCTGCCCCGCCTGTTCCTGACGCTTCAGTATATGATACAGTGCCGATTCGGAAAGGCTTATATGCTGCGAAATATCTTTCTGTATGCGGTAGCCGTAGGATTCTCCCCTGCAAAGCTCTGCCAGCACACACATTTCCAGCAATCCTTTTTTCAGCTGAGCATCCATAACATGCATGCCCCCTTTCGTCACATATTGTACATCGTATAGTATTGTATGTCAACAAGCATATGCAACCCGTGGTAGAATTTTTGAAAATTTGAACCCGCACACGAAATCTTACGTCAAAAATAGGACAATCATTTCATATTATTGACACGGCATATTGCACACACTTTCATAGATATGTGATATAATATATCTGAATAAATTGGAGGAATATTGTCCAATGCGAAAAGGTACACGCAAGACAGGCCCGATATTGTTCGAGCCCCGTGAGCGGGATAAAAGCTTTATACTCAGTGTTATTATGACCACCGCAAAGATGCTGGTGCTGATAGTTCTTATGATAGGTATAGGAGGCGCCGGTATTGTAGCGGGTCTTGCCAAGGCGTGGATCGATACTGCGCCGGCTCTGGATCTTGAACTGGTGCGCACTCAGAACCAGACAAGCTTTGTTTACGACCGTTACGGCAACCTCATCACCGAATACAAGGGCAGTGAAAACCGCGTATTCGTACCTATCGAGGAAGTGCCGGATATGCTCATCTGGGCCGTTGTCGCTACCGAAGACGCCCGTTTCTATGAGCACGAAGGCGTCGATATCAAACGAATCGGCGGCGCTATCATCAACAACGTCTCCGGCGGACGTACTCAGGGTGCATCCACAATCACTGACCAGCTGGTCAAGCTGACCCTGCTTTCCGGTGACCAGACCTACAAGCGCAAGATGCAGGAAGCATATCTGGCGCTCGAACTGGAAAACCACATGACCAAGGACGAGATAATGGAGGAATACCTCAATGTAATCTACCTTGGCGGTTCCAGCTACGGTGTAAAGATAGCTGCGCTTGACTACTTCGGCAAGGATCTTGACGATCTTACCATACGCGAATGCGCATGCCTTGCCCGTATAATTCGAAATCCCTGGCGCTATAATCCCCGCCGCTGCTACTATGTAAGCAACACCGTGGATGACCTTAATACCGGTGTAAACCACGTTCTGGGCCTTATGTATTCCGAAGGTTACATAACCTATGAGGAATATCAGTATGCGCTCAATGACGAGCTGGTAATACTGGAGCACAGCTCCGCCGCCTCCACAAGCATGTACGACAACGCCTATTATGTGGAATACGCCATATACGACGTAGTCACCAAGATGCTGCGCGTGGAAAACCTCGAAGACACCAGCGCAAACCGCCGCGCAATGGAAACCAGGCTGCGCAACGGCGGTTACAAGATTTACACCTCCCTTGATCCGGCAGTTCAAAGTGCCGTACAGGAAACTGTTACCAATTACGGAGGCTATCCCTCCATGCGCTACCGCACCGATACAGTGACCAGCGCTTCCCTCGGCGGAGGAGAGTATCTTGAAGTTATTCAGCCTCAGGCCGCGGCAGTGGTAATAGACTGGACCACAGGCGAGATAGTGGCAATGGTCGGCGGACGTTCCGAACCCATCCAGAAAAAGATGTTCAACCGCGCCTACCAGTCCACGATGCCCATCGGTTCATCCATCAAACCCCTTGCGGTATATGGCCCTGCGTTCGATCTTGGCTATTCCCCCGGTACCCCGGTTCTGAATATCCCCATTAACATCAAGCAATGGGACAGCGAATTGGGTTATCCGCAGAACTATTCCAAGACGTCCTACAGCGGTGTGGAAAGCATGCGCACCGCCATGAACAAATCCAACAACAACTCCACCGCCCACGCGCTGTATGAATATGTAACGATAGAAAATTCCGTTGTATATCTTCTGAAGCTGGGCATAGATCCCGATCATATACTTGCCACCGGTTCCGGTCTGGCCCTGGGTTCTTCCGGCATAACCATGCTGGAACTGGCAGGTGCTTTCAGCGCCATTGCCAACATGGGCACTTACCTTGAACCCTATGCCTTCACTCAGGTGGTAAATCCCGATGGCAGCATCTATATAGATGTAACTCAGGTTCAGGATCGCCGACAGGTATTCAAGCAGTCCACCGCATGGCTGCTTATCGATGTACTGCAGGGCTGCGTGGCGCCCGGCGGAACCGGTACCCGCGCTATCTGGGGCGATGTTGCCGTAGCCGGCAAGACCGGTACCAACTCCAACAACATCGGCGTAACCTTTGCAGGTTTCACCGGCTACTATGCCTGCGCTGTATGGATCGGTTCCGACTACTATAAGCCGCTGACTACCGATGCTACGGGTGGTTCCTATGCCGCTCCGTTCTGGGCCGCCGTCATGAAGACCGTACATGAGACCACAGGCTGCACATCCGACAAATCCCTGCTGCCCAAATCCGCGGTTTCCGTAGGACTGGTCCAGGCAGAAGCCTGCGGCGTATCCGGCATGAGGCCCACAAAGTATTGCTTCGAGGATGATAATTTCAAGGTTACCAACGATTATTACCTTTCCGGCACCGAGCCTGCTCAGGCCTGCAACATGCACCGCGATGGCGGCGCACTGTATGTGCCCGAAGGACATCCCCTGCGCAATGCAAAAGAAGAGGAGTACGAAACCGTAATGCAGTACTTCCCCAACGCCACAACAAGAGACTGATCGGTTATTCTTCATCTCCGGAAGCAGTGCTTCCGGAGATATTTTTATACTCATTTGTTACAGATGTATTTCAATATATTACTCGCACCCCGCATCTTTCTTACATATTTAGTTATTTGTTCCAAATTTTCTCTAAATGTCATATAATATATGCTGCTAAGAATGTCAATGGGGTGTAATATGAAAAACACAGCCAAGAAAAAAATGACACGTAAAGAGATGAGACGCAGACGCGAACGCAGACTGTATGTGCTTACTGCAGTCGTCGCCACATTCTGCGTATTTGCCATAATCGGTGTAGTAGTGCTTATGGACAAAAACGGTGCGCCTGTCGATTCCGGCAACTGGATAGTTGCGGATGCCGGCGTTGAGATCGCTCCTCCCGCGGCCCAGCAGGGCACGGTGACGATCACCGCAACAGCAGCGCCCGAACTGCCCGCCGTCGATAATGAGCCTGTCGCCGATAATGAAGAAGCTCAGTCTCATGAGTTCGATTTCGAGATCGCAGAAGCAACTGCAGAACCTGTCGAAGTAACCGAAGTGCTTCCCGCAGAAGAAGCCGAAATGCCTACCCTTGAAGCCGAATCCCAGCGCAAGTTGATCACCATCTCTGCTGCCGGCGATTTCACTCTCGGCGGCGATTACAACACCACCGCCCATGAGCGCTTTGATGGCTATGTAGACAAGTACGGTCACGACTACTTCCTGCAGAACGTGCGTCCCATTTTCGAAGCTGACGATCTGACCTTCGTCAATCTGGAAGGTCCTCTCACCAACAGCAACGACAAGCGCAGCGGACGTACCTTCAACTTCAAGGGCGATCCCGAGTACGCAAAGATCCTCAACGGTTCCTCTGTCGAGATGGCCGGTCTGGCAAACAACCATGCTCTCGATTTCGGCAAGGGCGGCCTGCAGGAGACTGCCGATGTGCTCGAAGAAGCAGGCGTCGGCGTTTGCGGATACTCCACCGTATGGTATGGCGATGTTGAAGGCTTCCGCGTGGCATGCCTGAGCGTCACCGAATGGGATTACACCACTGCTGAACTGGCAGTTATGGTCGGCGAAGCACGTGAACAGAGCGATCTGGTCATCGTAATGATCCACTGGGGTGAGGAAAAGGGTTATGACCCCACCAAATCTCAGGAGAAATACGGACGCGCTCTGATCGATGCAGGTGCAGACCTTGTACTGGGTTCCCACCCCCATGTAGTAAGCGGCATCGAGCTGTACAACGGCAAATACATCGTTTACAGCCTCGGCAACTTCTGCTTCGGCGGCAATAAGAACCCCAGCGACAAGGACAGCATGATATTCCAGCAGACCTTTGAACTGCTGCCCGACGGCACTATCGCCGATGCAGGCGTGAATATCATCCCTGTATGCATCTCCTCCACCGAGGGCACCAACGACTACTGCCCCATGCCCCTCACCGGCACCGAAGCAAACCGCATCATCCGCAAGATCAGCATCTATTCCGATATCGATATGGAACAGGCTGTATGGTCCAAGGAAATGGAAGTTTACTTCGCAGAAAACGAATAATAAAAAAATCACCGGCGGATATAAAACATCCGCCGGTTTTTTTATGCATTTATATTTCCATATCAAGTGCAGCGATCGGCATGCCTTCTGCCTGCGCATATACTCTGAGCCTGCCGTGCTTTTTCCCTGCGCGCACAAGAACGGATATGAGCCCTGCGCGCATCCTTCGGTCGGGAGAAGTGACGGGTGTATGGTCGCACACATCGGAACCTGTACCCACCACTGTGCCAAATTCATTGGTCATAAAGCTGACGTACGGTGCAGCGTCGGGCACATGTCTGCCTTCAGCATCCACGCAATCGCAGGTTATGACTGCCACATCGCGTCCGTCCGCCCGCGGTGCATCGGTCTCAAGCTTGAGCCGCAGTTTCACCGGCAGACCTGTAGTCTCCTGTACATCGCGGCAAACCTCTTCACAGCCCCGATATC
This sequence comes from Clostridia bacterium, assembly GCA_045649485.1. Lineage (GTDB taxonomy): Bacteria > Bacillota > Clostridia > Christensenellales > Aristaeellaceae > RUG11247. Next base: position 16,318 of record JAZRPZ010000106.1, read on the forward strand.
CAATCACCTCAAGCCTGCCTGGTTCATAAGGCACGTTCCATTCGGCATGATCATATGCCTTCAATTCACGCATGCCTATTTCCCGTCCGTTGAGCAGCAGCACAACCCTTTCACAATTGGTATAGCAGGATACTCTGATCTCCTCGCCTTCCCTGCCCTGCCAGTTCCAGTGGGGCAGCAGATGCGCCATTGGCTTTTCCAGCCAATGGGACTGATTCTGGTAGAACGCATCCTTGCGCTGCAGGAAAAGATCCACCGCACCGGACTGTGAACAAAGCCTGGGCCACACGGTTTCTCCGCGATGCTCTATGCCTGCCCACTGGAAGCCTCCGGCTATCCACGGATTTGCCGCTATCTTCTTCCATGTATTTTCACGGGAAAGGAAACTCTTGTTTGTATCCCTGTCATAGCCGTAAATATAGCCGCGGGCGGGTGCATCGGGATAATACCAGCCGCGGGTGGTACCCGTAGCGCAGCATTCTGCCACAACAAAGGGCTTATGCGGGAATTTCTCATGTATGGCTTCCCAGTCTGTCAGGTTGTAATTAACGCCTATTACGTCCACACTGTTCAACACCTCGCAGGTCAGCGGGTCATGGGATACAGCCGTCGTTACAGGCCGCGTGCCGTCGAGAGCGCGTGCCAGCGCCATCATCCTTCCCGCGATCCTGCTGCCTACATCCGTTCTGTGAAGGGGCTCTTCATTGCCCACGCTCCACAGAATTACGGAGGGGCGGTTTCTGTCGCGCTTTATCAGCATTTCAAGCTGCGCCATACCTTCGGGCGTGGATTCAAACCAGCGGGTCTCATTAAGCACAAGAATTCCCAGTTCATCCAGCATATCCATAGTATGTGCATGGTGCGGATAATGGGCGGTACGATAGGCATTCGCACCCATTTCTTTCATCAGTTCAAGGCGGTAGCGCTGTACTCTTTCGGGCACAGCCTTGCCCGTAAGTCCGTAATCCTGATGGCAACACACGCCCTTCAGCTTAAGCGGACGTTCATTGATAAAGAAACCTTTCTCCGTATCAAAACGGAAAGTACGGAAACCGAATCGATTTTCCACCCGATCGATAACGACTCCGTTGTCTGTCACCTCAGTCACAGCGGTATACAGGCATGGCGAATCAACATCCCATAATTCAGGCGACCGTACGTTCATCTCCTGTGAAACGACAGTCTTTCCGTATGCGGAAACCTGTGCATCACCCTCCGTACAGGCAACGCAATTGCCGCATACATCCATAATCGATGTACGTACCGTCACACATGCATTTACCGCACGGTCACTGCGAAGTTCCGTATCAACCGGAACGCGCCACAAGTCATTCTCTGCCTTCTCAGGATGCACAAATACGCCGTATCTTTCTACCGCGACGGTGTCGGTAATATCCAGCCATACATGGCGGTATATTCCCGCACCCTCGTACCACCAGCCCTCATGTTCGCCGGTCTCGATATATACGGCTATCACATTGTCCTTGCCGTATTCGATCATATCGGTGATATCCACTTCAAAGGAATTATATCCGCAATGGTTGTGCATCATGCGGCAGCCGTTGAAATAAACGGTAGAGTGCACCGCTATACCTTCGAAATACAGCACAACGCGCCTGTCGCTCTGCCGCTTTTCGATGGTAAAGTGCTTCCTGTACCATGCATTTTCATATTTGAAATAACCAAGCGTTTCATTATTTTCCCGCCCGGGCTCCTGCGCGATTATATAATCGTGCGGCAGGTCTACGCTGCGCCATGTTTCATGGCTTATAAGTCCCGTAGTTCCGTAATGCTCCGATTTGTCAATATAATCTCTTGCGGCGGGACCAACGCGTTTACGCTCGGTCTTGGCCTCGGTATACATCGGCGATTTCAGCTTCGCTTCTTCAACAGTAATATCACCCTCATGGAACAGCCAGCCGCTGTCCATGCATATACGTTCTCTCATTTTCAATCCCCCGCACATGTTTTGAGCCATTATAACACAAAAATCCCCGCAGCGACAGCTGCGGGGATTTTATTTTGATTTACTGGAGCTTGAAGTTCATCCAGATGTCCTGATAGATGCTCTCGTATTCGCCTACGTCACGAATGAACTCAGCGTTCTCAAGCAGCTCAGCAGGAATATTCATGCAATCGAACTCAAAGTATGCGGGATCGATCAGTGCATCAGCAGCTGCATTGGGGTTGATGTACAGCTGATACATGGCGATGTGAGCGGCAACTTCGGGACGCATGATGTAGTTCAGGAACAGATGTGCGTTGTTGGGATGGGGTGCATTTGCGGGGATGAACAGGCAGTCGATGCCGAAGCCGATGCCTTCCTCGGGATATACTGCAACGAGGTTGGGATTCTCCATCTGGCAGATAGCAACATAGGGAGTGAACAGGTATGCAGCAATTACCTCGCCGGAGAGCAGGTACTGATATGCGGCATCATAGTCCAGCACGCGGATGTTGGACTTCAGAGTCATCAGCTTTTCGCTTGCGGCAGAAAGCTCAGCCTCGTCGGTGGTGTTGTAGGAATAGCCCATGGTCTTCAGGACTGCTGCGATCATAACGCGGGCGTCATCCAGCAGGCAGAGGCCGTCGGCGAACTGAGGATCCCACAGATCATCGAAAGAATCGATCTCGCCTTCCACATAATCAGGATTGTATACGATCATGGGAGAGCCTACGGCGTAAGGAACGGTGTACTTATTATCGGGATCATAGTACTGACCCAGATAAGCGGGGTTCAGGTTACCATAGTTGGTAAGAACGGTCTTATCCAGTTCCATGATCAGACCGGACTTGGCAGCGGTAGAGATAGCGTAATCGCTGGCGAGGATGATGTCATACTCAGTGCCGCCGTTGGATTCGAGCTTCAGCAGCATCTCCTCGTTGGAGGCAAAGGAAACAAATTCTACTTCGATGCCGTATTCCTGCTCAAAGCCGGCGATAGTATCGGAATCGATGTAGTCGGTCCAGGTGAAGATGCGCAGTACCTTTTCTTCATCCTGCTCTGCAAAGGCAAAGCCCATGGCAGCGAAAACAAGCACAAGTACCAGACTGAGGATCTTCTTCATTTTATACTCTCCCTTCGGAAATTGTTTATATCATCGTTCACGCAGGAACGATAATTACTTGTAATCGTAATTCTTCACTTCGTTCTTGCTGCTCAGTACGCGGCTTATGCCAACGATGATGGCTACAACGGCCAGCATCAGAGTGCACAGTGCGTTTACCTGCAGCGAAACACCCATCTTTACGGAGCTGTATATCTTGGTGGGCAGAGTCTCCAGCGTATCGCGCACGAAGAAGGATATTACGAAATCATCCATACTCATGGCGAATGCCAGCATAAGACCGGAAAGCACGCCGGGCATTATAAGCGGCAGCGTGACATCCTTGAATGCTCTTATGGGAGAAGCGCCGAGATCACGGGCTGCCTCGGTGAGCGAGGGATCCATGCCCACCAGCCTTGCCTTTACGACCAGATAGATATAAGGTACGCAGAAGGTGGTATGGGTAAGCACCAGCTTCAGCATATCGCCCCTGAGTTCAACAGCCTTGAATACCGCCATATAGGCGATAGCAAGGATTATTTCGGGAATCATTACCGGCAGGAGGGATACGGATTCAATAAGTCCCTGTCCCCTGAACTTGGAATTTGCCATGCCGATAGCACCCGTTACACCCAGCACCAGCGCAGAAAGGCAGCTGTAGAGGGCGACCTCAAGGCTCTTCCACAGGGCATCCACCAGACCCTTTGTATCGTGAAGCAGTCCTTCAAAATACTGCAGGGAGAAGCCCGTGAAATTGAACGTGAAGCGGCTGGTATTGGCGTTGAACGCGTACAGCACCACTATCACGATGGGCAGATACATAAGTATCAGCACCAGAGTGAGGTATATCGGCGAGAAGATACGTTTCTTTTCCATATATCCGCGCCTCCCCTCAGAAAATTGCCATGTCGTTGGACTTGCCGCCGGCACGGCGATAAATCCAAAGCATGATAAGTGTAAGCGCCAGAAGCACCACAGATATTGCGGCGGCAAACGGCAGATCCTTTGCCTTGAGCATCTGATCACGTACCAGATTGCCTACATATACCATAGTGGAACCGCCAAGCAGATCGCTTATAAAGAACAATCCTATCGCCGGCACGAATACCAGCACGATGCCTGCCATAAGACCGGGCAGAGTCAAAGGCAGCGTCACCGTAAGAAAAGCTCTTGCGGGAGATGCTCCCATATCGCGGCTTGCCGCCACCAAAGACCAGTCCATCTTCTCTACGGAGGAATATACCGGCAGGATCATGAACGGTATGAGCGCATATACCATGCCCAGCAGTACAGCGCCGTAGGTGTTGAGCAGCTTCAGCGGTCGGTCGATAAGTCCGACAGCTGTAAGGATATCGTTTATGGGACCGTTGCCCATCATGAGTATCTTCCAGCCGTATATACGCACCAGCGCATTGGTCCAGAAAGGTACTATTACCAGCAGCATCAGTATTCCGCGCCACTTACGGTTCGTACGCGCCATACAGTATCCGAAAGGATAACCGATGCCGATGCACAAAAGCGTAGTTTCAAACGCAAGCCTCAGACTGTTTAACAATACCCTCAAATAGTCTCCCGAAAACAGCTTCTGATAATTTTTCAGTGTGAAAGTGTATTCCACCCTGTATTCACCCGGCACTGCGGTCATGAAGCTGAGCGCCAGAATATACAGAAGGACTATTCCCACCAGTGCAAAAGTCCACACCGAGAGGGGTATTCCAAGCAGTCCCGCAGTTTTCTTTCTGTTCATCTGACCACTGCCGCCTCCTCAGGATCCCACACAGCAAATGCCCTGTCGCCGGCACGCATTTCGTCGTTCTTCACAGAACGGCCGACTGCTACGATGTCGCGGCCGGAATCGGTGGTGATCACACAGCGGGTAGTGCCGCCTGCGTAATGACGGGACTTTATGGTTCCGGGAACCGCGCAGAGGCCTTCGGGCTTGGTGGAACAGGTGACGCGCTCATTGCGCAGACACAGCGCCATATTATCGCCGACCTTCGCACCGGGAACGAGTCTTGCGGGCAGCTTCATTCCGTCAAGCTCGATGGTCATGGTCTTTTCGGCAACATCACAGACAGTTACATCCATGATGTTGGTCTGACCGATGAACTCCGCGGCGAAACGGGTCTCGGGGCGTTCATAGATATCCTCGGGAGAGCCTATCTGCTGGAACACACCCTCGTTCATAATAGCAATGCGGTCGGACATGTTCAGCGCTTCTTCCTGATCATGGGTGATATACACAAATGCAATACCCAGTTCCTGCTGCAGTGCCTTCAGTTCAAGCTGCATCTGCTGCCTGAGCTTCAGATCCAGCGCGCCCAGAGGTTCGTCCAGCAGCAGAAGCTTCGGTTCAAGCACCGCCGCGCGTGCGATGGCTACGCGCTGACGCTGACCGCCGGAAAGCTGAGAAGGCATACGCTTTTCGAAGCCCTCCAGCTGCACCATGCGCAGCATCTCCTTTACTCTGGCGGCACGCTCGGCGCGCTTTACGCCCTTGAGCTTCAGACCGTAAGCAATGTTCTTTTCCACGTTCATATGGGGAAACAGCGCATAGTTCTGGAAAACAGTGTTTACGCTGCGCTTCTCCGGAGGCAGACCCAGTATGGACTTACCCTCAAGGAATACTTCACCGGAATCCGGCTCAAGCATGCCGCCGATGATTCGAAGGGTAGTGGTCTTGCCGCAGCCCGAGGGGCCCAGCAGAGTCACGAATTCGCCTTCCTTAACGCTCAGGGATACGCCCTTCAGCACATGAGTGCCGTCAAAGCTCTTTTTAAGATCTTTCAGCTCAAGAAGCTCCACCTTTTATGTTCGCCTCACATTCATAATAACTGGTAATTACATAGCCCTCAGCTTTTTAAGCAGTGCCCTTGCTTCCGGCATGGGCAGCACACCGTCGGACGCGCCGGGCTGGGAAAGGGATGTGACCGCCGCAGCAATGCCGTCCTCGATCGCATCGGAAAGTTTCAGACCGTCTCTCGCGCCAAGCAAAAGACCGCTTACAAAAGCGTCTCCCGCGCCTACAGTGCCCTTTATGAATCCCTCGGGCAGCTTTACACCGGGTACATACACGATGTTATCGCTTTCATCGATACCAACCGCCAGTTCGGGAGCATGTATGACCGCCCATTTTGCCACGCCGTTTTCGCGGAATTTCCTGAGCGCCTTTTCCATTGCGTCGATGTCCATGGTACCGTCCGCAAGCCTCAGTTCCATATCGAAAGCTGCGCCCGCCTCATGCTCGTTTACGCACATGATATCGGCATACTTCATTGCCGCGGGCATCAGGGTGCGGTGACGGCCGGTAGCGTCGGTAATAGCATCCACACTTGTCATTATACCCGCCTGACGTACCTTGTGAAGCAGCTTTGCCATGCGTGTTCCGAATTTATCGTCCGGCCTGTCAAGGGCATCCATGAGACAGATATAGCCGATGTGGAAAATGCCGCAGTCCAGTATCTCGGTATCCACGGTATCCACATCAAACATGGAATTTGCGCCCCTGTAGCAGAGGAATGTACGCACGGATGTATCCGCCTCATCAAGTACATCTGTAAAGCTGGTGCTGCCTGCGCGGATGATCAGCGAAGTATCAATATTTGCACATTCTGCGAATTTCTCGTCAATGTATGCGCCGTACTCATCGTTTCCGTAAATCGCCATGGGCTTTATAACGGTTTCCGGCGACAATTTTGCAAGATCCAGTCCGCAATTGCAGGCTGCTCCGCCCAGTGCACGGTTGATATTTGTAATAGAAACCAGACCATGCCTCTGCGGAAAGGTCTCGATAGTTTTTATGATATCAACATCGGCATATCCTGCCGCAACGATGGCCGATTTCATACTCATATACCTCACATTTTATTTTCATTAATATACATCATTTTTACCCGCCATGCAAGTGGAATTTGATAAATAACGACCTTACATTATACTGTTGTTGTCAGAGTTAAAAATCTGTGCTATAATGGCGGCATCGAGGTGAAACAACAATGAAAAAAATCATGGCGATCATACTGCTCTGCGCGCTGGCGATCACACTTGCCGCATGCTCCGCACCTGCTCCTTCCACCGACCCGCTCATCGCAAAATGGGTCACCACCTATAACGACGGAAATTCCAAAGTGCTGTTCAGCTTTGAGGATGTGGGCGATGTTGATGTGACCATCTGGCATTATGACGAAGCACAGGCAACTCTCGTTCAGGCAGAGGATTACTCAGCCGATTATACCCGCGACAGCGAAAATTCCACCATCACCATGACCATAGACGAAACTGATTACACCTTCGGCTATGCTATCGAAGAAAAGACCAGCATTACCCTCACTTTTGAGGAAGCAGAACTTACTCTTAATTACGTGGAATCCAATATATCACGCAAGTAATTCAAGGAGGCAGCAATGGCGAATTTCATTCTCTCCGCATTTGCCGATGAGGCAAGCCCCAATGTTTCCGAACAGATCGCAGCCCTTCAGAAGGCACATGTGCCCGGCATAGAGCTGCGCAACGTAAACGGCAAAAACGTGAAGGATCTCACCCTAGAAGAAGCCCGCGAGCTGCGTGCTCAGCTGGACGCAGGCGGCATCAAGGTCGCTTCTATGGGTTCTCCCTTCGGCAAGATCAACATCACCGATGACTTCGAGCCCCACATGAAGGAACTGGAGCATGCTCTCGATCTTTGCCACGTACTCGGCACCGACCGCATGCGCATGTTCAGCTTCTTTATGCCCAAGGGCGAAGACCCCGCACAGTACCGCGAGGAAGTCATCCGCCGCCTGGATATCATGCTTGAAGCTGCCGAGCGCGAAGGCATCACCCTCTGCCACGAAAACGAGAAGGGCATCTATGGTGACACCGGCGAAAGATGCCTCGATCTGATGGACGCTCTGGGCGACCGCATGGGTCTGGTATTCGATCCCGCCAACTTCATCCAGTGCAAGGAAGTTCCCGCTGAGCTTTTCCCCAAACTGGAAGGCTGGCTCACCTACATGCATATCAAGGACGCCATCACCGAGACCGGCGCTGTCGTGCCCTCCGACTGCGGCGACGGCGGCGTGCCTGAGATAATCGCTGCTCTCTCCAAGCGTCAGGGCGATATCGTTCTCTCCGTTGAGCCCCATCTCACCGTATTCGCGGGCCTCGACAAGCTGCAGGACGAAGAACTGACCCACAAATATTCCTATCCGGATTCCTTTGCGGCATTCACCGCAGCAACAGACGCAATAAAGAACATACTCACCAATATCGGCTACAGGGAGGATAATGGAAAATGGACGTTGTAAGAATCGGTATTATCGGCATCGGCAACATGGGTTCCGGTCACATGAAGAGCATCATGGCCGGCAACATTGAAGGCATGGTAATGGGCGCAGTGGCAGACACTAACCCCGAGCGTCTCAAGTGGGCAGAAGACAATTACCCCACCGTTCCCCGCTTTGACAATGCCACCGCAATGATGGAAAGCGGTCTGGTCGACGCAGTTATCGTCGCCACTCCCCACTACATCCATCCCGATCTGGTCAAGGAAGCTCTCTCCAAGGGGCTGCATGCCCTGAGCGAGAAGCCCGCAGGCGTATACACCAAGGCTGTCAGCGAACTGATCGATTTCGTAAAGGCACAGGACAAGACCTATGCCATCATGTTCAACCAGCGCACCAACTGCGTATACCGCAAGATGAAGGAGATCATCGACTCCGGCGAGATGGGCAAGATCCGTCGTACCAACTGGCTGATCACCGACTGGTACCGTCCCCAGAGCTACTATGATTCCGGCGCATGGCGTGCAACCTGGGGCGGCGAAGGCGGCGGCGTTCTGCTGAACCAGTGCCCCCACAATCTGGACCTGTGGCAGTGGATCTGCGGCATGCCCAGCAAGGTAACCGCTTTCACCCACAACGGCAAGTGGCATGATATCGAAGTTGAAGACGACGTAACTGCATACGTTGAGTATCCCAACGGCGCTACCGGCGTTTTCATCACCTCCACCGGCGATGCACCCGGCACCAACCGTCTGGAAGTTACTCTGGACGGCGGCAAGCTGGTCTGCGACGGCAAGAAGCTGACCATGTACAAGCTCTCCGAGTTTGTTGACGATTTCTCCGCACACTGGAAGGGCGGCTTCGGCGCTCCCGAGTGCACCGAGATCGAAGTTGAGACCGACGGCGAGAATCCCCAGCATGCAGGCGTTCTGCGCGCATTTGCCGCACATCTGCTCAAGGGCGAACCCCTCACCGCTGCCGGCGAAGAAGGCATCAACGGCCTGATGATCTCCAACGCAATGCATCTGTCCAGCTGGACCGGCGAGACCGTCACCCTGCCCATCGACGAAGACAGGTTCCTGGCTGAGCTGAACAAGCGCCGCGCCACCTCTCGTCTGAAGAGCGGCGACTCCGTGACCCTCGACACCGAAGGAACCTATTGATGGAGGATATCCATGATTAAAATAGGCATCTGCACAAGCGTCGAGAACATCGACATCGTTGAAAAGTGCGGTTACGACTATATCGAGCTGGGTCTTGCTTCCCTCGCGGCAATGAGCGAATCCGAATACGCTGCCGCACTGGCCAAGGTTCAGAACGCAAAGATCAAGGCTGAGGCCTGCAACGGCATGCTGCCCGCCTCCGTGCCCGTAACCGGCCCCAACGTAAATGCCCAGCAGATACATGAATATCTGGAAAAGGCATTCACCCGCGCCGAAAAGCTTGGCGTAAAGGTAGTAGTATTCGGTTCCGCCGGCGCACGCAATGTGCCCGAAGGATTCGATTTTGCTCAGGCATGGCGTCAGATAAGCAACTTCCTGCGTCTTGCACAGCCCCACGCACAGGAGCACGGCATCACCATCGCCATTGAGCCCCTGCGCCGCGGCGAGAGCAATATCATCAATCTGGTATCCGAAGCAGTGGCTATCTCTTCCCTGCTGCAGCTGTCCAATGTAAAGGCGCTGGGCGATACCTACCACATGGCAATGTGCTCCGAGCCCATCTCCGCACTTACCAATGCGGGCGAGATGCTGGCCCATGTGCACACCGCCAACGCCCTCGGCCGCATCCTTCCCAAGGAAGGCGATGGCGAAAATTACATGGGCATCTTCCAGGCCATGAAGGCCGGCGGCTATGAAGGCCGCATAAGCTGCGAAGCCGGCTGCAAAGATTTTGCGGTTGACGCGCAGGCTGCATTCGATGTACTGGACAAATGCCGCAAGGCGGTATATAATAGCTGATGGTACAGGCCGTTCCTGCGCTGCGGGGACGGCCTAATTTTCTCCACAGGAGATATTATGAACATAATCATAGTAGGCAACGGCAAGGTAGGCTACACTCTTGCGGAATACCTCACCGTTCATCACAATCACGACGTTACCATAATAGATAAAGACCGCGACGCGCTGCGCAAGGCCAGCGAGACGCTGGATGTTCTTTGCGTGCGCGGAAACGGCGGCAACGTGCGTTCCCTTATCGAAGCCGGCGCTGAAAAAGCCGATGTAATAATCGCCGTCACTGCAAACGACGAACTGAATATGGTTTGCTGCCTTGCTGCAAAGCAGCTGGGCACCGGCTATTCCATCGCCCGCGTCCGCAATCCCGAATATACCGAAAGTCTGGGCCTTCTGCAGGAAAGGCTGGATATCGATCAGGTTATAAATCCTGAGCGCACCACCGCTCAGGAAATTTCCCGCCTGCTGCGCTTCCCGCTGGCTATGAACATCGAAGCCTTCTCCCACGGCAGGGTCGAAATGGTCGAATTCACCGTGCGCAAAGAGGATGACGAAATTATTGGCATTCCCCTTTCCAAGCTGCATTCCCATTTCCCCCATGTACAGTTCGTTGCCGCAAAGCGCAAGAATGAATCCATCGTGCCCGATGGTTCTTTCGTCATACAGGAAGGCGACCGTGTCTATGTATCCGGTGAACACGTTGCCGTTACCCGCTTTTTCAAGATACTGGAAAAAGATACCCAGCGCGTAAAGTCCGCTATGCTGATAGGCGGCGGACACATTTCCTACTATCTCGCCCGTCAGCTGTATTCTCTTGGCCTGCGCATAAAGCTTATCGAGATAAAGCCCGACAAATGCCGCAGGCTGTGCGAAGACCTTGAAGGCGTTGATGTTGTATGCGGCGACGGTACCGACCGCGAGACTCTGCTGGATGAAAACATGGAAGCCTACGACGCGCTTATCTGCCTTACCGACCGCGACGAAGAAAACATGATCACCGGTCTGTACGGTCTGCGTATGGGCACCAGAAAGGTCATCGTAAAGGTCAACCGTCTCAATACCCCGGAAGTTCTGGATGACCTCGGTCTCGAAAGCGTGGTCAGCCCCAAGATATCCACCGCAAACGCCATCCTCCGCAGCGTACATGCACTTTCCAATTCCCGCAGTTCCCGCATGCAGAAGGTATATACCATGCTGGGCGGCACTGTGGAAGCGCTTGAGTTCACTGCGCTGGCAGGCAGTAACTTCCTGAATATCCCCCTTGCAAGGCTGAAGATCAAAAAGGGTGTGCTGGTCTGCGTACTGGTGCGCAACCGCAGGACGATAATCCCCTTCGGCGGCGACCACATCGAATCCGGCGATACCGTTATAATTACAGCCAAGGCGGGCACGATCCACGAACTTGCCGAAGTATTCACCGGCGTTAAGGAGAGCACATGAACTACCGGCTGATTTCAAATCTGACCGGCGCGGTGCTGCTGGTGGAAGCGGCAATGATGATCATATGCTTTGCCATTGCGCTTGCGATCGGCAGCGGCGACCACATGGCGCTGCTCATCTCCGCCGCCATAACCATTGCAGTGGGGCTGCCGATGCGCCTTATAAAGCCCCGGACCGAAACGCTGCGTGCCCGCGACGGTTTTACTGTTGTAGCCCTGGGCTGGTTTCTGGTATCCCTTTTGGGCACACTGCCCTTCGTTATCTCCGGCGCAATACCCAATTTCATAGATGCGCTGTTTGAGACCGTTTCCGGCTTCACCACCACCGGCGCAACCATCCTTACGGATATCGAAGCCCTGCCCCGCGGTCTGCACTTCTGGCGCAGCTTCACCCATTGGGCAGGCGGTATGGGCGTTCTGGTGCTTTCCATGGCCATAATGCCCAAAATGGGTTCCCGTTCCATTCACCTTATGCGTGCAGAATCTCCCGGACCTTCCGTGGACAAGATGGTGCCGCGAATCGGCGACAACGCAAAGATACTTTATGCCATTTACCTCAGCCTCACCGCGCTGATGTTCTGTGTACTTTTGTTCTGCGGGCTGGGCTGGTACGATTCTGCCGTACATACCTTCAGCACAGCGGGCACGGGCGGCTTCTCCATTTACGCGGACAGTATCGCCCATTACCCCGTATATGTGCAGAGCATTATCGGCGTATTCTGCATGTTGTTCGGCATAAACTTCGCCCTGTTCTTTGCATTCCTTTGCCGCGATTACAAGACAGTGCGCAAAAACGGCGAACTGAAGCTGTATCTCTCCATTATCGGCGTGGCTACGCTGCTTATCGCCGCCAACATACTTCCCCTGTATGACGGCAACAAGCTCAGCGCACTGCATCATGCGTATTTCCAGGTATCCTCCACAATAACATCCACAGGCTATGCCACCGCGGATTTCAACACCTGGCCTACGCTTTCAAAGATGCTGATTGTTCTCCTCATGTTCACCGGCTGCTGCGCAGGCTCGACCGGCGGCGGCATAAAGCTTATCCGCATAGAGGTGCTGTGCAAGGTAATGGCACGTGAGGTGCGCCGCACTGTACATCCCCGCTCGGTAAGCCTTATAAAGGTAGACGGGCGCGTCATAGAGGAAGATACCGTCAACGGTGTAATGGCCTTCTTCTTCGTGTATATGCTGATACTGCTGCTCACAAGCATACTGGTCAGCTTCGACAGCTTCGTGCGCGATGTATCCTTTGAAGCCTGCTTTACCGGCGCTCTCACCACACTGAGCAACATCGGTCCCGGTCTGGGGGAAGTAGGTCCCTCGGGTGGTTTCGCGAATTTCACCGGATTTTCCAAGCTGATATTCACCTTCAACATGCTCATCGGCAGGCTTGAGCTTTTCCCGCTGCTCATGTTCCTTTCACCGAGAGCATGGAAAAAATAAACAGCCTCATCAATACCGCGGACGTATCGTGCCGCGGTATTTTTTTACTTCCAATAAACAATGCCGAACCCTTATGTCCACATAATGGTGATATACTAAAAAGTAGTTTATCAATATGCAAAGGAGAAATCTCAATGGGCAGATTTCTGGTAAAGGACAGGGCATTCTACAAGACCGCGCTTACCCTGGCGCTGCCTATCGTCCTGCAGAACATGATCACCATAGGCGTCAACATCATGGACACTATAATGCTGGGCTCCTACGGCGAGATCCAGCTTTCCGGTTCTTCTCTGGCAAACGAATTCATAAACATATTCCACATTCTGTGCATGGGCATGGGCTGCGGCGCTGCGGTGCTTACCGCTCAGTTCTGGGGACGCAAGGACACCAAGTCCCTGAAATATGCCATCACCATCATGATGCGCATATGCCTCACTCTCGCGGCCATATTCACCATAGCTTCCATTGTGGCGCCCTCCTTCATAATGGGCATATTCACCACCGACCCTGAGGTAATCGAAAAGGGCCGCATCTACTTCCTGTGGTCTTCCCCCACCTATCTGCTGATGGGCATCTCCCTCACCATGACGCTGGTGCTGCGCTCCATGCGCAAGGTAATGGTGCCCCTCATCACCTCCATCATCTGCTTCTTCGTGAACATCTTCTTCAACTGGGTGTTCATATTCGGTAACTTCGGCGCACCCGAGATGCAGATTGCCGGCGCAGCACTGGGAACCCTTATCGCCCGCATCGTGGAAACAGCGATCATCGGCGGCTACATCCTCTTTATCGACAAGGATGTCGGCTTCCGCATCAAGGACCTCTTCGGCACCACCGGCGGTCTGGTGCCCACCTATCTCAAGTACTCCATTCCCGTACTCATCTCCGACGGTATGCTGGCGCTGGGCAACAGCATGGTTTCCATCATCATGGGCCATATCGGCACCGAATTCGTTGCCGCAAATGCCATCATAGCCACCATCGTACGCCTTTCCACCGTATTCACGCAGGGCCTGGGTCAGGCTTCCAGCGTAATGACCGGCAACAGCCTTGGCCGCGGCGACAAGGACACTGCCTATACTCAGGGCGTTACCTTCGTTACCCTCAGCTTCATTATCGGCGTATTCGCCGCACTGGTGATACTGGCGCTCAGCCCGTTCATCATCAATATGTACAATATTGAACAGACCACAAAGGATATCGCCTACCAGCTGATGTACGCCGTAGCGATAATGGTCATCTTCCAGTCCTCTCAGTCCATGCTCACAAAGGGCGTGCTGCGCGGCGGCGGAGACACCAAGTTCCTCATGGTAGCGGATGTTCTCTTCCTGTGGCTGGCTTCCGTACCGCTCGGCGCAATGTGCGGTCTGGTATGGCATGCAAGCCCCTTCCTCATCTACATCGCCCTGAAGATAGACTGGGCAATAAAGACCTTCATCTGCCTGTTCCGCCTCGGTACCAAAAAGTGGATACGCGTGGTCAAGGCATGACAAAAGCGGGATGCTCTCTGCTGAGAGCATCCCGCTTCTTTTATGGTCATACGAAAGAAGTATCAATATTCACAACGGCGTTGTAAGTGGGGTCAAGTTCCTTAATGATATCCGCAGCACGCTTTTTGGCGGTCTCCGCATCCATTCCCGCATCAAAAGGCAGCAGTATATCGAATATCACATTGGTATGGGTCGGACCGGATACCATGCGGAAATCGTGGATAGTGATATCCTTATTCATATGCTCCCTGAGCGCCTCAGCAATGCAGGCCTTTGTGGAATTGACCATCCAGTCATCGGTCTCAAGGGGGTCCATATGTATGACCACGTGACAGCTCAGCTCCTTGCAGAGCCTCTGCTCGACAAGGTCAATGGCATCATGGGTGGCAAGGATATTGCCGTCCGCAGGCACCTCCGCGTGCAGGGATATCATGCGCCTGCCTGCGCCGTAATCGTGGATAACGAGGTCATGCACACCCGTCACCACAGGACAGGAAAGCACGATGGAGTATATTTTATCGACGAATTCCTTGTCAGGTGCGGTACCGAGCAGCGGCGAGATGGTGTCCTTCGCAGCATTGAATCCTGCCCAGAGTATCATCAGAGCCACCAGAGCGCCCGTATAGCCGTCTATTGCCAGACCGGTATAATGTGCCACTATCATGGAAACAAGCACCACAGCGGTCGCACAGGCGTCAGAGAGCGAATCGGTTGCAGTAGCCTTCATCGCCGCGGAATTTATCTTCTTCGCAAGCGCACGGTTGTACATACTCATGTAGAACTTCACCAGCACAGACACCGCCAGTATGCCTGCAGACAGCAGATTGAATTCCACATCTTCGGGATTGAATATCTTCGTTACTGAATCCTTCATGAGAGAGAAGCCCATCATGAGTATCAGCATCGCAACGATAAGTCCCGCAATATACTCATATCTGCCGTGTCCGAAGGGATGGTCGGAATGGGGCTTCTGTCCGGCAAGCTTGAAGCCGAAGAGCATTATGAGGGAAGAACCCGCATCCGCAAGGTTATTGAACGAATCTGCCATTACGGCAATTGAACCTGCCAGCACGCCGGCGAAATACTTTGCGCCGAAGAGCAGTACATTCATCACGATGCCCAGTATACCCGCAAGAGAGCCGTATGCCTCGCGCACGGCGGGGTCAGATACGTTTTCATGATCCTTTATGAACAGTCTCACCAAAAGTTTTACCATGCTAACATTCCTCCAATAGGCTCTATTTTATCATCTTATGTAAAAAAAAGCCTTGCATATATCGCAACGATATTGTAAAATTGATGCATATGATAAAAACCCAAAGGGAGGTTTTTCAAATGGATAAGGTAAAGGTTGGTATTATTGGTTGCGGCGGTATTGCCAATGGCAAGCACATGCCCTCTCTGAAGAAGCTGCCCGATGTTGAAATGGTAGCTTTCTGTGATATCATCGAAGAGCGCGCTGTTAAGGCTGCTGCTGATTTCGGCACCCCCGACGCAAAGGTCTTCACCGATTACAAAGAACTGCTGAAGCTGGATCTGGACGTTGTACACGTTCTGACCCCCAACAAGCAGCACTCCTTCATCACCGTTGACGCCCTTGAGAGCGGCAAGCACGTTATGTGCGAGAAGCCCATGGCCATCAACTCCGAAGAAGCAAAGAAGATGCTGGATGCAGCAAAGCGCACCGGCAAGAAGCTGACCATCGGCTATCAGTCCCGCTTCCGCAAGAACTCCATGTACCTCAAGAAGTGCATCGAAAACGGCGATCTGGGTGATATCTACTACGCACGCGCACAGGCTGTCCGCCGCCGCGCAGTTCCCACCTGGGGCGTATTCCTTGATGAAGAAAATCAGGGCGGCGGTCCCCTCATCGACATCGGCACCCACGCTCTGGACCTGACCCTGTGGGAGATGAACAATTACGAGCCCGAGATGGTAGTAGGCACCACCTTCCGCAAGCTGGCTGACACCAAGAACGCAGCCAACGCATGGGGCAGCTGGGATCCCGAGAAGTTCACCGTTGAAGATTCCGCTTTCGGTTTCATCAAGATGAAGAACGGCGCCACCATCGTTCTGGAGTCCGCATGGGCACTGAACACCCTGATCATCGACGAAGCAAAGACCATCCTGTGCGGCGATAAGGCCGGCGCTGACATGATCGGCGAAGGCGACAATCCCCTGCGCATCAACGGCGAGCGCTTCTCCGAGCTGTACACCACCAATCCCGAGCTGAAGACCGCTTCCGTTGCCTTCTATGATGGCGATATCGGCGGCCAGCCCCAGGAGATCGAAGCCCGCATGTGGATCAACCACGTAAAGGACGACAACGCACCCCTCGTAACCAAGCCCGAGCAGGCATACGTTGTCACCCAGATCCTCGAAGCTATCTACGAGTCCGCCAAGACCGGCAAGCCCGTATTCTTCGACTAATTTCTAAATCCATGGCCCCTGCTGTTTTATGCCGCAGGGGTCTCTGTTTTTATGGAGGACAGTTATGAAACAACTTCTTTCGATCCTGCTAATACTCGTTTTGATATCCATACCGGCATATGCTGCCGGATATCCATCGCAGAGCATACAAACCGAATATGTATCCGTTGACGATAAAGACATGCAGCGCCTGTACATCAACTTCCCCGCCGAAGGGTATGACACCGCACTGGCCTGCGCCGAAATGCTCATTGCTTACATGACACTGCCTGAGGACAGCGTAATAGCACGCACCTCCACCCACACATCGCTGCACGCTGAGATAAGCTCAGGTTCGGTCGATTCCTATATTGATGTTTACTTCGCCGACAGCGAGACCGTTAGGCTGGAGCTTACATTGCCTGTCGGACAGGTAATACCTGCATCCGGTATCACTGCCTCCGACAGTGAGACCGTTAGGCCGGAGCTTACGTTGCCCGTCGGACAGGTAATACCCGCATCCGGTATCACTGCAACCGAAGCTGCCGCCGCGCCCGTGTGTCCATCACCGCAATGGTTTATGGAAACCGATAAGCAGATAATAAATGCTACCATTGATCTGGCTTCCAGCCCTGATTTTCTCAAAGCACTTTCAATTCCCGAAGAAGTATATTTCAATATCATTTCTTCCACCGAATATGCAGCCGGCGAAAATGCAGAAGATACCTACGTTGCTATATACGCCCCGCAGGACATGTCGCTGCTTACAAATGACATTTTGGATATCGAATACGATACCGACAGCAATCAGTTCTTCCCGCAGATAATGAATATGATGCTCTACAGCATGATGTCTGATGTGGAGATCGCGGCAACGAGCACGGTAAAGCTGACCGATTTCATGCCCTGCGCAAATATCGTTCCTACAGCGTTTATCTACATGTCCGGTGACGGCAACGAAGGTACCGCACTGATGCTCATACACAGCACAAATGACAACATAATGAGCGTAACCTCTCAGATCATACCTTATAGCATCGCAAAGCAGCTGACCGACCCTTCCTCAGACCTTTTCTTTGCACTTAGTTATGCCGGTTTTATAATAATGCAGGAGGGCGATGAGTTTACCCAATTCGACGCTTCACTTATGACAGCCCCCGCAATAACACCGGTTACGGCCGATGATGAATGGCTTGCCGACACCGCATTGTACATGGCAGGTAAGCTTGCCGAACAGGCCAGAAACAAAGAGTATCTGTCCATGTATACAGATGATCCTGAAGTCATCAATATCTGCGATAATATCGGCCGTTTCATCCCTCAGATGTGTACCGTTACCTCTATCGAATATTTCGGTATCGATATGCTTACAGAACTTATTCCCGAAATAAGCGGCTTTTTGCTGGCTTCCGGCTATAAAGATACGATTATGTATTACTACGCTCCGCAAATCGGCAAGCTTATCACTCAAGCCAATATAAACCTTTATGGAGTAAAGTATATTGTTGCGGGAACGGTCTGCACTGTTAGTGAAGCCTTCTTTGCGGAAGCAGACTTCATAAGCTGCAACGTTACCGTGAACTGCGGCAACGGTTACAACGTGATAGTTTCCTTTGCCAATTACGGAAACGGCATAATCCACGTTACCGCTCAGCCAATCCCTGCAGAGTGAATCAGATCACTGTTAACTACTAACCGAGATTAGATGCTTTTCCAAAATATGCAAATAAAACAAGCGCGCGCCCTTGGTTTCCTCTGGGGGTCGCCCCCTGCTTTTCCGAC
>JAZRPZ010000107.1:0-11917 GCA_045649485.1 Clostridia bacterium
CCTTGGCTCACAGAACGACATGGCTACGATCCGACTTAGCGTCTTGTCGGCGGGATATCCGAATTTGCGGTTTGCCTCGCGCTGCAGGGTAGTCAGGTCGAAAAGCTGCGGCGGGGGCATTTTCTTTATCTCGCGCTGATTTTCGGTAATTGCGCCGGTCTTTCCGGCTACTTTCGCGCGTATGGCTTTGGCTTTTTCCTGGTCGAATAGGCGG
Source organism: Clostridia bacterium (assembly GCA_045649485.1). Lineage (GTDB taxonomy): Bacteria > Bacillota > Clostridia > Christensenellales > Aristaeellaceae > RUG11247. Next base: position 215 of record JAZRPZ010000107.1, read on the forward strand.
GTCTCCTTGCTTTCGGGGTCCACATATACGCCTTCGTAATCGCCGAAATCAGCGCGAACCTCCCAGTAATCCTGAGGCACGAATTCGGCTATTTCCCTGTCTCTTGCCACAAGCATGGATAGGGTAGGGGTCTGCACACGGCCTATAGGCAGATTGGCGTTATAGGCAATGGAAAATGCGCGGGAGGCGTTCATGCCCACTATCCAGTCGGCCTCGCTGCGGCAGCGGGCGGAAACATACAGCGAATCGTATGCGGAGGAGGGCTTCAGGTTGGCAAAGCCCTGCTTTATTGCCTGGTCGGTCATGGAAGATATCCAAAGGCGCTCAACGCTCTTTTTGCACTTCGCCATCTGGTATATGTAGCGGAAGATCAGCTCGCCTTCGCGGGCGGAGTCCGTGGCGCAGATAATGGAGGAAACTTCCTTTGAATTCATCAGCTTTTTTACTGTGGAATACTGGCTGCGGGTCTTCGGCAGCACTTTAAGAGGAATCTCTTCCGGCAGAAGCGGCAGGTCTGCCCAGCGCCATTTTTTGTAGCGTTCGTCAATTTCGTCGGGCTCGCACAGGGATACCAGATGTCCCAGCGCCCATGTGACGATATAGCCGTCGCCCTCTATATAGCCTTCCTGTCCGCCGCGCAGCCCAAGCACACGGGCGATATCACGGGCAACGGAAGGTTTTTCTGCAACGATTAGTTTTTTCATTGTGTTCTCCTGCGTGTTTATGAATATATTATACAGCATTTAAACGAACATATCCTGCATGTATGTGGAAAATCAGATTATTACTTGCATAAGTAACGGTCATTTGATAGAATGGGAGCAATGATTTTCAGGAGGTAATTCCGCAATGGCAAAGTCCAAGGTATTTTTTACTGATTTCCGCGTTGTAGATAACGAGAATATGCCCGACAAGATGGTGCGTCTTGCAAAGACCGCCGGCATCGACCAGATCGATTTCGAAGGCAAGTTTGTTGCTATCAAGGTATCCTTCGGTGAGGCAGGCAACCTCGCATTCCTGCGTCCCGATTACGCCCGCGCACTGGTGCAGTACATCAAGTCCCGCGGCGGCAAGCCCTTCGTTGCCGATTCTTCCACCCTGTATGTCGGCCAGCGCAAGAACGCTCTGGACCATCTGGACGTTGCATACATGCACGGCTACAACCCTTTCCAGCTGGGCTGCCACACCATCATTGCTGACGGTCTGAAGGGTACCGATGACGCTATCGTTGATATCAACGGCGAGTTCGTTAAGCACGCAAAGATCGGCCGCGCTTTCGTTGACGCCGACATCATCATCTCCCTTTCTCACTTCAAGGGCCATGAGGGCACCGGCTTCGGCGGCGCTCTGAAGAACCTGGGCATGGGCTGCGGCTCCACCGCAGGCAAGGCTGAGATGCATGAAGACGAGAAGCCCAATGCAATCCTCGATAAGTGCGTAGGCTGCGGCATCTGCGCCGAAAACTGCGCTCACAATGCCATCGATGTAGAGACCGGCAAGGCTTATGTTGATTACGACAAGTGCAAGGGCTGCGGCCGCTGCATCGGCGTTTGCCCCACCGAGGCTATGAAGCCCGCTGCAGGCAACGGCTGCGAGATGCTCTCCCGCCGCGTTACCGAGTACGCATGGGCAGTCTGCAAGGATAAGCCCAACTTCCACATCTCCCTCATCTGCGACGTATCTCCCTTCTGCGATTGCTACGCAAACAACGATGCTCCCATCGTTCCCGATATCGGTATGTACGCATCCTTCGACCCCGTTGCAATGGACAAGGCCTGCGTAGATGCAGTCAACGAGCAGCCCGTATTCGAAAACTCCCTGCTGGGCATGCAGCGCTTCAAGAAGCTGGGCCGCGACCACCTGTACACCCTGCATCCCGATACCAAGTGGGACGCAGGCATCGATCAGGGCGTGAAGATCGGCTTCGGTTCCGATGAATACGAACTGGTGACCGTGAAGTGAGCATCCCCTACGAGATCGAAAGAAAGTACCTGATAAAGATGCCGGTGTTCCCGCTGCCCGTCAGCACGGAAGAAACCGATATCGAACAGGCATATCTTGTGAATCCCGAAGGAAATTCCGAAAGGGTGCGCGCAAGGGCGGGGAAGTATTACCACACCCTGAAGGTGCATATCTCAAACTTAGTGCGCGAAGAGTACGAACGCGAGATAACCCGTGAGGAATACGAGAAGCTGCTTGAACGCAGAGACAGGAACTGCAGCTTTATCAAAAAGGTGCGCCATGTGTTTGAATACAGGGGTCAGACATTCGAACTGGATGTATTCGATTTCTGGAAAAAACAGGCGTTTCTTGAAATAGAACTGCCCGATGAAAATACTCCCGTGGATATGCCGGATTTTATCGAGGTCATCAGAGAAGTGACCGAGGAAAGGGCGTATACAAACCACGCTCTGGCTATAAGCATACCGGAGGAAGAGTAAAAAAGAACAAGCCATCCGACCAGAATCGGATGGCTTGTCTGCGTTTTCAGCCCTTTTTGAATATAAGCCTGTACTGTACGTAGTCGTTGTCCTTCGTGTCAAAGTTTTCCGAAGAAATAAGATATATGTTTTTGCAGCAGGTCTCATAGGCGATCACGTTGAAGAAGGATTCGACTTCGCCGTTGCGGTCGCATACCAGCTCGTTGCTGTTACGCAGTACGGTAAAATCGACCTGCAGCCTGTTTATCAGTTCGTCATAGTCGGGTATTGATTTGCCGAGCGCACATTCGAAGGATTCCAGCGTGCTTTCTGCATCTTCAAGGGATTCCTGTATAATACCGAGTACCCATGAAAATGCTTCGTAGTAACCGGATTCCACGGTATAGCAGATAACGCGATTTATATCGGCATGTCTGTTTTCGGCAACAAGCTCTCGCACCAGATCGGCCAGCTCCAGCAGAGAATCCATGTCGTCTGCATCATGCAAGTTATTGTGCTGCAGAAATTTTTCAAGCATGGGCTGCATCCTCCAATAATGTTTGTATTCCGGATTATACCACATAAGCCGGCAGTTGGAAACACACGAACGGCTAATAAAGATTCTTATTCATAAATCTCGCCCGCATGGGGTTTGGGTCCCATGCGGGCGACGGACTATGTATAATATCTTATCCCCTTCAGCAAGGGATACTCAAGGGCAAGGGGTTGGTTGCCTGCAGGCAGCCAAAGTCGCTTTGCGACTGCCTTTGACAAATTGAAAATTTGGCAAAGGCCCCTGCATCATCCCTTGAGCGGGGATGCAGGGGCAGCGCCCCTGCGCGTCCCCTCTCCGTATCTTAGTGATACTCAGGGATCCAGCCCTTGTGTGCCTCGATGAGGTCATCGCACATTGCAACGATATCGTCGATGGAGAGCTCGGCTGCGGTGTGGGGATCCATCATAGCTGCCTGATAGATGTAGTCCTTCTTCTTGGTAACTGCGGCTTCGATGGTGAGCAGCTGAACGTTGATGTTGGTGCGGTTCATTGCTGCGCACTGCTCGGGGAGAGCACCTACGAAGGTGGGCACAACGCCGGACTTGTCGACCATGCAGGGAACCTCAACGCAGGCGTTGGAGGGCAGGTTGGTGATAAGGCCGTTGTTGATAACGTTGCCGCCGAACTTGAAGGGCTTGTTGGTCTCCATAGCTTCCATGATGTAGGAGGCGTATTCGCGGGAACGCTCGTGGGTGAGGTGGGGATCCTTCAGCAGCTCGTCGCGGCGGGCAGCCCAGTCGGCGATCTGCTTGATGCAGCGGCGGGGATACTCGTCGAGAGGAATATTGAAGCGGTCGATGAGCTCGGGATACTTGTCCTTGATGAAGAAGGGCATGTACTCTGCGTTGTGCTCGGAAGACTCGGTGATGTAGTAGCCGAAGCGCTTCATGACCTCGTAGCGTACCATGTCGCCGTGCTTCTCGGTGCGAGCGGCGGCGCGGCGCTTGATCTCGGGATACAGGTCAACGCCGTCCTTGGTTACTTCCAGCAGCCATGCCTGATGGTTGATGCCGGCGACCTTCCACTGTACGGAATCGTCGTAATCCATGCCCAGACCCTTCATCAGGCCTTCGCAGCATACCTGTACGGAGTGGCACAGACCAACGGTCTTTACGCCGGTGTAGCGCTGCATTGCGCCGGAGAGCATTGCCATGGGGTTGGTGTAGTTCAGGAACCATGCATCGGGACAGACTTCTTCCATGTCCTTGGCAAAGTCGAACAGAACGGGGATGGTGCGCAGAGCGCGGAAGATGCCGCCGATGCCCAGAGTGTCGGCGATGGTCTGCTTCAGGCCGTACTTCTTGGGGATCTCAAAGTCGGTGATGGTGCAGGGATCGTAGCCGCCGACCTGGATGGCGTCAACAACATAGTTGGCGTCCTTCAGAGCAGCCTTGCGGTTCTCAACGCCCAGATAGGTCTCGATCTTGGCCTTGGAGCCGTTGTTGCGGTTGATGGTGTCCAGCATCAGCTTGGATTCGTTCAGACGATCCGCATCGATGTCGTACAGTGCGATGGTGCTCTCTGCAAGAGCGGGAGTCATCATGCTGTCACCCAGTACGTTCTTGGCAAATACAGTGGAGCCGGCGCCCATGAATGTGATCTTAGGCATGGTAATTTACCTCCGTCGGTTTTGTAGTCCGTTCGCTTTTTGCGCAGTATGCGTTTGTATGCGCATTGTGCTTGTATTATAACAAACCTGTGCGAGACGGGCAAGTGTTTATTGGGGCATAATGTAACTAATATGTTCATGGTTGAATGCTATGAGAAGGAGTATGATGATAAATGGCAAATCGCAGATCGGTGGGGAAGGGCTATTCCATGTGCGTGCAGCCGGCATTCATAATAGGCACTGATAATGAAGACGGCTCGCATAACTTTGCACCGATAACATGGGTAAGCGTTACATGGGAAAGAGATGACGAATACATTATTGTTATAAGTATGGCCGGAGGCAAACAGACCAGACGGAACGTGATAAGGACAGGGAAGCTGAGCGTAAATCTGGTCAGCCGTGATATGCTGGAACTGATGGACTATTTCGGTGCGCATCATGCATCCGATGGCAAAAAGGACGGAATGCAATACGGAGTTTGCCGCGGAGAAACGGTAGATGTGCCGGTGCTTGAAGCCAGCAGATGGGTCTATGAATGCGAAGTGATGCAGAATGTGGAAATTGGAGAATCTATCACATTTTTCTGCAAAATAAAGAATGTTCAGATCGATGACCGGCTTGAGTGTATAGATACTTTCGACGTTGACCTTACACGGCTTGATCCTGTTATCTATTCGGGTATGTATCATTCGATTGGCGGCTTACTGGGAAAAATTGGTGATTTTAGTAAATAAATATATGAAAACGCCCCCTTGGCAAAGCCTGAAGCGTTGCCGGGGGCGTTTTGTGATTATGTTACAGGGAATCGACCAGGTCGATACGGCGCTGATGACGTGCTCCGTCGAATTCCTCGGTGAGGAAGGTGTCCATCAGGCTGATGGCCTTCTCGGTGCCTACAACGCGGGCGCCGATGGAGATCATGTTGGAGTTGTTGTGATGACGGGACAGCTTTACGGTGTATTCCTCGGAAGCGTTGACGCAGCGGATGCCCTTCATGCGGTTTGCTGCCAGAGAAATGCCGAAGCCGGTGCCGCAGATGAGAATGCCGCGGTCTGCTTCGCCCTTGGAAACTGCCTCTGCAACGGCCTTGCCGTATACGGGGTAGTCACAGCTCTCCTTGGAGAAGGGACCCATGTCGATGACCTCGTGGCCCAGTTCCTTTGCGTGCTCCATCAGCATCTGACGGTAATCATATCCGGCGTGGTCGCTACCAAATGCAATCTTCATATCTATATCGTCCTTTCTGTAGTTCACAATGCATCATTCCTATTATATCACATTATCCGCACTCTGCAACAACTAATTTGTGCAGGATAATATGCAAAAAGAAAACGGAAATGCAGGAATTATATCTGAGATAATGGCGTTAAAAGCACACTGAAACGTGTTAAAACACAGAAAAAGGGTTAAAATATGGTAAATGAGGTTAAGGGAAGGCTTGACACTTATTATAGGCTGTGATATTATAATAAACTGCGTTAGTGTGGACAAAACTCTGCTTTTGACCGGTAAGAGGTCAAAATGTTTACGAAAAGTTCATTTCTGATGCGGAATTTGCAGTAATTTAACTTCCCGATCGAGCAACAAGACAGGGGTGAAATAGGGTATGGCAAAACCCAATCCGATCCAGTTGGGCAAGCGGACTCGCATGAGCTTCGCGCGCGTTAAGGAAGCACTGGAGGTCCCGGATCTTATTGAGATCCAGAAGAACTCGTACAAGAGCTTCCTGAAGGACGGTCTGCGCGAGGTACTTGCAGACGTATCTCCCATCATCGACTATTCCAACAGTCTTATTCTTGAGTTCACGGATTATTCTCTGGACGATGCTCCCAAGTATACCCAGGAGGTATGCAAGGAGCGTGACGCCACTTACGCCGCGCCTCTCAAGGTGACTGTACGCCTCACCAACCGCGATACTCACGAGGTGAAGGAGTCCGAAGTATTCATGGGCGACTTCCCCCTGATGACCGAGAACGGCACCTTCATCATCAACGGCGCCGAGCGTGTTATCGTATCTCAGCTGGTCAGGTCTCCCGGTGTGTACTATTCCCGTACCATCGACAAGTCCGGCGATTTCCTCTACTCTTCTCAGATGATCCCCAACCGCGGCGCCTGGATAGAGTATGAGACCGACGCTAACGGCGTTATCTATGCCCGTATCGACCGCGCCCGCAAGCTGCCCGTTACCGTGCTGCTGCGCGCACTGGGCATCGAGACCGACGCAGAGATCATCCGCCTGTTCGGCGATGATGAGCGCGTAAGCGCCACCATCACCCGCGACGCTCCCTCCGCAAACGACAAGGGCGAGCTGCGCTACAAGTCCCGCAGGGATCAGGCACTGATCGAGATCTACAACAAGCTGCGTCCCGGCGAGCCGCCGTCTGTTGAATCCGCAGAGAACCTGATCAACGCCCTCTTCTTCGATCCCAAGAGGTACGATCTGGCTCACGTCGGCCGTTATAAGTATAATAAGAAGCTTGCTATCGCACTGCGCATCGTCAATCAGGAGCTGGCTGAAGATATCGTCAACCCCTACACCGGCGAAGTGATGTTCTCCGCAGGCCACGTTCTCTCCCGCGAAGAGGCCGAGTACGTTCAGAACTGCGGCGTGAACGATGTTGTTCTCATGATCAACAACAACTTCGTGCGCGTGCTGGGCAACAACTTTGCTTTCATCAAGCCCTTCCTGGCATCCTTCGATGAGCAGCTGGCAAATGAGTACGATGAGACCATCGCTCCCTTCTCCGAGCGCGTGCATATCCCCACTCTGGTGGATATCATCGGCCGCGTAAAGGAAGACGGCATGCCCCTCAACGAGGCTCTTAAGGAAGCTACTTCCCGCCTGGTTCCCAAGCACGTACTGATCGACGATATCATTTCTTCCGTCAGCTATCAGTTCGGCCTGTTCCACGGTCTGGGCACCTGCGACGATATCGACCATCTGGGCAACCGCCGCCTGCGCAGCGTAGGCGAGCTGCTGCAGAATCAGATCCGCGTCGGTATGTCCCGTCTGGAGCGCGTGGTCAAGGAGCGCATGGCTATTCAGGATCTTGACAAGGTCCGTCCTCAGGATCTTATCAACATCCGTCCCGTTTCTGCGGCTATCAAGGAGTTCTTCGGATCGTCCCAGCTGTCCCAGTTCATGGACCAGCCCAACCCCCTGGCTGAGCTGACCCACAAGCGCCGTCTGTCCGCTCTGGGCCCCGGCGGTCTGAACCGTGACCGTGCATCCTTCGCCGTACGAGACGTTCACTATTCTCACTACGGACGTATCTGCCCCATCGAGACTCCTGAAGGACCCAACATCGGTCTGATCGGTTCTCTGGCAACTTACGCCCGCATCAATGAATACGGCTTCATCGAGGCTCCCTACCGCAAGATCGATAAGAACACCGGCGTACTGACCGATCAGATCGATTACATGACCGCGGACGAGGAAGACCAGTTCATCATCGGCCAGGCCAACGAGCCCATCGGCGAGGACGGACGTTTCGCCGCCGAGCGCGTTACCGTGCGTAAGATGGACGAGATCATCGAAGTTGACCGTCATGACGTTGACTACGTCGACGTTTCTCCCCGTCAGCTGATCTCCGTTGCAACCGGCATGATCCCCTTCCTTGAGAACGATGACGCAACCCGCGCACTGATGGGTTCCAACATGCAGCGCCAGGGCGTACCGCTGCTGTGCCCCGAAGCTCCCTTCGTAGGCACCGGCATCGAGTACAAGGCCGCATGTGATTCCGGCGTTGTTGTACTTGCAAAAGAAGAAGGCACCATCACCCGCGTTACCGCCGATGAGGTACGCTACGTGGGCGTGAGCGGCAGGGAATATGTGCACAAGCTGCAGAAGTTCACCCGCTCCAACCAGGGCACCTGCATCAACCAGCATCCCATCGTTTCCGAGGGCGAGCATGTTGTTGCCCGTCAGGTGCTGGCTGACGGTCCTTCCACCGACATGGGCGAGATCGCACTGGGCCGCAATGCCCTGATCGGCTTCATGACCTGGGAAGGCTACAACTACGAGGACGCTGTTCTCATTTCCGAGCGCCTGGTCAAGGATGATGTTTACACTTCCATCCATATCGAGGAATTCGAATCCGAAGCCCGCGAGACCAAGCTGGGACCGGAAGAGATCACCCGCGATATCCCCGGCGTTGGCGACGAAGCACTGCGTGACCTTGACGAGCGCGGAATCATCCGCGTTGGCGCCGAGGTTCGTGCCAATGATATTCTGGTAGGTAAGGTCACTCCCAAGGGTGAGACCGAGCTTACTGCTGAAGAGCGCCTGCTGCGCGCCATTTTCGGCGACAAGGCCCGCGAGGTACGTGATACCTCCCTGCGTGTGCCCCACGGCGAATTCGGTATCGTAGTAGACGTAAAGATCTTCACTCGTGAAAACCGCGACGAGCTGAGCCCCGGCGTAAACCAGATGGTTCGCGTTTACATCGCTCAGAAGCGTAAGATCCAGGTCGGCGACAAGATGGCAGGCCGTCACGGCAACAAGGGTGTTGTATCCCGCGTTCTGCCTGAAGAGGATATGCCCTTCCTTGCCGACGGTACTCCCCTGGATATCGTACTGAACCCCCTGGGCGTTCCCTCCCGAATGAACATCGGTCAGGTACTGGAAGTGCATCTGGCTCTGGCTGCAAAGGCGCTGGGCTGGCACATCGCTACCCCCGTATTCGACGGCGCCCGTGAAGAGGACATCCAGGAAGTACTGCAGATGGCAGCAAACATCCCCGAGGAGACCGAGCTCTTTGACGCAAAGGGCCGTCCCACCATGCAGCTGTCCAAGTGCGGACTGAACCTCACCGGCAAGCTGCAGCTCTACGATGGACGCACCGGCGATCCCTTCGACAACAAGGTCACCGTCGGCTACATGTACTATCTGAAGCTGCATCACCTGGTAGACGATAAGATCCACGCACGTTCCACCGGTCCCTACTCTCTGGTCACCCAGCAGCCCCTGGGCGGTAAGGCTCAGTTCGGCGGTCAGCGCTTCGGTGAAATGGAAGTTTGGGCTCTGGAAGCTTACGGCGCAAGCCACGTGCTGCAGGAGATCCTTACCGTCAAGTCTGACGATACCATCGGCCGCGTAAAGACCTACGAGGCCATCGTTAAGGGCGAGAACATCCCCGAGCCCGGCGTTCCCGAGTCCTTCAAGGTTCTCATCAAGGAACTGCAGTCCCTGGCTCTGGATATCAAGGTTCTCGACGCCGATAAGAACGAGATCGAGATCAAGGAACTCGACGACGACGATCTGCCCCAGGGCGAGAAGGGCGAAGAGCTCTCTCCCGGCGCCGTTGTGGATGATTCCGGTGACGAAGGCGCCGGCGATGATCCCATCGACGAGGAGTTCGACTTCGAGAACATGGAACTGGACAACGATTTCGATCTGGACGACGATTTCAACTAATGTCAATGTGGGGAAGGGCGAGAGCCTTTCCCCGCAGGATCGCCATTTACGCCTGATAGGCGCAGCTTAATGGTAGAAAGGAGAGAGCTCCTTGTTTGAACTTTCCAATCTTGATTCTATACAGATAGGTCTCGCTTCCCCCGATAAGATCCGCGCATGGTCTCACGGCGAAGTAGAGAAAGCTGAAACTATAAATTATCGTACCCTGAAGCCCGAGCGCGACGGTCTGTTCTGCGAGCGCATCTTTGGACCCCAGAAGGACTGGGAGTGCAACTGCGGCAAGTATAAGCGCAATCGCTTCAAGGGCGTTGTATGTGATAAGTGCGGCGTTGAGGTCACCAAGGCCAAGGTTCGCCGCGAGCGCATGGGCCACATCGAACTGGCTGCCCCTGTAAGCCACATCTGGTACTTCAAGGGCATCCCCAGCCGCATGGGCACCATCCTCAACATCTCTCCCCGCGCACTGGAACAGGTGCTGTATTTCGCCAGCTATATCGTTCTCGATCCCGGCGATGTTCCCGGTCTCGAGAAGAACAAGCTGCTGAGCGAAGCTGAGTATCAGCAGAAGAAGCAGCAGGCTGAGGAGAACGGCTGGGAGTTCCGCGTAGGCATCGGTGCAGAAGCAGTTCGTGAACTGCTGCGTGAGCTGGATCTGGATCAGCTGGCTGCCGAGCTCAAGGAAGAGCTGGAAGAGCTGTCCGCCAAGGAAGCAAAGCGCGATACCGAAGGCCAGAAGAGGCAGAAGACCATCAAGCGTCTTGAGGTCGTTGAGTCCTTCCGCAAGAGCGGCAACAAGCCCGAGTGGATGGTTCTGGATGTTGTTCCCGTAATTCCTCCGGAGCTTCGTCCCATGGTTCAGCTGGACGGCGGCCGTTTCGCCACCGCTGACCTGAACGACCTGTACCGCCGCGTGATCAACCGCAACAACCGTCTCAAGCGCATGCTGGAGATGGGCGCTCCCGATATCATCGTGCGCAACGAAAAGCGCATGCTGCAGGAAGCAGTCGACGCCTTGATCGACAACGGGCGTCACGGCCGCGCAGTCGTCGGCGCCGGCGGACGTCAGCTCAAGAGCCTGTCCGACCTGCTGCGTGGTAAGCAGGGCCGCTTCCGCCAGAACCTGCTGGGCAAGCGCGTGGACTATTCCGGCCGCTCGGTCATCGTGGTCGGCCCCTCGCTGAAGCTGTACCAGTGCGGCCTGCCCAAGGAGATGGCGCTGGAGCTGTTCAAGCCCTTCGTCATCGAGCGTCTGGTCAGTCAGGGTCTGGCTGTGAACGTCAAGACCGCCATGCGCTCCGTTGAGCGTCTGCGTCCCGAGGTGTGGGACGTGCTGGAGAGCGTCATCCGGGATCACCCCGTCATGCTCAACCGCGCCCCCACGCTGCACCGCCTGGGCATCCAGGCCTTCGAGCTCGTGCTGGTCGAAGGCAAGGCCCTCAAGCTGCACCCGCTGTGCTGCACCGCCTTCAACGCCGACTTCGACGGCGACCAGATGGCCGTGCACGTACCGCTCTCCGGTGCGGCGCAGGCCGAGGCGCGCGTGCTCATGCTCTCCACGAACAACATCAAATCCGCCAAGAAGATGGTGGATAAGCAGCGCACCGAGGTGTGGGACGCCCTGGAGGTCGTCATCAAGGAGCATCCCGTCATGCTCAACCGCGCCCCCACGCTGCACCGCCTGGGCATCCAGGCCTTCGAG
>JAZRPZ010000108.1:0-9072 GCA_045649485.1 Clostridia bacterium
AAGACCGCCTTGGCCTCCGACTTACAGCTTCGTCTGAATCATTCTAAAGAGCTTCTCGCGGAGACAGACAGAACTATCCGCGATGTCGCAAATGATTCCGGTTTTGCATATCTCTCAAATTTCCACCGCTTTTTCAGAGCAAATACCGGTTTGTCTCCTTGTGAGTTTCGTGATCGGGCAAGAAAAGTTTAACAAGACAGAAAAATCCGCGAAAGCCAACAAAGCTTTCGCGGATTTTTTACAATAGTTAGTTTTAGAGGTCAAACACCCTGCCATGTATACAGATGTCTGAGACTGCCAACACAGATTATGCCGGTCAGCAGTGCGCCGATCTGATAGCCAACGGTACCCATCATTCTGACAGGACCATATGTGGCACCCACCGAAGCCGTATATTCAAGCGATATGGATGTTGCGTTTGAAAGGCAGGACTGTGCAAAAATATGGTTGATAATAAGTATTATCAGAAGCGGTATGAATTTCGTGGCATTTGCGGCAAGTCTGCCCGTAGCCGCATCCACCATAGTGAAATCTGTGGCAGAATCCACAAAGAGCAGCGTTGCTCCCGCCATTATTACCGTAAACGAAAGCACCAGCTTCTTCAGCTTTATTCTGTCCGAAAGTGCGCCCCACATCGGCATAAAGCACATTGCGATAAGCGCAGGCACGGATGTGAGTATGCCTATCTGCGATTCATTGAGTCCTATCTCGGCAAAATATTTTGAGATCAATGCCGCAAAGCCGAGGTAAATAAAATACACCGTATAAAATGTGGAGAGCAACGTAATACCAACCTGTTTTTTCATAAATACACCACCGCAGTATTTTGACATGACAGGATTATATCATACTATTATTGCGGTTTCTATCACTGTTCGGTACATCTCATCTTATGCTGAGCGAACGGCGGCATATTTGGGTTATGCCGTTTCTCGCGGCGGAGCCGAATCTGCTGTCGGCAAATCTTGAAGCCGCTTCTGCCGCATACGACCTTGTGGTTCTAAGCCCTCTGACCGGGGCTCCCGCTTCATCAAAAGTATACGCTTCGGGCATATGTGCATTTGCTCCCGGCGTCTGTTTCACAAATATCCGCCTTTCCGGATGCTCCAGCAGCGCACCAACCACATCATCCGCAGTTACGTAATTCACCCCACGCTCAAAAAGCTTCAAGCGTGCCTTTTCATCAAGCGTGCCGGACGCGAAGCCCTGTCCGTTGAAGGCCACCGCCCGTGCATCCGGATTATCCGAGGCCGCAAGTGCAATAAGCGCATTATGTCCGCCTTTGGAATGCCCTGTAAACACCACACTTCCCTGTGTTATGTCCTTCACTATCTCATCTATTGCCGCGTTCTGTACAGACCCAGCAAACGGCTCACACAGATTATCAACCCAGTCTACATAGCTGTCCGCACATTCTCCGGGCGATTCCGAGCCGCGCATTACCACCACCGTTTCTTCGGGAAATTCCACTACATAGCCCACAAAACCGGAGCCGGCATTATCATTTATGTAAGCCGTTATCACTCCGTCCGAAGAAAGCAATGTCTCGGCTGCTGCGCGCCTGCTTCCGGTAAGCTGAATACATTTAAGCATGCCTGCCGCATCCATTCTGAGTATGTAATCGGCAAACGCCGCCACAGGTATCCTGCCGCCGCGGGAAATAAGCCCTGAATACAACGGCGGCAGGTCGGCATATGCCATCATGCACAGATAGAGATATTTCCTTATATTCACGGATGATCACTCCCATTGTATTAAATGCGCGCAGTTCACAACAGGTTCGCAAGGGATAGCCCCTCATGATCGCGCAAATGAGATATCATACCCTTAAGCCGTATAAGCGCCTGATAGGCGTCATCCATATCGCCGCATTCAAGCGCAACCTTCGCATCTGTTACGCAATTCATCGTCTCATGAATATCATTATGCGATGCAAGCATTTCCAGCACAACTTTACGGCCACCGAAAGTCTTCTCCAGCTTCTCCGCATACATGCCTGCAGATTCCTTCTCATCACTGCGCACGCATTCAATGGCGCTGTCGCACAGTATATCCATCCGGTCCAGTACATCCGCATGGATATACATGGACATAAGGCACAATACCACCGATATGATCAGCACTACCCACATACTGATAAACGCTGCCTTCATTACCAGACCACCTCTTCTGCCGGTATAGCCTGTACGCACACGGGCCCGCCGGATTTCTTCTGCGCAGTCAAAATTCCCTGCGTATTCACGCTTGCAAAATAAGTATCTTCAGGCGTCATACCCAGATTTCCAAGCGTTTCTCTGAGCCATTTTTCATCTCTGCCGCATTGTTTCAGGTTGTGAGGCTGGATGCTGCCGTTCATTACCAGTATCATCGGCAGTCCTTCGTAACCCGCGTCAATATTCATTTCCGAATTGACCGGAGGTCTGCGGGACGACCTGGGAAACGCTGAAATGGTCCCGTTCGATTCTACAACAGCGGTACCGACTTCCGAAGAATCCAATATACCGCAGCCCCTCAATCCTTCCATGAGATCACTCAGCCCCATACAAAGTTTATCAAGCTCTTTTTCATCGATAACGCCTTTTGATATCACTACCACGGGTTTTCCCGAGATCACAGCCCTTGCTTTGTCTGATTTGAGCGATATTATAGTGATCGCGCTGTGCACGGCAAAAAGTGCCGCCACCGGCAGAAGCCCCTGCAGCAGCGGTGTAGACACGCTCTCCATAGGCGCGGATATCAGGTCGGCAAGTATTATTGTCATGGCAAATTCGTATGGTTGAAATTGGCCCAGCTGTCTTCTTCCCATTGCGCGCATTGCAACGATCATGACAAGATATAATATTATCGCCCTCAAAAAAAGAGTAAGCATATAACCACCTCATACAGCACAGTGTTGTTAATATCTCCCGGGCAGAATAAAAAAATTCATCTGACCCGCCAAACCGCTTGCCAGATGTTGAAAAAGGTATTATGATATATAATGTAGTATAATGCAAACCCGAAAGGAGTATTCCATGGGATTTTTAGATATTGCAAGCGAAAAGCTCAACGGTCTGCAGCAGTACACTACTGATTTTCTGAATGTGCAGAAACTCAATTCAAAACTGCGCGCCACCCGCCGCCAGCTGGAGCGTATCCACACCGCCATCGGCGAAACATGCTGCCGTATCCACGACGGAAACGGTGATGCATCCGTTCTTGAACCTATGTTTGAAAAAGCCGCTGAAATTCGCGCAGAAATCAATGAACTGATGCGCGAAATTGACAAGCTCAACCGCGTGGTCCGCTGTCCCAAGTGCGGAAACGCAGTCTCGCAGCAGCTCAGATACTGCACCCAGTGCGGCACACAGCTGAACAGCGAATACAACGAACAGTACTAAAGGAGGAACAGCCTTGTACAGAAGCAACCGCATGTCCCGCAGCCGCCGCAGACGCAGGCGCATAGACTGGCGCAGATTCAGCGTTTCCTGCGCAATACTGCTCGCCGTTATCGGAATAATTGTGCTTATAGCCTGTCTTGCAGGCGGTGATAAGGAAGACACTACCGCGAACCCCAGCATCGTACCTTCTGCAGCCGTTACTCCTACCGCAGAGCCTACGACCGAACCTACCGCAGAGCCTACTGCAGAACCTTCGGAAATTACCGAAAGTGATGAATCCGCATCTCAGGATGATCAGTCTGCAGCTGATATAAACCCTGTGGAAACTCAGTATGCCGACCCCGTAATGCCCGAGACCAATGATATTTCTTCCGGCGTTACCACGGGCGGACGCAGGGTCCACATCCGCGTAGCCGGTGACGTTATGTTCCATCAGGAACAGCTGGATGCGGCAAAGCAGCCCGACGGCAGCTATGATTTCACACTGCAGTTCCAGTTCATCGCGCCTTCCCTCAGAAATGCCGATTACACCATTGCAAACCTTGAGACCACCGTCGGCAAATATAAGGACAGGGATTATTCCGGTTATCCGCAGTTCAACACTCCTGAATCCGTACTCACTACCCTCAAGAACGATTGCGGCATCGACTTCTTCACTCTGGCAAACAACCACATGCTCGACCGCTGGTTTGACGGAATGGTGAACGACGTCAATCTGATGGAGAAATACGGCTTCGATTACGTCGGTGCTTACCGCACTCAGGAAGAACGCAACACTCCTACCGTTTACGAAATCAACGGCATCAAAATTGGCTTTGTGGCTTATACTCACACTACCAATACCATGGAAAATTACTGTGACGAAGCCGCCAAGAAATACGGCGTTCCCTATCTGTACAAATCCGATATTGAAGGCGACGTAAAGAAACTCAAGGATGCAGGCGCCGAAGTTATCATCGCCCTGCCTCACTGGGGAACGGAGAACACTCACATACCGGATTCCGATCAGGAAAAGTATGCAAAGCGCCTTGCCGCAGCCGGTGTTGACATCATCCTCGGCAGCCACTCTCACATGGTCGAACCCATGATGATAGTTGAAGGCACCGACGAAAACGGCAAGCCCCGTCAGGTATTCTGCATTTACAGCATGGGCAACTTCATTTCCGGAATGACACTTGCCCGTACCGATAACGGCATCATACTTGACTTCACCATAGTCGAACAGGACGACGGTACCTTCCGCGTTGAAGATGTTGGCTATGTTCCCGTGTATGTATGGAAGCACGCCGGAAAGTACACCGTGCTTCCCATCCTCAAATATACCGGCGAAAACCGTCCCTCTGCCATGACCGATGACCAGTACAACCGCATGGTAGAAAGCTATTATGAACTTACCGGCGTACTTGGTACCGACGAGTTCAAGGTTCTTGCCGAATAAAAAAAATCCCCGGGCGTTCCGAATAAGGAACGTGCCCGGGGATTTTTTTACTTCTTTATTGCCAGGCGGCATTTGATCAGTTCGGCAACATGCTTCAGTTCAGTCCGCATGAGCACTGCAATGACGCATACACATATCAAAGTCACAGCCATACCGGATTCGGGTCCGTAATAGCCTCCGGTAAATATATTCTCAGAAACCGGATACAGGCTTAAAACTCCGCTGCCGTCAAATCCCGCCAGCGCGGCAGCCGACCAAAGCCAGCCTGCGCGCAGCGCGATGACCGGACCGAGCGATATCTTTGCGCAGACAATGCTCAGCACAATTCCGATCAAAAGCGAATTCAATACGCCCAAAGCCGTACTGAATGAAACCAAACCGATTACACAATACACCGCTGCCGATATCATCACAGCAGCCGCTTTTCCGGCATGGCATTCCGCCATTCTGCGCACGTAGCCAAACGCCGCGGCACATTCGGAAGCTGCCGTAATAAGACTGACAGCAAGTACGATAATGATATCCGCCGTGAACACCTGCACGACTTTCGTTGTGCGCATGCTGTCTGTCAGCATGAATATGCCCATTAGTGCGACAGGCAAAAGCACGCCTGCTGCGAAAAACACACTGTTTTTCACGGCTGCTTTTACCGTCATACGCGCCTTAGCCGGATACACTCTCAGCACAGGCAGAACAAGCGCAAGGCAAACGATTCCCGCCGCAGCCATCGACAACTGTGCCTGGTATGCAGCCAGATACTGTACCCATGCGGGACACATAGCGATATTCGCATTTGTAACGCCCCACCTGGCAAACAGCGAAAGTATCAGTCTGCTTATCCCCACTGCCGATGCGGCGTACACAGCAAACCAACCCAATACAACTGCAGTCAGCTGCCATACAGCGCGCAGCCTGCCTTCGCAGTTCAGAAATACTTTTTTCAATTTATTCAATGACATACTTGATCAATTCGGGCTTTTCGGGCTCATCCGCAGCCACAGTGAAGCAGGTATTCAGCAGCGCCAGCGCACCCTTTACATCGGAAGCGGGGTTTGCGTGCACTTCGCACAGCACATCGCCCATTTCCACTGCATCACCGATGCGCTTTTTCACAATGAGACCTACTGCAGGATCGATGATATCCGTCTTCTTCTCACGACCTGCGCCGAGGAGCTTTGCTGCGTTGCCAATCTTGTCAGCCGCCACCTTGGAAAGATAGCCGGATTTGAATGCCTTCACCTGATACTTTTCCTTTGCCTTGGGCAGCAGCGAGGTATCATATACCACGCGGGCGTCACCGCCCTGGGCTGCGATCATCTCAGCAAGCTTCTTAAGGCCTTCGCCGCTTTCGAGCTTTTCATTAAGCATCCTGCGGCCTTCTTCTATAGTGCTCACGGCATCGGAATTGCGCAGTATGTGCGCACCCAGCTCGATTGCAACGGTCTTCAGATCGCCCTGTACCTTACCGGCAAGTACGTCAACGGCCTCTTCAACCTCGAGGGCATTGCCGATATAATTGCCGAGGGTCTGTTCCATACCGGTCACAAGTGCCGAGAACCTTCTGCCGCTCATCTCACCGATGCGTACCATGAATTCTGCCAGCTTCTTTGCCTGCTCTTCATTGCCGGTGGTCGCACCGTCACCGTACTTTACATCCAGCACTACAACATCGCAGCCTGCCGCCAGTTTTTTGGAAAGAATGGAGGATACGATGAGGGAGGTGCAGTCAACTGTTCCGGTAACATCGCGCAGTGCATACAGCACTTTGTCAGCGGGAGCAAGGTCTGCGCTCTGTCCGATAACTGCGCAGCCGATGTCGGACACCTGCTTCTTGAAATCGGAGATCTCCATATCTATAGACAGACCGGGGATGGATTCCAGCTTATCCAGCGTACCGCCGGTGAATCCCAGACCGCGGCCGGACATCTTTGCCATCTTCACACCGCAGGCAGCTACAAGGGGAACCAGTATAAGGGTGGTGGTATCGCCAACGCCGCCGGTGGAATGCTTATCCGCCTTCACGCCGGGAATATCGGAAAGATCGAGAGTCTGTCCGGATTTTTCCATTGCAAGGGTCAGCGCCAGGGTCTCACGGTCGCTCATACCCATAGTGCAGATCGCCATGAGCATTGCGGCAGCCTGATAATCGGTAAATGTACCGTCAACAACACCCTTTACGAAAGCTCTTATCTCCTGTTCGGTGAGTTCACCGCCAAATCGCTTTTTTCTGATAATATCTACAGGTTTCATAGCATACGCCTCCCGTCTGCGAATATTTTTCTAATGTATATTATAGCAGATTTCATCCGCAATGCCAACTTTACTCTTCACAAAAAGGATTATATGCGTTATAATTGTGACATAATACAATAATTGTATTCAACAGGAAAGGTGAAGCAAGTGGCCAAGATATTGCTGCTTATGTCCCAGTATACGGGCCGCGGGCATATGTCCATCGCAGAAGCGCTCTCCGAACAGTTTCAGCGCATGGAAGATGTGACCCTCGACGTAGTTGATGGCTTCCAGTTTATGGGAAAGCAGGGAATCAGAAGCTCAAAACTTTATAACCTTATCACGCGTAAAGCCAGCTTCGTATGGAAGACGGCTTTTTCTGCCACTCAGAACAGCGATTTTATACCCGATACTATGGGCAAGCTCGTTCAGAAGCGGCTTGTTAACTATGTCCGCAATACCAATCCCGACCTCATATTGACTGTGCATTCCATGTTTGTGGGTTCCGTGCTCGATGCTCTTGAGCGCGCCAAACTCAATATACCGGTCGTTTGCCTTGAAGCAGACCTCGTGAATATACACTCCACCTGGTGCGACAAGCGCCTTCTGAAATGTATCTGCCCCACAAAAGAGGCCTATGACCGATCTGTTGCATTCGGCATGCCGGAAGAAAGCCTTGAACTCATCGGTTTCCCCACCCGTTCTCAGTTCACCAAATCGGCATTTGCGGTGACCGGACGTGTATTCACTCCGGAACGTCCTCTGCGCTGCCTTATGACTGCAGGCGGCGGCGGTGCTGGTGAGATAGAGGAATATGCCGCATCGCTCATGGAAAAGACCAATGCGGCGCTTACCGTAATATGCGGCAGCAATCAGACGCTTAAGGATCGTCTCGTGGGCAAATTTGGCATCAAATATTCCGACAGGATGCGTATACTCGGATTTGTAAGCGATATGAGCAGTGAATACGCCCTTGCCGATGTTGCTATAATGCGTGCCAGCCCCAACTGCATGTTTGAAGCCATAGTAATGGGCATCCCCATGATAATTACCGGCGCACTGCCCGGTCAGGAAGCTGACAATCCCAGATTCGCTGTTGAGCACGGTCTTGCCGTTGAATGCTATGATCCCGCCAAGCTGGGCAACTGCATCAACGAACTGATCGCAGATAACGGTGCAAAGCTCACCGCGATACGTGAAGCACAGTATTCCTACCGTGATCTTGACAGCGCACGCAAGGTAGCCGAATTTGTATACAATCTGCTTTGACATAAAAACATGATACCTGAATTCTTCTCCGAAAACACCAAAAATTGGTTCAAAACGGCAGTGGGTACTCCCACGCCGGTACAGCGCGAGGCATGGCAGGCCGTTTCGGACGGCGGCGATGTGCTGATATCAGCGCCTACCGGCACGGGCAAGACCCTTGCCGCTTTTTTGTATGCCATAGATACGCTTGCGCAGGCCGAAAGACCGCTGCCTGACAGGTGCTTTATAATCTATATATCCCCTTTGAAAGCACTCGGCAACGACATACGCGAAAATCTGAAGCGCCCTCTTTCAGGACTCGGGCTTGAAAACGTGGTACGCACTGCCGTACGCAGCGGCGATACCACACAGACAGAACGCGCCCGCATGCAGCGCAAGCCGCCGCACATACTTATCACCACCCCCGAATCGCTGCACCTTATGCTCACTTCCGACGGCGGCAGACATGTACTGCGTCACGCAGAGACCGTAATAATAGACGAAGTACATTCCGTCATGGGTTCAAAGCGCGGTGCACATCTCATGCTTTCTCTGGAGAGGCTGGACCGGCTCTGTGAAAAAAGGCTGCAGCGTATTGCCCTTTCCGCCACCATAAAACCCCTTGAGACCGCAGCCATGTACATATCCGGCGGCAGAGGCGCGCGCATAATCGCGCCCGGTATTGAAAAGGCGCTCGACATACGCGTTGAACTTGCCGAGCCCGACATGCGCATACTGCCCGAACACAGCATCTGGCCCTCCATCGCCCGCAGG
>JAZRPZ010000109.1:0-4173 GCA_045649485.1 Clostridia bacterium
TCACCAAAAATAAAAAACCCGACCCCCGGGCGCAGGGCCCCGGGGATTTTTTTCACCATTCTATTTCAATTACTATGGGTTCATCGGACAGATCATCTACCGGTATTCCCCATACATGCAGAAAGATATCTTCTGCCATGCCGGTGTTTCCGTTGAAAAATTCGGGCAGCCGCTCTGCAGCAAACTCAAGCGCAGTGCCGGTATTCATCAGCCTCACAGAAGCAGGAATTCCGGGATAATTTCTGAGTGCGATCGCTTCGGAGCACACTCCGTTATAGTAATGCAGATACGTCTTTCCGTTCTTTCGGGTGGCTATATAAGGATCATGGCACTTTCCGTAATCAAAATCGTCACCTTCTGCGCAGGAGAGACAGCCCTTCATGCGGTTATACCAGTCGCCCACCTTGCGCAGCTTTGCCTCGTATTTTGGCGCTATATTTCCCATCTCATCCGGACCGGCATTCAGAAGATAACTGCCGCCGGAAGCCATGATGCGGTCAATGGCGTTGCACAGATGGCGTTTCGAATAGAAATCTTCCCGCTCGCGGTAACCCCAGCTCTGCTGTCCCAAAGAATTGCATGCTTCGGTCATGCGCTCAAACCGCCTGTGAGACGCGGCTTCATATTCACGCTCGGGGGTGGAAAAATCGCCTTTATCCCAGCCGCGGTCATTGATAAATATGCCCGGCTGCAGTCGGCGTACCAGTTCATTGAGCGAAGGATCTTCTATACGCGGGGGAATATCCCAAAAGAAAGTGTATATGGGGCCATAACCCGTCAGCAGTTCTGTTACCTGCGCCTTTATGTACTCCCTGTAACCCTCAGTATCCACAACATCCATATTCACGGAACGCCACTGATGGCTGGAATTGGGATTGTAGCCCAGCGGATGATGCCAATCGGGATTTGAATAATACAGCGAAAGCTTCATCCCGTGCTTTGCGCAGGCGTCCGCCAGCATTTTCAGCACATCCCTGCCATAGGGAGTATTCATTATATTATAATCGGTATACTTCGTATCCCACATACAGAAACCGTCGTGATGCTTTGCCGTGAAACAGATATACTCCATGCCTGCTTCCTTTGCCAGCAGCACCCACTTCTCGGGATCATATTCCACCGGGTCAAAAGTATGCTGCAGCTTCTCATACTCAGTCCTGTCCAGATCATAACGCACCAGCGCCTGTTCCTGCAGCTTCGTCTGCGCATAGATACCCCAATGGATAAACAAACCGAATTTATTTTCGTGAGTCATACAATCCTCCACAAAACAACAGAAGCAGCGGCACACAAATGCCGCTGCTTTCCGCATTTACAGCTCCCGCCTGCCCATAAAGGCACGGGAGAGCGTGACTTCGTCTGTATATTCCAGTTCGCCGCCAACAGGCACGCCATGAGCGATACGGGTGACCTTTACGCCCATAGGCTTGATGAGTCGGGATATATATGCCGCAGTGGCTTCGCCCTCAACATCGGGGTTGGTAGCCAGCACGACTTCCTGTACCTCGCCGTCGGCAAGGCGGCTCATCAGTTCGGAGATGCGGATATCATCCGGACCCACGCCGTCCATAGGCGAAATTACGCCATGGAGCACATGGTACATACCGTCGTAATCATGAGTACGCTGGATAGCGTTCACATCACGGGGATCGCGCACAACGCAGATTATATCATGACGGCGGTCGTTATCCGAACAGATGGGACAGGGATCCACATCCGTGTAATTGCCGCACACAGGGCACAGATGCACCTGCTTTTTACCGTTGAATATCGCAACGGCCAGTTCGCGCACCTTATCCTCGGGCATGGCCAGAATATGATACGCCAGCCTCTGCGCGGTCTTGCGGCCTACGCCGGGCAGCTTGGAAAGCTGATTGACCAGCCTGGAAATGGCTTCGACTTCCGCCATATCAGAACAGACCGGGGATGTTCATGCCGCCGGTGAGCTTGCCCATTTCCTTTTCGGTAGCCTCGGTGGCTGCGCGCAGAGCCTCGTTGACAGCCGCCATAACGGTATCCTCGAGCATCTCTACATCATCGGGATCAACTGCTTCGGGCTTGATGGTGAGAGCCAGCAGTTCCTTCTTGCCGTTAACCTTTGCGGTAACTACGCCGCCGCCTGCAGAAGCCTCGTACTCGCGAGCCTCCAGCTCAGCCTGCTTCTCCATCATAGTCTGCTGGAGCTTCTGAGCCTGACGCATCATTGCCTGCATATTTCCACCGGGCATGCCCTGGAATCCACGTGCCATAAATAATCAATTCCTTTCAAATACATGATTAGCCATGGTGCTATTATACACCATTTTTGCCGGTGAGTAAACCACCGCACAGTAAAGAAAAAACCTCTTCCGCAAACCGGAAGAGGTTTAAGATAAACAGGCTTACTTTGCTGCCTCGTCTACCGTTACGACCTGAGCGCCGTCGTAGTAACCGCAGTGCTTGCACACACGGTGAGCCAGCTTCATCTTCTGGCAACGGGGGCACTTAGCGATGCCGGGCATGGACAGCTTCCAGTGAGAGCTGCGACGGGAATTTCTCCTCGCCTTAGACACTTTTCCCTTAGGAGTGGCCATAAGTTACACCTCCTCATCATTTAGAACAATCGATTTCAATGCCGCAAAGGGGTTTGTAACCTCGCCACCCTCCTGGCATGTGCAGGACACCTTATTTCGGTTAACGCCGCAAGTGGGACACAGACCCTTGCAATCTTCAGAACAGATCAAACGGGTGGGTATCTCCATGACCAGCGCATCCCTTACCGCATCTGTAAGCTCTATGGTCGAGGCTTCGAAGACATACAGATCCGGATCGTCAGGGTCTTCCTCTTTGGCAAAATCAGCGTCGATCTGCGCCTTGATGGGCATCTCGATATCTTCCAGACACCTTACGCAGCGGGACCTCAAAACGGCCTCCACATCGGCGCGCACGCTCACTCTCTCACCTGCGCCAACCATAATGCCCGCAACGGTAATGTTGCTGAAGCTGATGGGATCACCGGTGAACTCCATATCCTCAATGACAGCATCCGCAGTGAAGGGATATTCCTGTCCGGGATGTCTGAGCGCTCGGAGTACATTCAACTCACTTGCCAAGGCTTAACCCCCTAACCCAATTTATTATATACGTTGACAGTTAAATTGTAAAGTTAATTTACAGGGAGAAAGGGGCATATTCCTGCCCTTTTCTCCTGTTTTTTGATAAATTTACTTGGAGGTCAGCTCCAGGGTGTCGTTGGCGATAGCCAGCTCCTCGTTGGTGGGGATTACCCAAACCTGAACCTTGGAATCGTCGGCAGAGATCTTGGCCTCGTCGCGGGCAGCGGCGTTGCGCTCCTTGTCGATCTTAACGCCCATGAACTCCAGACCTTCGCAGGCCCACTCGCGTGCGCGGGTGTGGTTCTCACCGATGCCGGCGGTGAAGATGATGGCGTCTACGCCGCCCATTGCAGCTGCGTAGGAACCGATGTACTTCTTCAGGGTGTAAGCCCACATCTCCAGAGCCAGGGTGGCGTCCTTATCGCCTGCGTCGAAGCGGGCGGTAACGTCACGCATGTCGGAGGAACCGGTCAGACCGGCCAGACCGGACTTCTTGTTCATCATGTTGATGCAGTCGGTAACGGAGATGCCTTCGCGGTTGCAGATGAACTCAACAACAGCGGGATCCAGGGTGCCGCAGCGGGTGCCCATTACGAGACCGTCCAGGGGAGTGATGCCCATGGAGGTGTCAACGCACTTGCCGTCTACGCAGGCGCTCAGAGAGGAGCCGTTGCCCAGGTGGCAAACGATGACCTTGCTGCCGGCGGGCAGGCCCAGAACTTCGATGGCGCGGCCGGAAACATAGCGGTGGGAAGTGCCGTGGAAGCCGTACTTACGGATGTGCAGATCATCGTAGTACTTGTTGGGGATAGCGTAGCGGAATGCCTTGGGGGGCATGGTCTGATGGAAAGCGGTATCGAAAACTGCTACCTGGGGAACATTGGGCAGAACTGCCTGGCAGGCGCGGATGACAATGACATACAATTATTATCAGGCGAATGTGAAACCGAGACCGCAGACAGAAGGAAAGAAAGGATTTGTATGCAAAATCTGTGGATATATTCATGAAGGAGATACACTTCCTGATGATATTATCTGTCCGCTGTGCAAACATGGAGCAGCAGATTTTGAACCGATC
>JAZRPZ010000110.1:0-14653 GCA_045649485.1 Clostridia bacterium
CGGCATCCTGATCCAATCCCCGCTCCCCGCTCACATCAACGAAACGGAAATCTTTAACCGCGTATCGCCGGAAAAGCGGCAACGTTCTTCAGACCTTCGCGGATGATGGCCTGAGCCAGCAGGGTTGCAGTGGTAGTGCCATCGCCAGCGACATCGTTGGTCTTGGTGGCAACTTCCTTAACGAGCTGAGCGCCCATGTTTTCGAAGGGATCTTCCAGCTCGATTTCCTTGGCGATGGTTACGCCGTCATTGGTGATGAGGGGAGCGCCGTACTTCTTGTCCAGCACTACATTGCGGCCCTTGGGGCCCATGGTGATCTTAACGGTATCAGCCAGAGCGTTGATGCCGGCTTCCAGGGCGCGACGTGCGTCCTCGCCGTACTTGATCTGCTTTGCCATAATTTTGTTTCCTCCCGATTATTCTTCTACGATAGCCAGAATGTCGTTCTGACGGATGATGATGAGCTCCTGACCGTCAACCTTAACTTCGGTGCCGGCATACTTGGAGTAGAAGACCTTCTGGCCTTCCTCAACGTACATGGTGGTCTCCTTGCCGTCTACGACGCCGCCGGGGCCAACTGCCAGTACGATTGCCATCTGGGGCTTTTCCTTTGCGGAAGCGGTCAGCAGGATGCCACCCTTGGTGGTCTCCTCTGCTTCAACATTCTTGATCACAACGCGATCTGCCAGGGGCTTAATTTTCATAATTCAAACCTCCTCGTTTGCAATTAACTGTCATATGGATGTTAGCACTCCCAATAATCGAGTGCCAACGCTCACATATGATAGTTTAACCATTCTGTATGCTGTTTTCAAGCCCCCGACCCTTCTTTAGATAGTTAAGTTTTGGTAAAACGAACCATTTTTGTCTGCAATTTGAAAAAATGGCCATATCTGTGGTGCAAGGTTGAATTTAACGCGGGCCGATGATATAATTTTAGAATAATAATGTACAAAGGACGTTCGGTCTTATGGATAAGAATGTAAGCGCGTCCGCCCGCCTGAAAATATGGATGAAAAAGCGCGGATGGATAGTTATACTGGATGTACTGGCAATGCTTGCGCTGCTTACGGCATTTGCATATGTGCATCACGGAATGCAGAAAACCGAGTTTGGCGCAAGGCTGGTATCCTGCCGCAGCAGCGTGGTATACAAGCTTGAAAGCGGTTATGAGATAGCTTTTGACGAAAGCGATATCGGCTATTTTGAATTCGATAACCGCTTCGTTGAAGGTGAACCGATAATCATTGAAAACGGAGACACAACCTATTATAAGGACGATGCCTCTGAAGTCACGGTTACTACCTATTATCTTGAGTCCGGCAGAGTGCAGGTGGCGGATGTATACATCGCTGATATTGCCAAGCTGCAGACAGCTACCGCTTATCACAGCTACGGCAAGGGCCTGCGCGAAGATCCTTTGGAAATGGCGAGGCGTGAGGGCGCTGTATTCTCCATGACCGGCGATAATTTCTCCGAACGCACCGGCGGCGTGGTAATGCGCAACGGCGTATTGTATTCTCAGGAGATAGACCGCGATATATGCGTGCTTAACTGGGACGGCAGCATGGATATGTACCGTCAGAATGAATTCGACCTTACCGCTGTTATGGAAAAGGGTGCATATCAGATCTGGTCCTTTGGTCCTATACTCGTTGAGGACGGCGAAAGGGCAGAGGAATTTGTTACCGATATGCACGCGCCTATCCGCAGGGCGGCAATAGGATATTATGAGCCCGGTCACTACTGCTTCATTATTATGGATGGCGAAGTAACGCTTGAACAGCTGGCAGACACTCTGGTGATACTGGGCTGTGACAGCGGTTATGCCCTCTATGGCGGCAGACTGGCGGAAATGAGCCTTGACGGAAATATAATCAGCACTTATCAGGAGGCAGACAGAGAATGCAGCGACATAATAATGATAGCAAAATGACCACCGGACGTATGTGGGTCAACCTGTTCTCCCGCATACTTTCCCATCTGGTGCTTATAATCTGCGGTGTTTTTCTGGTGCTGCTGGTATGCGATTTCTTCCTGAAGGGAGAAATGAGCTTCATTGCAAATCCTTATTCCAAAATGCTGCTGTTGGCAATGTGCATCATTGCAGGCGTCAATTCCTTCATTCAGCTTTCCTGCCTTGAAAAACTGCGTTCTCTGCGCAGGTATCTCAAGCTTAAGGCCCGTGCCGGCAGAAACAACTGATGAATCTCAAAATACCGGAAGATGTCGTGACGACAGAATTCCGGTATTTTTTTATTTGCGGAGGCGGCGCCGGAAGAAGTATGGATTCTGCCTGATATGGGTATTTTGTGTAAATTCGGTAACGAACAATTGACGGACTTACTGTTCGGTGATATACTGTTTGCAATCGAACAATGCGAAGGCGAACTATAATAAAAGAGGTGAATGAGATGCAAACGGAGGACAAGAACATCGTGTTCGAGCTGAAGACTCTTGACCGCCTGATGCGCAAGACCATAGAGAAAGAATTTGCCGCACTTGAGGACGATGATCAGATGACCCGCATGCACCACTGGATAATAGGATATCTTTACCGTGAACAGGATAAGGATATTTTCCAGCGCGATGTGGAAGCGGAGTTCAAGATTTCCCGATCCACCACGTCCAGTATGCTGACATTGATGGAAAAGAAGGGACTTATCGTCCGTCAGGGTGTGCCCGGAGATGCGCGCCTGAAAAAGCTTACCCTTACGGAAAAGGCCAGACAGCTGCACCTTCTGCACATCAACAAGATCAACGAAATTGACGCTGTAATAAACGGCGCAATAACCCCGGAAGAGAAACAGGAAATGCTCAAAATAATCGGTAAACTTGCGGATGCCTGCCGCGGTATGTCGGCAAAGCACAACGCAGACGATAACAAACAGGAGGTTGACTCATGATAAAAAAGCTTGCCTCAAGCATACGTGAGTACAAGAAACAGACCATACTCACGCCAATCATGATAGCGATGGAAGTGGTAATGGAAGTTATCATTCCCATCCTCATGGCGAAAATGATCGATGACGGTATCAACTCCGGCAATCTGAAAATGGTGATCATCTGCGGCTCCATTCTCGCCGTCAGCTGTATCGCTTCCCTGATATTCGGCGTGCTGGGCGGCAAATACGCCGCGGAAGGCATGGCGGGCTTCGGAAAGAATCTGCGCCACGATATGTTCTATAAGGTGCAGACCTTCTCCTTTGCCAATATCGATAAGTTCTCCACCGCGAGTATCATTACCCGCCTGACTTCTGACGTATCCAGCGTGCAGATGGCATATTCCATGCTGCTGCGAATGGCTGTGCGCGGCCCCATGTCCGCTGTGTTTGCTACCATAATGGCATTCACTATCGACGCGAAGCTTTCTCTTATTTTCGTGGTAATGATCCCTGTGCTGGTGACCGGTCTTCTGTGCATCTCCCGCTATGTGCATCCTATCTTCGGACGCATGTTCAAGGAGATGGACCGTCTGAACCGCGTTGTTCAGGAGAATCTCCACGGCATCCGTGTCGTAAAGAGCTTTGTCCGCAAGG
Source organism: Clostridia bacterium (assembly GCA_045649485.1). Lineage (GTDB taxonomy): Bacteria > Bacillota > Clostridia > Christensenellales > Aristaeellaceae > RUG11247. Next base: position 3,540 of record JAZRPZ010000110.1, read on the forward strand.
ATTTTGAAGAAGAAAAGTTCGGCGAAGCCGCCGGCAGCGTATATAAGCTGAACCTGCGCGCCGAGCGTATTCTGGCAATCAACAGCCCCTTCATGCAGTTCTGCATGTATGTCTGCACTCTGCTGATCAGCTTCCTGGGCGCCAAGGTCATCATCGGTTCCATGGGCACCGAGCTCACCACCGGCGATCTGACAGCACTTATCTCCTATGCTACCCAGATCCTGGGCAGCCTGATGATGCTGGGCATGATCTATGTTATGCTCACCATGTCCCGTGCGGCCGGCGAGCGTATCGTTGAGATCATGGACGAGGAAGTCGACATTGTAAGCCCCGAAAACCCCGTTACCGAAGTAAAGGACGGCTCCGTGGATTTTATCGGCGCTTCCTTCTCCTATTCCAAGGATCCCGCAAACTGCTGCCTTTCCGATATCAACATACATATCAATTCCGGTGAGACCATCGGTATGCTGGGCGGCACCGGTTCTTCCAAGACCAGCCTTGTACAGCTGATCCCGAGACTTTACGACACTACCGGCGGCGTTGTAAAGGTAGGCGGCGTGGACGTAAGGGATTACGACATTCCCGCACTGCGCGACAGCGTTGCAATGGTTCTGCAGAAGAACGAGCTGTTTGCCGGCACCATCTATCAGAACCTGCGCTGGGGCAACGAAAACGCCACCAACGAGGAAGTAGAGCATGCCGCGATGCTGGCTCAGGCCGATGACTTTATCCGCAACTTCCCCGAAGGCTACGAGACCTTCATCGAGCAGGGCGGTACCAACGTATCCGGCGGTCAGAAGCAGCGCCTGTGTATTGCCCGCGCAATTCTGAAGAAGCCCAAGATCCTCATTCTGGATGACTCCACTTCCGCCGTCGATACCCGTACCGATGCGCTTATCCGCAGGGCGTTCATGGATGAGATCCCCAATACCACCAAGTTCATCATCGCTCAGCGCGTAGCTTCCGTTGAGGATGCCGACAAGATCATCGTGCTGGACGGCGGCCGCGTAAACGGCTTCGGCACTCACGAGGAACTGCTGGCCACCAACGAGATCTACAGAGAAGTATACGAAACTCAGAAGAAGGGAGGCTCCGACGATGAATAAGAACGACATGGAAAACAAGAAGGGCTTCCCGGGCCCCGGCGGCCCCGGCATGCCTCCTCCCGGAGCACCCGACGGAAAGAAAAAGAAGGGTTTCCCGGGCCCCGGCGGTCCCGGTATGCCTCCTTTCGGAATGGATCCCTCCAAGATGACTGAGCTGCCCGGTCTGGGCGAGCCCCCGGAGGTATTCAAGCGCTATTCCCGCATCACCCGCAAACCCGGCGGACGCGGTCCCGGCGGTCCCCGCGGTCCCCGCTTCGGCGGCGGCCCCCGCGGCAAGCTGGACACCTCCACGCTGAAGAGGCTGGTAAAGGAAGTCATACTGCCCAACTGGCCCGTACTGATCGTGGTATTCATCGCCATCATCGTTTCCGCACAGGCAAGCGTCCGCGCCAACCTGTTCATGCGTACCCTGATCGACGATCATATCACCCCCGTACTGAAGAACGAGCGTGCTGCTGATTACGCAGCGCTTATCACTGTCGTGCTTACCATGGCAGGCATCTATCTGGCGGGCATCGTCTGCCAGTGGCTGCAGTCCTTCCTGATGGCGGGCGTTTCCCAGAATACTCTGCGCAAGCTGCGCGTCAGAATGTTCAGCCACATGCAGACCCTGCCCATCAAGTATTTTGATACCAACTCCCATGGCGACGTAATGTCCCGTTACACCAACGATACCGACACGCTGCGCCACCTTATCGGCATGTCTGTGCCGCAGCTGTTCTCCTCCGCCATCACTATCACCACCGTATTCGTCAGCATGGTAATGCTGAATATCTGGCTTACCCTGTTCACTCTGGCCTTTGTATTCCTGATCATGCATATCACCAAGAAGATCGGTATGCGTTCCTCCCGCTATTTCGTTGCGCAGCAGGCTACTCTGGGCGCACTGAACGGCTTTACCGAAGAAATGATCAACGGTCAGAAGGTACTGAAGGTATTCAACCATGAAGGCATCGCCAAGGATGAATTCGATCAGCTGAACGATGCACTGTACGTACAGGCACGCGAAGCCAACAAGCTGGGCAATATCATGGGCCCCATCAATGGTCAGCTGGGCAACCTGCAGTACATACTGCTGGCTGTTCTCGGCGGCGCGATGGCCATACTTTCCGGCGAAAAGCTGCTGACCGTCGGTACTCTGGTAGCCTTCCTGCAGCTGTCCCGCTCCTTCGCAATGCCCATCAACCAGCTGTCTCAGCAGATCAATACCGTTGTTTCCGCTATGGCGGGCGCAGGACGTATCTTCCGTCTGCTGGATGAGGCCGGCGAACTGGATGAAGGCTATGTCACCCTCGTAAACGCAAATGTCGACAAGAACGGCAATATCACCGAATCCAAAAAGCGCACCGGCGTATGGGCATGGAAGCATCCTCACAAGGCCGATGGCACCGTTACTTATGAACTGCTGAAGGGTAATGTGGAACTGCATAACGTGGACTTCTCCTATGTTGAAGAAAAGCCCGTACTGCACGATATCACCCTGACTGCACAGCCCGGTCAGAAGGTGGCATTCGTCGGCGCTACCGGTGCAGGCAAGACCACCATCACCAACCTGATCAACCGCTTCTATGATATCGCCGACGGTAAGATCCGCTACGACGGCATCAATATCAACAAGATCAAGAAGGCTGATCTGCGTGCTTCTCTGGGCATCGTTCTGCAGGATACCAACCTGTTTACCGGCACCGTTATGGAGAACATCCGCTACGGCAAGCTGGATGCCACCGAGGAAGAAGTATATGCCGCAGCCAAGCTGGCAAACGCGGACGATTTCATCCGCCGTCTGCCCCAGGGCTACGACACCATGCTCACCGCCAACGGTTCCAACCTGTCTCAGGGCCAGCGCCAGCTGATCGCCATCGCCCGCGCTGCCGTTGCAGACCCGCCCGTAATGATCCTCGACGAAGCTACTTCCTCCATCGATACTCGTACCGAGCTGCTGGTTCAGCGCGGCATGGATCAGCTGATGAAGGGACGCACCGTATTCGTCATCGCCCATCGTCTCTCCACCGTTATGAACTCCGATATGATCATGGTTCTTGACCATGGCCGCATCATCGAGCGCGGCAGCCATGCGGAGCTGATCGCCCAGAAGGGTCAGTACTATCAGCTCTATACCGGCGCCTTCGAACTGGAATAACCGGGCACCTGCGCTTGAGAATCCCTTGAAAAAGGGGAGTTTGACAGGATATATTGTCCGTCCGTGCCCTGGGGACCGCCCCCGGGGCACGGATATCTTTTCGCAAAAAAGCCGGAGCGTATGCTCCGGCTTTTTGTTTTTTTGCCGGGGATTGTTTCTTCTTTGTTCATATATTTCCGATATTTTTGGTGTATTATATAATAAGCAAATAGAGGAGGATATATCTTATGAAAAGAAGATACGGTCTCTGCAGCATTATGGCATGTGTCGTGCTGACTGCGATATTCTGTACAGCGTTTGCATTTGCCGAAACCGATGTAAGGGCGCAGAATTCAAACCCTGCCAGCTATGTGATAGAGGACAATAACCCCGCCATATATGTTGCGCAGCGCAACGCAAACTCCGTTGTTGGTGTTATCGTGAATGCTGAAGTGCAGAGCTATTACAGCAATGAATCCGGCATGCAGGAAATATCCGAAGGCTCCGGCGTGGTAATCGATGACAACGGCTACATCATTACCAATTATCATGTTGTATCCGAGGGCAGCCATTTCCAGATACTTATGCCCGAAGGCGATATCGTCGAGGCAGAGATGGTAGGCTACGATTCATCCGTTGACCTTGCGGTGCTCAAAGTGTCCGACGAGGATGCAAAAAGGCTCACACCTGCTGCTATCGGCGATGTGAAGCGTCTTTCCGTAGGCTCCACCGTAATCGCTATCGGCAACCCCGGCGGACAGACCCTTTCCAACACCGTTACCAGCGGCATCATCTCCTGCCTCGAGCGTCAGGTGGACGCCAGCAACACCTCGCGCACCGTGGACTATATCCAGCATGACGCGCCCATTTCCAGCGGCAATTCCGGCGGCGGCCTGTTTGATGTAAACGGCAATCTTATCGGTATCAATACCCTGAAGTACGCCAGCAGCTACTACACCTCTGCTTCTTACGAAGGTCTCGGCTTTGCCATTCCTATTGATTATGCCTACGATATCGCAGTGCAGATCATCGAGGACGGCCGCGTACGCAGACTGGGAATCGGCGTTACCGTATATGAAGTTACCGGCGCTGAAGAGCCCACCGATACCGAGACTCCCACCGGTCTGTATGTTGTATCCGTCTCCGAAAACGGACCTGCGGCAAAGGCCGGTATACTGCCCAATGATTTCATTATCGGCATCAACGGCGAGCGTCTCTATGAAATGAAGGATCTCACCGATGTTACCGATGCAAGCAGCGAAGGTGACAAGGTGACCATCACTGTTGCCCGTTATGTTGAGGCAGGTGCCGAAAGGGAGAAGGGCGGCATATTCGGCGGATTCAATCAGACTTCTTCTGCCGATAATTACGGCTATGGCTACGGCTATGGTTATCCCTACGGAAACTACGGCGGTTACGGCAGCTACGGCTATCCCTTCGGTAACTATGGCAACTACGGCAATTACGGCAACTACTACCAGCAGACTCCCGCATATGAGCTGCAGATACTGGAATTCGAGGTCGCTCTCGAATACCTGAACTGAGTTTAGTCTCTGATCCGCCCGGATATATTCCGGGCGGATATTTTTGCATTTTGGGCAAAATGGTGGCATTTACTGTGCAGAGTGATTATTTACACATATAATGTGGATAACTTACGGGCGTGTATGATAGAATTGTATCAATGCTTATAATATCAGGGAGGTTATTTCGTGCTGGCTAAGATAAAGAATCTGTTCGGCGCACAGGACATGACCGTTGGCAAGCCTATGTCCAACATCCTCAAGTTCGCGCTGCCGCTGCTTATCGGCAACATTGCTCAGCAGCTGTACTCCACCGTTGACTCCATCGTGGTAGGCAAGTACTGCTCCGTTGCCCGCAACGGTTACACCGGCGTTGACGCTCTGGCTGCCATCGGCGCTTCCATGCCCATCATGAACATGCTGCTCGTACTGTTCATGGCCGTTTCCACCGGCGCAGGCATCATGGTCGCCCAGTATTTCGGCGCCCGTGAAAAGGAACGTCTTTCCCGCTGCATCGGCACTTCCGTTACCCTTATTGCAATTTCTTCCCTCATGATCACCGTGATCGGCGTACCTCTCGCCGGTCCGCTTCTTGAAATGATCAAGACCCCCGCCAATTACATGGATCCTGCAAGGGTATATCTTGTGATCTGCTTCTGGGGCATGATCGGTTCCGGTTTCTACAACATCATTTCCGGTATCCTGCGCGGTCTGGGTGATTCCTTCTATCCGCTGGTATTCCTCGTTGTTGCCGCAGTGCTGAATATCGTGCTCGATATCTGGTTCGTTGCCGGTCTCAACATGGGTGTAGCCGGCGCCGCACTGGCTACCATCATCTCTCAGGGCGTATCTGCCGTGCTGTGCATCATCCGCCTGTGCAAGATGAAGGATATCATCACTGTAAACGCCAAGAGCCTGAAGCCCGATTTCAAGATCGGCATGCAGGTACTGAAGCTGGGTCTGCCCTCCGGCATCACTCAGGCTGTGTTCTCCCTGGCAATGGTATTCGTACAGGCTCTCACCAATCAGATGAGCTACGTACTGCCCAGCGGCGAGATCACCTATTTCGTACCCGCCATCTCCATCGCCGTAATGCGTGTTGACGGCTTCGCGATGATGCCCAACTTCACCTTCGGTCTGGCGATCTCCACCTACATCGGTCAGAACCTGGGCGCACGCCGTCAGGACCGCGTACAGCCCGGTATCAACGCCTGCCTGAAGCTGGCTACCATAGTTTCCATCGGTCTGATCGTGGCGCTGCTGTTCTTCGGCAAGAACCTCATCGGTCTGTTCGTAAACAAGGAGACCACCGATCCCGCTATCTACGATATGGTAATCAACCAGGGCGGCCGCGCGCTGAGCATTCTGGCAGTCGGCTACCTCGCCATGGCATTCAGCCAGGTATTCGGCGGCGTACTGCGCGCTGCAGGCGATACCGTTTCCACCATGGTAATATCCATGATCACCACTGTTGCGCTGCGCGTGCCTGCCGCATACCTGATGGCAAGCCTCAATAAGAGCGCCACCTGGCCTCACGGTCATCCCGATGCACTGTTCATCTCTCTGATGGCCAGTTGGGTCATCGGCGCCGTGCTTACCTACTTTGTATACCACAGGGGCAAGTGGAAGGAAAAGGATCTTATCAACGAATAATAAAAAAATACCCGCATTCGGCTGAATGCGGGTATTTTTTGTTTTGTCTTATTTTTGTACGATTTATATCATGCATAGTTTTTATATATGATGTATTATATAGTAGAATGATTGTGATTTTGGAGGTGTGCCTGTGGCAAATCAGCCTGTTCGCAGAGCGCCGGCGGGAAGACCGCAGCCCGGCAGAAGCTCCGCCCGTAAAGCACCGGCGAAGAAGAGCACTGCCGCAAATTTTTCCGCCCGTAAAGATATACTTATTATTGCCATTGTGGGTATCGTCGTAATTGCGGCGGCATTCATATGGCAGTCCATAAATACCGAAGGATTCAATCTGGTAAAGGACGAACCCGGTACCCAGACCGCCGCAGTAACAGAAATACATGCAGCGGGCGCGGTACGCATCAACGAGGTAATGTCCGCAAACGATTCCGCATGGTATACCGATGCCGGCGAGACTGCCGACTGGGTCGAGGTAATGAACACCTCCTCCGATACCATCGATATCGCGGGTTATGTCATTACTCAGACTGCGGATGATACCAACCGCTTTGTATTCCCTTCCACGGTGCTTGAGCCCGGCGAGTGTGTTGTTGTTTTCTGTGACAGCATTAACCGCAACACCGCAGGTTATGAATACCATGCGCCTTTTGCTATCAGCCGTGCGGGTGAGAGCGTAATGCTGTTCAACGCTTCCGGCACTGCGGTCGATTCCGTAAACGTACCCGGTCTTTCCAACAACACCGTTTATTCCCGTGTGGACGACATGACCTGGGAGATAACCTCCGCTTATACTCCCGGCATGGCAAATACCATGGAAAACCACAATTCCATAACCGATGTTACCGTTGAAAGCCCTGTTACGGTAACTGAGGTAATGGCCCGCAACGCCACCTATGATACCGACGGTTCCGGCCGTTATTACGATTACATAGAGATATACAATGCATCCGGCGAGGATATTGATATCTCCGGATACCACCTCAGTGACGCCCGTGATGATGTTATGAAGTGGACTTTCCCCAGCGGAACGGTCATCGGCGCAGGCCAGTATATACTGGTATATGCCGCCAATGCCGATATGGACGGCCTGTACGCCGGATTCGGTCTTTCTTCTGAGGGCGAGATGGTGGTGCTGTCCAATGAAAAAGGCCAGCTTATCCAGATAGTGGAATTCGGCCTTTCCGCCAGCGATCAGGCATGGTCTCTGGATCAGGACGGAACATTCAAAAATACTCTGCCGCCCACTCCGGGCATGGCCAATACTCAGGAGAGCGCCGCGCTGATCTCAGATCGGTTCGCGGCGCAAAATGGTATTGGGGTATATATAACCGAGATCGCAGCTTCGACGACAACGGCAAAGTACGATTGGGTTGAGATATATAACGGCACATCCGGCACAGTCGATATTTCCGGCTACGGTTTGTCGGATGATTCGGGTACGCCCCGCAAATGGCAGTTTCCTGCCGGCACTGTACTGCAGCCCGGCGAATATATGGGCGTTTACTGCACCGGACTTATCGGCATAGAGGACACTTTTCCCACCACAGATTTTGCTCTCAATGCAGAAGGCGGATATCATGTGACGCTTTCCGATCCTGCCGGAAGGGTGTTCGACAGGATATACCTGCCAATGCAGCATTCCGATATAACCTACGGCAGAAAGACCGGCCAGAACGGTCGCTGCTATTACTTTACCACTCCGACTCCCATTGCGGATAACTACGGCGAAAGCTATCCCCGCAAGGCTTCCGAAGCCGGTTATTCCGTCAAGGGCGGCGCGTTCGATTACGGTGATGTGATAGTGCTGGAGCTCACTGCAGAGCCGGGTGATCTTATATTCTATACAACGGACTGTACTGAACCCACTACCGAATCCAACCTGTATACCGGCCCCATTACCATTACCGATACAACGATAATACGCACAAGAGTATATTCCGACGGTGCGCTGGAATCTTACATGAACTGCCAGTCCTATCTTTTCGGAATAGATCATACGGTACGGGTCGTATCGCTGGTAAGCGACCCGGACGGACTGTTCGGCTATGAAAACGGCATACTGGTAAAGGGCCCCAATGCTACGGATAAACATCCCTATGGTTCCATGAACAGGGGCGCCAACTTCTGGATGGACTGGGAGAGAGAAGCGCACATCGAGATGTTTGATGAAAACGGCAATGTGATGATCTCTCAGGAATGCGGTATAAAGCTTCACGGTCAGTACAGCCGTGCCGAATCCCAGAAAGCCTTCAAGGTATACGCCCGCAACCGCTACAGCGGCGAAAACACTTTCGTGGCGCCTATTTTTACCAACAGAGACTATCAGGAATACAGCTCGTTCCTGCTGCGTGCATCCGGTCAGGATATCGACAAGACCCGCATGCGTGATTCCATACTGACCTCTCTTGCGGAAGATACCGGTGTTTATTATCAGGAGACCGAGCTCTGCGTTGTATACCTCAACGGCGAGTATTACGGTCACTATAACATCCGCGAACACGTAAATGCCGAGTCCATCTGTCAGTTCCACGGCTGGGAAGGACAGGAGGACGATATCGACCTTGTAAAGGCCAATACGAACCTTATGCAGGGTTCCGATGACAGCTATCAGGCGCTGCTCAAGTGGGTGAAGAATAACGACACCTCTACCGATGCGGCATATGACGTTATAGCTTCCGTTATCGATGTGGATAACTTCATTGCTTATATGGCGCTGGAGATATTCACCGGCAATACCGATACGCTGAACGTAAAAAGATACCGCAATGCCAACGAGGACGGATTGTGGCGCTGGTGTCTGTTTGATCTCGACTGGGCCTTTACCACGGATACCAACTCCATCGGCCGTTGGCTTACTCCCGGCGGTATGGGCAACATGAACCGTACAGACAATACTTTGTTCATTGCCTGCATGAAGAATCCCCGTTTCAGGGATGAATTCCTCACGTATATGGGTAACATGATGGCGGATACGTTCACCACCAGAAACATTTACGACAGGACCATGGAGCGCTATGATCTGCTGATGCCAGAAATGGAACAGCATTGTATGCGCTGGGGCGAGGCAATGAACGGTTACAGCACCGGCAGGTTTACTGCTTCCGTCAAGGACTTCCTCAAGTACGCATATGCCCGTCCTACAAAGCTGCTCGGATATTTCCAGGAGTCCATGAAGCTTTCCGATGCGGAGATGGAGCACTACTTCGGCGGCGCTTATGACGCTATAGAGGAATTCGAAGTCTATTACAACAACGGGCTTGTTGAATAAGGGGGGGAGGAGCGTATGCAGGAAAACAAACGCCAGTCCATGCCTGCAAGGCATGAGCTGAAGTATTATGTAAACGCCGCAGAGATAGCGGCACTGCGCATGAGGCTTTTCCCGATAATGGAACTGGACAAGCATTGCCAGAACGGTCCCTACGCTATAAGATCGCTGTATTTCGATGATGCCTTTGATACCGCATATTACGATAAGCAGTTCGGCGTCATGCACCGCGACAAGTACCGCATCCGCATTTACAACAATTCCGATGAGGTCATTTTCCTTGAGCGCAAGCGCAAGGCGGGCGATCTTATACAGAAGTCATCGGTACGTATTACCCGTCGTCTTGCCGAAAGGCTGATAGAGGGCGACCCCAGAGGATTGCAGAACTCGTCCAATGAGCTCATGCAGGATATGTTCGTTCAGATGCGCACAAAGCTGCTGAGACCGAAGGTTATTGTGGATTATGTGCGTGAGGCATATGTGCATCCCGTTGAGGATGTACGCATAACTCTGGATATGCAGCTGCGTACCGGTATGAAGAACGTGGACATATTCGATCCGAATATCATGACAGTCAATCCTCATGACCGCGATCTTGAGATACTCGAGGTCAAATACAACCGCTATCTGCCCGCGCATATAGCCGGAATGCTGTACGGACTCAGCGCAGACCGCAGCGCCATTTCCAAATACGTTATCTGCAGAAAATTCGAACCGCTGAAGTGATGGCGGATCGCTAATTACAGGAGGGTATAACAATGAACAAAAGCGCAATTTCTCAGGTGTTCAGTTCCCAGACCATCATGCCGTCTTCCTGGCTCACCATAGTTTTCTCTCTTGCGGTGGCCTTCGCAGTCGGTCTCTTCATCGCGTTCATCTATCGCAGGAATTTCCGCGGTGTTATGTATTCCAATAACTTCGCACTGACCCTTATCATGATGACCCTCATCACCACCCCTGTCGTAATGTGTATCAAGGAATCCATCCAGCTGTCCATGGGCATGGTCGGTGCACTGTCTATCGTCCGTTTCCGTACTGCCGTCAAGGATCCCCTCGACACCGCTTACATGTTCTGGGCGCTGACAATGGGCATCCTGCTGGGCGCAGGTCAGTTCTTCCTTTCTGCACTGTGCGTTGTAGGTATCGCACTGCTGCTGACTGTTGTTGTTCACATCCAGTCCGGTAAGCTGAATTCTTATCTGCTGGTCGTCCGTATGGATTCCGCCGCAGAAAAGGGCGTTGCTCAGCTGGTAGGCTCTCTGAAGTACTGCACTCTGAAGAGCAAGACCATCTCTGCAGCCGGCGTAGAAGCCACCTATGAGATCCGCGTAGAGAAGCACGACGCATTCCTGAACAAGATCAATTCCGTTGCAGGTGTGCAGGATGCAGCTCTGGTGGCATATACCGGAGAATCAAGTCGGAGGCCAAGCGGTCTTAGGAAGACAAGC
>JAZRPZ010000111.1:0-41597 GCA_045649485.1 Clostridia bacterium
TGCACGAGATGCGCCTGGTGGAAGGGCTGTTTGCTGACATAATGCGTATGCCGTACTCGGAGGATTATGTCTGGGTCACTCTGAATGATGAGATAACACCTCCGGATGCAAAGCTCAGCCTGACAACCGTATTCCCGAACATGCTGAAATACAGCGTATCGAATTCGCGCACAAGATTTGACGCCGATATAACTGCCGCGGAAACTCTGGAAAATATGACCGTTGCTCAGTTGTTCGGTGATTTCTACCGTTCGCAGAACAGCGGACAGGAACCCTCGGAAGCCCACATGCAGCTTCTTGACAGCATACTCGCCGAAATAGAGGAGGAACGCCATGAAGCCTATTAAAATAATCCTTTCTGCGTTCGGCCCCTATTCCGGCCGCACTGAAATAGACTTTGAGAAACTCGGCTCAGACGGCATCTTTCTCATAACCGGCGATACCGGTGCAGGAAAGACAACCATCTTTGATGCCATCGCCTTCGCACTGTACGGCGAAGCTTCCGGCGGCAAAGAACGTCGCAGCAGCAAAAGCTTCCGTTCCGATTATGCATCTCCCCGCGACGATACTTTTGTTGAATTCACATTCAGTCACCGGGACGAAACATGGCGTGTACGCCGCAACCCCGATTATACCCGTGAAAAAAAGAGCGGCAGCGGCACTACCACCCAAAGCGCCAATGCCGAGATGACCAACGAAACAACCGGCGATACTTTTTCCGGTTCTTCCGAGGTATCTGCCCGCGTACGTGACCTCATAGGTCTTTCACAGGATCAGTTTTCACAGACTGTAATGATCGCACAGGGCGATTTTCTCAAGATACTGAATGCCAAATCGGATGTACGCAAGAATCTTTTCCAGAAGCTTTTCAACACGTCTCTGTATGCTGATCTGCAGCAAAAACTTAAGGAGATGAACAAAGCCTGCGAAGATGAGCAAAAGCAGTTGGGACAGCGCATAGTCATCGAAGCGGGCCGCATTGTACCCGAAGAAGACTTCCACGCAGCTGCACTGATAAAGGAATATGCTGCCGATGCGAAATATGCCGATCTGCTCATCCCCCTCATCGAAGAACTTATCTCTGCAGAAAAAGAAGCCTCCTCTTCCGCTGCAAAAGCACGCGCAGAATCACAAAGCCAGCTTGATTCCATAATAGAAGCCATCACTGAGGCGCGAACGGTCAACGCTGCGCTGGACAGCATCTCGCAGCTTGAAGCACGCCTCAAACAGCTTGAAGCGGTTCAGGGTGATATCGATACCGCACGCACGGTACTCGAAGCAGCCCGCCGGGCACAGCTGCTTACCGGTGAAGAAGCTCTTCTAAACCGAATAAAGGAAGATATTGCAAAGCTGGAAAAGGATGCAGCCCGACACGCCGCAAATCTTGAAGAACTGCAGAAGACCATTCCTGCTTTGAAGGATGCTCTTGAAAAGGCTGCCGCAAATGCGCCTGAAGCCGACCGTCTGCTTGCCGAAGCCGGACAGCTTGAGAAGAGTATCCCCATTATCCGCCGCGTCAGCAAGGATGAAGCCGCATATAGTGCTCTGCAGAAGCAGCTTGCAGCCCTTAATGCCGAAAGCAGCAATGCAGACGCGGAATATGCCGCCATAAAGCGCGCATATTACGACAGTCAGGCCGGTATTCTCGCCGCTCAGCTTACAGCAGGCGAAAGATGTCCCGTGTGCGGCTCCTGCGAGCATCCCTTCCCTGCCGTGCTTACTTCCGAATCCGTAACTCAGGAAGAATTCGAAAGAGCCGAGCAGCGCAGGAAACAGACCGAAGCCCGGCTGCAGGCAAAAAGCAGTGAAGTGCAGTCCGCAAAGGCCACACTCGATGCATCAAAGGAGCAGCTTGCAAGCCTCGGTACGCATTCCGCCGCAACCGAAGCGCAGCTCAGGCAGCGCATAAACGAGCTGACCGCCAAGGCAGAAACAATCCGCAAAGCTATGGAATCTGCACGCAATGCTCTCAATACGCGCGAACTTGAAATAGCACGCACTCAGGCAAGCCTGAACGATGCACGAACCAATCTGGATGAGCGCACTGCACAGCGTACCGAGCACATCGAAAAATTCAAGAAACTGATGAATGAAAACAGCTTCGCAAAATTCGCCGATTACACTGCAGCCAAGCGCGGTGCAGCGGAGATAAATCAGCTGGATAAACAGGTACGCGACCACGAATCTTCCCTGCGTTCCGTAACAGATCAGCTTGCCGATATGCGTCAGCGCTATTCCGGCAGACAGCGTGTGGATATTCAGGCTCTTGAGAACCGTCGCGCTGCACTGAAAACCGCTGCCGATGCCGCAGAAAAGACCGCGAAGGCCGCATCAGTGCGTCATTCCGTACATGAAGAGGCACTCAAGGGCATTCACAGCGCCCGGAAATCCCAGCTGAAGAAAGCCGAACATTGGGCAATCGTGAACGATCTGTACCGCTGTGCATCCGGTCAGGTTGCCGACAGGGCAAAGTTCTCTTTTGAAACATATGTGCAGCAGCATTACTTCCGTCAGGTCGTCGCCGCTGCAAACCGCAGACTCTCAGCCCTTACCGAGGGAATGTTCACGCTGCGCTGTAAGGAAGAGGCCAAAAACCGCGTGAGCCAGTCCGGTCTTGATCTGGACGTTCTGGACAGAGGTACCGGAATTTGGCGCGATGTATCCACCCTGTCCGGCGGCGAAAGCTTCCTGGCATCGCTTGCCCTTGCCCTCGGTCTTTCCGATGTTGTGCAGGCGCAGAGCGGCGGTGTACGCATCGATGCAATGTTCATTGATGAAGGCTTCGGTTCGCTTGACGAAAACGCCCTCAGAAATGCCGTTGATATGCTCTCCCGTCTTGCAGACGGCAAGCGTCTGATCGGCGTAATATCCCATATGCCCGAACTCAGTGAACGCATCGATAAACATATCGAGGTAAAAAAGACGCTCACCGGCTCGCAGGCTATAGTCAGCGGAATATAAAAAACCAGAGCACCGTCTCCCGGACAAAAGGGAGTACGGTGCTCTGGTTTTTTTATGTATCTATCAGAACGCCCAGGTGCCGTCCTTGAAGATATCCACCTTTTCGCCGTTCTTGCGAACGCCTACGATGGAGAGATCGGCAGTACCGATCATAAAGTCAACATGGACCATGGAATCGTTCACGCCGAAATCCTTTATCTGCTGCTTGGTCATGTTTTCGTGACCGGGAACGGTCTCGGCAAATCCGCGGCCGAGAGCGAAATGGCAGCATGCGTTCTCATCAAACAGGGTGTTGTAGAACATGATACCGGTCTTGTTGATGGGGCTGTCGAAGGGTACCAGTGCGCATTCGCCCAGATAAGCAGCGCCTTCATCCATGGTGATCATCTTCTGCAGACGTTCATCATTCTTCTCGGCATGTGCTTCCACGGCCTTGCCGTTTTCGAAACGTACCCAGAAATTCTCGATCAGCGCACCCTGATAGGAAAGAGGCATGCTGGAGTATACGATACCCTCGGCCACACCGCGCTTGGGAGTGGTGAAGCACTCCTCGGTGCGCATGTTGGGGTTGTAAGAAACACCCTTATCGGTATCCTGTACAGCGCCGCAGAACAGGCCGCCGTCCATCAGACCAACGCGCAGGTCGGTACCGTTGGAGGACTTGTACTGCAGTTCGGTCAGTTCCAGACTGTTCAGATACTTCCTGCGTGCAAGAATATCGGCATTGTGTGCTTCCCATGCAGCAATGGGATCGTCATCAACACGTGCGCCGGTCAGAATGGCTTCCCACAGCATCTCCATAGCCTTGCCGATACGCTCGTTGGGGAACACCTTCTTTGCCCATGCCTTGCCGGGTACGGCAACGATGGTCCACTGATGCTTACCGTCGATCTCATCGCGGTACTTCTTGGAAATGGGGAAAGTGGACTGCTGTGCCTTCATCATCTTGGCAACATCCACGCCCTTGAGTCCGTCAGGATTGGCAGAACCGATGAATACGCGGCAGGGCTTGTTGGCTGCCATCCACTTCATCTCTTCTTCTTCGTAGCTGTCAACGGTGGAAAGGGTTTCAAGAGACTGGTACTTTACGTGGTACTTGGACATCTCCTGATACTGCCACTTGACGTGAACCTTGCGTGCGCCCAGCTTGTAGAGTTCTTCTACAACCATCTCTATGAACTCGGGCTGATCAAGTCCTGCGAACAGCAGCACGTCCTGATTCTTCTGTACATTTGCGCCCATCCTGGCGATGAGCTTCGCATACTTGCGAAGTCTGGTCTTCTGCATTGGATTTTCCTCCCATCGGGATTGATATGGGGCTGTTGAATCTCAAAGTCCCGTTCAGTTGCATATATTATACTGCTACAGAGCCAATGTTGCAAATTATCTTTTGGTTCCTTTGCCCTGCAGGCGGCTGTAAAGAACTACCGCCACCACTACAGCAAGCACGCCGGATACCAGCTTACCGACCATCATGCCGGGAACATATGCCGAATCCATGGCAAGAGTAAATGCCAGATGATCGCCCAATACAAACGCGGCAGATACGGCGAAAGCGGAATTGAGCATTACTCCCCTTTCATCCATATCCTTCATCTGTTCAAAGGTGGTCATACTGTTGGCAAGAGTCGAGACAAAGCCCATTGCCGAGGCATCGTTTATACCAAGATATCTGCCCATGGCATTCAGCGGCTTTTTGATAATCCTTGATATTATGTTCAGAAGCGGAAATGCGCCGGACATTACGATGGCGGCATTAAAGCATATCAGAGCGCCTTCCTCGATAGTGGCAAGTCCCGGTATGATCTCTTTGCCGGAAAGGAAACGGATTATCGCAAGCGAAAGACCTATGGTTATGAGTATCTGTATGCATTTTCCGAGTATGCCGAATACTTTAGTGCATATATCGGGAAACAGCATAAGACCTGCTGCAAGAATCGCCGAAAGTATAATAAGAGGCAAAAGGTTTATGAGCAGAAGTCCCATAGACACGCCCTGTATAACGCCGCCTGCAAAGCAGCCCACAGGTATAGTTGCCACACCGCAGAGCAGCCCCAACAGCAGCGGCTTGTGCTGCGATTTATCCACAGCATTAAGCGCATAAGGAATGGTAAATGATATGGTCACACCCATCATGGATGCCACAACAAGACCGTTGAACATTCCAAGCACTTCATGAGAAGCCACTTCACGGGCAAGAGCGCCGCCGCCCATGTCATTTGCAAATATCGCCGAGGTAACGGTTGACGGGTCTATTCCGCATGTCACTTCTATCCAGCCAAGCATGGGCTCCATAAGCTGTGCCAGCCATGGAGCAAGCACGATCATACCTATGATCGATACAGCAAGCGGACCCAGCAGCATGAATCCCCTGTCAAATTCCTTGCCAAGCCCGAATCTGTCACCCAGTATTTTATCCAGCGCACCTATCACCGAAAATACCAGCATGACCGCAGTTATTGCGTCCATCAGAAATCCCCCAAATAAAACTTATGCGGGCTGTTTTACCAGCCCGCACATGAATCAGAATGCGTCTGTACCGGACATAAACAAGGGCAGCTTGTTCCAGCCGTAAGGCAGGCGGGCCACCATTTCCTCGCCGGCAAGGGAAAGGAACATATACTGTGCTTCCATTGCGGTAAGCTGCATTGCATCACTGTCTGCCTCGCGGGTCACATTCACGTTTCCGTCCTTGACTTCGATAGTCATGGGGCTGCCGTCGATAACAAAGCTGCGTCTGCCGTCTTCAACGGGAGCATAGGATGCTCTGAGCTTCAGAAGCGCACCGATCACCTTGGGGAAATCGAATATGCGCAGCATATCGAAATGATTCAAAGAGATATCTTCCTCGGTCTTTGCAAGCTCACGGTTGAGGGCGATATCAAATTCACCGGTGCTGAGACGCACAGCGGAAACGCCATACTTTTCCATATATGCCTTGAAGACCTTATTCACCATAGTGATATCCTTCAGCATGATCTCGGAAACGCCTTCGCCGCCGGAGATAATGTAACCTGCAAATTCACCGCCTATAGTGACCGACTTAAGGCTGTTATTCCAGGTGCGGGCGATGATATGGAATTCCTCCACGGGGCGCTTTGCTGCAATGGGAGACTTTCCGTGCATCTCAGCGCACATAGCAATGGTATTAATATCATCTTCTGCAATTTCTGCAATAGCGATATCGGAAACATCGGTATTTCCGAGAATATGGCGCAGGTTGGTTGCGGTAACTCTGTGGCTGCGGGAAAGACCGCCCTTGATGAATCCGAAATATTCATACCTCTGACGCTGACCGCCCAGCATGGCAAAATCCACGCCTTCTGCCTTCATACCGTCGATAGCCATTGCCATGAGAGCCTTCATATGGCCTTCTCCGCGGCCGTAAGGATGGGTGGACACAGTGCCCACAAATCCCGTCTTAAGCACGGTATCGCCGATCCTGAGCTCATTGGGCATCACTGCCACCATACCGCGGATGCTGCCGTCATCGCGCACAGCGATATTGTGCATATCGTCGGTATCGCGACCGTCGGCATATACCTTGGGAATAAGTCCCTTGAAGTTATGGGGCTGATGGGCACAGCTGAATACCATGTTGGCAAAATCTATGTACTTCTCCCTGTCTGCGGGAGTACCCTTCCTGTATACGACCTCAGCCATTTTCTCTCTCCTCCAGAAAAGTTTTTACTTTTTCCATATCGGGCATTCCGCCCTGAGCACCGGCAGCGGTTACGGAAATGGCCGCTGCGGCATTGGCAAACCTCAGCGCATCTGCAAGCTCCATTCCATCGCTGAGGGCTCTGGCAAGACCTGCATTGAATGTATCGCCGGCAGCGGTGGTATCTACAGGCGTTACCATGAATCCGGGTGCGCGAATATATCCTTCGTCAGTGAGCGCATACGCACCGTCTGCGCCTGTTTTGGCGATAACCGTGCCTACGCCCTTTGCCTTCAGATATTCCATGCGCTGCTTCATATCAGCAGCGTCATCCATTTCGGAGGTTATGATGCGCAGCTCGGTCTCGTTGGGAGTAATATAATCCACGGATGCAAGAACATCATCGGGCAGATTGACCGCGGGGGCAGGATCGAGAATTATCTTCTTCCCCATGGCATGCAGCCTGATGATCGCATTCCACACAGTTTCATGAGGAATCTCCAGCTGGAAGAGGAACAGGTCTCTGTCCGCGACCTTTTCAATTGTCCTGTCAAGCCAGGTAAGTCCGCATTCGTTGTTTGCACCGGGTACTACGATGATGTGGTTTTCGCCTGCCCTTTCTACTTCGATAACAGCAGTGCCGGTAGTGCAGCCCGGAACTCTGGAAACTGCGGAGATGTCAACATTATTATTTTTGAAATTCTCAATATACGTATCACCGGAAGCATCGAAACCGATACATCCCGCCATGGCTACATCGCCGCCGAGTTTGCCCAGCGCAACGGCCTGATTTGCGCCCTTTCCGCCGGGAACAACTGCAAAACTGTCACCGGTGCGGGTCTCGCCGGGCTTGGGAAATTTATCCACACGCACGACCATATCCATGTTTACCGAGCCTATAACAGCACATTTAAGCATATAAATACACCTCTGGCATTCGCTCTTTTATAAGCATACGAGCCCAACGCCTCAAAGGGCACTGGGCTCGTTATTTTTTCTCAAGCTGCGCTTAGTCCTTCTTGCGGAGGAAGCTGGGCACATCGGGAGTGAAGCCCCTGCGGCTGCGGGGAGCTTCTGCGCTCTGTGCTGCACGGGGAGCTGCTTCACGGGCGGGACGAGAGAAAGCATCTGCCTCGGGAGCAACTGCCTCACGTACAGGCCTGTTTGCAAAGATGGGAGATACGGGCTCCTCGGTTTCAGCTGCTGCTTCGGGAGCAACTGCTGCGGTGTAAACGGGAGCAGCGGCCTTTACTTCAGGCTTGGCAGCGGGAGCTTCGAAACCGGTGGCGATAACGGTGATCTTCACCTCGTCCTTGAAGTCCTCATTGATGCCTGCGCCGAAGATGATGTTGGCTTCTTCATCTGCCTCTTCGGTGATGATGGTGGCAGCTTCGTTGATATCAAGGATGGAAGCGTCGGGACCAACGGTGATGTTGATCAGCACAGCGCGTGCGCCCTTGATGGAGGTCTCGAGCATGGGGCTGGAGATAGCCTGCTTGGCAGCGTCGACCATGCGGGTCTCGCCCTTGCCGAGGCCGATGCCCATGTGAGCCAGACCGCGGGATTCCATAACGGTGCGGACGTCAGCAAAGTCCAGATTGATCAGAGCGGATTCGGAGATCAGATCGGAGATGCCCTGGATGCCCTGACGCAGAGTGTCGTCAGCAATGCGGAATGCATCGCGCATGGAGGTGGACTTGGTTACCACGTTCAGCAGACGGTCGTTGGGAACAACAACCAGAGTATCAACATGAGCCTTCAGACGCTCAATGCCGGCCAGGGCATTGCGCATGCGGGGCTTGCCTTCGAACATGAAGGGCTTGGAAACTACGCCGATGGTCAGGATACCCATCTCACGGGCGATCTCTGCAATAACGGGAGCTGCGCCGGTACCGGTGCCGCCGCCCATGCCGCAGGTGATGAATACCAGGTCGCTGCCCTTAACGAGCTTGGCGATCTCTTCACGGTTCTCCTCAGCTGCATGCTGACCCACCTCGGGATTGGCGCCTGCGCCCAGACCCTTGGTCAGCTTGTCGCCGATCTGAACCTTAGTGGTGGCCTTGGACAGTGCCAGAGCCTGCTTGTCAGTATTGATAGCGATGAAATCAACGCCCTTAAGGCCTGCTTCCACCATGCAGTTTACCGCATTAGTACCTGCGCCGCCGACGCCGATGACCTTTATAGCAGCAACGTTAGTCTGTTCCATTTCGAATTCGAGCACAAGGCATCCCCCTCGTCTGTTGTTTAGTATTTATACTTAACCGTTGTATGGTATCAGTTTCTCTTGAAAAGATTGGTTATCTTCTTGGCAAGCGCGCTGTCCTTGATTCCTTCAGGCTGATCCATCGAATCGAAAATCAGGCTTACAAGGCCCAGTGCAGTGCCGTATACAGGGCTGTTCAGCTTTGCGGAACGTGCGATCGGCACCTTCACAGGCTTACCGATATGGGCAGCAAGATATTCTCTTCCGCCGCGCATCATTGCCAGGCCGCCGCCGGTAAGATATACCTGAGTGCGGGGACCAAAGAATGTTCCGGCATCATTGAGCAGAGTCTTTTCGATGTAATCGCAGATCTCATTGGCCTGCTTCTCAATTATTCGGGATACATCCTTACGGGGGAAGCCCAGCTTGCCGCCGTCATCAGCATCCACTTCATAATAATTGTCCTGATCGAATTCATCCGCATCAAACAGGTACGCTCTCTTTATCTGCTCGGCTTCGGTCATCGAAAGATTGAAGCCATAGGCCAGCTGCGCGGTAATATCTCCGCCGCCAACGCCCAGTATAGCATGATAAATGATGGCGTCGCCTTCGATCACGCAAACCTCGGTATTGAGGTATCCAACGTCGATCAGCATCGCTACCCTGTCGCGCTCCTCGGGAGGAAGCAGCAGCTGGCTTGCTCCGAGAGTGGGCGAAAGGAAACCCATGATGGTTATGCCCAGCCTGGACATAACGCTCTTGACGTCTTCCACGAAATCATGGCTGGCGATGATGAAACTTTCGCTGACACGCAGCCTCGTTCCACGCTCTCCCATGGGATTCATGGTCTTCTTGCCATCGTCAATGGAGAACCAGGCAGGCGAACGATGCAGTACCAGTGAATCTTCATCGACAATGCGCAGCTTATCGGCGGCAAGATCTTGAACAGCATCAATATCTTCATAAGAGAAGGTATGACCCTCTTCCAGCACTATTTCCGCTTCAGCGGTGCGCACATGAATATATTCGCCGGGAACTCCAACGTATATCTCATTAATCTTGGTATTGGCTTCAAGCTCCGCAGCGGTTATGGAATCCTGAACAGCGTCGATAAGACCTTCGGGATCTCCCCACTCGCCTTCCTTAAAACCGGCATAGGGCACCGTGCCCGAACCGGCGATATCGCAGCGGATGAGACCGCCCGACAGCGCGACCACAGTCACGAGCTTGGATGTACCAAATTCAATTGCGGCAATCTGTTTTTTCGTTACCATTATCTGTTTCTCCGCATCGTAGGTGTGCATCGGATATGCATACTAATCCGATACTTATGATATATTATACATTTATATCTTAAAAAGTGCAAACTCAAAAGGCCCCAAATCGAGGGTTTTGAGTAATTGTCAAAAAGGTTTCAAAATTGGCGCATCTGCAAGTCATATCAACCCGCAAATGCGCCGTCAATTCAGTTTGCTCTGTAGTCAGCCTGATTGCCGCCGGTTACATCCAGTTTGCCGGATGTCTCTCCCCTGCCTTCCAGGTCTATAAGCGCGTATTTCATCCAGATAAGCTTATTCTCCATCTGATTTGTATCACCGATCATTACCTGAATACCCGTTCGCGAATAAAGATATATTCCGTCAATGTCTGCAACGTTTATTTCAGATATATAGCCGCTTACTCCGGTCGCGTCTATTCCGTCTATAACAGCCGCCATTGCCTCAATGCGCAGATTATCTGCTCCTATGAGCCTTCCGGGAACTGCGTTATTGGCAGAAAGTCCGGTCACATAGAGATAATCACCCTCCGGCATTTCGTGGGTCACGGATATGACATATCCCTCTGCATCCATAAGAGCAATGCTTCCACCGTAATCGGTCACAATGCGCGGCACTCTCTGTTCAACAGTAATGACCACCGTACCGGGCAATTCCTTATCCGCACTTACACAAATGAGCCTGCCTGTATTTTCCACATTGCGCCGCACTTCAGCCTCATCAAAGTGCCTCATTTTACCGCCCATGTCTATGCCAGCAAGGCGAATAACATCGGTATCTTCCATGCCGCAATTACCTTCTATGCGCACATCTCTTATAATAAACACGCTTCCGTCAAGAAACACTGCTATTACAATGATCGCCGCAAGCACAGCAATGGGTTTAAAAAGCTTTTTCAGCATATGTACCTCCATGTGATCAAATCATATCTCTTCAGAGACGCGCGATATATTCAGCACCAGCGCCACAGCCGTCATTGCTATAGCTACCGAAGTTCCTCCGGCGCTGAAGAAAGGCAGCGGCAGTCCTGTCGTAGGCATAAGTCCTGTAACGACCATGACATTCATCACAGCCTGAACACCTATCATGCACGTGATTCCGCCTGCAAGCAAACTGCCGAATCTGTCACGGCAGCGAACAGCCACCCTGAGCCCGAAAAACACAAAAGCCCCAAATAATCCGATTACAGCACAGCAGCCGGCAAAACCAAGGTCCTCCCCCACCACCGCAAAGATAAAATCACTTTCCGGATACGGAAGGAACGAATACTTCTGTCTGCCCATACCGAGACCCATTCCGAACAGTCCGCCCGATGCAAACGCAATGAGCGATTGCGAAAGCTGATAACCTTCGTTTGTCATAAAGTCAAACGGATGGGTAAACGACATAAGTCTTGCCCTGCGGTAATCTTCCGAAAGCGCATAGAATACACCCAGACAGAATCCCGAAACACCCAGCATTCCGAGATGCAGCCATCGCGCTCCCGCAAGCATCACCATTACAACACTTACGATGATTATACTTCCGGCTGTAGAAAGATTCGGCTGCATCAATATCAGCAGAAACATTGTCCCGGGAATCACGAACAACGGTATTAGATTCTTCAGCCTGCGGATATCACGTCTGCCAGCCGAAAGCGCACGCGCCATAAACAATATGGCTGCATATTTAGCTATCTCTGAAGGCTGCACGCTTACCGGACCGATCACCAGCCATCTGCGTGAACCGTTCAGATATCTTCCGATACCCGGTATCGCCACCAGTATCAGCAGCAGTATGCTTATCCCCAAAAGAGCGCCCGTAACAGCCGGTCTTGACAGAAACCTGTAATCTATTCTGAGCGCCACAGTCATTCCTATGATACCCGCCGCAACGCCTATCAGCTGCGAATAAACTTCCGAAAGAGCATTTCCTTTATCCTGAGCATTATAGAAGCTTGCGGCAAAAAGTACGATAAGGCCGGTCAGCAGGAGCAGTACGAAACAAACCAGCACACCCCTGTCGACCGGCCTTTCAGCCTTGGCAGATCTTATCGTATCTATTCTCTTCAGAGCTTTTTGGGCTCCAGATCCTTTACGATCCTCTTGAATTCACGTCCGCGGAATTCGTAATCCGGGAACATGTCAAAGCTTGCGCACGCGGGAGAAAGCAGCACATTGCCGCCGTCCTCAGCAAGTTCAAATGCACGGGCGATCGCCTTTTCGAAATCGTATCCGGCATGCTCGTATGCTGTAAAGCCGCACTTGTCGAGAGTATCGGCAATCTGCTGTGCGGTTGCACCAATCAGTACGATCTTCGCTATCTTCGTCTTCAGTATCTCCTCAACCATAGGAGTGAAGTCGGTATGCTTATCGTAACCGCCGGCGATCAGAACAGTAGGCCTGTCCATGGCGCGTACAGCCTGAATGGTGGAATCAACATTGGTTCCCTTGGAATCGTTGTAGAACTTTACGCCGCTTAC
Organism: Clostridia bacterium; assembly: GCA_045649485.1. GTDB lineage: Bacteria > Bacillota > Clostridia > Christensenellales > Aristaeellaceae > RUG11247. The sequence goes on from JAZRPZ010000111.1 coordinate 12,564, forward strand.
CTCACGGGTAAACTCGATGCGGTGTTCTACGCTGGTGAAACGCCTGAGAGTCTTCGCGATGCTCTCTGCGCTTACGCCTGCAGCCATTGCCATAGCGGTTGCCGCAAGTGCATTGGCAAGGTTGTGCTTGCCGGGAATCTGCAGTTCGCTTGCAGGACATACAGGCACATAAGAATTCTGAGAACCGTAGACGATCATTCCGTCAACGGTGAATGCACCGTAGGGAACGCTCCTTTCAGTGGAGAACCATACCACCGCGCACTTTACATCCTTCGCCATTTCGCAGGTGACGGGATCTTCGTAATTGAGCACTACGGTATCCTTGCCTTCGCTCAGTGCGAATATGCGCTTCTTCATATCGATATAGGTCTGCATATCGCCGTGGCGGTTGAGATGATCTTCAGATATGTTCAGTACCGCGCAGACCTCGGGATGGAACTCCTTCACGGTCTCAAGCTGGAAGGAGGATACTTCGCACACGGTAACATCGGTGTCCTGCATTCCGGGTACATCGCCGGTATAGGGAATTCCGATGTTGCCTACGGTATGTACTGTCTCTCCTGCATCCTTGAATATCTCGGAAAGCAGCGTGGTAGTGGTGGTCTTACCGTTGGTGCCGGTAATGGCCATCAGTCTGCCGCATGCTTCGCGGTATGCATATTCAAGCTCGCCCATGACCTCAATACCCATTTCCTGTGCCTTTACCACAACAGGAGCGGTGATCGGTACACCGGGGCTGATGATGAGTGCATCGCAGCCTTCGAGCAGAGTAACGGGGTCTTCACCCAGGCGGAATTCCACACCGGGAAGCTTCAGTTCTGCAAGTCCGTCAGCAAATTTATCTATTGTTTTGGAATCGTTTACTATCACCTGTGCGCCGCGCAGAGCAAGCAGCTTTACGCATGCAATGCCTGAACGGGCCATGCCGATGACCAGCGCCTTGTTCAGTTTCATAAACTCACTCCCGGATTAGGCAACGAAGCCCAGCATCGTTACGAGGCAGAGAACAACGGTCACGATATAGTACATGCTGGTGACCTGAGTTTCGGGCATGCCGCTCAGTTCAAAGTGATGGTGCAGGGGCGCCATCTTGAACACGCGCTTGCCATGGGTAAGCTTGAAGTAACCGATCTGGATAATATCGGAGAGTGCGGATACCATCATTGCCAGAGCGATGATGGGCAGCAGCAGTGCATTGCGGGTCACGATAACAACGCCCATCAGAGCGCCGCCGATGAAGAAGGAACCAACATCGCCCATGAATACCTTTGCGGGATGGGCATTGAAACGCAGGAAGCCCAGCAGAGCACCGGCCATTGCGCCGGAGAAGATGGCGGCATTCATCAGGTTGGTGCCTTCGGAAGCGGCGGACATTGCAACACAGATGAGCATCATGGTAGCAAAGTCAAACAGGGAGCAGCCGCCCAGCAGGCCGTCCAGACCATCCAGCAGGTTTGCGGAGTTTACGGTGCCGACGATGATGAAAGTCATGATCGGGATGTAGCCCCAGCCAAGGTTCAGTTCGAAATCGGTGAAAGGAACCTTCAGCGCAGAACCGATGGAAGGATTGAGATATGCCCAAACAGAGATGCCGATGGAGATAAGTATGAGGGGCAGCATCTTCTGCTTAGGGGTAAGGCCCAGAGACCTCTTCAGCTTTACCTTGATGAAATCATCAACGAAGCCGATGGCGCCGCAGCCCAGTGCACAGATAACACACATGAGCATGTAATCCCAACGGGTATCATTATAGGCAAATGCCATTGCGGCAACGATTGCGGGCACGGCGAAGATGATGCCGCCCATGGTGGGAACGCCCTGCTTCTTCTTATGGGATTCGGGACCAAGGTCGTAGATAGTCTGACCGAACTTCATGCGCTTCAGCCAGGGGATCACAACAGGTCCGAAAACGATAGCCAGTATAAAGGAAGCCAGTATAGTAAGAATCAGCCTCTGCATCTTATGTTACCTCCAAAATATCATCTGGTCGCCAGAAGTTCCGCAACAACGATCTTCTCGTCGAAGGGATACTTTACGCCCTTTATCTCCTGATAAGTTTCATGGCCCTTGCCGGCAAGCACGATTACATCGCCCGCCTGCGCCATATCCAGTGCATATCCGATAGCCTCACGACGGTTTTCGATCACGGTGTATTCACAGCCGGTGGACTTGGTGCCCTCCTCGATCTGCCTGAGAATATCGAAGGGATCCTCATTGCGGGGATTATCGCTGGTAAGGATGCAATAGTCGGCAAGTCTGCCGGCGATCTCACCCATTATCTCACGCTTTGCGCTGTCACGGTCGCCGCCGCAGCCAAAGAGTGCGATCATCCTGCCCTTGGTAGTGCCGCGCACTGCCTTCAGTATGTTCTCAAGGCTGTCGGGAGAATGTGCATAGTCCAGAATCACACGGTAAGGAGTTTCGGTCTCCAACAGTTCGATGCGTCCGGGTACATTGCGTACGCTTTCCAGACCCATGCGGATAGCCTCGTAATCGATACCCAGTGCCGCAGCAACACCGGCAGCAACCAGTGCATTATATACATTGAAGATACCTGCAAGCCTGAGTGCAACCGCAGTGCGGAACATCTTGTGGCGGGTCAGCATGAAGCTGCAGCCACGCTCGCCTATCTCGATATCATTTGCGTGAACATCGGAAGCAGCGCGGATGCCCACCTTAAGAGTGGAACGGCCAAGCTTTTCAAATGCGGCGCTTACGGTTTCGTCATCCGCATTGATAACGATATTCTCCACCATTTCTTCAGTAAAGAATGCCATCTTTGCGGCAAGATATTTATCCATGGTACCGAAAAGATCAAGATGGTCCTGGCTGAAGTTGGTGAATGCACCTACAGCAAACTTCATTCCGTAGAGGCGGTCCATCTCCAGCGCATGGGCAGAAACTTCCATGACCACGTGGGTAACGCCTGCTTCGACCATACGCCTGAGCAGGGACTGCATTTCCAGGTGGTCGGGCGTGGTAAGACGGGTGGGAACCATCTCTTCACCTATCATGGAACCTACGGTACCGATATAACCGGTCTTGTGACCTGCTGCCTCGATAACGGATTTGATGAGATAGCTGCAGGTGGTCTTGCCCTTGGTGCCGGTAACACCGACAAGCTTAAGCTTATCGGCAGGTCTGCCGTTGAAATTGGCGGCGATTACGGAAGTAGCCTTGCGCACAGAACCAACGACTACCTGAACGCAATCAACATCCACCCTGCGCTCAACAATGAGAGCCACAGCACCAGCCGCAACAGCCTGAGGTGCGAAATTGTGTCCGTCAACACGCAGACCGGGCGTGCAGAAGAACAGCGCACCGTCAGATACCTTGCGGGAATCAACGCATATATCAGAGATCTCCACATCGGTACTGCCGATTATCTCTTTGATATCATCTACCCGTTCAATAAGAGCATTAAGCTTCATAGGAAATTCCCCCCGTTGTGTATTTATGGCGGTTCAAAGGTAACATCAACATAAGTTGTAGGCAGTACCTTTTCACCTGCAGCCGGAAATTGCGAAACCGCTATCCCGCTGCCCGAAACTGTCATTTTCAAACCGTAGCTGCGTATCAGCCGATTGGCTTCCACCACCGAAAGTCCGTTCACATCAGGCACGGCAACATATTCACCGTCCGTTATTGCGCCTTCCACATACAGCATGACCAGGGAACCCTCAGCCATATCTGCACCCGGCGCAGGCAGCTGCGCTATCACCCTGTTCCCGATGCCGTCCATAACGCTGCTGAGCCCTGCGGCCTTCAGCGCGTCCTTCGCATCGGCAACGTTCATGCCGGTAACATCCGGCACCTTAACATCCAGTATCACTTCGCCGGTGTTCTCTTTGGCATAACCCATGTACACTAAGGATTGTTCAAGTATATCCCTTGCAAACGGCGCAGCGGTTACCGAACCGTAATCGACCGGTACATCGGCACGGTCTACTATAACCATTACGCATATAGCAGGATCATCCATCGGCGCAAAACCGATAAACGAACCTATATGAGTATCCGACGATACCACGCCGTCTATGTATACCTGAGCAGTACCTGTTTTGCCGCCGATCGAGTATCCCTCTATGCGGGCATTCTTTCCTCCGCCATGGTCTACAACACCCTCAAGCATAGAACGCATTATCGTACTGGTACTCTCATTTACAGTGCGTCTTATGACCAGCGGAGCTCCCTGTTCTATCACTTCACCCGAAGGCGAAGTAATCGAATCTATAATATACGGCTGCATCAGCAATCCGCCGTTTACCACGGAACATGCTGCTGACATCAGCTGCAGCGGCGTCACGGCAATGGACTGTCCAAAACCCATTCGCGCAAGATCGCCTATGCGGACATTCGATCTCGGAATAACTATTCCGGAAGCCTCTCCGGATATATCAACACCTGTCTTCACTCCGATTCCGAAGCGATTCAGATACTCATATATCCGTTCCTCGCCAAGTCTCAGCGCAAGTTCCACAAACACGGGATTGCATGAATTTTCCAGTCCCTGCTCCAGTGTCTGTGCACCATGAGGCTCGCCCCAGCAGCTTATCCTGCCGCCTTCCACATATACCGAACCGGAGCAGTAAAACCCTTCCCCTGTCCGTGCAACGCCGGAATCGACAGCCGCCGCCATCGTAAGTATCTTAAAAGTGGATCCCGGCTCGTAGGAATCAGTGATGAGCCGGTTCCGCATAAGATCATTGAGCAGACTTACATCATATCTCGGCGGGTTATTGAGATCATACGACGGCTGCATAGCCATCGCAAGTATCTCCCCCGTCTCAGGATCCATAGCCATCACGCGTACAGATTGAGCGTTGTTCACGCTGTACGCCTCGCGGGCAGCCTTCTCGCAGAAGCCCTGTATGGTGGCGTCTATAGTAAGCCGCACATCGGATCCGTTTATTGCAGCTATATATTCTGCCGTGCTGTAAGAAAGCGCACGGCCTTTGCCGTCTATCTCCTCAAGTACAAGCCCGCTTTTTCCCGAGAGATAATCATTCAGCGAGCTTTCAAGCCCCGCCTGACCTGTTCCGTCAATCGTGGTGATGCCGATCACCTGACTGAGAAATTCTCCATAGGGATAAAAACGCTGACTGCCTTCATCAAGTACAAGGCCGTTCAGCACTCCGGAATCCGCCTGGCGGTATTCCGCGATCATTGTCTTGAGCTGCTGCGCAGTTTCCATATCGAGTTGGCGCTTCAGTATCACCGAAGACCGGGTTTTGTTCCCTGCCTTTTTGACGATATCGGCCGCGTCCATGTTCAATACGGGAGCAAGCACTTCAGCCATAGCCCATGCATCGGTCACCTGACGCGGCGATACCGAAGCCGTGTACGCCGTTGCGCTCATGGCCAGCACGCTGCCGTTACGGTCCGATATGGTTCCCCTGCGGGGCGCTATCACGCTTTCACTTGTCCATTGGGCCTGCGCCAGATATTGAAGCTCTTCCGAAGCAATTATCTGCAGATAAAAAAGCCTTCCGCACAGTACAAAAAACAACGCCGCAAATATTGCCATGCACAATGCAAGGCGGCGACGGATGACAGGTCCTGTAAGAACCAACCGCATCCCTCCCCGCCCTGAATTTATTGCACATCCGCAATTTCAGCTGTATGCGTGGAAGTATTCTGATATTCCGAAGGAATGGAAATTACTCTGAGCTGGCTGTCGGTAGGTTTCTGCATGCCAAGCTCCATGGCGCGCGCTTCAATGTTATCGCGCGTCTTGAAAGTATCCAGCTTGCGATAGCAGTTATCGCGATCCGCACGGAGATAAACCAGCTCGCTGCCGATACGTGCAGTCTCTTTTGTCTTCGAATGGATGGCCGCCAGCATGCATATCTGCATTACAAGTCCGCCAATGAGTATAACACATACCATGAACTTGAGAAGCCCGGTAATATCATGTCTGTTAGTCATGCTGCGCACCCTCCTGCGAATCGTTTCTGCTGAAATAGCGGTTGTTCACGTATGCCAGCAACTTGACGGCGTTTGCCTGCGCCTCCAGATACTGCTTCATGAACCTGTCCTCCGCCCATATCTCAAGGTACTTGCCCAGACCGACGAATCGGACTTCCTTATCCATTCCGGCCTGCTGTCTGAGTGCCTGAGGTATGAGTACTCTTCCCTGTCCGTCAAGGGTCTGACCGGTGTAGGAAAAAGACTTGATAAGCCTGACGTAGGCTATACCTTCAGCGTCCGTATCGGGGATACGCTCAAGCCTGCGGTTTATCTCCGCCCACTTTTCGGCGGGATAAAGAGCTATAGCATTGAAATCGTTATTGAGACCGATGGTAAAGCCCTCGGCAAGGGCTTCGCGGTACGCGGCGGGAATCGTGGCGCGTCCCTTGGGGTCAATATTATGCTGATAATTGCCGGATAATTCAATTACTGCCACAAGACGCCACTCCCTTCCACTTTTCTCTACCACATTATACCACATTACACCATTTCGTACCACAATATGTCACAGATTTCATATTTTCTTCGAAATCTGCCACAATCAGACAAAATTCAAGCTGACGGCATCGTCTTTTGCCATACGACAGCGATTTTTCAAACAAAATCATAAAAAAATGCCGCCATCAGCGGCAATTTGTGGTATAATCATTAAAAAATCAGGGAGGCGCAGCATGAAATACAACGATCTTCCCCGCAAAATATTCTCGGGCAAATACGGCACGGGCCATTGTCAGGGCATCGCCGTTGATCCGAAAAAGGGATTCATCTATTACTCTTTCACCACTTGTCTTATAAAATCCGATCTGGAAGGAAATATAATCGGTAGCGTGGACGGTCTGCTCGGTCATCTGGGATGCATTGATTTCAACGACGCAGACGGCATGGTATACGGCTCCCTCGAATACAAGAACGATGCGATCGGCAAGGGCATACTTCGCATAATGGGCCATGATTCGGCGATAACCGACGCATTCTACTGTGCTGTATTCGACGTGGACAAAATAGACCGCATGCATATGGATGCCTGCTCCGACGGAATCATGCGCACCGCACTGCTGCGGGAGGTTGTAGATGATTATCTCGCTGTTGAAAACGGAATCGCCCACAGATACGGATGTTCCGGCATAGACGGTACCGCCATCGGTCCCATGCCCGGCGCACCCAAAGACAGCAAGCAGTATGTATTTATTGCATACGGAATCTACGGCGATGTAAACAGGGATGACAACGACGATCAGGTAATACTCTGCTACGACCCTGCGGACATCGTTGCCACTGCACTTCCCCTCTCTCAGGGAGATATGCACTCCTCCGGTCCTGATTCCGTTTGCAGGCTTACCGCGTACACCGGCAACACCGTATACGGAATCCAGAATCTTGAATATGACGCTTTTACCGGCGATTACTATGCCGCGGTATACAACGGAAAGAAGGCAATATTTGCCAACAAGCCCATGTATATCATCGACGGCTCCGCAGCGCCCGTTAACGGCAAACTCAAGGTAAAAGACGTTTCCGATTTCCCGTGGGGACAGACCGGCATGTGCGCCCTCGGTGATGGCACATGGTATTTCTCACAGCACGGACATGACGAAGAAGGTCATTTCTCAAATGTAGTATTGTATAAAGCCAACGGCAGCACCTTCGAGGAAGCATAAAAAACAACCCGCTGAAATCAGATTTCAGCGGGTTGTTTTTTATGCATGGATACCGGCATTTCTGTCGTACCCATATTTCGGATCACTCTGTCCTCACAGCAGAACGCTCATTTTTCTGTCTGCCGCCGGAAGAACGATCCACTAACCAAACGTCTTCTAACTTTCTCTTACAGAACGAGTCCGGAGAGATCGAAGCCGGCCTTGATGATATGCTCAGGCAGCTGAGAGAACATGGAGTTGATGGACTCGTAGTTGTAGAAGCGCATGACGGTCTCTGCGAACATGGGAGCAACAGAGATGGTCTTGAACTTTTCCTGACCGATGATGTTGTAGTTATCAACGGTATCGGTGGAGAATACCATCTCAATGGGGCTGGCGTTGATCTTCTGTACGCCGCGCTCGGAGATGATGTTGTGGCTCAGCATTGCATAGATCTTCTTGCAGCCGCGGGCCTTCAGAGCGGATGCCAGATTTACCAGAGTGCCGCCGGAGATGGTGAAGTCATCAACGATCAGTGCGTTCTTGCCCTCTACATCACCGATGATCTCCAGAACATTTGCGTTCTCGGAATGGTCGGTACGCTCCTTATCGCCGATAGCGATGGGCAGATCCAGAGCGGAGGAGAACTTACGTGCGTTCTTTGCATAGCCTGCATCGGGAGAAACGATAACCATATTGTCCATCTGCAGACGGTTGATGATGCCTGCCAGCATGGGCATTGCGTACAGGTGGTCCATGGGCTTCTTGAAGAATCCCTGGATCTGCTGTGCGTGCAGGTCCATGGTTACGAACCTGTCAGCACCGGCCAGTTCCATACACTCTGCGCAAACGCGTGCACGGATGGAAACGCGGGGCTCATCCTTCTTGTCGCCCTTTGCATAGCCGAAATAAGGCATGATCAGAGTAACGCTGGCAGCATTGGCGCGCTTCAGAGCATCCATCCAGAACAGGATCTCAACGAATTCATTGTTGGAATGCATGCCGATGGGCTGAACCAAATATACATCACGGTCACGAACGGGCTCATTTACACGAACAAAGGTGTTGCCCTCGGAAAAAGTAATAACATCAGAAGAACCAAGGGTCTTGCCCATGTAGCGGCACATGCGCTCCGCGAAAATCTGTCCGCCGCTGCCGGCAAATATAGAGATATTTGCATTATCAAACATACTCTGACACACTCCTTAATTGTTTCGTCTGTATTCTTCATCGGCTTATATGCCGAAGTAATTCGTAATCAGTTCCCGCTGTTGTTATCGGCAGGAACACCCTCTGCGGTGCGTTCATGAACGCCCACATAAAATATTGAAGTTCCGGGATTGTAAGTATCCTGAGATATCTGCTTGCGCTCGATCTCTTCACCGGTCTGCCAGTCATAAGATACCAGCCAGCCCTGAGATACGCATCCGTCCTTGCCCTTGGAATACAGCACCTTTTCATCGGTGTAGTATGCCAGCTGACCGGAAACGTCTTCGCGGATCTCTTCTTTATAGGCTTCTACGCCGGGCTTTGTCACAACAGACTGGAAATCCATGCGGTATTCCGTCTTGTTGCCGAAAACTATTACCCAGCATTCATCTCTGGTAACATGAGTGTAGATGTAAAGCGTATTGCCTGTATTATTCTGGAAAACGAAATCTTTCTTTCCCCAGCTTACAGTAGCATCCAGACTCGGCTCAGCGTAAGCAACGGTCATATTGTGCGGATGACGCTCTATAATGTCGCATCCGGCCATTATAACCGCGCAGTAAAGCGTAGTCGAAGCCTGACAGCTTCCTCCGCCATAACCGGTTACAACAGAAGTTCCAGCATATTCTGCAGCTTCCTGATAACCGCGTTCTTTGCTTCGTTCGCCTACAACTTCATTGAAAGAGACCATGTCTCCGTCATAAACTGCCATACAGTTGAAATTGCTCAGCGCCAGCTTTACGTTCTCATACCTCTTGGAAGAGGATGTGCTCATATCGGTGCAATAGCTGGAAAGTACTTCCATGCTGCCGCCAACATCAGTAGACGATACAGCAGGCTTTACAACTTCTACCCTCAGCTCGCCCTGCTGTTCTCCGGTTATCAGCATATTGACAACCGTTGCACGCGCGTGTTCGACATCCAGCCTGTATCCGTCACTTGATTCGGTCAGGATCTTCGGGCCGTCGACATCCAGCACGACCTGTGCATCAACAGGATCGGTGTCTATCTCGGCACTGATGCCGTAGATATAACGGTCGAGTTCAAGTTCGTTATAATCCATTTCGCTGATATAAGCGTATTCCTGCTCGTCCATGGATTTGATCTGATCGACACGGGCGCCTATGCTTCCGTAATGACCCAGGTTCCAGGCAAGATCAAGTTTAGGCTCAACATTCAGCGAAGCGCCAAAGTCTGCCGCTGTGAAAGTCCAGCTCTTGTCGCCATAAGTCAGCACATATTCCTTATGCTGCCATTCCGACACGAGACCATCAAAGATGTCAGACGCTTCTTCGCGGGTATAACCTTCCAACGAGACACCGTTCACACTCACGTTATAATATGTGGGCTTTCCGATGCCGATGATCGCCGCAGCACGGATATAGTAAACGACAACACAAATAACTAACACGGCAAGGCCAATTAAAACAAGGCGCGCCCTGGAATCGACTCGCCCATTTTTCCTTTGGTGTGTCCCCTGCCGCGGCGGCTGACGCCTTTGCATTTAGCGTTTCCTCCATGTACGGTCATTGACATATCTATTATATCACAATTGATAACTCAATAACATCATTTATTAAGGTATTTAATTGTTAAATCAGTTGAAACTGTTCAATATCTCGCCCTTTACTTTTGCTTTTTACTGATGTAGAATTATGAAAAACGCCTTCCGGGAGTGAAAAACATGTTCAGGCACGTTATATGGGATTTTGACGGCACTCTGTTTGATACATATCCTTCCATGACAAAGGCCATGCAGATGGCGCTCGCCCGTTTCGGAATAGACGAAGAATGGGATGAGATATATGCTCAGCTGAAAATATCCACAGGCCACGCAAAGCGTTATTTCAGGGAAAAATATTCCCTCGGTACTGATTTTGAAGAAGCCTACAACACCATCCGTCCGGAAATCGAAACGCCGCTTTGTCTGCCCTACGAAGGAATACGTGAATTGCTGGAGGATATAATAAAAGCAGGCGGCAAAAACTATATCTGTACCCACCGCGGCGCAACTCTCACGAAAATACTGGATTATTGGAAAATGAGCGAATTCTTTGAATATTCCGTCACCAGCGAAAACGGATTCAAGTCCAAGCCTGACCCCGAAAGCGTTCAGCACATAATCGATAAATTCGGCATAGACAAAACAGAAGCCGTAATGGTCGGCGACCGCGAATTGGACGTACTCGCAGGTCAGAATGCAGGAATAACCGGCTGCGCCTATTCCGACGGCAGCGGCACTCCCATCCCCTGTGCCGACATCACCGCAGCCAATATGGAAGAACTGCGCGCGCTTTTGCTGGACCCATAAAATGTTAATTTCAGGTATTGATTTATTATCGCGGCAGCGTTATAATAATATCGGTTGACCCCAATATGTATTATGTGTATGAAAGGAGCGTGATCCAATGGCAGACGAACGTGATCTCGTTGTATTTGAGGATGACGAGGGTAATGAGTTGACCATGGAGGTGCTCGATTATTTCTATTATGAAGGCGACGAGTATGCTATTCTGGCAGAACTCGAAGAAGAAGAGCATGATGAGGACGAGCACTATCAGCGCGACGCCTTTGTCATGAAGGTCGTTGACGCAGGCGACGATATGGAAGAATTCGTTCCCGTTGACGATGCGCTTGCCGAAAAGCTCATCGAGCTGGTGGAAAGCGGAATGTATGACGACGACGAGCTGGAGGACGACGAATAAGTCATCCTGAAATGCAGCCGGATCAGCCGCCGTGCCTTTTTGTAAGGTGCGGCGGTTTTTTATTTTACCTCATTTGACCTTTTCTGACAAATATCGCTAATAGCTTTATTTTTAACACACATATATGTATAATATATATTGTATGACCTTGAAAAGGACGTGTTTATTTGTCTGAAAACATTCTTGTGCTGCCTCTCATTCCCCTCCGCGGACTGGTAGCATTTCCTTCTACCGCCACGACCTTCGATGCAGGCCGTGACAAATCCATAAATGCCATTGAGCGCGCCATGGAAGGCGACCGCCGCGTCATGCTCGTGACCCAGCGCAATACTTCCGTTGAGCGCCCCGAACTTTCCGATCTTTATCAGGTCGGCTCCATCGTACGCATAAAGCAGCTCATGCGCATGCCCGATGGTGTTGTGCGCGTATTTGTTCAGGGCGAAAAGCGCTTCATCATCACCAGCATTCAGGAATGCGGTGAATTCCAGCGCGGCGAAGGCTTCGAGGTACCTGTTGTAAACGAAGGCCTCACCGACGAAGAGATCGCTGCTTACATGAAGCTTATAAAGACCCGTGCAGTGAAGCTTACCCGCAGCCGTTCTCTGAACGGACCCAACGAACTTGCAAATGTTATCCGCGGCGAAAATGACGCCGCGACCCTGTGCGAACTCGTTGCCGCAAATGTAATAAACGAAGTTTCCGACAAGCAGGCCGTGCTTGAGTGCGCAGACCTCAAACTGCGCCTTGAGACTGTACTGAACCTCATCACCCGCGATATCGAGATCGGCCGCCTTGAAGGCAAGATCGCTGCCCGCGTGCGCGAAGCCATGGACAAGGCCAATCACGATTATTACCTGCGTGAACAGATCCACGCCATCCAGGAAGAATTGGGCGAGGACGATGATGAGGATATCGCTCTGCTCAAGAAGCGTCTGCGTGAATCCGCCATCTCCGGCGAAGCCCGTGACAAGGCTGAGCGTGAACTCAAGCGCCTCACCCGTGCCACCATGCATTCTCCCGAGGGCAATGTCAGCTTCAATTACATCGATTATCTGCTGAACATCCCGTGGGGCAAGTACACCGATTCCGGCGTGGATATCAAATTCGCCCGTCAGGTGCTGGATGAGGATCATTTCGGCATGCAGGATGTAAAGGACCGCCTGCTGGAATACCTCGGTGTACGCGCACTGAACCCCGATATGAAGAGCCCCATCATCTGCCTTGTCGGACCTCCCGGCGTCGGCAAGACCTCCATCGCCCGTTCCATCGCAAGGGCACTGGGACGCAGCTTTGCGCAGATGTCTCTGGGCGGCGTGCATGATGAATCCGAACTGCGCGGACACAGGCGCACCTACATCGGCGCTATGGCCGGCCGTGTGGTTTCCGCCATCACTCAGTGCGGCACCATGGACCCTGTATTCCTCTTCGACGAGATCGACAAGCTTTCCCGCAGCATGAACGGCGACCCCGCATCTGCCATGCTTGAGATACTCGACCCCGAGCAGAATTCCCGCTTCCGCGATCATTATGTCGATGCGCCTTTCGATCTTTCCCGCGTGATGTTCGTTACCACTGCAAACACCACCGATACCATCGACCGCGCGCTGCTTGACCGAATGGAAGTTATCGAGCTTTCCAGCTATACTATGGAGGAAAAGGTGCAGATATCCAAGCGTCACCTTATCCCCAAGGAACTGAAGGCACACGGCATGAAGCCTTCTCAGCTGCGCATTCAGGAAAACGCGCTGCGTGAGATAATCGACAAGTACACCCGCGAATCCGGCGTGCGCAACCTTGAGCGCATCATCGCAAAGGTATGCCGCAAGGCAGCGCTTGCACTCAGCGAGGACGAAAACCGCAAGTCCGTCACCGTAAACCTGAAGACCGTGAAGACCTTCCTCGGCGCACCCAAGTTCCTGCGCACTCCCGTTGACCGTCTGAACGCAGTAGGCGTTGTAAACGGTCTGGCATGGACCAGCGTAGGCGGCGAAGTAATGCCCGTTGAGGCACTGGTGCTGGACGGCACCGGCAAGGTCGAACTTACCGGTCAGCTGGGCGACGTAATGAAGGAATCCGCCGGCATCGCCTATTCCACCCTGCGCGCACAGGCCGCAAAGCTGGGTATCAAGCCCGAATTCTTCAAGACCCACGATCTGCACGTACACGTGCCCGAGGGAGCCGTACCCAAGGACGGTCCTTCCGCCGGCGTAGCGCTCACCTGCGCAATGCTCTCCGCAGTAACCGGAATCCCCGCCCACGGCGATATCGCAATGACCGGTGAGATCACCCTTACCGGACGCGTGCTGCCTATCGGCGGCGTAAAGGAAAAGCTGCTGGCCGCCTACCGCATGGGCGTAAAGCGCATACTGCTGCCCAAGGACAACGGCAAGGATCTTGAACAGCTGGACGAGACCATCCGCAACGATATGGAGATCACCCTTGTAGACAAGGTGGACAACGCCGTTGCACTGGTTCTCTCCAAACCCATCGAAAGCGCCGCTATCAGCGGCTGATGTGAGGGCCGTATGGTAATCAAGAACGCAAAATTCGTGGTCTCGCTTTCCAAGCTGACCTCCTTCCCCGGACAGGGTAAGCCCGAGATAGCTATGGCCGGTAAATCCAACGTCGGCAAAAGCTCCCTCATCAACAGCCTTACCCGCAATTCCAAGCTTGCCCGCACCTCTGCCGAACCCGGCAAGACAAGGCTGGTCAATTTCTACGACATCAACGACGAGATGTTCCTGGTAGACCTGCCCGGTTACGGCTTTGCAAAGACTTCCAAAAACGAGAAACAGAAGTGGGGCGACATGATCGAGGGCTACCTCGAGAACAGCGCCAACCTTAAGCATGTGCTGCAGCTGGTAGACCTGCGTCATGAGCCCACAGCAGATGACGCAATGATGGTCAACTACCTGCGCCACTACAACATCCCCTTCACCGTCGTCGCCACCAAGGCTGACAAGCTTTCCAAGGCACAGCGCAGCAGAAACATCCCCGTTATCTGCCGCAAGCTGGCAGTGCAGCCCTGGGAGATAATCCAGTATTCCTCCGAGGACGGCACCGGACGCGACAAGCTGCTTACCCTCATCGGTCAGGTAGCCTTCGCGAAGGACGAAGTAGAAGCCGAAGAGATAATCGTTGATCTTGACGATCCTCAGCTTTTCAGGGATGTACCGTAAATAACCATAAAAAATCCGTCATGATAACATGACGGATTTTTTCTTTTATCAGAATATACCGCAGAGCAGGAATATCGCCGCAGTACCTGCGATGAAGCCCGCCCACTGCTTGACAGTGAACTTTTCGCGCCAGATGACAAGACCGGCAAGAGATGTGAGCAGCATGCCTGCGCCGTTTACCACGGGATAGAAGATGATAGCTTCCATAGCGCCCGCAAGGAACATATTAATCTGATTGCACAGTGCAATGCCGATACCGCAGACGATGCTGACGATAATGAACTTCTTCATACGTCCCGCGCTCATCACGGTTACACTCTGACCATACTTCTTTTTGTAATAAACGGAAAGTATTGCAGAGAATATGGCGGATACGATAAAAGCGATTACAAGGAAGATACCCAGTTCATCCTTATGGGCGGAACTCTGATGTACCTTCTGCATAACGCCTACGCTGCCGGAGAACAGGAAAGAGCCGAGGCAGAGAAGCATCCACTTGAAGGTCATTCCGTTTTCATCCGCAGACTTATCCACAGCACACACGAAGGAGGCCAGCATCAGCGCGATGCCGATATACTGGGAAAGCACAACGCTTTCTCCGAAGAACAGCAGACCCGAAAGCGCAGGAATTACCATAGCACAGGAGCAGATGACTCCGGTATAGGAAAGCGGTCCGTTTTCCAGCGCCTTCATGTGCAGTATTGCACAAAGTGCGGTAGCAAGACCGAACACAATGCCCAGCAGCAGCGTGTATGCAGACGGCATGCACAGCGAACCGGAAACCGCAGCGATGACCGCAAGCGTGCCTGCGGAAAGCAGACTGGACACCGCATTGAAGGCGTTCAGGTCGGCATTTCCCTTGATCTCCTTTTTGCAGAAATCATTGCGGAGCACGCCGCAGGCAAGTACATTCATTATAACCGAAACTGCGAGAAGCAGCCAATTCATATGTATTATCTCCTTATCTCTTGGTATAGAACCAGATCTGACCGGTATGCTTTGCGGTGGCAAAATCCACGCCCTTCATAAGCTCACAACCGGCAAACTCCCGCTTTTCGCCGCTTTCGGGATTAACCATTTCGTATGCGGCGTCAGCATCCAGCGCGCTCAGCTTCACAGTGAAAGCCTTTTCATCACACTGAGTTCCCGTTACTATCTCCATAAAACCCGCGTTTTCATCGGGATTATGGAACTGCACGGCATACTGGTCTCGGGGCGATTTTCTGCACCCGGTCAGCGGATAATAATCAGCATTCAGCATATATTCCGCTGCCCTGCGCCAGATGGGATGCATCTCGCGTGCAAGCTCGAATTCCTCTTCAGGGGCATCATGCTCGATCATATCCGTAAGTGCGGGAGCCATTGCCGCATAATAGGAATACCTGTCGTTGTGCTTGCCGGAATTGCTGTATTCTCCGGTGACAGGATCAGCCCAGTTCATATTGTGAGCGCGGAAGTACGGGATCCAGCCGAACATCTGATAATGCTGCTTATGCTTTATGGGATGGTTGCCGTAACCCACGTCGGTATAATGCAGCGGCACAGCGCGGCGCATGGTCTCAAGATCGTTTCTGCGTCCGCCGGATGCACAGGAATCTATCCACAGTCCGGGATTGCGCAGTATCAGTTCATCCCAATAGCGCAGATATCCCTGTGCATGCATATTTTCAATGGCACCGATGCGGTCGGGCGCTTCATTCTGCTCCCAATAGGGCTTGGGATCAAAATTGAAATCCTGTCGATAGATGCGCACATGCGCTTCCTTAATTATTCCGTCCACATGCTCGATCAGCGCATCGCAGCAAGCCTTATTGCCCAGATCCAGCAGACCGTCATGATGGTCCAGGTTCAGTATGGTATCCTTAGGATCGCCGGCAGCATCAGCCCTGCGCTTGAGAAGCCATTCGGGATGCTCATCAGCAAGCTTCGTGCCCTTTCTCACGCGTTCGGGTTCGAACCACAGAAGCAGCTGTATGCCGTGTTCATCGCACTTTTCGCCAATGGGCGAAAGTCCGTTCGGGAATCTGTTCTCATCGGGCAGCCATGTGCCGATGCGCGGCCAATCATAATCGCAGGGATACCAGCCTGCGTCTACCCACCAGATATCGGGCTTCAGTCCGCGGCGCACATAATCTTCGATGCCGCCCACCTGATTTTCCTCGGTAGCTCCGGTAAATTCGGGATGTCCGCCTGCGCCGAATACATGGGCACAGAACTTCGGCGGCAGCTTTTTTCCGTTTTCGCGGGGCAGTATGTGGTCAAAATACCACCTGCGCCACATATTCGTGCCGCGCGTTTCATCGCCTGCGTAGGCAAGGAAATTCATGCGGGGTGTGCGCATGGTCTCGCCGGGATGAATGACCATATTGCAGCGCAGCTGACCGGCGGCAATGCGCACGCCGCCCTCTGCGGGAGCAAATTCCGCCTTCCACATATGAGGCCAGCCGACCGCTATATTAACGCCCCACTCCCCTGCCTGCAGCCGCATGTAAGGGAATGCGCCGTTGCAGGAGGTGCCGTCCGCAGGTGCTTTTACAACAGAATGGTCCATCTCATCGCGGAACCATTCGTAGCCGTCGTCCTTAAGCGTATCGCCGTTGCCGTGAATGAGGGTGCTGCCCTCAATGCCGATGACGCCGTCTACAATGCGGATATCGGAAATAATGGGAGTATCGCAATCGCCCTTGTTGGTGAAATATGCCACCATCTCGGTAGCGGGATAATCCCTGTATTCAATGTGCTCGAACCTTATCTCGAGTCCGTTTTCATCCCTGCCGCGGATAATGCGCTGCACCATAGTGGAATCCACGATGCGCACCTCGCACTCAGGCTTGAATTCCGCAGGAATACCGCGTACCTGTCTGCCGCCGTAATTGAAAGAAAGCGGCAGTTCTTCACAGGATGTATAAGCAAACAGTTTGTTTCTGAGAAGCATATCTTCTTTGGTAACTATGTTCTTCATACAACAAACCTCCCATAGAGTTTATCATTTATTGCAGGCAAATTCTAACACAGCGCTTGTGTGCTGTCAACAAAAAAGACGATTTTGTCCCATATCATCAAATCCAATATGTAACGCCATCTATCACAGTTGCGTGTTTTTCCTCATTGCCTCTGCAAAAACACCCTTGATAAGGCACCCATTTTCCAACATATTACTACATAGATCTTCTTAACGCAATAACCTCCACGGCAGAAGAACTGCGGTGAAGGTTATTGTTTTTATGATGCCTGACAGACAGGCAATATATTATTTTTCGATCTTCTTAAGATGGATCTTCTCCAGCCATGCCACCACGCGCTCACGGGGCAGCAGCCAGTTTACCAGCAGCGCGATAAGCACGCCGATGCCGGTATCTACGATACGGTTGAGAGAGTAGGAAATATAGGTCTCAACGGGAGTATTGAAAAGCAATATGCACAGTACAACTCCGCCGGGCTGCACGGCGCCGGGCCAATGAAAAATCTGGCTGACCAGAATAAGCAGCACAACGCCCACAAACAGGAAGGGGAAAAGCACGGGATGCATGCCGCCTTCGGGAATGAGCACGATATACAGCCTGAACAGCGCCATACCGAGGAATCCGCCGAACAGAGTGCCGAAGAATCGGTTGCCACCGTTAAGACGGGAATTGGGCATATCGCTGCCCAGACCGAAAATAGCTCCGATGCAGGCGAAGGTGGGATTGCGGTGTACGATGAAATACAGAAGCGCGGTAAGAGTCGCGGCAACGGCGGTCTTTATATTGCGCTGACCTATGTGCATGTTCAGGTCTACCTTAGGCAGAGTCATACTTTCGTCCCCTTATGTATAGTCATACTGAAAGCCCGTCTGCAAACGGGCACAGTTATGTATTATATCACTAAAAATCTTTCAGGCAATGCGGTTAATCAATATTCAACCAAAAGATTTTCCGCTATTCACATAGCCTGTTCCCTGTGATAAAATATACCCAAACCGAAAGGAGCGTGTGCTTATGTTCTTCATCAGAAAAGACGGAAGCTTCGATATAACCATCGGAAATATCACCCTCAAAAACGCTTATCCCGCCATTGACGGCACTCCTCTGCGCCCCCTCAGTGTATCAGCAGATGCCGCATCCATACACTATGAGCTTATGGACGGCACATTCGAATTGAAATTCACCGAAAACGCCGTTTCCTGCAAAATCACCGGCATAAAGGGCGTTCATCACGTGTCCCCCATCGCCTCTGCTGAAATCACCGGCTGCGACCGCGTATTCCGTCAGGGCTTCGGCATCGGCGGACCTTCCGGATTCGTGAAGCTCAACGAAAAAATCGAATCCGATGCGGTCATCGCTTTCGGCAGCGACTCCTTCTGTGCTGCAATACACGCGGCAGACAATTCCAAATACCGCAACCGCTTCACCGTGGAAAACGGTCTGCTCGCTGCCCACACGGACCTCGAATGCACCGACCCCGGCGATGCTCCCCTGCCCGTATTCTGCATAACCTCCTCGGACAATTTCTCCGATGCGCTGCGCGGCTGTGCCGAAGATATCGCAAAGACCATGCATGCCCGCACCCCGGCAAAGCCCGCATTCCACTGGTGCTCATGGTACTATCTCTACCACTGCCTCGACCAGCAGACTCTGGACGAATATCTGGAAGGCTTCAATAAATACCGCGATATTGCACCCTTTAATTACATACAAATAGACGCCGGCTACTTCCCTTCCTGCGGCGACTGGCTGGAATACAATCCCCGCTTCCCGAAGGGACTGAAGGGCGCGGCAGACGCCATAAAGGCTGCGGGCTACGAGCCCGGCATATGGATAGGCCCCTTCATGGTGGGCGACGAATCTAAGCTCTTCCGCGAGCATCCCGACTGGATGCTGAAGGACAATGACGGCGAATACGTCTCCCTCTGGCGCCAGTACAACGAGCCCAAGCCATGGGGCTACAGGGACAGCGATTATTATATCCTCGACACCAGTCATCCCGACGCCATGGAATATATAGTAAATGTATTCAAAGAGCTGCGCGCCATGGGCTACACCATGTACAAGACCGACTTCCTGCTGTGGGGCATACATGATTCCGCCAAGGTACAGCGTCACACCCCCGGCAAGACATCCTTTGAATATTTCCGCGAGCTTATGTCCCGCATCCGCGAAGTTCTGGGCGAAGAGACTTCCTGGCTGGGTTGCGTCGGTCCCTTCATGCCTGCCGTCGGCTATGTTGACATGATGCGCATCGGCGGCGATGTCGGCGCGCAGTGGGATGACAACTCCTTCGGTCCCGTGAACATGATACAGGAGATTCACGCCGACCAGTATTTCAGCAACGTATATTGGCAGAATGACCCCGACGCGGTGCTGCTGCGCGATTTCCACATACATCTGAAACCCCATCAGATAGAAGCCCTCGCGATACTGCAGGCAATGTCCGGCGGCGTCATCACCACCTCCGACCCCATTCACAAAATAGCGGAAGACAGGCGCAAACTGCTTGAGCTCATCCGCCCCTCCTATATCACCCGCGCCGAATTCCCCTACTGGCACGAAAAGCGCGATGAGGAGATAATCACGGCAGAAACCAAAAACAGTAAGCTCGCCTATTTCTTCAATCCCTCTTCCCGTGATATCACCGTGCCTTGCGATTGGAATAAAATCCTCGGCGACACAGACTGGAATCTCTTCCGCCTGCACGGCACTTCCGCCCCCGCAGCAAACATCCCCTATGTAACCATCCCCGCCCAAAGTGGAATCCTCTTCTTCGCCTCCCGCGAAGAACTCAACACCGAACCCACCAACATGTGGGAGTGGTAAAGCTAAAGCGGCGACTCAATTTATGAGTCGCCGCTTTTATTCTATATTGTTCAATTTTCTCTATCTATCAGAAGTTCACCATTATACATAAAATTACGAGCAACCCAACCCGGTCCATTCTGCAAAGAGTTTTTGCCACTTATTAGTTGCGCGAACGGAGTCATATACATTATTCGTCCATTGTATTCAATGCGTCTGCGATCTACAACCGTGCATTTTATTTCTTCATTATCGCAATAATGCAGTACAGCACCATTTGGTATATTCCAAAGATCAAAAGTAAAATTCGCACTGCGCGTAATTCTTTGCTGTTTGCTTTCCTCTGCAATCTCTTCAGCAATCGTTTCCTCTCGACGACTCATCTCCGAAATCTCCCACTTTTTCAACTTTTCAGAGCAATCGTGTATCGCCGCCATTGCTTCAAAAATTTCATATGCATCTTCAGGTGAAATTGCAAAAAACTCACGTTCGCGTCTCTGCCCATTATATTCATCTATAGAGCGTAGATTGCGATTGAGCTTATCAAATATGATATGCATCTTCTTATCCATGAGTCTGGAATTTACTTCATAGGTTGCATATATTCGGAACGCGAAAGGTGTGCACTCACTACGATTAAGCTGTTTTACACGCTCCTCCACATTGTCTGCATATCCTATCTTTACCCAATCAGGAAAAGATGGATTGGTGAGAATATATATATATCCACTGCTCATTATAAATTCCAGCCTTCATGTTACTTTGCATTTAATTATACATTCATCAAACATTCATGTCAACAAAGGCGACAGCACGTTACTGCTGCCGCCTTTTGGTTATTTAGTTTCAGTCTATCTCAACCACATCGTACTTCAGATATACATTGAATGCCTCGTCCAGCACGTGCTTCATGTGACCTACACCGATGGAGGTGTGATGCTTGAAGCCGCCGCGTGCCAGCTTGATCAGCTTATTCTGCAGATCGGGAATCTCGGCAACACCGCCGCAGCCGAAGAACTCGTCCTCGATGGGATCGTCGGTGAACTTGCCTTCGGAGGAATAAACGATCAGCTTGCCATCCTTGGTCTGGCAGTTGGAGATGGTGATGGGCATCGCCTTGATGCGGCCTTCGTTGGAGCCCCATCCGCTGCCGGGATCACCCTTTGCGAACATCTTGTGCTCGGTAACGGTGCCCTTTGCGGTCATCAGGGTCTGAGCAACGGGACCGCAGTGGAACAGGATGACCTTATTCTCATCGTCGCCATAGTTGTTGTTCCAGTCCAGAACAGCGGTGGGCTGCTCACTGGCCAGATTCATTGCGCGCATGGTGATGGCGCTGCACAGGTCGATCTCGCAGGAGGCTACGATGCCGCGGTCGTTCAGTTCGGACAGCAGCACGCAGGGGCATACGCGCAGGATGGTCTCCATCTCGTTCCAGCAGCGCAGGGAGATGGCGTCCAGATGGTATTCGGCGATGTATTCGTCGATGACCGCGCTGATCTTCGCAAGGGTCAGCATGTTGCTTGCGGGCACACCGGAGCAATTGGTGTAATCGTTCAGACGGGCGATCTTTGCCTGTACCGCGGCGTCATCGTCTGCCTTATTGTTTACCTTGAATACCAGCTCGGAAAGATCGAAGCTTTCAACGGTAATGCCGTACTTCTGCAGGGCGATCTCGTCAAAACGGGTGGTCTTGAATGCGGTGGTGCGTGCGCCGATGCAGCCGATGGTGAAGCGCTTCATGCCGTTTACCACGCGGCATACGGCAGCGAAATCAACGAGATTCTGCTTGAATGCAGCGCTCAGGGGATGTACTACATGGGGCTTCATTACGGTGAAGGGGATGCCGTACTGAGTGAATACGTCGGTTACAGAGAACTTGCCGCAGTATGCATCGCGGCGGTGCTGGAAGTCCATCTTGCCTATCTCATCGGGATAAGCCTGCATCAGGATGGGTACGCCTGCGTCGCGCAGCGCCTCGGCAGCGCCGTTTTCATCAACGAAGATGGGCATGGAGAAAATAACGCCGTCGTACTCGCCCTCATGCTCCTTCAGCCATTTGGCATAGAGCCTGCCTTCATCACGGGTCTCTACCGCGCCGTAACGGGTGGCAGCTTCATCCATGATAATGTAATCGTAGCCTGCGTCGGTAACAGCCTTTACCATATCGTCACGTGCGCCCAGAATGAGTTCGCCGGGCATGAAGCCGCGGTTGCCGAAGCACAGTGCAAAAGTCAGCTTTTTCATATTCATTCTCCTATTCAATTACAGATTGTAGAATACCTTCATGGCCTTTTCGCAGTTTTCGGTCATTGCCTTGCGAACGGCGAATGCCACATCGTGATAGTAGGTGGGGTTTTCGGCAAGCAGCTGCTTGGCTGCCTGTACGCCGGAATTTGCCATGTAGGAATAGTAATTTATCTTGCGGATGCCGTTGGCTATTGCGGTACGGAAGTCTGCATCGGAAACGCCGCTGCCGCCGTGCATTACGAGGGGGATGCCTACCGCTTCCTTGATGCGCTTTACACGCTCAAGGTCAAGCACGGGGGCTGCCTTGTAGATGCCGTGGCTGGTGCCGAAGCTGGGGGTAAGGCAATCGATGCCGGTAAGCTTTACGAATTCAAGCGCCTCTTCGGGTTCGGTGTAAACGGGGCCGGACTTTTCCTTCAGCTCCATTCCGTGTACTGCAGCGACTTCGCGGGTGGGCATGCGGCCGATCTCGCCTTCTACGCCGGCGCCGTACTTGTGGGACATCTCAACAGCCTTTACGGTGTTGGCGATGTTCTCTTCAAAGGGCAGGTTGCTGCCGTCAAACATGATGCCGGAGAAGCCGATATCCAGCGCCTGCTGTACGCATTCCAGAGTCTCGCCGTGGTCAAGCTGTACGCATACAGGTACAGATGCCATCTCTGCGGCCTTTACCATATAGGGGCCGATGTCCTTCAGGGGGGCAATGGGATTGTGGCACTCGGCGTGCATGATGACAACGGGCACATTGTACTTCTCAGCATTGTCCAGCACGGCGTAGATGCACTCCAGATTGGGGGTATTGATGGCAGCAAGGCCGTACTTCTTCTCCTCGGCCAGTTTCATGATGTCTACAAGATTGATAAGCATAGCGGATCTTCTCCTTTCGTATTACACAAGGGGTCTTATTGCGTCGTAGAGTTTCACATACTTACTGTAATAGGGTTCATATTTTGCATGGACATCTGCCCTCGGATAGTATGTATCCGCCGTGGCAACGAGCACATCCGCGGCTTCACGGAGATCTTTGAATACTCCACAGGCCACTCCTACCAGCATCGCACTGCCGGCAGCGCCCGCCTCCTCGCTTCTCAGGGCAGTGATGGGGATGTTCAGCATATCTGCCTTCATCTGCATCCATGCGCTGCTTCTTGCACCGCCGCCGGTGGCACGCAGAGCATTTACCTCGACGCCCGCGTCGCGCAGCCTGTCTATATTCAGGCGCATCTCGTAGCACACGCCTTCCATGCAGGCGGCATAAATCTGCTTTTCGGTGTTTTCAACGGAGAGTCCTATTATTGCGCCGCGGCTGCCGGGGTCCATGTAGGGAGTGGCCGCGCCTGCGAAATGAGGCAGCACAAGAATTCCCGTGGGCGCATCATGCCAGCCGCCTTCAAGTATCTCGTGGATATCCTTCCCCGCCTTTTCCGCTTCTGCACGGGCGTATCCGCCGAGGGTATTCACATACCAGTCCACAAGCGCACCGCCGGTGAAAGAGAAGGCATAGCACACATATTTGCCGGGTACGGCATAGGGCACGATGGAATAACAGCCCGAAGCCATCTTCATTGGGTCGTATTCGTCAAATACGGGAGTTATGCACTCTACGGTGCCCGCGCCCTCAACTGTGCAGCTTTCGTCGAATACTCCGCTGCCGATTCCTGCTGCCACCTGGTCGTGGCTTACGTTTACGATTATAACTTCGTCACCCAGACCGAGCTCACCCTGCAGCTGCGGTTTAACGCTGCCTGCCGCGGTGCCCGTAGGTACGGGATTGGACATGAGCGAAACATCCACGCCTGCCGCCTCAAACATCATATCGCTCCACCTGAGATTATTGATGTCAAAAGCCATCGTACGCGCTGCCATGGAATAATCCGTCTGCTGGTTGCCGGTGAGCATGTAAACGATGTAATCCTCTATGAGGCACACGCGTTTTACCTTTTCCCAGATATCGGGACGGTTTTTGCGCACCCACATCAGCTTGGGCAGACTGTACATGGATGCAGGACCAACGCCTGTCGTGCGGATTATATTCTCATCGCCCAGTTTAGCGGAAAGCTCTGTGCATTCTTCAGTGCCGCGGGGGTCCGTGTAAAGCATCGCGGGCAAAAGCGGCGCATCGTTTTCATCCAGCAATACGAAAGTTTCGCCGAAGCTGGTTACGCCGATTCCGCCGATTCCCGGGAACTTTTCCGCTGCTTCGCGGATAACCACCTGCACGGCCTGCCAGATTGCCGAAACATCCACCTCGTGCTCCGAATTCATGTGCTTCACCGGATAGTCCCTGTAGGTCTTGCCCATGTACTCGCCTTTTTCGGAATACACGGCCACCTTGCAGCCGGTGCTGCCTACGTCAAGTCCCGCCAGATACATCTGCGCCCACTCCTTCCCCGCGTCTGTTTTGTTATCTCTATATTATAATAAATCTGTTTTTCCGTATAGTCAATATCATTTCAAAAGAAGTAATTTCGTCCAAACGTATTTCCCTTTTGGTGATTTAGTGGTATATTATACATGAGGTGACGAATGTGAAGCTCGAATTCA
This sequence comes from Clostridia bacterium, assembly GCA_045649485.1. GTDB lineage: Bacteria > Bacillota > Clostridia > Christensenellales > Aristaeellaceae > RUG11247. The sequence goes on from JAZRPZ010000111.1 coordinate 37,829, forward strand.
ACCATCAGCAGCTGCTTGCGCTGATGAAAGATTTCCACACCCTTTCGGGCATCCGCATGGTACTGTTTGATGATGAATACAGGGAACTGCTGGCCTATCCCGAGGAGCCCTGCTCATTCTGCAGGCTGATGAAATCCTGCGAAGATACTCGCAGAAAGTGCGCGGAAAGTGACGAACACTCATTCCGCCGCTGCGATGCCGAGCGCAGGCTGATAATATATCCCTGCCATGCGGGTCTTATGGAGGCTGCGATACCGCTTATAGACAACCATGTTATTATAGGATACCTTATGTTCGGTCAGATAGCCTGTGATACCACAGCCGATAAACTGCGCGCAATGCTTACCGCAAAGCTCGACGGCATCACAACCGAAAGCGGCTTTGACCCGTCTAATGGCATACCCATAAAATCCGATGACGAAATCCACGCAGCAGCAAAGATAATGGAAGCCTGCACTCTTTACGCGCTGCTCAACCAGACAATAGCAATGCGCAGACGCAATTTTGCAGATGAATTGAGGGATTATCTTACGGCAAGGCTTTCGGAAAACAACGATGCGCAATCCGTTGCGGATGGTCTCGGCGTCAGCCGCAGCAAGCTTTATCAGCACTGCCAGCAATATCTCGGAATGGGTATTGCCGAATACCTGAAAAAACTGCGCATTGATAAAGCGCAGCAGCTTATACGCACCACAGACCTTACGATTTCCGAAATATCAAGCCGCGTGGGATTTTCCGATTACAACTATTTCCGGCGGGTCTTCAAGGCCGAAACCGGAATTTCAGCAAAAACATACAGACAGCAAAACGTCGCAACGGAGGGATAATATGTCGTTCAGAATAGAAAAAGCACCGGAAACCATGACGTCCCGTGAGCGCGTACGCCGCACATTCGAATTTGAAAAGACCGACCGCGTGACTATCGGTTACGAAGCAAACGCAGCCGTACACCAAAAACTCTGTGCCGCACTCGGCGTTGATCCTTCCGATAATGAAGCCCTGTTTCAGGCACTCGGTGTTGATTACCGAAGCATATCCGCCCCGTACATCGGCCCCGAATTGTATAAAGCCCCGCCCAACAGGCAGGTAAACATACTGGAAGGCTGCATAATGCGCTGGGTCGCCCATTCCACCGGTGGTTACTGGGATTTCTGTGATTTCCCGCTGAAGGATGCGGAAGACGAGGCATTCGACTCATTCCCCGTGCCCGACCCCGATGATTTCGATTACGATACAGCCCTCGCGCAGGCCAGGTCCTACGGCGGCAAATATGCGCTGTATGTCGGCAACGCAGGCACTCCCGACGTGATAAATTCCAACGGACGCATCATGGGTATGGAAGATGTGCTCTGCCATCTTATCACCGAAAACGAAGCCGCCATGCGTTTCATCAACCGCCGCGCAGATTTCCAGTACGGCATGATGGAAAGACTTCTGGACAAACTCAAAGGGCACATAGACTTCATGTGGCTGGGCGAAGACCTGGGCACGCAGCACACACCCATGATAAGTCTCGATCTTTTCAGAAAGACCCTGCGTCCCATCCATCAGCGCTTTGTGGACCTGGCCAAGGCCCACAATATACCGGTTATCATCCATTCCTGCGGCTCATCCAGCTGGGTATATGAAGATTTTATCGAAATGGGCATCCGCGGCGTGGACACATTGCAGCCCGAAGCAACCAATATGTCCCCCGAATATCTCACATCCCACTTTGGCGGCAGGCTGAATTTCCGCGGCTGCATATCCACGGCAGGTCCCCTCGCCTACGGCAACGCTGCAGAAGTTGACGAATATTGCAGACGCACCCTCGAAACCATGATGCCCCACAAAGGCTATCACTTCGCGCCTACCCACGCCATACAGGATAATTCGCCCCTTGAAAACGTGCTGGCCATGTATCAGGCAGCGCACAAATACGGCAGGTATATCTGACATGCCAAACGCCCCTGCATCCTTTATCGGATACAGGGGCGTTTATTATTTCCTGAGGGTGAAGCAGGTAAATCCGAAGGCCGGCAGTTTCCCCGCAACCACCGTCTTGCCCTCAAGCTTTGCGCTTCCCCAATCGGCATTGACAGAAGTCCATTCTTCGCCCAGCCTTACTTTGGGCGCATAGACAGCATCCACACCGAAATTCCACATAGCGACGGTCATTTCATCGCCATCGCGCTTTGCCATCATATAGAGGTCGGGAGCCGGGTCACAGACCGCATCAAGTTCACGTCCGGAGAGCCATACAAGCAGCCTTCTTATCTGAGCTGCACGTGCCCAGCCTCTGAAAAGACCGCGTGCCGCACCGGTCTCGTATCCGGTCTGCGCATGGAAACAGTATACCGCAAACCTCTGACCGTTTGCATTTTCATAGGTATACACGCCGGGGCAGTCTGCCATGCCGTGACCGGTCAGCGTACTTTCGACCTTTGCGTCTTCAGCCACCTCAGCTGCCATCCAGCTGCCTCCTCCGATACCGGTGACATCGTCTTCTGCATGATAAATTTCCTCTTCGGGATTTATCCTGCCCATCACATTACGCAGGCCCACGTCAAACCCTCTGCGGCTCAGTATCTGCGCAGCGGTTATATCCAGCACTGCACCGTTTTTGAAATTTTCATCTTCGGCAAGCTCGGCCGCATCTCCGAATATAAACGCAGCATCATCCCCTGCCTCATATCTCACGGGCAGTGAGTTATCGGTCACAAACCTCAGAACTGCGGGAATGCAGCGTTCGTCCGGCTTGTCTTCCGGGTAATGCGAAAGGGCGAATGTTTTCATAGGTGCGAAAACCGCAGCACCCACAGCCTGCTTTCCGGAAAGACATCGTTCAATCACATCATACATGGGCTGATTTGCCGCATGCTCTTCGATATATCTGAGTTCATAATCGGGCGAAGATGAGTAGTCCATCATGTACTTCAAAATACCATCGCCCTTGCCGGCTGCACGCATGACCTGATCGAATCCTTCAAGGTATGCAGCCGGTACGGAATATCTGGGTCTGGGATAGGAATCGCCTTCCGCAAATATCTCCATATCGATATCCCTGCACCAATGTTGCTGCAGGCGCTCATATTCACACACAGTGCCCAGCTTAATGCCATGGTAATTGCCCAGTGCAGCCCAATACGGCGCGCCGATGAGCCTGAGGAAAGGACGCGTATTACCCGCCAGAGTCCTGGCAAGGGTTATGGAATCCACGCCGTCGGTATCCCATGTAGAAAGTACAGAGCAGATGGAGAAGCGCATTTTGGGATTCGTCTCATCCAGCGCATTTCTCAGAATCTGAGCGAAATCGTTGAGCGATTTGCCCTGTACCCGCAGCCATGTATCGCGCCATTTGTTGGGACCGCCCTCTGTCAGCGCTTTCTTCATTTTTGCGGGGTCGAACTTCTCGGCCAGTTCTTCATCAAAAACCTTCACGTGCTTTTCGCATGCGCAGAGTATGTCGGCTCTGAAACCGTAGCGGTAATCATCATCCATCATCAGCATGTCTGCGCCGGTCTCACCCAATCGGCGGACCCAATCCGCAGCCACTTTCTGCACATTTTCGCACAGCGGACAATAGGCGCCCATATTCATGGCCCGGTGAATTCGAAAAAGAACATTCGGTTGCGGTTGTAGAACAGGTTATTCGCCCGACGGGGCTTTTAGACCCATTGGTGGTTGTTAAGCCCACGACGGGGCAGATAGATGACTTGGTAAGTGAAATAAATATCCGTACCGAAAAGGGAGAAAGGGTTTTGGTAACCACCTTAACCAAAAAAATGGC
>JAZRPZ010000112.1:0-68285 GCA_045649485.1 Clostridia bacterium
CATGGCTACGATCCGACTTCGCGTGCGCCGCGTATTCGGCATTCACTCCGTCAGCCCCGCCTGGGAGATGGACAAGGATTTCGACATGATCGCCGAAAAGTGCGTTGAGCTCTCCAAAGACCTCAAGGGCACCTTCAAGGTCATGTCCCGCCGCTCCGACAAGAAGTTCCCCATGACCTCCATGGATATGAACATGGAGATCGGCGGCCGCATTCTTGCCGCTCACCCCTCCCTGAAGGTAGACGTTCACAAGCCCGACAATAAGGTAAGCGTCGAAGTCCGCGAAGACGCTGCCTATGTATACACCGAGGAAGTCATGGCTGCAGGCGGTCTGCCCATGGGCACCGGCGGCAAGGCAGCCCTGCTGCTCTCCGGCGGCATCGACAGCCCCGTTGCCGGCTATCAGCTGATGCGCCGCGGCGTACGCATGTGCGCCATCCACTTCATGAGCCCGCCCTACACCGGCGAGCTGGCCCGTGAAAAGGTTCTTTCTCTGGCAAAGATCCTCGCCTCCTATGCAGGCGGCATGCGTGTTTACATGGTGCCCTTCACCAACTGCCAGCTGGAGATCCACGAAAAGTGCCCCGATTCTCTGGGCACCCTCATCACCCGCCGCTTCATGATGCGCATTGCCTGCAAGCTTGCTCAGGATTTCGGCGCACAGGCAATGATCACCGGCGAATCTCTGGGTCAGGTTGCTTCCCAGACCATGGAAGCCCTGGGCTGCACCGACGAGATCGCGGATATCCCCGTATTCCGTCCCCTCATCGGCATGGACAAGATCGAGATCATCAAGATCGCCGAAAATATCGGCACCTATGAGACCTCCATCCTGCCCTATGAGGACTGCTGCACCGTATTCACTCCCAAGCACCCCACCACCCATCCCAAGCGTTCCAAGATGCCCGAAGCCGAAGCAAAGCTGGATATCGACGCTCTGGTAAACGAGTGCGTGGAAAATACCGAGGTCATCATTCTGTAAGAATGTCGAAATCCTTCTTCGAAGGCTTTCGACCCGACAGGCGGCTTCGCCCGTCCGCTATTCTTACCTCTTGAAACCTTACCGCGCCCGACGGACATCATCCCCGGGCGCATTTTGATATGTAACTGTTCCCGTTATCAAAAGGAGGTGCGTCGCATGGACGTATCAAGCTACATCAGAAAACTGAAAAGCAATCCTGAGTTCATGGCGAACGTGACCTCATGGCATGTCACGCCGCCCCGCGAGGCCCATTACGGCGAATTCCCGTCATGCCTCGACAGCCGCATAGTTGAGACCCTGAAAAACCGCGGCATCATAAAGCCCTATATCCACCAGTCCCGCGCCATCGAAGCTGCAATAAACCGAAAGGATTTCGTTGTTGTAACGCCCACCGCATCGGGCAAGACGCTGTGCTACAACGTGCCCGTGCTGGATTCGATACTCCGCGATCCCGCGTCCCGTGCGCTGTATCTTTTCCCCACAAAGGCTCTTTCCAGCGACCAGGTCGCCGAACTTTATTCCATGATCGAAGACATGGGCGCTGATATAAAGGCATACACCTACGACGGTGACACCCCGGCATCTGCCCGCACCGCTATCCGTCAGGCAGGTCATGTAGTCGTCACCAATCCCGATATGCTGCATCAGGGCATACTTCCCCACCACGCCAAATGGGTAAAGCTTTTCGAGAACCTGCGCTATGTGGTAATCGATGAGATCCACGCCTACCGCGGTGTATTCGGTTCCAACCTTGCAAACGTCATCCGCAGACTCAAGCGTATCTGCAAATTCTACGGTTCAGACCCCACTTTCATCTGCTGTTCCGCAACCATCCGCAATCCCGATGAACTTGCTCGCACCATGACAGGCAAGGATATGCTGCTCATAAACGAAAACGGTGCGCCCGCAGGCGAAAGGCATGTGGTATTCTACAATCCCCCCGTGGTAAACGCTCAGCTGGGCATCCGCGCAGGCTCGATACCCGAGACCCGCCGCATCGCCTCGGACCTTCTGAAGCACGACATATCCCATATTGTTTTCGCCCGCGCAAGACTTACCGTTGAAGTGCTGGTGCGCTACTTGAAGGATCTTGTGCGCGACCCCCTTGGCAATGCCGGCAAAGTACGCGGCTATCGCGGCGGATATCTGCCCACCCAGCGCCGCGAGATAGAGCGCGAACTGCGCGCCGGAAACGTGAAATCCGTCGTTTCCACCAACGCCCTTGAACTGGGCATAGACATAGGTCAGCTGGACGCCTGCGTGCTCTGCGGATATCCGGGCACCATTGCCAGCACATGGCAGCAGGCGGGACGCGCGGGACGCCGAGGCAATGCATCGCTGCTCATCGTGGTAGCGTCTTCCTCGCCCCTCGACCAGTACATGATAACCCACCCGGATTATTTCCTTGAGCAGTCGCCCGAAAACGCGCTGATCAATCCCGAAAACCTCTATATTCTCATGAACCACATGAAGTGTGCGGCATACGAGCTGCCCTTCATTGACGGTGAGGAATTCGAATGCGAGACCGAGACCGCCGAATTGCTCGAATATCTCTGCGACGAAAACATACTGCGTCACGTTGCGGGCAGGTATTACTGGATGGCGGAAGAATTCCCGCAGGCAGGCATCAATCTGCGTTCCGCCTCGGATCAGAATTTCCTCATTATCGATATCACCGACCCGAAAAAACACAAAGTCATCGGCGAGATGGACCGTTTCACCGTGCCCATGCTTTTGCATCAGTATGCCATATACATGCACGAAGGCAGGCAGTATCAGGTAGAGGAACTTGATTTCGATGATAAGAAGGGTTATGTGCGCGAAGTAAACGTAGGCTACTACACCGATGCCGACCTGACCACCTCGCTGAAGGTTCTGGACGAATTCGAGTGCGTGCCTTCCGGTTCGCTGATGCGTGCCCGCGGCGAAGTACAGGTTTCCAGCATGGTAACGCTCTTCAAGAAGATGAAGTTCGATACTCATGAAAACCTCGGCTGGGGACCGGTAACTCTGCCAGAGCTTGAAATGCACACCACTGCCTGCTGGTGGACCCTGCCCGACGGCATGGAAGAGCGTTATGACAAGGAATCGCTGAAGGGTGCCATGGTCGGTCTGGCGCACCTCATGCGGGGCATCGCGCCTGCGTATCTCATGTGCGCACCTCAGGATATTTCCGTTGTATATCACGTCCGCGACCCGTTCACCGGCAAGCCAACCATCTATCTCTATGACGGCGTGCCCGGAGGAATCGGTCTTTCCGACAAGGTATTCGAAATGGACCGCGTGCTGCTTTCCCATGCCCGTGAGGTACTGCTCTCCTGCCCCTGTCCCGACGGCTGCCCCAGCTGCGTAGGCGTAGCTGCCGGCATCGGCGCAAAGTTCACTCTGGTGAGGATACTGAACGAGCTGCTGGGAGAGTGAGAGACGGGCAGGGGCTCTGCCCCTGCAACCCCGCCAAATGGATGATATCCCTTTGGAATCCCTATGCTGAGGGAAGGCTATTATCTGTATGTTGTCTGTCCATAGCCCGGGGGCCCACCCCCGAGCTACGGAGATTATTTGGGAGGTAGTTTTTTATGAAGATCGTTATTACCGATGCACGTACCGTTACGCGCGGGGATCTGGATCTTAATGTTCTCACGCAGTTCGGATGCGTGGATATACATGAGATGCTGGCTAAGGAAGATTATCCTACTGCGCTGGCGGATGCCGAGATCATACTCTGCAACAAGACCATAATCGATTCTGCGCTGATGGACTGCGCACCCAACCTCAAGTATGTGGGTCTGTTTGCTACCGGCTACAACAACGTGGACACCGTAGAGGCAAAGAAGCGCGGCATCGTGGTATGCAACGCAGGTTCTTATTCCACCATGGCTGTTGCACAGCATGTTTTCGCGATGATACTCAATCATGCCTCCCGTGTGGCTGATTACAACAGCTTTGTGCAGGATGGCGGCTGGAAGAACAGCAGCACCTTCTCCCCCTTCGTTTTCCCCACTCACGAGCTGTACGGCTGCACCCTGGGCATCGTTGGCTACGGTTCCATCGGCAGGCAGGTGGCTGAGATAGGCCGCGCATTCGGCATGAACATAATCGTTCACAGCCGCAGCCACAAGGAAGGCGTTGAAAACGTCACTCTTGAGGAACTGATGCGCCGCTCGGATTACATCACCTTCCACTGCCCGCTCAACGATCAGAGCCGCGGCATGGTTGGCATCAACGAGCTGAAGCTGTGCAAGCCTACCGCTTACATCGTAAACACCGCGCGCGGCGGCGTTATCGTGGAAAGCGAACTGGCAGACGCTCTTAAGGCGAATATGATCGCCGGCGCCGCCATCGATGTACTCTCCACCGAACCCATGGCGCAGGATTGTCCCCTGTTCGGCATCGAAAACTGCACCGTCACTCCCCATGTTGCCTGGGCACCCATCGAGACCCGCATCAGACTTATGGACATCGTATGCAACAACATCAAGTGCTTCATTGATGGCGATCCCGTCAACGTGGTAAACAAATAAAAAATAGCCCTGCCGAAATCATCGGCAGGGCTATTTTATTCACAGTGATCAGGATTTTCCGGGGAGATCGATACCAATGTGCTTTTTCAGCCATTCCTGACACAGGGGAATCCACTTGGCTGCATCATCATCTATCTGACCGACAGTGGAGGAGGTAGACTGGTCGGAAAGCGAGAGACCATGATCGCCCTTTTCGAATACATGCAGTTCGAACGGGATACCGGCATTTCCCAGCGCAGTTGCCATTATTGTGGAATTCTGTACAGGCACAAGGTTATCGCCCGCAGTTGCCCAGATAAACATAGGCGGAGTCTTTTCCGAGACATGGTAATTGGGGCTTATTTCGGTAAGCTTATCATCATCCGGCATAGCGGCGCCGGCAAACGCGAAATTGCACATGTGGAAAAGCTCCTTGCCGAAGCCTTCCATCTTTTCTATCAGACCCTTCATGAATACATAATCGATCACGGGATACGCAAGTATCGCCGCCGCAGGCTTCAGCAGCGCGTTATCCACACCGAAAGGTTCGCTCATGACGGGCTTATCCCAATATACGGAATACATAGCGCAGTTGTGCACGCCTGCGGAGAAGCCGCAGATGGCCACATTGTCCATATCCACAAGCCACTCATCGGCATATTTTCTTATCTCAAGCATAGCGCAGGCGATGTCCCGCATGGGCGCAGGATGATTGAGCCATGGTTTTGCTTCCGGCTCATTGTTTGCAGCCATCATAAATCCGCCCTTGTTTTCTGAATATACCGAATACCTGAGCACAAAGGCATGATATCCCATAGCCGCAAAACGCATGGCAACGGGTTCTCCCTCACGGTCGGAACAACCCAGATACGCGCCGCCGGGACACACTATCACCGCAGGACGCTTCTTGCCCTTCAGCATCTCCGGCGAATCATCCAGCACATATGTAGTAAGGGTAACGTCATCCCTGTCTTTCCAAAGCTTTATTTTCTTATGTATCATTGTCACACCTCCGCTGTTTTCCATCTCTTAACATTATAATACCATAAAAACTGTCTCAAAACAACTTATGCGGATATCAAAACAACAGCGGCGCACGATGTACCGTACGCCGCCGGAGGTATACATTCACTACATAGTGACCGCATACCTCAATAACCGATCCTTTATTCCTGGCACTGAGCAGATATATTCTGCTTCATCTGCTGATACTTCTGACGCGCGGCCTCTACTTCGGGCTTGGGCGCGTTCTTGGCGGGGTACCAGCCCAGCTGATTCATCTTGTCGAATATCTCAGTCTGGTTATGCACACAGCCGTTGAAGTTGTCGGTCAGCACATTCTTCAGCTGAGGGCATACTGCCTCGGGAATGAAGGTGGAATAGGAAGTTATGAGGTACTTTTCTGAAGTGAGAAGGTCCTCCATCCTGTCCTGATCGGTCAGCGAACAGATTCTCTTATTATCCATCATTATCTCCTCCTTATCAACCATGACTGTTCAGATATCCGAGCAGCCTGTCGTAGCGGGCACGGTGCTCACCTGCAATCCTTGCAGACAGCTGACAAAGCTGCTGGTCAGAAAACTGACCGGAGTAGAATTCCGCCTTCTTTGCGGCGAGAAATTCATGTTTCAGCTGGTCCTCAAGAATTGTGAGGCTCTTGGACATGATGGTTCCGTTTGCTGCATCCATGATCATCATCCTCCTTCGTCGATCGGATGGTCATATTATGGCGCAAACTCGCTTTAACTAATCATGGAAAAATCTGCACAAAAAACTGCCGTATGCTTACGGCAGTTTTCAGTATATTTCCTGTTCAAGGCTGCGGAATTCATCGGTATCAAAAAATTCCGTAATAGTGATTCCAAGTCCGTCGCATATCATTTTCAGCGTTACTATGCCAGGATTCTGACTTACACCGCTGAAAATGTTTTTTATTGTTGTCGGAGGCATTCCGCACAGGTTTGCAAGCCCATTCATAGACAAATCCCGCTGTCTGCAAAGATCACGAAGCCTGTCAACCACACATTCCCTTATCGTCATATAATAATCCTTCCACATTTTATGTGAAAATCCTAACAGCTTTATATGACGCAAGTAGCCCATTTATGGACTATCGGCAATTCTTATGATATAATCATACTATAAATAGCTTATGGAGGTACGAAGATATGCCTAATATAAACTACATGTCTGATGACAGGCTCGATTATCTAAAGTCATACGGCGAAACAGATGCTGTTCTCAGCAAGCTAATTGAAATACGCAGAAATCTCTATAAAAGAATCAGCGTTGTATTGCCGCCCGATGGTCAACGCGCGCTTGACGAGCTCGAACTGCTTGAAAATGAAATACGCAAGCTGTATATGAACAAGGAATACTATGCAGGTTACGGCGCATGCCTTTCCCTGATTTCAAAAGTATCTTCCTCCGATAAATAAATATAAAAAAACAGCTGCCGCAAAAATCGCGGCAGCTGTTTTGCTGATATCAGTCCACTGCAGGCTCGAATTCGACCTGATTGGTACCGTCCATCCACAGACGCTCGATGTTGTAGAATTCGCGCTCTTCGGGATGGAATACGTGCAGAATAACGGAAGCATAGTCCATAACGATCCAGCGGGATTCGTTCATGCCCTCGCGGCGGCGGGGCTCGATGCCCTTTTCCATGAGCTTATCATCCACGTCCTCGCACAGGGCGCGTACGGCCTGCACATTGCGCGCGGAAGCGATTACGAAATAATCGGTGATGGAAGTCAGGTGATCCACCTGCAGTATCTGTATGTTGAGGCCGCCCTTTTTATCAAGTATCTGAGCGATCTCCAATGCCAGTTCTCTGGGCTTATCCATGTCTGTATCCTCCTGATTCAATATTATTTATCATTTTCTCCGTTATCGGATGCAGCGTGCCGTGATTCTTTCCGGCATAGCTTTGGGTGAGTCTTGCGCACTTCACCGCGGCGGCATATATATTCTGCCGCGCAAGCCTGCGTGCATCTTCCAGTCCGGGAAATTCCGCCCGATTGGGTTCTACCATATCAGCCACATAAACTATGGCATCAAGCAGGCTCATGTGTTCGGCGCCGACGGTGTGCCTGCGTATAGCGGAAAGCACTTCTTCATCGGTAACGCCGTATTTCTTGCGGGCACGATAAGCGCCCACCGGTGCATGAAGCACAGGCATTACAGCCTTTTCATCAGCATCTGCGCCTGCTTCATCGGCATGTTTCAGCAGCTTTTCCGGCTTCATATACTTTGCGCAATCGTGCAGCAGGCCTGCCATATAGGCCTTGCCCACATGCGCACCGTGAATCTCCGCCAGTTCAACGCAGGTATCCGCTACTCCAAGCACATGTCTGTACCTGCCGGGCTTCAGCTTTTCCTTCAGATCCTTCATTATCGAACTTTCAGGAACCGCGGCAATATAAAGTCCGCGGCGTGCGATATACTCCCTGACATTTGAAGGAAGCATGCCTTCACCGCTGCCTCCGGAAGCGATATTGGCACGTATCGCTGCAGAGGATATCTCCGGAATATCGGCATGCAGCGTGAGCATACCTTCCGGAACAACATCCGTTCCACCCTTGCGCACAACGCAGGCGAAACTGCATCTTTTGCGTATCTTATCAATACCCTTCCAGTTATCTACGCGGGCTGCTGCGTCCGAACCGATAATATATATCAGTTCGTCTTCGGGATACATATTTCTGAGAGACTTCACAGTATCCACTGCGTATGTATTTCCCGGACGCGTTGCTTCGATATCGCTGACTTCCGCCCCTTCGATTTCAGCGGCGGCGATCCTCGTCATCGTAAGCCTGTCTGCACGACTTGCAAGCGGCTGTTTGTATGGCGGTTCACCGGACGGAATAAGCAATATTCTGTCCAGACCCAGTTCTTCAAGCGCCGCGCGTGCCAGTGCGACGTGGCCCGAATGCACCGGATCAAACGCGCCTCCAAGTATGCCTGTCCGCATTCGTACAGCTCCCTCCATAGATTACACTACCATTATACACTAAAATCGTCTGATTGAAAAGAAAAACATCCGTCAATGAATATATCATTTGCCGCGGCGCAGAATTTATGCGGAGGCGATGATAATGGGACGCAGCATCGACAGGATAGTACTTATAAGCCTGCTTGCGGGTGCTTTATATGTTTTCTTTCTGAATGCCATGGGAAATATACCGCTTGCGGCAGCATCGGCATTCATCGCCATGGCAATACTGAAAAAGCTCTCATCACGTATACCCACAGAGCGCATAGGCAGAAAACGCCGTCGTCTTGCCGATGCACGCACCGAAACCGAAAATCTTTCTCTGTCCGATGCCCGCGAAGCCGGTGAGCGCATATACGAAATACTGACCGCCGCTTACGGCGACAAACTCGACGGTGCTGCAATATATCCGCTTCTCCGCCATCCTGCCGGAAAAAAGCTGTCTGCCGATGATATCTGCGAAGCGTGGCGGACACTTTCCGCATATGATAAAGCAATTATCGTATCGACAGCCGCGGCAGACGAAAGCGCGTTCCGTATTGCGGAAAAACTGGATCGGCCCAAAGTATGTCTGATAGATTCCGAACTGCTCATACAACTGACGGCCCGTCATTACCCCAAGCCCTCAGAACCGGCCTTCAGACCTGCGCGCAGCAGCCGCTATGCCGCTGTTATCCGCGCTGCCGGAAAAGCCAAATCAGGAAAATGTGCCGTTACCGCGCTCGCCATGCTCTTGATATTCCGGATAACCGGAACTGCAGTCTATCTCATCGGCGCACTTATGCTGCTGTTCGTGGCAGGCGTAAGCATCCGCAAAAGGCAGGTTCCCGGAGAACTGTTCCCACAGGGCACCGCCTAATAATGTCAGCAGAAAAAACTTCCGTACCGCATGTGCGATACGGAAGTTTTTGGCTTATCAGAGATCCTCGAGCCTGATCTTGGAATTCTCTCTTGCCTGACGGTAGATGACGAAACGGGAGCCGATTACCTGTACGGGCTCTGCATGTACACGCTCGCACAGTTCATTGCAGGCTTCGCGAGCATCGATGGGAGCGTTCTTCTGCACGGTTACCTTGATGAGTTCGCGTGCCTCAAGTGCATCCCATGCCTGCTTGCAGAGATTGTCATTGATGCCGTCCTTGCCGATGTGCAGGATGGGATCCATGGTAGCGCCCATGGAGCGCAGCTTTGCGCGCTGTTTGGTAGTCATATATATTTTCCCTCCGTATTATTCAACAAAATCAAATTCCATATCGCCGATGGAAACAGTGTCGCCTTCGTTCGCGCCCTTCTCACGCAGCGCGTCGATAACGCCCCAGCGCCTGAGAGTGCGGTGGAAGAAGTTCATGGATTCCTCGTTGCCGAAATTTACGGAATTGATGAGGTATTCCATGGCGCGTCCGGTTACTACATATACGCCGTTTTCCACGGTTACGCGGAACATCTCGCCCTTGTCGGTTTCGATATCGAAGAGTTCCTCCTCCTCGAAGGGCTCGACGGCAGGCAGAGTGGCCAGCAGTTCGCTGATGGCATAAACCAGAGGCCTCAGGTCGCTGCGGGTAGCGGCAGAGATGGGGAATATCTTGAGATCGGTGCCGCTGAGCTTCTCCTTCAGACGCTCGATATTTTCTTCTGCGCCGGGAAGGTCGGTCTTGTTTGCGGCAATTATCACGGGACGGTTCTTCAGATCGCCATAGGCTTCCAGCTCACGGGTGATGGTATCGTAATCCTCCAGAGGATCGCGGCCTTCGCTGCCGGAGATATCCAGCACATGCACCAGCATACGGGTACGCTCGATGTGCCTCAGGAAATCGTGGCCCAGACCCAGACCTTCGCTGGCGCCTTCCACCAGACCGGGGATATCGGCGATTACGAAGCTGTCGTCGCCCTGCTTTACGATGCCCAGATTGGGCTGCAGGGTGGTGAAGTGATAGTTTGCGATCTTGGGACGTGCTGCGGTGAGGACGGACAGCATGGTGGACTTGCCTACATTGGGGAAGCCTACCAGGCCTACGTCTGCAATGGACTTCAGTTCGAGGGTGAGTTCAACGCTCTGCTTCTTCTCGCCGGGCTTGGCAAACTGAGGAGCCTGACGGGTAGGAGTTGCGAAGTGCTGATTACCGAACCCGCCGTTGCCGCCGTGCAGCAGTATCTTGCGGTCGCCGGCCTTGTACATGTCCAGCAGCAGTCTGCCGGTTTCCTTTTCGCGGACAACGGTTCCCGGAGGTACCATGATGACCACATCTTCACCGGACTTGCCGGTACGGCGGTTTGCGGTACCGTCCATACCGTTGCCTGCCTCAAAGTGACGCTTGAAGCGGAAATCCATCAGGGTATGCATGCGCTCGGTGGCTTCGAATACAACGTTGCCGCCGCGTCCGCCGTCGCCGCCGTCGGGACCGCCGTTCTGCACATACTTCTCGCGATGGAAGGATACGCAGCCATTGCCGCCGTCGCCGGCCTTGACCTTGATATTGACTATATCAACAAAAAGTGCCATTCTATCTTCCTTTCAGCCGCGCATCCGCGGCTACTGGTATATTGAGGAGTCTTTTACAACTCCGGGTTGTCGCACAGACCTTCACGCAGCGGGCATCGGCTGCATTCGGGCTTTCTGGCATGACAGCAGCGTCTTCCGTGCCAGATGATGAGATGGTGCGCATGGCTCCAGATATCTTTGGGCAGCACATCCCTCAGCTGCTGTTCCACCTTTTCGGGTGTATTTGCGTCTGCAAGACCTATCCTGCGGGACACGCGGAACACATGGGTATCAACAGGTATCTGGTCATCGCCGAAGGCCGCAAGCAGGACCACTCCTGCGGTCTTCTGACCAACTCCGGGCAGCGCCATAAGTTCACTGCGGGTGGAGGGTACCTGTCCGTTATATTTTTCCA
Organism: Clostridia bacterium; assembly: GCA_045649485.1. Lineage (GTDB taxonomy): Bacteria > Bacillota > Clostridia > Christensenellales > Aristaeellaceae > RUG11247. The sequence continues at coordinate 11,371 of JAZRPZ010000112.1, forward strand.
CAAGCGCCTTGCTTGCCGCGACGATATTCTTCGCCTTATTGCGGTAAAGGCCGCATTCCTTTATCATGGGCTCCAGCTCTTCGGGAGTAAGCTGTGCCATAGCGAATGCATCGGGATACTGCGGAAAAAGACGGGCGGTCACCATGTTGACGCGCTTGTCCGTGCACTGCGCGGAAAGTATGGTCGCCACAAGAGTCTCATAGGGATTGGAAAAATGCAGCTCTGCCTGAGCCTCGGGATAAAGCTTCATCAGCTCATCCAATATCCTTTCCACGCGCGGCGCTTCCATATACATCCTCCGTAATGCACAATAAGTCATTATATATTATACAATCCGAAAGGCGGCACGGTCAAGCATCCGCGCCGCCCGACACATAAAATAACGAAGCTATCGATATATTGCAATGGGTGTGAGCTGCGGTCTGCCCCTGCCGGAGTGCTCCACTCTGTAAATCCCTATCAGATTTGTGGGCCGCTGCGCCTTTACCACCCGCTCAACTGCAGAAACATCCTCCATGCGGAATCTTACCGAAAGTCCGCAGCCCAATGCAACATCGCGCGGCGTCGTTATGACGCTGACAGGCAGGCCCTCACGTCTGAGCGCAGATTCCATAAGCAGCACCTGCTGCCTTGAACGGAACGCCGCTATTCCGAAAACATCCTGCACTTATTTCCCTCCCCCATGACCCGGATATATTATATTACGCCGCGCCGCATACAGGCGTGAAGGAGGTCTTTGAATTGATATATCTTGATAACGCCGCCACAAGCAGCCCCAAACCAAAGTGCGTAACCGAAGCGGTAATACGCGCCATCACCGAAACGAACGCAAATCCCGGCAGAGCCGGCCATTCCCGCTCCCTTGAAGCCGGACGCACCGTGCTTTCCTGCCGTGAAAATATTGCTTCACTCATAGGCGCGGATGACCCGTTTTCCATTTCTATGGCATTCAACTGTACCGACGCACTGAATCTGGCAATAAAAGGTATACTGAAGACCGGCGATCATGTTATAAGCACTTTGCTTGAACACAATTCCGTACTAAGGGTCCTCATGGAACTTCAGCGCCGCGGTGAAATATCCGTCACGCTCATAAAACCCGCAGCCGACGGCATGGCAGACACGGACGAACTGCGCCGCAGGATTCGCCCGGAAACAAAGCTGATAATAATGACCCAGGCTTCCAACGTTACAGGCGCCATCCAGCCTGCAGCGGCTGTGGGGACTGTCGCAAAAGAATACGGCATTACATATCTGATAGACGGGGCGCAGGCATTGGGTTCGATGCCTGTCGATATATCAAAACTCGGATGCGATATGTACGCATTTCCCGGACACAAAGGACTTCTCGGTCCGCAGGGCACGGGCGGGCTCTATATTCGCCCCGGACTGAGACTTTCGACCCTGCGCGAGGGCGGAACAGGTTCAAGCTCCGAAAGCATGCTGCAGCCCGAGGAAGTTCCGGAAAGATATGAAGCGGGCACAGTCAATTTTCACGGCATTGCAGGACTGGCAGCCGGCGCAGCTTATGTAAAGCAGAATCTTTCCGATATATATATGCATGAACGCGAACTGACAACCATGCTGTACGAAGAACTCCGCGTCATACCGGATATCGTGATATACTCTCCCGAAAGTGAATCCGCCCGTGCGGGCATCGTAAGCTTCAACATAGGCGACATGTCTTCTTCTCAGGCAGCTGACGCACTGGACAGGGCCGGTTTTGCCGTGCGCGGAGGGCTGCACTGTGCGCCGGGCGCTCATGCGTATCTCGGCACTCTGCGTCGCGGCGCTGTGCGGGCAAGCGTAGGCCACGCCACGACTTTTGATGAAATAGCATCATTCGTAAAAGCAGTGCGGCAGATATCTCATTAACACCGGATAATGCAAAATAAATTCTTGACTTTCAATGTATATTGAGTATACTAATAATCAGCGAATAAAGTAAATTATAAGAAAGGAGTGTGTTTCATGTTCAACGGTTTTACCAATTCCGACACCATCAATGCAGCACTCTGCCTTTCTGTAATTTTCGAAGCGTTTATTGTACGCAAGGGTGAAGTGGGCCCGTGCGCCTGTTACGGTATTTCGTAGTATAAAGCTATACTCATATCGCAGCAGGCCGCCGGAGCAAAACCGGCGGCTGTTTGTTTATCATAAAATATTTGGAATCTGTGGTGTGCCTCCAAAAACCTTACCGGGAACAGCTGAATCTGTATACTGCGGCTTTGCGGGAGAGCCGTATCATCGCAGCATATTCCCGGCTTTGGATATGGTGAGCCGGCACACACTGAAATAACGGAGGTTAATATGACATCCAGGAAACTCAAGCTCGTTTTCGAACTGATGAAGGGTGTAAAGCTTCAGTACCTCGGCGCACTTATCGCCATCGTGGTCACTGTAGGTATCGGCTTCATCTCTCCCCTGATGCTTTCCGGCACAATCGATGCGCTGGAAGCCGCCGCAAACGGCAAAATGGATGCTGTGATCAATCTGCCTGATCCGCTTGGCAGCTGGTTCATGGAGCAGGGCGGTATCGCCTATCTGCTCAAGCATCTGTGGATCATCGCCATCGTACTCGTATGCTGCCATGCCACCAACGGTCTTTTCCAGTTCTTCAGAGCCCGCTGGACCGCAAAGGCCTCTGAGACCATTGCAGAAAAGATCCGCAACAAGCTGTACGCCCATCTGCAGGTGCTGCCTTACGATTATCACGTAAAGGCACAGACCGGCGATCTTATTCAGAGGTGTACATCGGACGTTGAGACCGTGCGCCGCTTCCTCTCCAGCCAGCTGGTTGAAATCTTCCGTGCCGTGCTGATGGTAGTTGTGGCACTTATCATTCTTATCGGAATGAATCCCCGCATGACTCTGTGGTCCATGATTCTGGTACCGCCGCTGTTCGTGTTCGCGATGCTGTTCTTCAAGTGGGTGCGCCATTACTTCACCATTTCCGATGAAGCGGAAGGTAAGATGAGCGCCATACTGCAGGAGAACCTGACCGGCGTGCGCGTGGTCCGTGCATTCGGCCGTCAGAAGTTCGAAGAGGATAAGTTCTATGCAGCCAATGACGACCTGCACGACAAATCCCTCACTCTGACCAAGCTGCTTTCCGTTTACTGGTCCGGTTCCGACGCACTTTCCATGATACAGACCGGCATTACCCTTGTTGCCGGTATCGTGACTGTCGCTACCTTCCCCGGCGAGCTGTCCGTGGGCGAAATGACCGTATTCGTAAGCTACATATCCATGCTGCTGTGGCCCATCCGTCAGCTGGGACGTATCCTTTCCGACATGGGCAAGTGCATGGTCTCCTTCGAGCGTATCGATCAGATACTGCGCGAAAAGCCCGAAGAAGACGCTCCCGATGCAGGTGAATATCCCATCGATCAGGACATTGAATTCCGCCACGTCGGATTTGAATACGAAAAGTCCAACCCTGTGCTTACTGATATCAACTTTACCGTAAAGCAGGGTCAGACCGTAGCCATCCTCGGCGCCACCGGCAGCGGCAAGTCCACGCTGATGCACCTGCTGCAGAGACTGTATGATGTAAAGCGCGGCGGCATATTCATCGGCGGTGTTGATATCCGCAAGATAAAGAAGCCCCACCTGCGCTCCCGCGTTGGTCTGGTGCTGCAGGAACCCTTCCTGTATTCCCGCAGCGTGCGCAACAACATCGGCATAGTAAATTCCGAACTCACCGACGAAGAGATCTTCGCAGCCGCCCGCACCGCAGCCGCTCATGATTTCATAAACGATTTTGAAAACGGCTACGAGACCATGGTAGGTGAGCGCGGCGTGACCCTTTCCGGCGGTCAGAAGCAGCGTGTTGCCATCGCACGTACTCTGCTCAAGAACAACGACATCCTCATCTTCGACGACTCCCTGTCCGCAGTCGATACCGAGACCGACCGCGCCATCCGCGAGGCACTCAACGAACAGCGCGGCGCAGGCGAGAAGAAGACCACCACTTTCATAATCTCCCACCGTCTGACTACCCTTGCCGAAGCCGATGTGATCATTGTTATCCAGGAAGGCAAAGTCGCTCAGCAGGGCACTCATGACGAACTTATCAAGATGGAAGGTCTGTACAAGCGCATCTATCAGATCCAGACCTCCCTCGAAGAAGAACTCAACGCTGACAGAGAGGAGGCGTAATTCATGCAGTTCCAGGAAGAACAGGATTATACCAGTAAATTCAATATGGGCATATGGAAGAAGCTCTTCAAGCTCGCCAAGCCCTTCTACAGATTCATCATCGCCATTATGCTCATCATGGTACTTAACGGCGTAATGGACGTTATTTTCCCGCTGCTGAACTCCGAAGCAATCGACAGCTTTGCCGCACAGGGCAGGATCGAAGGCATAGGCTGGTTCATCGCCAAGTACTTTGGCGTATTGGCCATACAGGTCGGCTGTATATTTGCCTTCACGCTGCTTTCCGGCCGCGTGGAAGTGGGCATCTGCCGCTACATAAGGAAAATGGGCTTCAAGCGTCTGCAGGAACTGCCCTTCTCCTTCTACGATAAGACTCCCGTAGGTTACCTCATCGCCCGCCTCACCAGCGATACCCAGCGTCTTGGCGACACCATCGGCTGGGGTCTTATCGACATCATGTGGTCCTCCTCCTATGTGCTGATGGTCTGCATCGTAATGTTCACCATCCACTGGAAGCTGGCTCTTGCGGTGCTTTCCGTAATGCCCATCATCGGCGTGGTCGGCTACTATTTCCAGAAGAGGATCCTTGCCAGCTACCGCGAGGTGCGCAAGACCAATTCCAAGATAACCGGCGCCTTCAACGAAGGCATCATGGGCGCCAAGACCACCAAGACTCTGGTACGCGAAAACGCCAACCGCGCCGAATTTGAGGAACTAACCGGCAGTATGCACCGTTCCTCCGTGCGCGCCGCCGTGCTTTCCGCCTGCCTCTACCCCATCGTCGTATCCCTCGGCGGCTTTGCCACCGCATATGTAGTATGGAAGGGCGGCTACGATGTATTCACCGCAGGCACTCTGTCCATCGGTACTCTGATGGCCTTCGTAAGCTACGCGACCCAGATCTTCGAACCCATCATGGGCATCGTACGTACCTTCGCCGATATGCAGCAGTCTCAGGCTGCTGCCGAGCGCGTCATCACCCTGCTTGAGACCGAGCCCGAGATCGCCGATACCCCCGAAGTAATCGCCGAATTCGGCGACAGCTTCAACCCCAAGCGTGAAAACTGGCCCGAGCTCAATGGTGACATTGAGTTCCGCAACGTCACCTTCCGCTACAGCGGCGGCGAAAAGGTACTTACCGATTTCAACCTCAAGATCGAAGCCGGTCAGACCATCGCCCTCGTAGGCGAGACCGGTTCGGGCAAATCCACCATTGTAAACCTCATCTGCCGCTTCTACGAGCCCACCGAAGGCGAGATACTCATCGACGGCGTGAACTACAAGAAGCGTTCCCAGCTGTGGCTGCAGTCCAATCTGGGCTACGTGCTGCAGCAGCCCCATCTTTTCTCCGGCACCATCCGTGAGAACATCCGCTACGGCAGGCTTGATGCTACCGATACCGAGATCGAAGAAGCCGCCCGCATGGTCGATGCTGAGGACTTCATCCTCAACATGGAAAAGGGCTACGACACCGACGTAGGCGAAGGCGGTAACCGTCTTTCCACCGGTCAGAAGCAGCTCATCTCCTTCGCCCGTGCGCTGTTGGCAGACCCCGCAATATTCGTGCTCGATGAAGCCACTTCTTCTGTCGATACCGAAACCGAGCAGAAGATTCAGCATGCGATCCAGACCGCTCTTGAAGGACGTACCAGCTTCATCATCGCCCATCGTCTTTCCACCATCCGCAATGCAGACCGCATTCTGGTTATTCAGGGCGGCCGCATCACCGAGGAAGGCACCCACAGGGAGCTGCTCAAGCAGAAGGGTTACTACTACAATCTTTATACCAACCAGTTCCGCGATGAGCAGTCCCGCAGCCTGCTGAAGGGCGAACTGGCATAACAGGAGGACGACCTCATGGACATCCGCAAAATCAGCGCCATCGACGAACGCGTATGGGCTTCCCTCAGCAATAATCTGGCATTCGGCGGCAGACGCAGCATGGATGACATCCGCAAAGCCGTTGAAGAAAATCCTTCTTCCCATGACGACTGGGGCTGCTTCACAGACGATGGAAAAATGATGGCTCACGTTCAGAATGAGCACAGATACACCATGTTTGACGGTCATGAGGTGTACACCGGATGCATCGGCTGCGTTTCCACCTTCCCGGAATATCGCGAAAGCGGTGCAGTACGCAGCATATTCACCGAGCATCTTTTTCCGGATGCATACGCCAATGGCGAGGTATTCTCCTATCTCTTCCCCTTCTACCACAATTTCTACCGCAAGTTCTGCTATGAGACCTGCTGCGAGATTCCTGTATACCGTTTCCCCATAACCGCGCTCAAGGGCAGGCATTTCTACGGTCAGGCTAAGCTCTGGCTTCCCGGAGACGACATGACCGCGCACATGGCCGTATATTCCGGATTCATCCGCAGGTACAACCTGACCCATGTACGCACCGTTGAGGAAATGAAGGGACGCATCCATTCCGATCCCTTTGCTTCCCGCAGATACACCTATCTGCTCTCAATCGGCGAAAAGGCCTGTGCTTACTTCACCTTCTGTGATGAGCGCAAGGACGGCAGGCACTGCATAGAGGTCGTTGACGCCGCATGGCTGGGCAAGGAAGGCTTCGATGCCATACTGGGATTCCTCTCCCGCTACACTGCGGATTATGAGGATATAATCATCCGCATGCCCACCGATATAAAGCTGGGCGCGCTGATTCCCGACGGCAAAGCACTGAATCTGAGTGCCATGAACGTATACATGGCCCGCGTGATCAATGCGGAGAAGGTACTTGCGCTGCTGAAAAAGCCCGATGGCTGCGAATTCACCATTGAGGTGCTCGACGAGCAGATTCCCGAGAACAACGGCGTATGGCACGTTTCCGGCAACAAGGCAGAAAAGACCGACGCCGCCGCTGACATCAGCGTTTCCGTCACCGCACTCGGAGCAATGGCACTTGGCTATGTAGCCCTCGATACCGCAGAATACAGGGACGATGTGAAGGTTTATGCCAACCGCGAAGTTCTCGAAAAGGTCTTCATCGAAAAGCCCCTCTATCTGAACACCGCAGACCACTTCTAAGCAACAGGCGCCGGCCTGCAGCGGACTGCTGTCGCGCGGTGATTACCGTTCCCTGCGCCCGTATGTCATGGGCGCAGGGAACTATCAGCTCAATTCTATTGGTGCAACTTCTATAACTGTCGGTTCCTGCGCCGGACGGCGGCTTGGAACTCATGCAATTACAATCAAATATCGAGGTGAGAAAAACATGATAACCATCGCGAAATACAGCAAATCTCGTATACCAGATATGTTGGAATTTGAGCGTGCACTGCGTGTGGAGGAAAATTTCTGGGGTTGGGAGATAGACGAAAAGTACATATCTGAAGTTACCCGCAGCTTCGATGATCCCCGCTTTGCCAATTGCCTCTCCTTCATAGCATATGTGGACGGCAAGCCTGTCGGCAGGATAGATGCAAGTCTCATCCCCTCACATTTCGACGGCTCAGTAAAAGCATATCTGGACTGGATATGCGTAATAAAGAGCTATCGTCATGCCGGCGTTGCGCAGGCAATGCTGGATACCCTGCGAGCTGAGCTTAAAAAACTTGGGATCGAAACGCTTATAGCACTCACTGCAGCAAACGACGAGGCGCAGCGTTTCTACAAAAATGTGCCCGATTCCCAGATGCGTGATACCGGCATCTGGATCGATATAAAGTAAACCGTAATAACATTGTGTCGAATAACCGGGACGAGTTCTGCCCACACCTACGCACCGCTAAATGCTCATATTCCAATAACAACATAGGGCAGATGCTTGCTACCGCCTAACACTTCAAACCCCATTAATTCATAAATACACACAAAAGGAGATGAGTTTGATGACTGCAAATTACAATATGGTGATGACAGTTTAGAACTTCATAAAGGCGCGCTGTGAAATCAGGGAATAATTCTGCCCTTTTGCAGCCAATGCCGCATCTCCAACCATTTGTCATGAAAGGCCGCCGAACGCGCCGTGATAAACGGCTGTGTTCCGCGGCCTTTTTATGTCCATTTTTACAACGAAAGGAGAGATGCCTTATGAGAAAAAGCATCACCGGTACCCCAAATAAATACACGAAAAGAAGGTACGACATACAATGGAACATATCGAATATCCCATCATCAATGCCGAAGAATTCCCCGGATGTACCCCTGCTCTTATAACCGCCGTTCACCGTGAACAGTTTGAATTTATCTCCGATACCGGAAGCGGACGCGCCATCGTAAAGCGCAGCCTGAACATGCACGAAATGCCGACCGTAGGCGACTATGTCGCACTGAAGTACGAAGACGTGGGACTCAGCGTGATATACGGCATACTCCCCCGCCGCAGTCTGTTTGCCCGTGCCGACAGCTGGCACGGCGGCAGGCAGCTGGTAGCCGCGAACGTAGACATTGTGTTCATAACCACCTCGCTGAATATGGAATTCAACGTCCGCAGACTGGAAAGATACCTTGCGCTGGCCCTTGAAAGCGGTGGACAGACAGTATTTTTGCTCACTAAGCTTGATCTTGCCTCGCCTGAGATACTCGCCCGCGCACAGATGGCTATATCCGAACTTGCACCGGACTTCCCCATGCTTGCGGTAAGCGCCCATACAGGTGAAGGCATGAAAGCTCTTGAAGCCATGCTTACACCCGGCGTAACCGCAGTGCTGCTGGGTTCCTCCGGCGTGGGCAAATCCAGTATCGTGAATGCGCTGATGTCCGAAGAACGCATGAAGACCAATATCATCGGCGAAAACGACAAAGGACACCACACAACTGTGCACAGGCAGATGCTCGAACTTCGCACCGGTGCGCGGCTTATCGATACCCCCGGCATGCGCGAACTTGGTATGTGGGACGCACTTGACGGTGTAGCTTCTGTGTTCCCGGAAATGGATGAAGCCGCCTCCCGCTGCAAATTCCGCAACTGCACACATACCCACGAACCGGGCTGCGCCATTCTGGCAGGTCTTGCCGACGGCAGCCTTGACCCGGGCCGAGTGCGCAATTATCTGGCGATGCATAACGAATCAAGCGTTTCCGCCAAACAAGCTGCTGCAGAAAAGCGAAAGCGCATTTCCGCAGAAAGAAGCCGCATAAACAAGCGCCGCAAATAAAATCAGCCCTCATGAGGAGCAATCGACTCCCCATGAGGGCATTTGTATTTACTTTACCAGCATGGTCAGCAGGGCGTTGGAACGCTTCAGGAATTCCATCATGCGCTCGGCAACGAGGGGCTGACGTGCCATTTCGGCCAGGTCTACTATCTGTCCGCAGACGGCGGTGCGGGTATCGCCTTCGGCAGCATTCTTCAGCCATGCCACGATAGGATGCCTGTCATTCAGCACAAGGGTGCGCTTCTCGGGCAGCTGCAGGTCACTGCGGCCCCACTGACGGGACATCTCTGCAAAGCGGCGGTTTGCTTCGTCAACGGTGATCATGGATATCATATCATCGGACTTGAAGGGCTTCAGCTGCACGTCAAGCTGCTCATCGCCGGTAGCGGCGCGGAACATATCCTCGAGATTCTTGCGCTCATCGTCGCTTACCTCAGCGTTTTCGGTAAGATCGTCGGCAGCGGAGTCAACGCGCTTGAAGTGTATCTTCATCTCATGCTCTGCATATTCCATGAAGGAGATGAAGTTATTATCCAGGAGGGTATCCAGCACAACTACATCCTTGCCCTGATCAACGTACATGGCGATCATCTGTGCCTGACGCTTCTCATCGGAGGTATAGTATACAACGGGATCCTTGCCCTCGTCGCAGTTTGCGTTCTTATACTCTTCGATGGTCATATATTCGCCCTTGGAGGTCTTGAATATAATGGCCTTCTTCACGCGCTCGTAGAACTTCTCGTCCTTCAGGCAGCCGTACTTTACGAAGGGATGGATATCATCCCAGTACTTCTGATAATCTTCACGGCGGGTATTGAATTCGGTGATGAGCCTGTCTGCAACCTTACGGGTAATGTAGGCAGCCATCTTCTTCACGTAGCCGTCGTTCTGCAGGAAGGAACGGGATACATTCAGAGGCAGGTCGGGGCAATCGATAGCGCCCTTCAGCAGCATCAGGAATTCGGGAATTACTTCCTTGATGTTGTCTGCAACGAACACCTGATTATTATAGAGCTTGATCACGCCCTCAGCCGCAGAGAATTCGTTCTTCAGCTTGGGGAAGTACAGTATGCCCTTCAGATTGAAGGGATATTCGGCGTTCAGATGTATCCAGAACAGGGGCTCATCGTAATCGCGGAATGCCTTGTGGTAGAATGCACGATACTCTTCATCAGTGACCTCGCTGGGCTTCTTCAGCCAGAGAGGATCGGTATCATTTATCTGAGCGGGCGCATTCTCTTCGGCTGTGTTCTCATCTTCGCCTTCCGCCTTTTCGGCTGCGGGCACATTTACTTCGGAAACGAATACGGGCACGGGCATGAATCCGCAGTGCTTCTCCAGCACGCCGCGCAGAGTCCAGATATCAAGGAATTCCTTATTCTCATCGGTGAGATACAGCTTCATGGAAGAACCGCGCCGGGTACGGTCAGAAACTTCCATCTCATATTCCATGCCGTCTTCGCTTATCCAGCGGGCGGCTTCAGCGCCGTTTTTGTAGCTGAGCGTATCAATTACGACCTTGCTTGCCACCATAAAGGCAGAATAGAAACCAAGACCGAAATGACCGATGATGCCGCTGCCGTCATTATCGTCATTCTTATACTTGCTGAGGAAATCCTCCGCGCCGGAGAAAGCCACCTGCGCGATGTACTTCTTTACTTCCTCTGCAGTCATGCCGATGCCGTTATCGGTAAAGGTAAGGGTTCCCTCTTCCTTATCGATGATAACATCCACGCGGTAATCCTGGTCATTTTCAGCTTCGCCTACAGAAACAAGCCTCTTCAGCTTGGAAATAGCATCGCAGCCGTTGGAAACCAGCTCACGCACAAAGATATCCTTATCGGAATAGAGCCATTTCTTTATAACAGGCATTATATTCTGAGCATTTATGGAAATATTTCCTTTTTCAGCCATTTGAGATTCTCCTCCTTTGATCAATACTGATTATTGTAGCCACTTTCCCGGTAAATGTCAAGAATATTTTAGCACTCTCACAAACCGAGTGCTAAAATATATTCAACTCAGAATATTTAGAATTCTACCTGTGGTTGATTGCAATTCATAAGAGAATATTGTATAATAATGTCAACGGCAAGAACGGAGGTAATGATAAATGGCTGACACCGCTGTAATAGGCAAGGCGATCGCCCAGTTGAGGCGCGCAATGAAACTTACACAGCAGACTTTGGCGGCAAAGCTGTATGTTTCCCATCAGGCCGTTTCAAAATGGGAACACGGCGTCGCACTGCCCGATATAATGACGCTGTATTCCATGTGCAGACTGTTCGGCGTCACAATGGAACAGCTGATAACCAACGACATTTCCGACAGGCTTCAGGCCATTGCCTGACCGCCCGACATAAGGAGGAAAATAAAATGATCGAAAATAAAGTAGTAGGTGCCGCAATCGCAAAGCTGCGTCAGGCAGAAGGCATGACGCAGCAGACCCTGGCCGCATGCCTGAACGTTTCCCATCAGGCTGTTTCCAAATGGGAAAAGGGGGCTGCGCTGCCCGATGTTCTCACTTTGGTGGAGCTTTCCCGAATGTTCGGCGTTACTCTCGAGCAGCTGCTTTCCGGAGACGTTGACTTCCGCCTGGAAGGACGCGCACCCGCAGCAGCAAAGCCTATCGAACTGAAGCTGGACTACACCGATATCCACGCAAAGGCAGAAAAGGCCATCGAAGATGCGGAATTCGCCGCCGCAGAGGCTTACGAAGCTGCATATGAAGCCGCTGCCAAAGAAACCGCATCTGCCTACGAAACCGCATACGAAGCTGCCGAACATACCGAAGAACCCAAAGTCAATACCGAAGAAAAGATCGACCTCGATAAGGTGATCGAAATGGCGCCTTTCATGAGCCGCGAAGCGCTTGAGGAGATCGTAATGCGCTACAACGGCAAGTGCAGCCCCAAACAGCTTTCCAAACTGGCTCCCTTCCTCAGCAAAGATTGCCTTGAGAAACTGGTGATCAACTGCGAAAGCGATATCAGCTGGGATACTCTGCGCCGTCTGGCTCCCTTCCTTCGCAAGGAATTTGTTGATGCCTTTACCACCGCAGCCGCAAAGGGTGAAAAATACACCGGCGAACTGGGCAAGCATCTTAAGCACGGCATAAAGAGGGTCTACAATATCGGCGATCAGATCTATCACGACGCCATCAAGCCTGCCATCAAGAAAGTCATAGAGCCTGAGAAGCATGGCCGTCACAGCCGCAAGGCCGAGTCCGCCCCCTCACCCGCACCCGTGAACCGCGTATCCGCTGCCCGCAGCCGCATTTTCGAGCGCGCACTTGCCGAAGAAAAGTTCGATTGGATCGGCGAGCACATCGATCAGCTGGATGACGATGCACTCAGGCAGAGGATCGCATCCCGCGCACTCGAACTCGGCATGAACGACTGGATCGCAGAATATCTGCCCGGATGCTGCGATCAGGAAGCCATCGACAATGCAATACTTTCCGGCAACTGGGATTTCGTAGCCGCCAATATCGAGTCCGCCGACGAGGACGCACTGGCCCTCATCGCCGACACTGCCGCAGCAGAAGGCAAGTGGGACTGGATCGCCGAAAACATCGACCACATAGCCGGATGTGCTGACGCCAGAGAAGCCGTAATCGGCCATGCACTGAAGAGCGCTGATCGGAACTGGGTGCTCGAGAATCTGGAGCCTATGGCCTGGCTGGGCACGAATTTGGGCTCTCTTGAACTCACCGAGGCTGACCGCGCTTTTATCGCTACAAAGATCGTCAAATCCGGTAGCTCGGACAGCTGGGGCTGGCTTAATGTTCATTTTGACGAGCTGGACGGCGAATGGGCAGACCTCTCCTGTGCCGAAAATGCCTACAATGCCAAACATATGCAACTGGCCATGTCCATCATCGAAAATCATCTGGACGGCACCGACCTTACAAGTCTCATGCTCATCGCCATCGAAGCAGGCGATATTGCCTTTGCCGAAGAGATAATGGAATATAACAGCGGCGACCTGAGTCAGGTATGCCTCACTCTCGCCAATTCAGGCAATCTGGAAAAGGCCATCGACATCGCCGAGGAATATGGCGCAGACAGTGATACCGTTTCAGCACTGCTCGATATCGCTGCCAATCAGGATAACTGGGATCTTATTGACCGCATAAATGACCTGATCGACTGATATATTCACCCGCCCTCTCACAATAAGTGAGGGGGCTTTTTCGTTTTTCACTTGCCCCGAGACGTACACCGTGGTAAAATATATATTAACCAATAAAATCTCAGGAGGGTTCATATGAAAAAGACACTACTGATCATACTCATGCTCGCATTATCCATCACCGCCGCATGTGCCGAAGCAACCTTTACTTTCCGCAACGGCATTGTCTGGGGAATGTCCGCTGCCGACGTAACCGCTGCCGAGGGCCGCGAGTGCGACATCGAATATCCCTTTGACGAAGAAAAGTCCCTGCTGTTCTTCGAGAATACCACCGTCAGCAAATACACCTCCGACATGCAGTTCCTGTTCTGGGGTGACCAGCTCAGGCTCGTTGTCTACGATTTCTATGGCTATTCCGCCACTGACGCAGACGGCTTTACCTACCTCCTCGGCGCTATGGATTCCTCCTACGGCGCTTCCACAGCAGCCGACCCTGCCGAGATAGCCAGCGTACTGAATAATGTTGTTCCGGAGCTTTACCTCGCCGAGGAACTGACCGACTGCCACGTCTGGCAGCTGACAGACGCCACCATATACATGTTCCGCTACCCCGGCGATTCCTTTGCCATCGTGTACACTGACAGCGCCTTCTTCGAGCCCGTCGTCGGCTTCGATGTAAGCGGCCTGTAAGCCATTCAGGAGGTATAAAAATGAGCAACAAATTCAGAATCACACTCATCATCGCCGCGATCTTGCTGATGCTGCTCACCGGCGCAGCTTTCGCGGAGCAGTCCGGCGACTGGACCTATGAACTCACTCCCTCCGGACTCACCATCACCGCATATACCGGCTCTGCTGCAGAAGTAATCATCCCCGATGAGCTGGACGGCTATCTGGTAACCAACATCGGCCGCCATGCCTTCAAAGAAAACTACAATCTGCAGTCCGTTACGATCCCTGTAGGCGTATCCTCCATACAGGCTGAAGCCTTCTACGGCTGCTCTGCACTGGCCACCATAAACTTCAACGCACGCGACTGCATCGTCCCCGAGATCTGGAGCCACGATAACAACAGGGGCGTCGGCGTATTCGCAGGCGCAGGCTCCGCTTCTCCCACCGGCCTTACCGTTGTATTCGGACCCGAAGTCACCAAAGTACCCGATTGGCTGTTTGCAACCGCCAGCATGCCCAGCGGCAACGGTCACACCGGCTATCCCTTCTGCTATGTTACCAATGTTCAGCTTTCCGATTCCGTAAAGTCCATCGGCAATTACGCATTCCGCAACTGTCAGCATCTGCGTGAAGTTACCTTCGCGGGTAATGTATCTACTATCGGCGATTATGCGTTCGAAAGCTGCACCGCTCTTACCGGAATCACCCTCACCGATTCCGTAGCTTTCATAAACAACGCCGCATTCATCAATTGTACCGCTCTGGAGACCGTCGTCTTCGGCAATGGTCTTGATTCCATCGGCGCACAGGCTTTCTCCGGCTGCACCTCTCTTACCGCCGCAGATATTCCCTTCCCCGCCAGCACCGTCGGCGTAGAAGCTTTTGCCAACTGTACTGCGCTGCAGACCGTAACTCTGCCCACCAGCCTTACCAAGCTGGGCGCCGAGGCCTTCTACGGCTGCGTAAAACTGAATACTGTAAACGTCAATTCCCTGAACCTCACCGTTCCCGAGATCTGGAGCCACGATGACAACAAAGGCGTTGGCGTATTTGCCGGCGCAGGTTCCTCCTCTCCCACCGGTCTCACCGTCGTCTTCGGCGAAGGCGTGACCCGCGTTCCTTCCTGGATGTTTGCTTCTGCCAGCATGCCCAGCGGCAACGGTCACACCGGCTACCCCTTCTGCTATGTCACCAACATTGTACTGTCTGATTCTGTAGAAGTCATTGGTGAATATGCATTCCGCAACTGCCAGAAGCTTGGCGGCGTTACCATGGGCGCAGGCGTTACCACTATCGAGACCGGCGCATTCCAGAGCTGTATTGCTCTTGATTCCCTTACTGCCGGCAACGCTCTGGCATACATCCAGGATTACGCATTCCTGGACTGCACTGCCCTTGAGAAGATCACCTGGGGCAGCGGCCTTGATTCCATCGGCTACCGTGCTTTCTGGAATTGCTCCTCCATTACCGAACTCGTGCTGCCCAATCCCATGACCACTCTGGGCACCGGCGCATTCGGCTATTGCTCCGCTCTGCAGAGCGTCACTCTTCCCGAAAGCCTTACCTGGCTTGGCGGCGAAGCATTCCGCGGCTGCGTAAAGCTTTCCGCAATCACCATCAATTCCGTAAATCTCTCCGCAAGCGAAGTATGGTCTCATGCTGACGACCGCGGCGGCGGAATATTCTCCGAAGCAGGCGCTTCTTCTCCCGCCGGTCTCAACGTCGTATTCGGTCCCAATGTTACCAGAATACCCGCATGGCTGTTCGATACTGCCAGCATCCCCGGCCAAAACGGACACAGCGGTTATCCCTATGCATACATAACCTCCGTCGTTATCCCCGCATCTGTTACCGAGATCGGCTCCGGAGCTTTCCGCAGCTGTCAGAACCTTGGTCAGGTAATCATCGAAGGTGTTGACGTCGTCTTCGGCGATGATGTTTTCGCCGGATGCACTGCCTCCGGATTCTCCGTACAGTGTCCCGTCGGCGGCGAGACCGCAGCATGGCTCGCTCAGGCAGAGCTTCCCTTCACCACGACCGGTGTTGCAGCCCCCGCTAAGCCCAAGACCTCTCTCTTCTTCCGTTAATGCATCAAGGATTGCAGATAAATTCTTTCATGCAATAACATCAACTCCGTCGCTTTGCAAAAGGCGGCGGAGTTTTTCCGTTTGCCCCACTGCATAAATGACCCGATGCACCTGACTTCTCACAGGGCCGCATGATAACTCATACAGCGGCTCAGCATACACGAAGCATATTCTGCCTGCCTCCGGGTAATTTTAACCGCGACGCATACTTGGCTGTGCATTATGCACACAATTTCCCTTATTGAATCCTTGTTCTTCATATGATATAATAAATTAGTAATTCTATACCCCTTCCCGGAGAAAGGAGCCCCAATTGACCCGACCAGAGATACCCATATATACCACATCCCGCAAACTTGCCGGCGTTGCCATAGCAGTTGGCGCAGCAATCGCCACGCCATTTCTGGCAGGCTTCTGCACCACGCTGATATTCCCCACTCTGGTATGCGTGCTTATGTATGCATTCGGCGGAATGATACCCGCAGCAGCCGCAATGATAACGCAGGTATTGGCTTTCGGTCTGCTGGGCGGCACTCCCGGCGGCGTTATAGCTGCATTGGCGATTGTACTTCCCTCCGCATACACGATCCGCAATCTGCGCTGGCGTATCCCCTTCTTCAAACTGCTCAGCAATACCGTTGCAGCCCAGGCTTTGGGCATCGTGGCTGCACTTGCAGCGGCGCGCGTATACTTCGGGGCTGATATAATCGGCCAGATAGCACAGCTCTTCCGCGTTACCGTTGAAACATTCCTCACTCCCGGCAGTATCGATTATATTCTGGATATTGTGTTCAGCATAGAAGCAGTACCCGACATGCTCACCACCGAACAGCTTATGGACGGCGTACTCGACGCAGCCCTGCGTGCAGAATATCTGGATGCATTCACCACTCAGCTTTCGGCAACCCTCAGACTGACATTGCCCGGAATGCTTCTCTCCGCAAGTCTGCTCACCGGCGTGCTTTCAGCGGCATGGCCTGCCAAGATCATAGACCGCAGGATCAACATCGACGGCGCATATGTAAAGATGGCTCGCTGGTACACTCCCTGGCAGGTATCGCTCGGTCTGCTTGGCACCTGGGTTCTCACCTGGCTGCTGCAGGTACTGGGAATAAAGGGCGGCGACGTGCTCTATCTCACGCTGCAGTCCCTGCTGCTTATGATGTTCCGCATACAGGCAGCCATTTCTCTTGAACGAAGGTTCACCCGCCGCAATATGCAGCCCGCACTGCGCGTTCTGTTCATAATCGGAATAATGCTGCTCATGCCTTCGGTGGCTGTAATGTATTACGGCGCATTCTCCGCTCTTTTCGGCACAACGGGTGCAATGCTGCAGATACGCATACTGCGCGCTAAAAACGATCCCAACAACCCCAACAACGACGAAAACAACAACTTTTTCAACAATGATCAGGAGGACAAATAAATGAAAGTTATTCTTTTGAAGGACATAAAGGGCAGCGGCAAGAAGGATCAGATCATCGAAGTTTCCGAAGGCTACGCCCGCAACTATCTGCTGCCCCGCAAGCTGGCCAAGGAAGCCACCAGCGAAGCTGTAAACGCTATCTCCACCTCTCAGGCTGCCGCTAAGCATCGCGACGAGGTACGCAAGCTGGAAGCCGAAGCAAAGGCAAAGGAACTCAAGGGCAAGGTCATCAAGCTGGTCGTAAAGGGCGGCGCAGGCGGAAAGCTCTACGGCGCAGTCACCAATGACGCGATCGCACAGGCCCTCAAAGAGCAGTACGGCATCGACATCGACAAGCGCAAGTTCGAGCCCGAATCCCCCATCAAGACCGCAGGTCAGACTCTGTGCGTCGTACGTCTCTCTGCAGGCGTTTCCACCCGCATGATCATCAACGTGGTCGTAGAGGAAAAGTAAGTCAATATAGAGGTAAAGCAAGTCGATATGGAACATTATCAGCCCACAGACCCGGTAAGAGTACCGCCGAATCATCCGGAAGCCGAGCGAAGCGTACTCGGTTCCATGCTGCGTTCCGCGAACGCTGCAAATCTGGCGATGGAACTGCTTATCGCTGAGGATTTTTATGATCCCGCTAACCGGGAGATATTTGCCGCCATGACCACACTGGCGGCTTCCGGTCGTGCAATCGACATAGTAACCCTTGATGACGAGCTTACCCGCCGAGGCAAGCTCGATGCCGTGGGTGGTTCCGCTTACCTTATTGAGCTTTCAACAGGCGTTCCGTCTGCCGCAAATGTGCAGGCTTACATATCCATAGTGGACGAGAAATCCACACTGCGCAAACTTATCGCCGCATCCGAAAGCATCCTTAGCGAATGTTATGCCGGCGAAGAAGAGACTCAGGACATACTGGAAAACGCCGAAAAGTCCATATACGATATCACCATGCGCAAGGGCGGTCAGGAACTACAGGCAATTCAGCCCGTACTCATCACCACCTTTGAAAAGATCGAGGAACTCTACAAAAACCACGGCCGTATAGAAGGCGTCCCCACCGGATATACCGAACTGGACGATCTGCTTACAGGTCTGCACGGCGGTGAAATGATACTGATCGCCGCCCGCCCCGCAATGGGTAAGACCTCTATCGGCATGAACTTTATTGAAAACGCCGCCATCCGCGGCGGCAAGAGCGCCGCTGTATTCTCCCTGGAAATGCCCGCCGAACAGCTTGCAATGCGTATGCTGTGTACGGAAGCACTCGTAGATATGCAGAAGGTGCGCCGCGGTCAGCTTTCCGATGAAGACTGGCTCCGTCTTTCCGAAGCCATGATAAAGATAGGCCCCTCCTCGCTGTATGTGGATACTTCCCCCGGACTCACCGTTTCCGAGATGCGCTCAAAGTGCCGCCGTCTGCAGCTTGAGCATGGTCTGGATGTAATCCTCATTGACTATCTTTCTCTGATGACAGCCTCCGGCAGGTTTGGCAGCCGTCAGGAAGAAGTCGCATCCATCTCCCGTTCCCTCAAATCGCTGGCGCTCGAACTGAAAGTGCCCATTATCGCGCTGCAGCAGCTCTCCCGTGCTCCCACGGGACGTTCCAGCCATCGCCCCATGCTTTCGGATATCCGTGAATCCGGCGCTATCGAGCAGGACGCCGACGTTGTAATGTTCCTGCATCGAGAAGACTACTACGATCCGAATACTGCCGAGAAGAACATCGCAGAGCTGATAATCGCCAAACAGCGTAACGGCTCCCTCGGCACGGTAAAGCTGGGTTGGAAAGGTGAATTCACCAAATTCCTGGATCTTTCCCCCAAGCCCAACGAGGCTTCGGCGCCGATATAAAAAAAGAACCTCTCCGCATGACCGGCAGTCATGCGGAGAGGTTCTTTTTTATCAATGAACGAGCAGTTCAAAATCATCCCCGATAAGGTCTGTGAGTTCCTTATGGGTAGCCAGCAAGCGGCTATAGGCAGCATCCGTCATACCTTCGGGACGTTCTTCCAGATATTCACCGGAGCAAAGCGCCTGTATCACAGTATCCTGTCTCCAACAGTAGATCGGTACATAGCCGACATTTATGATGTCATAACCACCCTCGTTGTTTTCAATGATGGTGAAATCCAATATTATTCCCGAATCAGTGAACTGCACTTTCATATTGTCAATGAAATTGCCCATGGACCAGGCAACCAGTCCGGTGCGTTCACCCTCGTCTGTCTGCACAGTTACCCATTCAATAGGCTGCACCATGTGCGGATGGCTACCAAGTATAACATCAATACCGGCAGCTATCATTTCCTCTGCATAAGCGCGCACATAAAGGTCGGGTTCGCGCACGTATTCTGTGCCCCAATGCGGCATGGCAATGATTATATCAGCACCCGCATCCCGCAGAGCCTGCACATCAGCCTTGAAATCGGCATTTTTCAAATAGTCCACGCCATACTGTGTTGCCTTTGCATCACAGTGAAGTTCCATGCCATTTGTATGCTCGGTATAGGCCAGCATGCCGATCCTGATGCCGTTTATCTCAACAACAACAGGCGTGTCGGCTTCTTCCTGAGAACGGTAAGCTCCGGTAAAATCAAAGCCGTAAGCTTCGACATTATCGACCGTAGTGACCATACCGTCATAATATCTGTCAAGAATATGATTGTTGGCAAGGGTCAGAAAATCCACACCGGCTGCTTTAATGGTATCCAGCAAGCTTTCCGGAGAATTGAAGCACGGGAAACCGGAGTACGGCATTGCCTTATACATGCCAACGGTAGTTTCGAGGTTCGCAATGGTGTAATCCGCATCTGAAAGCGCGTCCACCACGTACATATACTGAGGCGCAAAATCGTAAACATCACCTTCGCGCCGCGCATCATCAAGCTGCTTCTGATGCACCATCAGATCGCCCACAGCGCGTATACGCACGCTGCGCAGCGGCACATCATCAACCTGAGGCATCTCCTCGGCAAAAGCTGCAGCAACCAGCATGACAAGTGCTGCTATCGCACAGATAATCCTATTTATTCTCATCATCATTCAAAAAATCATGTATCTCCACAAAAGCGGGTTCGCAGCCGATAGCCGGCAGATAAACATCAAAAAAATCTCTGCCAGTCATCGCAAGGGACATAGTATTTATGCACGGATGAAAGATCAGCTTTTTCTCGTCGCGCAACGCACTGTCCACTGCAAGGCGTACCTTCTTTTCCCCATCAAACAAAAGTCCCATGGGAGTTATTGCACCGGGCGTACACTTCAGATATTCAAACAATTTATCAGCAGGCGCAAAGCTGAGTCGCGAACTGCCAAGCTGCTTTGATACATCCGAAGTTTTATATCTCGCATTCGGACGGGTTATCAGAAGATAATATGCGCTGCCGTTTTTGGTAGTAAGGAATATGTTCTTCGGCATCATGGCGCCGAACGCTTCCTCAACCGCCTTGCAATCATCCATAGTCGCAGCAGCTGCGTGAGTCATGTGTATGAATTCCACACCCAA
This sequence comes from Clostridia bacterium, assembly GCA_045649485.1. Taxonomy (GTDB): domain Bacteria; phylum Bacillota; class Clostridia; order Christensenellales; family Aristaeellaceae; genus RUG11247. The sequence goes on from JAZRPZ010000112.1 coordinate 32,458, forward strand.
TTGAGCGAGTTTATCAAAAACATCCCGAGAAATTGAATCCATTCATCTTACCCCCGTTATCACGCGCGCCTCAGGTCTGCACCCCTCATATTGATGCGCAGGCAGCGTGTACCGTCAAGTATACGGGAAGCAACGCGTTCACCGTAGCGTTCCTTGATATCTTCCATGGTAAGGTTGGTAGCTATAACGGTATGCCTCTTTGCGGCGCACCTTTCATTGAGCAGGGTGAACAGATATTCAACGGTGATATTTCGCATCACAGGCTCGGTGCCAAGGTCATCGATAAACAGCACCGGGGTCTCGATAAGCTCATCATAATCATGGGCGTCTTCAAAGGAACCGATGTGCTTTTTCTTCATCGCCTCATGCATGCGGTAAGCGGTTATACGGATTCCGGAGAAGCCACGTTCGCTTATCCTCGCAAACATGCAGTTGAGCAGGAATGTCTTGCCTACTCCGCCCTTGCCGTACAGCAGAATATTGGGTTTATCGTTATTGGGATACTGTTCGGCGTAGGTTTTGCAGATCATTTTCGCCCCGAGAATGAGCATTGCGTCTTCTTCGGTATTTGCGCGGCGAACCAGCGCATCAGAGAAGGTCTCAAAGTTCTGCTCATCAAGTCCTGCCATGGTGCCGTCCTCAAACATACGCAGTCTGAGTTCGCGCTCGAAGCACTCACAGAACTTCGCCGGTATATCATCGGTATAACCGGTATCCCGGCATTTTTCACACTGATAGCGCTCCTCAAGGTAGTCCTCGGCAAAGCCTGCAGCCACAAGCCTTTCCCTTATACGGCGGTTGTTTTCAAGGCCATCGCGACGCATCTCATCGGCTATTTCACGGCTGCGCTCGGGGGTAAGTCCGCCGGTAAGCTGCCTCAGAGCATTGAGAGCAATGACTGAAGAACGTGCGCGCAGCTGAGTGATCAAAGGATCGCGCATTTCCGCTTCCCTGAGCCTTGCCTCAGCTTCAGCCCTGTTCTTCCCCTGGCGCTGAATATATTCCGCCTGCAGCGACTTTATAAGTTCTGCACGATCCATCAGTTACCTCCCGACTCCGCATTCTGCTGTTCAAGAATGCGTCGTACTTCTTCCATAATATCATCGCCCGCAAAATCATCGTTGCTGTAATCCCTCTGCTCGTAATTGAGCGCAGGATTCTGCGTGATCTTTGCCTGACGGGGCTGAGAATTACCGCTGAGTTCGTTCCGGGCAGCCGTCAGATCGGTTATACCCGCATTATGCCACTTTTCAAGCAGCGAATACATACGCGTGAGCGGGTAACTTCTGCCCTTGGAATTATCCGCAGCAAGCTGAATAAGCTCGGTAGGCATTATCTGCCGCCATGCTTCATAAGCAGCCAGATCATTCTCATTGATTCCCTGCACAATGCCGGCTTTTGTGAGAATCTCCTTAAACTCGTCGCGCAGTCTTTCTCCGTTTTTCACAAAATCACTGGCCGCAGCAAATTTGTACAGTCCGTTCGTACGCCAGGTATCCAGCATATCCATCAAACCGTTTATACTCGGCAGCTTGCGTCTCGACTGCTGTCGTGCCGCGAGTTCGATAGTCTCACGCTCGAAACCATCGCTTATCAATCCCCTGTACCAGGCCTTGTGCTCTGCTGAAGGATTTATATTGAGTCCCATTGATTTGAATATGGACTTCATCTCATCAAATCCCGCATTTTCGGCATTGCCAATTTTGTTCGCAAGTATGCTGTCCAGATAGCCGAAAGAGGGATTATGGGCCTTGACTGTTTCACGGCAGCCCTTGATTATCTCCTCGGAGGAAAGCTTCCATTCGTTCATCCACTTTGCTGCAAGTTCACGCTCCGCTTCTGTGGGCTTACGGAACATTCCGAGATTTTTCATTACGTCCTTTACGCAGGTTTCTACAGACTCGTCTCTTACGATTTCTTCTGTCACGCCTGCCTCGTCCGTAATGTTTCTGTTTGCCAGATCCTTTATCCTTTTATGTACAGCCTTAAATATACTGGCAGGGTCGGGATTCTGGGAATTCGACCTGGCAACTGCATTCTTCACAAGCGCAATTACCGCACCCTGCTCAAAACCGTACACATTCAGCCAATCCTGTGCGAGGCCGTACTGCGCCGGATGCATAAGTTTCCCCTTGAACAATCCCTGCAGTTCGCCGTTGAAATCGCGGTATTTGTAATAGTCGCGATCCATTTCGCTCACAGTGCCGCCTCTTGCAGGTATGAAGACATATTCCGGCGGATTATCCGCAACACGGCGCATAAATCCCATGCGCTCCCAATAGGCAAATGCATTCTGCACTGCGTCTTCATCCACTTTCAGGGCGCGCGTCAATTCCTCTATCCCACCCATTTCGGGATGCATGCACAGCATTCGGGCATAGATATACACCTTGAGAAACACGTCCGGTGCGGACGGCAGATTCTCTATTATGAACATATTGTCCAGCGGCGTCGAATCATACATAGCCGCATTATCAGCAAATTTCAGAAAAGGCATATATACTCCCCCGATATGTTATCTATAAAATTTTAGCACATACAGAGTTTTTTTGCAACGTATTGCGGCATTGATTGACGTGCCATTAAAATTATGCTATGCTTGAATATATAAACGAGGAGGTAATACATATGAAGAAATTACTGGCCGTACTGCTCGTATTCACACTTACCCTCTGCAGCACCGCATTTGCTTCTTCTGTCGGATCCGGCGCGCCATATGAAAAAGCCGCCGAGGCTATGACTATGTATCATTTCATCACCGTAAGTACCGTTTACGGCGAGGAAAACTGCGAGCCTCATCTGATGACAAAGCCCCTTTACTCTCCCGAAATGCAGATGATCGAATACGGCACCAACAACGGAGTCTTCCAGATAGTAATGTTCTGTGACCCCACCGAAAGCGGTATCATCCAGATACACATTCTCTTCAAGGAAGACGTTGAGCCTTACGACGCATACGCACAGCTGCTGGGTCTCATCTGCGTTTTCAGAGGCGCTCTCACACAGGAAGAAAAGGACGCGCTTGATGTCTCTCTTGTGACCATACTGTTCGAAGCCCTTGAGCAGACAGATCCCTATAACCCTTGGGAAAGCGAGATAATTACCGTTAACGACATAGTAGATATAACTGCATACCACAACGGCATCACCTACGCATACAGGCTTGATTTCCGTCAGCCCATTACCGCAGAATATCTTGATACCGAAATGATGAATCTTATCGGAAACGCAAACAACTAACACCATACAGCAACACCACCTGTCAGGAACGATCCTGACAGGTGGTGTTTTCACATATTTACAGGTATTTCAACTATGAATGTGCTGCCTTCGCCCGGTCGGCTCTTAACCGCAACACTTCCGCGCGAAAGCTCGATTATGCGCTTTACAAGCGAAAGTCCCAGTCCGTTGCCCTCCGTAGAGTGGGAAGGCTGTGCAGAGCCGCTGGACTCACCCTGATAGAATTTATCGAATATTCTCTCACAGGTTTCTTCGTCCATTCCTATGCCGCTGTCAGCAACCGTGACCTGCGCCCTGTTATCAACCATACGGCAGGACACTGCTATCCTTCCGCCGTGATTTGAAAACTTTATCGCATTGCCGATGAGATTGATCCACACATGTTTCAGCATCTCTTCGTTTGCGCATATCTTCAGATAAGGCAGATCGAGATCCAATTCTATCTCCTTATCTGTCCACTGCTTTTCAAGCAGCAATATAGCCTGCCTGAGCTGTTCATCCAGCGAAAAACATGTCAGATCCGGCATTATCTCCTGGTTTTCAAGCCTTGTAAGCAGCAGCACATTTGAAGACATATTAGTAAGTCTTTCTGACTCGCGCACGATAATATCCACGTATTCCCGCTTTTGCTCATCTGAAAGATCATCACGCTGCAGCTGCTTTGCAAAACCGCGTATGGAAACTATAGGCGTCTTGAATTCATGGCTGAAACTGTTTATAAAATCCTTCTTGAACAGCTCGTTATTACCCAATTCACGGGTCATATCGTTGAAGCTGCCTACCAGTTCAGCCACTTCATCGTCGGCATCCTCGTTTTCTACGCGCACACTGAAATCGCCTTTCGCCACCTTTTTGGTTGCCTCAACCAATTGACGAATAGGTCTGACCATCATCCTGAGCAATATAGCAGAAAGGATGACCGCCAGTATAAGGCTCAAAACCAGAAATTGCAGAGGCGAATTGAAAAACCTGAACATCATTTCCGGCACGAAGCCCACACGCATAGATACCATGAAATACCAAACGCCGGTGATGATATTCGCCACCAGCATTATGGACGTGACCGATACAAACAATCTGAAAGCCAGTGAATTTCTCAGCTTCATTTTACAGGGTCACCTCTTTTTCCCGGGCATGTATATCCGCGCAGCAATTGCGGCATGACCGGCACTGCACGCAGATACATCACAGAATGATACTGTTCACGTGTTCAGTGTTCTGTCTTTTCACCTATACGCTGACCCACCTGCACAGGAAGTTCTGTACCATTATCTATGCAACCGCGGAATTCGTCATCTATAACCGCATTGCCGTTCTTCATCAGCATAATAATGGTGGATCCGCCATATTCAAAATAACCCTTTTCTTCGCCGCGGGTGAAAGTATGCTCACCGTGATGGTTGCATATCCTGCCAACAAGCAGTGCACCGACTTCCATGAACACAACCTCACCGAAATTCTCGGTATTGAGGATGGTATATTCACGGGAATTGGTTGCGAACATGCTGTACTTATGAGCGACCTCGCGCACGGTATGCAGCTTGCCGGGTATCACCACATTGCCGCCCTTGCTTCCGGAATCGGGATAAATATATCTGTGATAGTTATCGGGCATCAGCCTGAATATGAGGCACATGCCGCCGCGATAATTTTCCGCAAGTTCTTCATTGTTGAGCAGCGCACCAAGAGTATAGTTCGTACCCTTTACCGCAAACACGCTGTCAGCATTGATGGTATAAATGCTCAGCAGTGAATCACAGGGACTGATAAGCGCATTTGCCTCCATATTTATGGGACGGGCATCGGGACGGATCTTGCGGGTGAAGAAGTCATTGAAAGACTTATACTTCACGGGCTCATACTGAGACATATCTATTTCATTGCGCTTGATGAAACGCTTGATATAAAGCTTGGAATATCGGGATTCCAAGAGACCTGCGCATTTACGGGAGAAGCCCGGGCGGGTAATGAACTTCAGCACATAATGTCCTGTGCGGGTATTATACAAAGCTTTCAGCATTATCTTTATCTCCGGTAAAACTATTGATAATGATATTATACCTCATTATCAAGTATTTAGCATCACCTGCAGCGCGAAAATATAGAGATTTCATAAGTTTATTCGCCTCAAATATAAAAAACAAGGCAGAGAGCCAAAACTCTCTGCCTTGCGGACTGTATTTTATCAGCCGATCTCGATATCGGTCAGGCCGAAGAATACGAAGGAATACCTGTCGGCATAGCCGGGGTTCTTTGCGCCGTCCCAGCCGCCATACTTGGAGAAGGTGTCGGGACCTACGCCGAAGGGCTCAACATCCCTTGCAACGTGGAAGGGTCCAAGGGTGTTGCGGCGTGCGCCAACGAGAGTGATCTTGATCTCGTTCTCGCCTGCCTTCAGCATGCCGGTAACGTCGACCTTATTGTCGAACATGACCATCTTTTCAACGCCGTTGATCTCAACCTTGGCAACTGCATAGCGGCCGGAGAGACGGATAACGGTCTCGTTGCCGGTGGCTACGATCTTCTTTGCGAAGGTGACCTTGCCGGTGAAGAAGGGATAGCCGGTCTCCAGCAGCTTGTCTGCGGAAACTTCCTTGACGGACTTCACGATAGCGAACTTGCCGTCGTCGGAGATGCGGGTGTCCTTGACATCCTTGCGCAGGCTTGCGGTTACGCCGAAGTCGCCCAGCAGATAGATGGCTTCGATGTCGGTCTCGTAGCTCAGGCAGTTTACGAGGGACTCGGTGGTGCCGTCATGCAGATAGTATACGCCGTTGAATACCTTGTAAACGTGCTCGGGCTGGTAGTACTCGATCTCGAATACGACTTCGTTCTCGCCAACCTTTACCAGGGGCAGGATGTCGCATACCAGGTCGGATGCTTCGATCTCGCCGCCAACGGTGGGCTCGATAACGGTGCCGTTTACGGTGATGGACTTGGAACCCATCTTCTCGGCTTCCAGCTTCAGGGTGGCGGGCAGCTCATCGATGGTGAAGGTGTACTTCACGAATACGGTGCGGTTGGTGCGCTCGCGCAGCAGCCTGTCGGAGATGGACATGATGGGCAGACGCTCGGAGTACTCAGCGTTGTCATAGGACAGCTGTGCGTAGTCCAGAGTGAGGATGTTGTCGCCCATATCAGCGATCTTCACGTCAACGCCGATGCTCTTCATCTCAGGCAGTGCGTAGGCAGCTTCTGCGCTGGGTGCGCCGTCCAGCATGATAACGAAGGACTGGCAGGGTTCGAAGGTCAGGGGCAGGATGACGTATTCGCCTTCCTTGGTGTAGAACAGGGGCTTCTTCTCGCCGGTTTCCAGATCGAAGCGGGAAACGCCTTCTGCCTTGATGCGATAGCGTACGGAGTGGGTCTTATCCTTGCTCAGGTTAACTGCATACAGGAAGTCGCCCTTCTCCCAGCGGCGCAGGGTGGAACGGATAGCAGTGGTATGATCGGAAATGGTGCAGTCCTTGTTCAGCAGATCGTCGATGGAGATGTTGGACTGATAGCCCAGATCTGCCTCTTCGCCGTCTACGAAGGAGGGGCACTGACCCTGCAGCCATACCTTACCGCCGTTCATGATGTACTCATCCAGCATTTCTGCGGTGGATGCATCCAGACCGGGCATATCGGGGATAACTACGAACTTATACTTGCGGTCGCCCATTACCAGGGTATCGCCGTCAACATATCCGTACTTGTCCAGCAGATACTCGTCAACATACTGATGGCCAACGCCCATTGCGCCCAGGCACTCTACCAGGGAAGCGAAGGACTTGTCGATCAGCTGCAGGGACTTGCCTTCGTTGCGCTTGAAGGTGAAGTATGCGCTGTGCATGGGATGGATGATGGCAACGTCTGCCTCTTCGGTAGACTCGGCCAGCATGTAACCCAGACGGGTGAAATAATCGTTGAAATGACGGAACTCGGTCATCCAGGGATTATGCTCGGAATAGAATGCGGGATAGTCCCTCTTGCGCTGACCGCGGATGGAATAGGGATACAGATGCTGGCACATCTGGTTTACACCGTTGACGTACTGCCACTCGGCAATGCGCTTCAGTTCGGTGGGAGTTACGTCCCAGCCGGCGCAGGCGAAGGTCTCGGTGAGAACGTGCTTCTTGCCCAGCTGATTTGCAACGGAGAATACCTGACGGGGAGAGATCTCGGTGCTGATCTCGCGGCCCAGCCAGTCCATTCCGGGAATGTGCTCATACTCATAGAAGGGCATGATGCCTGCGCAGGCGATCATCTGGCCGAACAGGCTGCTCTCTTCGATGGCGTGACCGGTGAGCATGCAATCATGCTCTTCGCACCAGGTGTAGATCTGACCTGCGAAATTCTCGGTGAACAGTTCGCACATCAGTCTCCAGTAGCGGAAGCGGAAACGGTTGGACTCGGCGCAGTCAATGAACAGAGCGCCCAGTTCTTCCAGCAGATCCTCGCCGTAGCGGCCGCGGTATGCAGACAGCATCATGGGAGAATATGCGGTATCCCAGCGGAAATACTGGGGCTCGTCAGTGAAGAAGCCGGCCATGTACTTGCCGAAATCCTCGCCGAAGCGCTCATAGTACTTTTCGTGGGTCTCGTTGATGAACTTCTTTACGATGTCGGGATTCAGGATATCAACAACGGAATCGTTGGTGCGCTCGTATACAGCGTAAACGCTCTTGCCGTTGTCCTTGTAAACGCGATAGATATGGTCGCCTGCCAGCTGATAGCATGCCAGAGCTTCCTTATCGAAGGCTTCCTTCTCCTCGCATACCAGATACTTCTCGTGGTTTGCGGGGTCTTCCAGCAGCTTCATGCCTGCAAAACCGCTGGGCCAGCCGTTCTCGTCATAGCACCATGCGTTCATATCCTGCTTCTTGGCTTCGTCGATGCAGGCTTCAACGGCCTTCATCCAGTCTTCGCCCATGTACTCGGTCAGCAGACCGCCGCGGGCATGCATGAAGAAACCACCGATGCCGGCTGCCTTCATGTCGCGGATCTGCTTGCGCAGATGCTCGGGCTCAAGCTTGTCGTTCCAGCTCCAGAAAGGTATAGACTGATAATTCTTGAGGTCCTTCTCAGGTATCATTTTCGTTCCTCTCCTTTCGCGAAATAAACGCGATACAATATACATCCATAAAGCCATACTTTTCAGCATGGCAGTATTATACATATATATTTTATCGCTAAAGCCGAGAATTTGCAATAACAAAATACTCAAAAGGATGCTCCACTTCTCACGGTTCTCCTGCCCTCACGATTAACGGAATACATCCCATGCTGCAATTAAAAATCCAAAAATAAATTTGCCGACCCGGGGCTGGGCCCACGGGTCGGCAACAGACTTTCATTTAAATTAAGATATTACCCCAGCAAGGGATTCTCAAGGGGCTTTCGTCCCTTGAGCAGGGGTGCAGGGGACAGAGTCCTCTGCTCACTCCTCAAGCAGGAACCTGTACTGAGCGTCGCAGAGTCCCTTGTAGTGACCGCCCTCCAGCTGAATGAGCTCTTCGTGAGTGCCCTTTTCCGCGATGTTGCGATCCTGGATAACCATGATGCAGTCTGCATTGCGGATGGTGGACAGACGGTGAGCGATAACGAAGCTGGTGCGTCCCTTGAGCAGTACATCCAGAGCCTTCTGGATGAGCAGCTCGGTATGGGTATCGATGGAAGAGGTGGCCTCGTCCAGAATAAGTATCTTGGGGTCGTTCAGCAGCGCACGTGCAAAGGAGATGAGCTGCTTCTGACCGACGGACAGGGACGAGCCGCGCTCGTTTACCTCGGTCATGTATCCCTTTTCCATGTTCATGATGAAATCATGGGCGGATACAGCCTTTGCGGCAGCGATAACCTCTTCATCGGTTGCTTCCAGCCTGCCGTAGCGGATGTTGTCCATAATGGTGCCGGAGAAGATGAAGCTGTCCTGCATCATTACGCTCATCTGCTCGCTCAGGGAGCGCAGCTTGATGTCGCGGATGTCATGACCGTCGATCTTCACAGCGCCGCCGCGGACGTCATAGAAGCGGGAAATGAGGTTTACAACAGTGGATTTGCCTGCGCCGGTGGGACCGACAAGGGCGATGGTCTGACCGGGCTTTACCTTGAAGGACAGGTCCTTCAGAACCACCTTGTCCTCGTTGTACCAGAAGTCAACGTGGTCGAACTCGACCGCACCCTCGATGGGCGGCAGGTCGCGTGCGCCTTCCTTGTCCTTTATCTCAGGCTCGGTATCCATGATCTCAAATATGCGCTCAACAGAGGCCATTGCGGAGAGGATGGAATTGTAGAAATTGGACAGGGTATTCAGCGGCATCCAGAATCTGCCAAGATACCACAGAATGAGCAGCAGGTTTGCCAGCGAAAGCGGGTTAGTTTCCAGACCCATCATGCGGATACCGAAATAGTAAACCAGCACGGTACCGATGGTTCCGGTGATATCCAGTGCGGGCCAGAAGGAGTTGTTCACCTGAATGGCGCGCATCCAGTTTTCGCGTACTTCATTGTTTACGTTCTTGAAGGTCTCGAAGTTCTCATCCTCACGCACAAATGCCTCGGTTACACGCATACCCGCAAGAGATTCGTGCAGATAACCGTTCATGCTGGAGGTCTTCATACGCACCTTCTGCCAGCGCTGCCTCATCACGCGCTTCAGCTTGAACATGATGAAGATAAGTATGGGCATGATGCACATGGAGATGAGAGTCAGCTTCCAGTTGACGACAAACATGATGACCAGCAAAAGCACCAGTGTCATGCAGTCAACAAGTACGTTTACGATACCGTTGGTGAACAGGTCGTTCAGGGAGTTTACGTCGTTGATTACTCGAACCAGTATCTTACCTGCGGAACGGGTATCAAAGAAGGAGAACGACAGACCCTGAATGTGCTTGAACAGATCCTCGCGCAGCTGCGCAATGGCGCTGCGGCCTGCGGTATCCATCAGACGAACGCGGTAACGGGTGCACAGTGCGCCGCCGATAGCGGTAACGAACATACCGCCGATGAGTATGGCAAGCGTGGTTACGTTTGCATCCTTTACCAGCTGCAGTTCTTCGATGGCATTACTCAGAAGATAGGTGCTGCCCAGAGAGAACAGCGTGGCGCATACCATCAGCACGAGGGCAATGGCAACGTTTTTCCTGTAGGGCTTCATGTACTTAAGGAGACGGACAAACTGGCCTTTGTCAAACGGTCTTTCCAATGCTTCATCGTCGATCTGTCTGAGAGCCTTAGCCATTTACCGTCACCTCCTTGCCGCGGATGGAATCAAGATCGCGGTACTGATCCTGCACCATCTGCCAATAGATGCCATGGTGCTCAAGCAGCTGCTTGTGAGTGCCGCGCTCTGCAATACGTCCGTTTTCCATTACCAGTATCTGATCCGCATTCTTTACAGAAGAGATACGGTGTGCGATTATGAAGGTGGTGCGTCCGGCAAGCACCTTCTTCAGCTTCTGCTGGATGACATATTCGGTCTCCATATCAACAGCAGAAGTAGAGTCATCCATTACAAGAATGGAAGGATCGGTAAGCACCGCGCGGGCGATAGCCGTGCGCTGCTTCTGACCGCCGGAAAGACCCATGCCGCGCTCACCTACTACGGTATCGTAGCCGTCGGGCATTGCACCCACGAACTCGGCAGCCTGCGCAACATCGGCAGCTTCTTCGATCTTTTCAAATGCCGCATCGGGACGACCAAAGCGGATATTCTCGGCAAGGGAATCGGAGAACAGGAAGGTCTCCTGCGGTACATAGCCGATATGCTTGCGCAGTTCCAGCAGCTTATGGTCGCGGACATCGATGCCGTCGATCTTTATGCTGCCGCCGGAAACATCATAGAAGCGACCCAGCAGGGTTACCAGCGTACTCTTGCCCGAACCGGTTGCGCCCATAACGGCTATGGTCTGACCGGGTTCGGCAGTGAAGCTGATATCGTGGAGAACCTCGGAATCACCATAGGCAAAGTTCACATGATCGAATTCCACCTTGCCGTTGTAGGCAGCGGGTGCAATCGCATTATCCTTTTCCTTGATGGCTGCGCCGAAATCAACATAGTAGAACAGCTTCTCCGCAGAGGTAACTGCGTTGGTAAGCATGTTTACAAGGTTGGAAAGCTGGCGCATAGGATCGGTTATCAGCCATACATAGCCGTTTACCGCAACCAGAGTACCGATGTCCATATCGCCCCTGATGGTGAGGATAGCGCCAACGACCAGCATAACAGGAGTGCAGAGTCCGCTCAACAGTTCCATCAGCGGCACGAAATCAGACCAGATCCAGGTGGCCTTCAGGTGCATGGTGAGCAGATCGCGGTTGTCCTTTACGAACCTGTCCATCTCGTAGGGCTCGCGGGCAAATGCCTTTACAACGCGCATACCGGAAAGATTCTCGGTGGTGCGGGTGTTCAGGGTAGCATTCTGTTCGCGGATGTTGCGGAACGCGGGGTGTATCTGTGCACGGAACTTCCATGCGGTTACCGCAAGGATGGGTGCAAATATAAGCAGCGAGAGCATCAGTTCCCAGCTGAGGAAGCTCAGGAATATAAGCGCGCCCACAAAGTTCAGCAGGTTATCGAAAACAGAGACAAGACCGCCTGCGATCAGGTTTCGTATGCCTTCGATATCACCCGTCATACGGGACATGATCTCACCTATGCGGTGATTGTCGTAGAACTGATAGGGCAGTTCCTGCATATGTCTGTACAGACCGGTACGCAGGTCATACACCACGTTCTGCGAAACGCGTTCCAGCGTAAGACCGCGGATATATGTACACACGGCACGTGCAATTACCAGCGCCATAAGACCCACACACAGAGGGGTCAGCTTTGCCATGATACCTTCCATTCCGGTCTGCGCTGCAGGGATTACATCGTTAACGATCGCCTTCTGAATAAGAGGTGCGATCATTCGGCTTGCGATTACCGCCAGCTGCAAGAGCATCGCTACGGCGATCCGCAACCGGTAGGGCTTCATGAGCCCTATGAGGCGTTTGATCGTATCCATATCGTTTTTCCTCTCCTGCGCCGGACGTCTTTGTCCGACTTTAGGGGTATAATAAGCCTACTTACGAATTTGTTATATCCGTTTTAAGTAGCTTTTTTGTTATGTATCCGTTAAGTAGCCACATTAGCAAAACGCATGCAAATACAGTAAAATTATACATTCATTCTGCTTTTCGGCTATGCAAAAGACATATGTTCATGCACAAAAAATTGCACAAAAAACATATGTCTTTTGATTATGGAGATATTATTCTGTCCGTTTCTATCAGCTTTGCGATAGTAGCAGCCGCAAGCACAGAGCCTGCCTCTGAAGGATGATAATCATCATCTTCATAGAGACCCACATAACCGCGCACGGCGGTAAATGCACAGCCTACATTGGCCATCAGTGCGCCGTTGGCCTCGGCAGCCTCACGATAGCTTTCAAAAAGACCTCTGTCCATCTCTTCATAGGACATATTCATGGTCGCAAGCTTGTCGGTACCTTCCTTATAGGCCCATGAGGCATAGAAAACGGGCTTTGCGCCATTTTCCTTAATGAGCCTGCAAAGCTTTTCAGAGCTTTCGAGGAAGCTCTTCTTTTTTGTAATGGGCGCGTTGCTCTGTTCCTGGAGCACCACATAATCCCATTTTTCCTCTTTGAGCGCCTTCAGCGTGCGCGCGCCCATTTCGGTATCCGGATTGAGCTGCTCAGCCAGCATCGCGCCGCCGCGGGTATGGGCCACCACCTCCGCGCCAAGCATAGCCGCAAGAATATCCGGCATATCGTGGAAATAGGTAAAACTGTTGCCCAGCATCAATATGCGCATCTACTCATCTCCGTTCAGATTGCTTCCTTTGTAATAAGATACGAACCGAAATGCGGCACATCCAGTTCGATCACAGCGTCATCGCCTGTGATTTCAAACCGCATCTTTTCCGCAAGGTCGTTTTCTCTGTCCAGCAGGCTGCAGCATATCCTGCCGGGTCCTATGCCCTTCAGTTCGACCCTTATTCTTTTGCCTTCTGCGTTATCATCGTCGGAATAGCAGGTCAGCATCACGGCCGCGCCTTCATCGCCCTTTGCCGCGCAGGCATATATGCCGGCCTCGTCAGCTTCCGAGCAAACACAGCTGCCAAGTTTGTACAGCTTGTTGAACATGAAGAAGGGGTAATATCCCTTCAGCGTCTCGCAAATTATGTCCGTATTATACAGACCGTTCATTCCACCCGGACGGGCATCGTAATACATCAAAAGGTCTATGGATGATTTCTGGCTTTCCTCCATTACTGCCGCAATGAATGCCGCGCCCTTGATATCCTTTTCGCGCTTAAGGGAGTATATCCAGTCATCGCCCTCCCAGCCGCGGACATAGTTCCACTCGTTGAGTATGCTCTCGGCATTACCGAAGCCGTATTTATCCATAAGCGCACGGACCTTTTCGGCACGTTCGATCACCTGCGCAGGCTCTTTTGCGTAGATATGCCATGAAAGGAAATCAAGCGGCGCTTTGAGCTGCGCGAGGAAATCCTCGAGCCATACAAGGTTGCCGGCAAGCGCGGGACCGCCTATCTTCAGGTGCGGAAAGCATTCCTTCAGATGACGCGCGGCAACATCGTACAATTCGAAGAACTGCGCCTTTGTGCCGCCCCAGCAGCGCTTATGCGTCGAATCATCCGCATCAAGGTCGGGCTCGTTCCATATCTCCCAATATTCGATATCATAGCAGAAGCCGTCTGCCCAGCCTTCGGTATAATGCCTGATGATGTGTTCGCATATCACCGCCCACTTTTTGAAATCCGGCGGCGGCAATGTGCCGTACTTTTTAGACCAGTGCTCTATTTTGGAACCAAGTCTGTAGAAAGTTTTTGCCCCGGCAAAATCTATAACTTTCAGATAGTCATCAGTAAGACAGAAATCATAGGAAGCGGGGTCATACGGGTCTTTCGAAAAATCCGGGAATATGCCGTGCACATCCACCACATGTTCTCCGCCATAGGTATAATTGATAGAAGCATCATGTGTACGCGCATAAGGTATGCCTGCAGCGCGGTAACTGTCAATATTCGTGATGCGCTGATCTTCCGCGAATTTATAAACGGGGCCGTTATTCACGGCATGCATCGGCTTTATTCTGCCGAGAGGTTTATTAAAATCAACAGCTATATTTATCACACATCCTGCACCTCCCTTTGGCTAAAATGATATCACAATCCGCAAGTTATGTAAAGAATATATTATCACATTTACATTGCAATCTGCATCGCATTCTGATATAATTGCCTCAATCTTAGAATGCAGAAACGAGGTATCGTCATGACCGGTCGCGAAAGAATGATACGCGCCATGAAGCGCCTGCCCATCGAGGGACATGTTCCCCATTTCGAGCTGGTATTTTATCTCACCATGGAAGCTATTGGAAAAGTGCATCCCGAGCACCGCTACTATGCCCAGTGGAATCAGATGAGCGCCATCGAGCGTCGTCTGCAGCTCGAAGACATGGCTGACTGCTTTATCCGCATAGCCGAGATGTATCATCACGATGCAATATTCCTGCACGAAAATCCCGGTACCCCCGAGGTCGTACGCGCGCTGCTTGAAATAATCCGCGAGCGCACCGGCGACAAATTCTTCATTATGATGCACGGCGATCCCACCTTCTCCATCCCCGGCGGCAGCAACATGATGGATTTCACCGTGCGCATGTACGAAGATGCCGAAGGCATGCATGACGAGGCAAAACGCAATCTGGAGCGCAGCCTTGCAAACGCCGAGAGGCTCAAGGGCACGGGACTTCTGGACTGCTATGCCCTTTGTTCCGACTATGCATTCAACGTAAACCCCTTCTTCACTCCGGACCAGTTTGCCGAATTCGTATTCCCCTATCTGCGCGATGTAATCACCGAATATCACAAGATGGGCTACTATGTCATCAAACACACGGACGGCAACATAAACCCCATTCTCGATCAGATAGTAGACGCAGGTCCCGATGCGCTGCACTCCATTGACCCCCAGGGCCACATGAGCCTTGCCGATGTGCGCGCCAGGTACGGCGACCGCATCTGCACCATCGGCAACGTAAACTGCGGCCTTCTGCAGACCGGCACCCGGGAGCAGGCAGATGCCGACGTGCGCCGCTGTCTGCACGAAGGCATGGACGACGGAAAATATGGCTTTGTATTCTCCACATCCAACTGCGCCTACACCGGCATGCCTCTTGAGCGTTACGAGCGCATGCATGAGATATGGCGCGCCGAAGGCGATTATTCCCTGCGCCGCAAACCCTGAAACACATACAACAGGCTTTCCCAACAAAATCGGGGAAGCCTGTTTTTTATTGCATCATTCCGCTTTTATGTATCACACAGCATGTTGTTCGTCACAGGTCGCATATCGCAACATTTTGTCCGCAACACACGGACACTCAAAATTTATTCACACAATATATAGGTTTTTTATTGCATTCTTCCAAATAGAGTGCTATAATTTGTATGTCAACTACGGACACACAAACAAACCAGGCACTAAAATGCAGGGAGGAATATACTATGCAGACCATGATGGACGCACTCGTCAAGACTGAATGCGGCAAAGGCCTCGTACTGAAGCAGATGCCCGTCCCCACCCCCGGTATGGGCGAAGTACTTATCAAGGTACACAAGACCGCTATCTGCGGCACCGACGTACACATCTACAACTGGGATTCCTGGAGTGAGGCAAACATCAAGCCCCCGATGATCGTAGGTCACGAGTATGTTGGCGAGATCGCCGCTCTGGGCGAAGGTGTTACCGGCTATCATGTAGGCCAGCTGGTTTCCGGCGAAGGTCACATCGTCTGCGGCACCTGCCGTAACTGCCGCGCAGGCAATGGCCAGTGGTGCAAGAACACCGAAGGCGTTGGCGTAAACCGCGACGGCGCATTCGCAGAATATCTCGTTATCCCCGCTTACAACGTAATCCCGATCCCCGCAGGCCTCGATGAGGACGTTGTATCCTTCTTCGACGCTTTCGGCAACGCCACCCACACTGCTCTGATGTTCGACGTCATCGGTGAAGACGTTCTCATTTCCGGCGCAGGCCCCATCGGCATCATGGCCGCAGCCATCTGCCGCAAGAACGGCGCCCGCTCCGTTGTTGTTACCGACGTAAACGACTATCGTCTTGATCTGGCTCTGAAGATGGGCGCTACCCGCGTTGTAAACGTAGCACGCGAAAAGCTTTCCGACATCTTCTCCGAGGCAAACATGGTTGAAGGCTTCGACGTAGGTCTTGAGATGAGCGGCAACGCAGCAGCTCTGAACACCATGATCACCCACATGCGCAACGGCGGCAAGATCGCTCTGCTGGGCATTCAGGGTCCCGATACCAAGATCAACTGGAACGATGTTATCTTCAAGTCCCTGTGCATGCAGGGTATCTACGGCCGCAAGATGTTCGAGACCTGGTACAAGATGATCACCATGGTCGAGGGCGGTCTGGATCTGACCCCCATCATCACCCATCGCTATCACTACACCGAGTTCGAAAAGGGCTTCGAGGCAATGAACAGCGGCAAGTCCGGCAAGGTCGTTCTGGACTGGACCACCAAGAAGTAAGGAGAGCTTAAAAAATGAAGGCAGCAATCAATCGCTATCTGGCCGAGCTGGATGCTATCCGCGAAGCCGGTACCTATAAGGATGAGCGCATCATCACCACTCCCCAGAAGGCACGCATCGACACTACCAAGACCAACGGCGTTCTGAACATGTGCGCCAACAACTATCTTGGTCTGTCCAACCATCCCCGTCTGATCGAAGCTGCCAAGGCCAGCTACGACAAGTGGGGCTACGGTCTGTCCTCCGTCCGCTTCATCTGCGGTACTCAGGAGCTGCACAAGACTCTGGAGAAGAAGATAGCTGATTTCGTCGGCACCGACGACTGCATCCTGTACTCCTCCTGCTTCGACGCAAACGGCGGTCTGTTCGAGACCCTGCTGACCAAGGAAGACGCAGTCATCTCCGATGAGCTGAACCACGCTTCCATCATCGACGGCGTTCGCCTGTGCAAGGCCATGCGCTATCGCTACAAGAACAACGACATGGCTGACCTGGCCGCCAAGCTGGAAGAAGCAAAGGCAGCCGGCGCACGCACCATCCTGATCGCTACCGACGGCGTATTCTCCATGGACGGCTTCATCGCTGACCTGAAGAGCATCTGCGACCTGGCAGACAAGTACGACGCACTGGTAATGGTCGACGACAGCCATTCCGTCGGCTTCATGGGCGCACACGGCAAGGGCACCGCAGAATACTGCGATGTAATGGGCCGCGTTGACATCATCACCGGCACCCTGGGCAAGGCTCTGGGCGGCGCCAGCGGCGGCTACACCGCAGCCCGTCAGCCCATCGTTGACCTGCTCCGTCAGCGTTCCCGTCCCTACCTGTTCTCCAACACTCTGGCTCCCGCCATCGCCGCAGCTTCCTGCGAGGTATTCGACATGCTGAACGAATCCACCGCACTGCGCGACAAGGTACACGAGAACACCGCTTACTTCCGCGCTGAGCTTTCCAAGCTGGGCTTCGATGTTCCCGAGTCCACCCATCCCATCGTTCCCGTAATGCTGTACGACGCACGCACCGCTCAGGAGTTCGCCGCACGCATGCTGGAAAAGGGCGTCTACGTTGTTGGCTTCTGCTATCCCGTAGTTCCCATGGGCAAGGCCCGCATCCGCACCCAGGTTTCCGCCGGTCACTCCAAGGAAGACCTCGATTTCGCGATCAAGTGCTTCAAGGAAGTCAAGGAAGAAATGGGCATCTAAGCAGGCAGGCGAGCGCCTGCAGGCAGCTGCTATCGCGCTTAGACTACCGTCCCCTGCACCCGTACAGAATGGGTGCAGGGGACTTTCTTTTCGTTTCTGTTGTAATTCTGTTGTTATCCGGCCGGTTTCTGCGCCGGATAGCGGCTTGAAACCTATCACCACTATTCCTTTACCGCTCTGGTCGCCCAGAAGGTATGTATGTTATGTTCGTGCAGGTTGCCTCTGCCGTTGGTATCTCCGAACACATTGGTCAGACGGAATCCTGCAGCCAGTTGACCGCCTATCTGTTCGTCTATGGTATGAGAAAACTGCATGCCGCTGTCACCCTGTTCGAGGAACTTTCTGTGTTCTTCGTTATTCAGCGGGTCGAAGGGCAGTCTGAACCTGAATGTCTTTTCATCCAGGTCAAACACAAAATTCATGCCGTTATCGAGACCGGCCAGCAGTATACCGCCCTTTCTGAGCACACGGTAACACTCATTCCATACATGCTGTACATCATGGATATAGCAGTTGGACACGGGATGGAATATGATATCGAAAGTTTCATCCTCAAAAGGCAGCTTCTTCGTCATGTCTGCGCGGACGATATTTATATCATAGCCTTCCCTTTCGGATACCATTTTCTCGGACTCCAGCTGCAGCTTTGAATAATCCAGCACCGTGCAATCCGCGCCGACTGCCGCAAAAACCGGCATCTGCTGTCCGCCGCCGCTGGCAAGGCCAAGCAGTTTCTTTCCTTTCAATTCTCCGAACCACTCATGGGGCACGGGTATGGTGGGCGTAAGCAGCACATCCCATTTGCCGTTCAGCGCGTCAATATATGTCTCGTGAGAAATAGGTTTACCCCACTCCCAGCCTTCCGCGACCCATCTGTCGATGGTCTCGGCATTTATATCCTGATAATTCATACACTTCTCCTTATGACAAAGGCGGCTTTACAGCCGCCTTTTGTTTTATTCTATTTCCCTGTAATAGCACAAGAGATCCACAGGTGCATTTGGTACAGGGTCCCAGAATGCCTTGTGTTTTCTGCCTTCGAACACGAAGCCCAGCTTTTCCAGCATCTTCTGTGAAGCTACGTTCAGTTCGACGCAGTTTGCCAGCACAAGATCAAGGTTCATTTCCTTCTGCAGCAGATCAAGCATGGCGCTTACCGCCTCAAAGGCATAACCTCTGCGCTGAGAAGACGGATTTATGCAGTAGCCTATCTCCATCGCCTCGACCTGACGGTCATCCTTATTCATGAGGTTTATGAGCCCCACGGCTTTTCCGGATTCCTTTTCCACTATGGCATAGCGCGTTTCATCGTCCACTATGCCCGCGAAATTCTCCAGATACTCACCCTCCATCTCTTCGAAGGGTTCGCTGCCGGTATCGAGACGGGTGGACTCCGCATCGGCAAAGCTTTCAAAAAGCGGCGCCGCGTCGTCCATGGTCAGCCTGCGTACAGTCAGTCTTTCAGTCTCCAGCACTATGCGCGGCAGCAGCAGCCTTCGCACATTGTAGGAAAGATACCTTTCATACTGACCCTCGGGGATCATGTCCAGCTTGAGCCTTATCATGTAATGATCGCCGAAGGGCGTGACCTTTCCGGGCTCGCCCTCCGCTTCGATGCATACGGTAATTCCGAATCTCCGGCACAGTTCGATATATCTTTCGTTTATGCCGGCAAATCTATCCATTGCGGACATTTTGTTATCAGATCTCCTCGATGATGGTACCGCCGTTGGCTTCTACCAGACCGTTGATGTAGGCGCTGCCCAGTGCGCGGTCGAACAGACCATAGCCGGGCTTGCCGGTCTCGCCCCAGATCATACGTCCGTGGTCGGGACGGAAGTATGCCTTGAAGCCGGTCTCGACCAGTGCCTTGATGATGGCGTTCATGTCGAGGCTGCCATGGCTGGTCAGATGACCGGACTCCTCAAAGGAAGTATCGGGCATGATCTTTACGTTGCGCAGGTGCATGAAGCCGATGCGGCCCATGGCGGAATACTTGCGTACCATGGCGGGGATATCATTGGTGGTAGCGCAGCCCAGAGAACCGGTGCACAGGCACAGGGAGTTTGCGGGGCTGTCGTACAGCTTCAGGAAGCGGTCCAGATTCTCTTCGTTGGTGATGATGCGGGGCAGGCCAAAGATGGGATAGGGCGGGTCATCGGGATGGATGGCCATAACAACGCCGCACTCCTCGGCTACGGGAATGACCTTCTTCAGGAAGTACTCAATGTTCTCCCACAGGCCGTCTGCGCCGATCTCGCCGTAGGCATTGATCAGATCGCGAACCTGATCCTGAGTGTAGGAAGCATCCCAACCGGGCAGGTTGATGTCATCCTTCAGAGGATCCAGACCCTTCATCTGATCCCAGTACATTACGAGGCTGGTGGATCCGTCGGGAGCTTCCTTGTCCAGCTGAGTACGGGTCCAGTCGAATACGGGCATGAAATTGTAAGTAACGCACTTTACGCCGTACTTTGCACAGCGGCGGATGGATTCGCAGTAGTTCTCAATGTGGCGCTCGCGCTCGGGGCGGCCCAGCTTGATCTCCTCGGTTACGGGGATGGACTCTACGACATCGAATACCAGGCCGTTTTCGCGGCAGCGGTCTGCGATGTGCTTGATGCTCTCCTCGGGCCATACTTCGCCGGGCTTTACATCATAAACTGCGCTGACGATGGAGCGCATGCCGGGAATCTGACGGATATACTCCAGAGTTACGGGATCGCTGTCGCCGTACCAGCGGAAGGAACTGATCATATTCTATCTCTCCTCATATAAGCCGCATATATGCGGCATGTTAATACAATAATACAGCCTCGGTGAATATTTTGCAATATGCAAAATCAAAAATTACCTGTTACCGAACCACTATAAATCACGGAACGTGTTTGCGAAAGCTTTTATTTGGGTTTTTATGTTCATCGACACAGTGTTCAATACATATCTCTGTTCCGCCGTCATGGGCTGCCATCTTCGCGGCAAACACACATGGCCTATGCTTTATGCAAACCGTTCTGTGCATATGTCTCAGAATTCAAATATATACATCGCGCCCGAAGCATCCATGTAATAAAGGGTATCGCCTTCGAAATCCACAAGCTCAGGCTCGATATTGAGTCCTGCGGCAAACAGATCGATATCGGCTATCTGCTTTCCCGCAGCCATATCTATCACCTGCATGCGGGGCTTGTTGGCATCTTCTGCTGTCTTCACATTGAAACCCTCAACAGAGAATACAAGCCCGTCATATGCGCAGGCACCCTGCAGGTAATTGGAATACGGAGCGTCGAACATCTTATTTATCTCATCCGCACGCAGGCTTACCACGTTCACTCCGTATCTTTCGGAATATTCGCCCGCATCAAGAGAAGGCATATCAAATTCAAAATAACGGGTGACCTTCTCCGCATCGCGCATCACGAAAGCATACAGCTTGTTTTTTATCGGGTCGGCAGTCAGGTTTCCGTAGGAGCGCACGTCGCCGTTATCGGGCAGGGATTTCCACAGCTTCAAATCCTCGGTAAAGCCTATACGGATGACCTGCACAAGCTGCGAAGTAAACTTGAGACCTTCGCGCATGAGTCTGTATACGCACACGGTGCCTTCAAGGCGGTCTGTTTCACCGGCGCAGTTGTTGTAAATATTGGTGTAGAGAAGCGGATATTCGTCTTCATCGGCATACCCGGTCTTGCCAAAGGTGACAGCATTGCTGTGGGGCTTCAGCAGTTCGACCTTATCAAGCACGAATGCGGACACCTTCTGCTGCGTCTTCATGGAATACACACTGCATGAGCCGTCAGTCTCAAATCTGAACAGCATATCTCCGTATATAGCGCCATCCTGACCGACACATCCGTCAAAAATATGCTTATAGCTGATTTTGCCTGATACTTTCACCGGTTTGTCTGAATACTTCATATCATTCGCCTCCTTACATTTTCAATAATTATAGCATACCGTCATCCGGTTTGCCATAAAAACAGACCTTCCGAAAATAATTCTCTTCTGAAGGTCATATCATTATTTGCGGACGCCGCGTATTTTGCCGATGAGGTAATATACACCGTAGAAGCCCGCTATGTAGATTATGAAAAGCGCCACAACGCTCAGCGGATAAAGCACCTTGCTGCCGTCCACAAGGCGGTAGATTATATCATAAGGAGTACCGTCGCCGCCCATAAGGAACATGTAGTTATAATCCAGCAGCACATTTGCCGCATACGCAGCAATGCAGAACGAAAGCAGAATCGCAAAGGTAATGCCGATGTTCTTACGCTTCATGCTCGTCATGCCGGATATCATTATGTACAGGGAAGAAAATCCGCTTATGGCATGGGTAACACCGGAGACCACATTGTCAAAAGAAAGCACGGGATAGCAGCTGTAATTCTGTCCGGCGAAATAGGTGCCCATCACAGCGCCCAGTATACCGAAAATGCTTACGAAATCCAGCGCGGATTCCTTTATCCTGCCCTTGGAGAATGCGGCAAGCGGCACGGTTATCAGCTGTATGCTGCAAAGGAAGAGCGGCAGGTCGTTAAGAAAGTGCAGCGGGTCTTCGGTAACAAAGCTCAGCATGACTATCTTGAAAATCTCAAAAGAATCCAGCAGTATTGCCGCATATACCAGTACTCGGTTCTTTACAGCTTCTTCCCTGCCTCTGTTCTTTACTCCGAAATATACAGCCAGGATTATCATTATAAGCATCAAAAGAGAGACAAAGGAAAGATGCTGCCAGGACATGTAACCCTCGGGTATGCGCTGATATCCGCCGAAACCAAAGAATTCCTTCATATATCTTCACCATTCGTAATGTACTGAAAAAAGCCTCACATATTATACACCGAACTCTTCTTCAGGTAAATAAAAAATCAGCGACTCCCGAAGTATTAACAGCGGGAGTCGCTTTTATTTACTTATGCATTGCGCTTTGCTTCTGCCTTCTTCAGCAGATTCCAGTAATTCAGACCGGCGATATTTTCGATGGTATCTTCGCTGTAACCGTGAGCGCGCATCATTTCGATCACTGCAGGGAAATCGGCGGGAGTAGCCAGTCCTTCGGGCCAGGAATCGATGCCGTCAAAGTCGGAACCGAAGCCCAGAATCTTTTCGCCGCCCATTTCGCAGATGGCGTCGATATGACGGAATACATCGTTGAGGTCGGACTTGCCGCGGCGATTGAGGAATGCAGTATAGAAATTGATACCGATAAAGCCGCCCTTTTCGATAATGGCGCGCACCTGTTCCTTGCGCAGGTTGCGGTGCACGGGGCACAGCCAGCGGCAGTTGGAATGGCTTGCCACAGGGGGCAGTTCCATATTATCCACGATATCCCAGAATCCATCCTCATTCAGATGGGAAACGTCTGCCAGAATGCCGCGCTTATCCATCTCCTTCAGAAGTTCCATGCCGAAGGGCTTGATATGACCCTTAGCGCCGTTGCGGGAAGGATGTGCGATCTCATTTTCGTGATTCCAGGTCAGCGCGATAAGGCGCAGACGTGCTGCCTTGTCGAATTCGTCCAGCTTTTCCATGGAACCAACCAGCATCTCGCCGCCTTCAATGGAGATGACGCCCTTGGGAGAAGTGGGGATCTCATCGGGCAGGTCGCCGGTGTATATCTCAACGCCCAGCTTATCTATGGCGTTTATCATGGCGATGCCGTCTTCGTAGGGAGTGCCCGCGGGACCCTTTCCGCCGGCAAACATGGCAAAGGTCTGAATGCCAACGCCGCCTGCAGCCAGTCTTTCGGGAGTAACGCAGCACTCGTTAACGGATTTTCCGCCAACACCCACAGCTCTCAGCGTATCGCAATGTGCATCGGTAATAAACATGATATTTCCCTCCGTATCGGTCAGATTATTCAGTCTCAGTCAAACAGCACCTGTACCCTGGAAGCGTTGATTTCCGCTTCGCTCATGAGGTAATGGTCTGCGATATACATATAGTCTTCGGCGCCGTTCAGCTTGCCCAGCATACTGTCGCCCTTCATCACGCGGCGGCCGTCCTTATATTCGGGCACGTCGTATTCAAAGGCGATCTTTCCGCCCCTGGCAGGAACGGTGTATTCGGCATATCTCTCATTGGCGCCGCTCCACTTGGGCATAAGCACCTTCAGAGTTATGCTGCGTACGGCGGTATTTTCCTCAACGATAAATTCTGCCTTGCCGTTTCGGATGTCGGATTCCTGACGGATGCGCAGAATGCCGCCGCCGATCTCAAAGGAAGCTACGGAAGAGGACATCATGGGCACGGTAATGACATCGCCCTCGGTAATATAGCCGAAGGAAGCTGCCTTTTCCATACCCTCGCCGCCGCGCATGGTGCAGCACCAGCTGGCTTCGTAGGTACGCACGGTAAGTACATCACCGTTTTCACCCGCACCGGAGCAGGTATCGCAGCCCATGCCGCCGTTTGCGCGCTGAGAACGGCCCACGCCGTTTATCCATATGAGCCTTGCAAGGTCTGCATAGTCCGCATCATCGGTAAATTCATAGAGCTTCATGGCAACTATGAAAGAATCGATGATCGCGCAGGGCTCGGTCCACTCGGGACGTTCAAACCAGTTGTAATTGGCATAATTTGCGGTCATGCCGTACTTGAGATAGATATCGAATATCTGCTTTGCGGAATCCAGATACTTCTCTTCGCCGGTAACGGCATACATCCTGAGTATGCCTCTGCAGCAGGAAAGGGTAGCATGGGTCTGCACCTTGGAACCCACAACGTCAATATTCATGAACTCGTTGTGCATTTCATTGAGCAGGCTGCCCAGACGCTCATCCTTCGTGATCTCATAAAGCTGGCTGAGTCCGTCCATGGGAATGAATGCGCAGCCGGTATCGGTGGAGATGTGCCAGCCGCGGACCACGCCCGCAATATTGCCGGCGAATTCGCCGCCGATCACGCGCTCCTCGAGCTTTATGGGATATGTATCGAACTTGCCCAGAGTGGGAAGGAAAAGATTTTCGAATATGGTCTTTGCCATATCAAGAGCCTTCTCTTCTCCGGAATACATATAGTATTCGCACAGACCGCGCAGCAGCCAGCCATGGCCCGAAAGCTGCTGTTCGTCGAATTCACCCTCGGGAAGTATGCCCTTCAGATAGCCCTTCTCGTTGAAGTCGCCTGCCAGCGCATCCACATTCGCCTTGAGATAAGGGGATTCAAAGCCCGTTACCCTCGAAAGCAGCGTCTGCGCGAGAATTGTGCGGCCTTCCCAGTCTCCGGGCCAGCCCTGTACATCACTGGTGAATATATTTTCCGGACGATACGCGGAATCGGTCATGCGTCCCGCCAGCAGTGCGGTACGCGCGCCGAGATCGCCCAGCGGTCTGATATTTTTGGAATCTATATATTTCTTCATTTCAGGATCTCCTCATCTTATTCAACCGCATCGGGACGGAAAGTGATCATAGTCTCGTTCTTCTTTACGGTAGCGCTGCCGCCGCCCATTCCGAACATGCCGCCGGGCTGTTCAATGGGGGTGTAAGTTCCGGCGATTATGCTCTCCAGGAGGAATATTGCATCATCCAGCACATTCGCTGCAAGAGGAGCGCCCAGCGCACGGAAATCGTGATGTCCGTTGTATATGCCGTCATACCTGTCCGACATATCCTTCATGCGCTTGAGACCTTTCAACGCGTCGGATATCTTCACGTAATTGACATCTCCGGGCGCGGAACGCAGCAGCAGATTGCAGTTCAGCGCGTCGCCAGAAAACAGACAGCGGCTCTTATCATCCAGGAATATCATGGAACCGGGAGTATGTCCCGGACATTCATATGCCGTCACCCTGCGTCCGCCGAGATCGAATACCTGTCCTTCCGTCATGGGAATGCGCTCGATATCACCCTCGAATTCGACTATGTCGGTCTCGGGATCGTATGCATAATACCTGTCCGGAAACTTCTTCGGGAAGAAGGCCGAATAGCTCTTGCGCATTTCGATTCCGGCAGTAACGGAAAATCCTGCGAAATCCTTTTCGTTCATGTGATAGCATCCGAACTGACCTGCGCCGCCGGTATGGTCGCCGTGTCCGTGACTCATAACGACTGTGTAGGGTTTATCCGTCAGTTTTTCTATCATTGCCTTAAGGTCGCCTATTCCGATACCGGTATCTATCACCAGCGCGCGTTCATCGCCCACCAGCAGAAAGACGCTGCCCGTATCGAATATATCTATTTCGTATGTTCCTTCGGAAATCTGTACAACGGGGAAAAGTTCGGTCATATGTATCGCCTCCCTATAATAAGAAAATATTACACCAAACACGATGCCCGCGTCAATATACTCTTGACTTAATCTGCCGTGCATGCTATATAAATATCAAGATATTGCGCAAAAAGAAAGGAGCGGCAATCCATGGCAAAAAATGACCGATTCGAGAAAGTATATTCCCAGGGCGCATTCACCACTGTGGAGATATGGGTAGATAAGGAGACCGGCGTAAACTACCTCTTCCGTCAGAGCGGCTACGCAGGCGGCATGACTCCCCTGCTGGATAAAGACGGAAAACCCGTTGTGACCAAGTCCTACGAAAACTAAAAAGACTCCCCTTGAATGGGGAGCCTTTTTTATTTTGCTACCGGTATTGAATCCAGCGGAAGCGTAGCGCTGTCGAAGCGATGATATCCGGTCCACAGATATCTCACTTCACCGTTGTAATTTATCTCTACTTCTACCCACCAGATATCGTTGCTTGCGTCCCATGCGCGGCTCAGCACCTTCACATACTGACCGCTGAGCTTATATGTGCCTCCTTCCGCATATTTCGTGGAAGGACCCGTGCGGGTGGATATATTCTTCACAGCAAGTCCCCATACTCCGTCAAAGGTCTGCATGCCGCCGGAAGAAGCCGTGTTATCCGATATCGGTATGGATTCAAGCGGCAGAGTAGTACTGTCGAAACGATGGTAGCCCGTCCACAGATATCTCACTTCGCCATTGTAATGTATCTCTACCTCTACCCACCAGATATCGTTGTTTGCGTCCCACGCCCGGCTCAGTACCCTGACATACTGACCGCTGAGCTTATATGTGCCTCCTTCCGCATATTTCGTGGAAGGACCTGTTCGGGTGGATATATTCTTCACAGCAAGTCCCCATAATTCAGCCGGCACTTCCTCATATGTATCTTCATATTCGCCCGTGCCATCAGCATTCACATACTGAAGCTTCGGCAGATACCGAAGAACATCGGTGTCATAAACAGGATTATAGGAAACATCAATATACACAAGTTCAGAAAGCTGCCAAAGGTCATCGATACAGGTAATGTTATTGCCGGAAACATCCAGATACTTCAGCCCGCGCTGCATGGCCAGCGGTGATATATCATAAATGCCGCAGTTCCTGACGGTCAGGCTTTCAAGGCCCCTGTTTCTTCCGCCGCCGATGCCTTCAAGACTTTCAAGCGCGCAATCTT
This sequence comes from Clostridia bacterium, assembly GCA_045649485.1. GTDB lineage: Bacteria > Bacillota > Clostridia > Christensenellales > Aristaeellaceae > RUG11247. Next base: position 59,897 of record JAZRPZ010000112.1, read on the forward strand.
CTATGTGCAGATTCTTCAGCCCGTAGAATCCGTTGACGAAATAACTGTCATCGACAGGCGAAGCGATAATCGTTATCGTTTCGAGAGTATTCATCGTTCCGAGGCGGCTGAAATCATTAACCACAGTATGATCAAATGTTATCGCCGTGATATTCCTGCAGTTCAGTATATCGTATACCTGTTCTACGGAAACGTATTCGAAATACAGATATTCAACCGAATCAAGATCCGACAGATATACGGGTCCCTTGTCTCTGCCAAGCTGCGCACGTACCGCCTTTTCAACTTCTTTATCCACAAACGCGTACTTTCTGTCTCCCACGCTCATGGCAAACGCACTGCCGCACAACATCAGCATTACCGCCGCAAGCATAAACGCCGCAATTCTCATCATCTTATTCACAACAGATCCCCTTCCCCCTGCATTATTTATCGGCCGCATGATTTGCCGCCGTGCTACCTTTCCCATTTCCGGCATAACATCAAGGGAAAGACAGGGCATCATGGAGGTAATCATATGGCATTTGAAACAAAAAAACAGACCGTAGAAACCGAGGTTTGTATAGGCAGCGGCACATCCCAGGCACTTGCCCGTGCCGAAACGCTTGTACCCGGCGCAGGTCGCGAAACTATAGATGTACTGCTTGCGGACGCGCTTGCCGCCGTGGATTCCGTAGAATCGCAGACAGACAGGCTCGTAGTCGAAGGCACCGTGCGCTGTCAGGCGGCATACCGTCAGGGCAGCGAAAGCACGCTGCGTTCGGTGGAGGCGCAGACACGCATTTCTCAGGTATTTGATATGCCCGGCGCATCTCCCGGAATGACCGTCCGCGCATGCTGCAGCGTTGAACATGTTGACGCACGATATGAAAACGGTCACATGGTATTTCTGGTAACCGTGAGTGTGTCCGCGCAGGCATTCAGACTTTCACCCGTTGAGGTAATTACAGGCATCGATTCTTCCGGCTCGGCCGAGACCCGATTTGAAGAGATATGTACCTGCCGCATAACCGCCGAAACAGCCGCCATGCACTCGCTGCGTCAGGAAACCACCCTGCCCGCCGCACTGGATGCGCGCACTTCGCTCATGGAATGGGGCGAAGTATGGGTCGAAAGCTGGGAAAGCGATTTGGGCGGCATACGGGTGAAGGGACGGCTCAATACCGAGACCCTCATATCAAGCGGCATCGAGGGACATCCCGCAGCTTCGGTACGCAATATATTTGACTTTGAACAATTGGCAGAAGTTCCCGAATGGCTGGCAAATGACGTATGCGCCGAGGCTGAATTAAAGAATATATCCACCCGTGTGGAGCAGGGCGGCGAACGCGAGGATTCCGTGCTCATAACCGAAGCAGAAATTGCCGTACGGGTGACATCCATGGGCAAGGATCGCGTTACCGTACTTTCGGACGCCTACACCACTTCCGGAAATCAACTGGATATCGCTGCCGAAGAGTACGGGCTGTGCAGCGATATACGCTGCGCAAAGCTTACCGAAAGCATCAAAGGCACCCTGCTGCTCAGCGAAAACGTACCCGGCGTCGGCAGCGTGACAGCCGTATCGGTACATCCCAACATAAGCGGTATAAGCGGCGAAGGCGAAAGCATAATAGAGGGCGTAATCGAAGCCACGGTCTTATACATGCCGGGCGGCAGCGATATACCCGCATCCGCACGCAGCGAAATGCCCTTTACCATTAAAATACCCGGCGCCGGTGATTGCAGCATGGTCTCTGTAAGGGTACTCAGTGCCGAAGCAAGCACGCTGATGAGCGACCGCGTGGAATTGAAATGCTCGCTCGGCATAACCATATTCAGCCGCGACGAAACCGAAGCCACATTGGCAATCGACGTATCAGAAGGCGAATCCGTAAAAAAACGTCCCGGAATAATCATCGTATGGCCTTCCGCAGACGATTCCGTATGGAACATTGCCAAACGATACCGCACTGCACCGTCTGAAATCAAAAAGATAAACGGCGGCAGCGAATCTCTGGAAATCGGAAAATCGCTCATAATAAAAATATGATCACATAAAAACGTACCCGCCTTAAAACGGCGGGTACGCTCAGGTACAGATATTCAGATAACGCGCGCGCCTGCACGGTCGCAGTCCAGCATATAGCAGTTCCACTCATTCTCAAGGGCGGAAAGCACACGATTCATGCGGGTAACAAAGCCTTCTGCTTCGGTATCCTGCACGACGCACAGTATGGTGGGACCAGAACCGGAGATGACAACACCGTCCGCGCCCGCATCAATGGCACGTGTGCGTATAAGCTCATAGCCCTTGATAAGCTTTGCACGGCTGGGCTGATGCAGCCTGTCATCAAGCGCTGCGGCTATGAGCTTGGAATCGCCCGTCTCAAATGCACGGGGAAGCAGGGACAGGCGGCTCAGGTTGAACACCGCATCCTTGAAAGAGACCTCTGTCGGCAGCGCCTTACGGGCTTCTGCTGTGGAAACGGGGAAATCGGGCACCAGCGCCACGAATTTCAGACTGTCGGAAACATCATAGTGAGCGGATACGGGCAACTGACCTTTGTCGGCAACTGAAGCGCACAGACCACCGTATATCGCAGGAGCAAGGTTATCGGGATGTCCCTCAATATTTGTAGTTATCGCAAGCAGCTGCTGTTTGGAGAGAGGGCATCCATATATCTCGTTTGCTGCAAAAGCGCCGGCAACGAGCATTACTGCCGAGGAACCCAGACCGCGCGCAACAGGGATATCGGAATCTATTTCTATCTCCAGACCACGGTGTCCCACTCCGATGAAGTCTTCCACCGCGCGGAAAGCCTGCGCAGCCATGTTGTCTTCACCGCGGAATTCTTCAGGACAGCCCCTGATAGAAAGACCGTTATCGGTAGCGCGGAAGTTGGCATAGCAATACATATTGAGGGCAATGCCCATGGTATCGAAACCTGCGCCCAGGTTTGCGGATGTCGCAGGCACTTTGAGCCTTATCTTCTGATTCATAGCAATCTGTCCTTTCAAGCCTCGGCGTAGTCACTCAGACCGCACACGTCCACAACATCTTTATGTATTTCTTCCATTCCCCTCAGGGATTCGAGATTTGCAGGCACGGGCACGCCTGTTATTGCATTCAGCTTATCGAGCGCGTCAAATCCGGTATATCCCTCTTCACCCAGTGCACAGAGCACATCTCCGGCAAATTTATAGGGAGATGCGGTGGAAAGCACCACCATGGGACGCTTGTCGCCGGTATTCCCGATATATTCCTTTGCAACTGCCGCGCCGACAGCAGTGTGGGTATCGATAAGATAACCGTCGTTTTTCCATGTGTCGTTTATTGCCTTGAACGCAGCTTCGTCATCTGCGCATCCGGCAGCGAAATCATTGCGGAAGGCTTCCATCAGCTTTTCGGGGGCGGTATACACGCCCTCGGTATTGAGCTTCTGCATAAGTTCCTTCACAAGGCCGCAATCGCCGCCGCTCATAAGATGCAGGCACCTTTCCAGATTGCTGGATACCAGAATATCCATGGAAGGCGAGGCAGTCTTGAAAAATTCCCTGCGGCGGTCGTAAACGCCGGTGTTGATAAAATCGGTGAGGACATTGTTCCTGTTGGACGCACAGATAAGCTTGCCTACGGGCAGACCCATCATGCGCGCATACTGACCTGCCAGAATATCGCCGAAATTACCGGTGGGCACGGCAAAATTCACCTCGTCGCCCATCTTTATATCCCCGGCTTTCACAAGGTCGATATAACTCTTGAAATAATAGGCTACCTGCGGCGCAAGGCGGCCCAGATTTATAGAATTTGCACTGGAAAGACGTACACCCTTTTCATTCAGCCTTTCGTTAAGCGCAGCGTCGCCGAATACCCTCTTGACGCCTGTCTGCGCATCGTCGAAATTTCCGCGCACAGCGCAAACACGCACGTTTTTGCCCTGCTGAGTGCACATCTGACGGCGCTGTATCTCGCTGACTCCGCCGTAAGGATAGAAAACGGTAATGGAAGTGCCGGGCACATCGGCAAATCCTGCAAGGGCTGCCTTGCCGGTGTCACCGCTTGTTGCGGTAAGTATACGTATCTCATCATCGACGCCTTCGTTTTTTACGGCGCGGGTAATGAAATAGGGCAGAAGTGAAAGCGCCACATCTTTGAATGCGGAAGTGGGACCGCGGAAAAGTTCAAGGAAATACATGTCCCCCGCCTTCACGGTGAGAGTTACTTCTTCGGTCTCAAAGCGTCCGAGATAGCCCTTTTTTACTATCTCCAGCATTTCTCCGGGAGCATAACCGTCCAGTATATTTTCCAGAATGTGGGCAAACAGCTCATGGGCAGACATTTCCATAAGCGCGTTCAGGTCAATTTTGTTGAAGCTTTCGGGCACATACAGGCCTCCGTCGGGAGAAATTCCGCGAAGAATCGCTGCATCCGCAGTTGCCGATATTGCCGCATCACGCGTGCTGTGGTATAATTTCATTTAACGTTTACTCCTTTGACAAGGGATACACTATATGATATACTGTTTTCGCAGAAAAAACAAGTGTTTTTCTCCGAAAGACACGAAAGGATTTGATTATTTATGAAAATTGGGCTGCTGGGCGCAGGCACCATCGGCTTCGGCGTATGCGAAATAGTCGATAAACTGCCGCAGCTCGAGATCGCAAAGGTTCTCGACCGCCGCGATATTCCCGGTCTTGAGGGAAAGCTGACCCGCGATGTTGAGGATATACTTTCCGATCCTTCGATAGATACCGTTGTAGAGCTTCTGGGCGGCGTTGAACCCGCCCGTACCTGGGCGCTGCGAGCACTGAAGGCCGGCAAAAACGTGGTCACCGCAAACAAGCTCATGGTGTCCGAAAGCCTGCCCGAACTGCTGGAAGCAGCAAAGGAATCCGGCGCATGCCTGCGCTTCAGCGCAGCCGTAGGCGGCGGCATCCCCTATCTTTTCAATCTTATCAGGGCGCGCCGCGTTGACGATATCGTCGAGATCGGCGGCATACTCAACGGCACCACCAACTACATGCTGGATCTGATGCAGTCTCAGGGCATAGATTATGCCGAGGTGCTGAAACTGGCTCAGGAAGCCGGCTATGCCGAGGCAGACCCCACTGCAGACGTCTCCGGCGGCGATACCAAGTGCAAGATCATGCTCTCCTCCTCCATTGCATGGGACGGACGCGTGAACAAGGCAGACATTCTCTGCGAGGGTATCACCTCTGCAGAGAAGCAGGATATCGACCTCATCTCCGCGCGCGGTTATGCCTGCAAGCTGCTCGCAAGCGCAAAGAAGACCGAAAACGGCATCAGCTGCTATGTTGAACCAACCCTGGTGCGCAGGGATACCGTCATCGGTTCCATCGCCCTTGTTGAGAATATGGCTTGCTTCACCGGCGTGAACGCAGGTCCTCAGCGCTTCACCGGCGCGGGCGCAGGCCGCTATGCCACTGCCTACGCCGTGGTAAACGATCTGATCGATGTTGACCAGAATCCCGCCGCCTTCGCATTCACTGTTTCCGACAAGCCCATCACTGTGGATAATTCCGCAGAGAAGCACTGCTACATGGTGCGCGGACTGGATATCGAAGGCGCCGACAAGATCGCAGACAACACCTGCATCACCGGCGAGATCTCCGTAACCGAAATGCATGCCATGGCAAATGCCGCACGCGCAGAAGGCAAAAAGGTATTCTTTGCCGGAATCCGCGACTGAAATCTCCATCCACCGAAAGGAAAGATATAATATGAAAAAGATAGCAATCCTCGGCGCCACCGGCGCAGTAGGCTACCAGATGCTGGAATGCCTTATCGAGCGCAATATTCCCTGTGAGATCAAGTGCCTCGCCAGCGCCCGCAGTGCAGGCAAGGTTCTGGAATGCATGGGCAAGTCCTTCGTAGTAGAAGAAGCCACCGTAGATTCCTTCAAAGGCATGGACATCGTGCTGGGCGCTGCCACCGCAGATCTTGCAAAGCAGATGGCTCCCCACATCGTTGCCGCAGGCGCTGTATTCGTAGATAACTCCAGCGCATTCCGTATGGATCCCGATGTACCGCTGGTAGTTCCGGAGATCAATCCCGACGACGCCCTGAAGCACAAGGGCATCATCTCCAATCCCAACTGCTCCACCATCATCACCATGGTCGCAGTAAACGCTCTCCGCAAGCTCTCCCCCATCAAGCGCATGGTCGCTTCCACCTATCAGGCAGTTTCCGGCGCAGGCGTCGGCGGTCTGAAGGAGCTTGAGGAGCAGGTACAGGCATATGTAAAGGGTGAAGAGATCACCAATTCCCAGTTCAAGCATCAGATCCTGTTCAACCTCATTCCCCAGATCGGCGGCGATACCGGCAACGGCTACACCTCCGAAGAAATGAAGATGCAGAACGAAGGCCGCAAGATCCTCCATCTGCCCGAAATGAAGGTCACCTGCACCTGCGTACGCGTGCCCGTAATGCGTTCCCACTCCATCAGCGTTTCCGTTGAGACCGAGCGCAAGATCTCCGTTGAGGAAGCCCGCGCCGCCATTGCCGCCGCACCCGGCTGCAAGCTGGTAGACGAACTGAATGCAGATCAGTATCCCATGCCCCTCGTGACCTCCAATCAGGATATCGTACACGTAGGCCGCATCCGCGACGATCTGGTATTCGATAACGGTCTGGCACTGTGGTGCGCAGGCGATCAGATCCGCAAGGGCGCTGCCACCAACACCGTGCAGATCGCCGAACTGCTGCTGTAATTACACATTTCATCCCCGCAGGACATTCTTGCGGGGATGTTTTCATAAAGAGGAGGTGCAGCCGGTGCATTTCGTAAACGCAAAGGGAATACTCTCCGCTTCAAACGGCATGAACATATATCGCGGCTGCACTCACGGCTGTATATACTGCGACAGCCGCAGTGTGTGCTACGGCATCAAGCATATCTTTGAAGACATAGAGGTAAAGCAGAATGCCCCCGAACTTTTGGACAGAGTGCTTGCCGGAAAGCGCAGGAAATGCATAATATCTACCGGCGCAATGTGCGATCCTTACATGCATTGCGAAGCAGATCTGAAACTGATGCGCCGGTGCCTTGAGGTGATCGACCGCAGAGGTTTCGGCGTGGATATACTCACTAAATCCGACCTTGTGCTCAGGGATACAGACCTGATAGAAAGCATAAATTCCCGCACAAAAGCCGTTGTACAGCTGACCCTAACTACATATGACGAGGAACTCTGCAAAATAATCGAGCCTAATGTATGCGGAACCCGCAGGCACTACGAAGTGCTGAAGGAGATGCAGCGCCGGAATATCCCCACGGCAGTATGGCTCACTCCCCTGCTGCCGTTCATAAACGACACCGAAGAAAATCTGCGCGGTATACTGGACTACTGCTTCGACGCAGGCGTGAAGGGTATCATGTGCTTCAACATGGGGCTAACGCTGCGCGAAGGCGACAGAGAATATTTCTATGCCGCCCTCGACCGTCATTTCCCCGGGCTGAAGCGCAGATACGCACAGACATACGGTCTTGCGTACGAGATCGAAAGCCCCAACAGCCGCCGTCTTTTGGATATACTCCATTCAGAATGCGAAAAGCGCGGTATTATGCATACTACGGAAAGTATATTTGCATGGCTGAAAGACTTTCCCGATGATTCACAGCAATTGAGCATGTTCTGAAGCCCTTTGACGGCACGATGCAAACATTGTATAATATATACATACTATTCGAGAAAGCGGTGACTGACCGTGATTTGTACCTTCTTCGGTCACAGATACACCCCCGATGCTATCGAAGAACGGCTCGAGGTCTTCGTGGAGGGACTTATAACTCAGGGCATTGCCGACAGATTCTACGTCGGCAACCACGGGGAATTTGATGCTATGGCGCTGCGTGTGCTGCGCAGGGCGAAAAAGCGCTTTCCCAATATAAAATATGCCGTGGTGCTGGCATACGCGCCCACCTACGGCAACTTCGAACAGCTTTTTCAGGAAGAGATATATCTGCCCGAAGGCATGGAAAACGTGGAGCCCCGCTCTGCAATAATCCAGCGAAATCACTGGATGGTAAATCATTCGGATATGGTGGTCTGCTACGTCACCAAACCCGAAGGCGGCGCGTCGATGGCAGTAAGCTACGCAAAGAATCAGAATAAGACCATATATAATATCGCAGATATAAATACTCCGGCATAACGGCGGGTGCTCATAAAACAGTTAACAGGCACAGCGGCTTGCTCTGTGCCTGTTCTTGTAGAACTTCACTTTTCATGATAAACTGAAAACAAACAGTTCGACAAACTTGAATTTGACGAACAGTTAAGCCACGCACCAAAGCTTGCTATGTTCTCTGGCAGAGTTTACATAGATAATTACGAAGAAAGGAGATGATTGTAAATGAGCAATAGAAATATCTGTCATTTAACT
>JAZRPZ010000113.1:0-7804 GCA_045649485.1 Clostridia bacterium
GAGATAATCGTTCTTAGACATTGTGTTTTCCTCCTTGATGTTGTGAGTGTTTATGGCGTTTTTGCTGATGGTAATTTATGCTGTGATGTAGGATTCGATGTTGGTCAGCACTTTGCGGGGGAGAGAACCCTGCTTGTATGCACCGACTGCGGCGGTAACTGCGAAGGGCCAGCAGAAGAACCAGCCGATGCCGCCAGCAACGCCCTTGTCGAACCACTTGCCTTTGCCGATTTCGACCACGATGTTGCTGCTGCCTACGGGAGTGAGCTTGACGGCGATCACCTTATCGAGACCTGCGGCGCTTCTGAAGATCGACTTGGGGGTTCTTGCCTGAACGACGCAGCTGTTGTTCTCGGTGCGGAGAATCTGAACGTCCATGTTCTCTTCGTTCATGAGAAAGAGCTTAAGGTTGGCGGCTACGCCATTAACATCGGTGTTCTCGGGCAGGGTGTAGATATTTCCATTCTTGTAGAGATAATCGTTCTTAGACATTGTGTTTTCCTCCTTGGTTTTGCGCTTGCTTTACTGTGATTACATTATAGCCTGCACAAGCCGGATGCGGGTGTACTGCGAGTAGACTTGTAAAAACATAAAAAAATCCCTGCCCACTTTTGAAAAGTAGGGCAGGAGATTTAGGGGTTCAGGGCTTCCAGTATTCGGAAATGCATTCTTTGGCAATCTGTACGTATCTGCGTCCGCGTTCGATATCGCCGAATATGGTGCCGACTTCGCGCTGTGCCATTTCGAAAAGGCAGCCGCTTGCGGCTTCGCATACGCCCTTGAAATATCTGCGCAGTGCATCTTCGTTGAGCGGACCGGGATTGGTAACATATTCTGCGCGGGGCTTACTGTAGTAAATTACGTTGCTGCCCCTGAGATATTCACCTACAAGAGGCTCGTTGTTGAAAGGTGATACGGAAAGCTTGCGCAGATTTTTCCATTTGGAAAGATAGTCGGGCCATATTGCGTCTACACGCTCGCAGCAGCCGTAGGAAAGCAGACCGAAGCGCTTTGCCAGCCTGTCCTGATAGGGGAATACGAATTCGCCGAATGTGGCGGGGGAAACGGCGGTAGTCTCCTGAGATTCCATGAATCCCCAGCACTGAGTGGTGGAGGTGACATTTTCGGTGGGCAATTCGCTGTTGAATGCGAAGCTCTCCTGGGCAAGTGGGCTTATACCGTGTGTGGGTAGTAGCAGATTTTCTTTTTCGAGGTGGTCAAAGTAATCCAGATAAATACGGGTGGCCATCTCCATGACCTCGTGCAGCTCATCCGGATAATCATACATGGCGCAGTAGTAATTCTCCATTCCCATCAGGTGCACGAGGGGATTTGTTATTGCGGCAGAAAGTGATGGCTGCACCATGCGCACGGGGAGGATATCGCCAAGTATATCGTCCATAATTTCCATATGCTTCAGCGTGGCTTCTTTGTCTGTGCTGAATCCGCCGCCGCGCAGCTTGTCAATATCATCGCCGAGGTCACCGATAACGGGGTCTATATGGAAGCCCATGGGATTTTTGCCGGACGGGCGGGTGATATGATGGTCCGCACCGAAGGGCTTCACCCGGGCAAAAAGACTTACGTCAAAAGTGGGAGATATCGGAGTATCATCATTGAAAAGCTCCCTGCCGGCAAGTGTCCACAGCATGCCGGATTCTATCCTGCGTGCAAATTCGCCTTCGCACTGCAGGCGGGGAGTTATTACTTCGTGAGTGAAATTGGAAAACAGCAGCCGCACGGTGGGGGATTCCCTGCGGCCTTCCGCAAGATGATTCCACTGTTTCAGTATTTCGGCATTGCGTGGAGAATTTGCATATTCCAGCTGCCTTTTTGCGATGGCGCGGAGTACGGATATGTCCTTCTGCGATATATTTTCCATAGCGCGGCTCCTTTGGCTTTTTTCATATTATACAACAGGCTGAACATATTTTCAATTTGTGGCTGAATACTTCTTGACTTTAATGTGATAAAGTGTTATCATGTCAGAGTGATGAGTTTGGAGGCGATCAAATGAATTTTCATTCTGAATCCATTGACAGACTGTTTGAAACTATCCTTAATCTTGAAACCAAGGAAGAGTGTTACGCATATTTCGAAGACCTGTGCACCATAAAGGAACTGCAGGATATGGCACAGAGGCTTGACGCGGCGATACTGCTTTCCGAGGGACAGAGCTATCAGAAAATTACTCAGCAGGTCAGCATATCTACCGCGACCATCGGCAGGGTAAGCAAATGTCTCAATTATGGCAGCGGCGGCTATCGCGCAGCTATCGAAAAACTGAAAGCATTGGAGGAAAAGTAATAATGCAGCAGCCGTCTTTGGGATTTATCGATAAAGTGATATTTGAGCTTCGTGCTCTTTATAACAAATACGGATATACCCAGTATCGCATGAGTAAATTTGAGGAATATGATCTCTACGCCCGAAATAAGGATTTCCTTATTTCCGACGCGGTCATTACCTTTACCGACACAAACGGCAGGCTCATGGCGCTGAAGCCCGACGTTACGCTGTCTATCGTAAAAAACACAAACGATGTTGACGGCGGCGTACAGAAGCTTTATTACAACGAAAATGTCTACCGTGTGTCAAAGGGTACCCGCGCTTTCCGCGAGATAATGCAGGTGGGTCTTGAGTGCATGGGCGATATAGATGATTACACCATATATGAAGTGCTGGTGCTGGCGGCAAAGAGCCTGCGCAGCATTTCTGAAAGAAGCATTCTGGATATCTCCAATCTGGGTCTGCTTTCGCAGCTTATCGATTCCGTTGGTGTTCCGACAGATAAAAAGTCCGAAGTACTTAAGTGCATCGGCGAAAAGAATCTGCATGAACTTACTGCGATATGCACCGAAGCCGGTGTTGCAGAAAACGATATCTCCGTTCTTAGGAGTCTTGTTACTCTCAACGGTCCTGCTGCCGAAATGCTGCCCGAGGTTATCGCGCTGCTTGAAGGCAAGGTTGATGCCGATGCGCTGGCAGGATTCGAACGCGTCGTGACCGCAGCCTGTGCAAGCGATGTGAAGAACATGCTCAGGATAGATTTTTCCGTAATAGACGATGTGCATTATTATAATGGTGTGGTATTCAAGGGATTTATCGACGGTATTCCCAGCAGCGTGCTTTCCGGCGGACAGTATGACAAGCTGATGCAGAAGCTGGGCCGCAAGTCCGGCGCGATCGGTTTCGCGGTTTATATGGATGCTCTCGAAAGACTTGATACGATGGGCAGCGAATTCGATGTGGATATCGTGATACTTTATGATGATACAACAGGGCTTGGAGCAATGCAGAAATGGGTCAAGGCATTCATGGACGGCGGCTCGAGCGTAATGGTACAGCGCACCCTGCCTGAAAATCTAAAGTGCAGGCAGCTTATGAAGCTTAAGAACGGGGAGGTGGAGATCCTTGAAAACAATGCTTAATGTAGCGCTTCCTAAGGGAAGGCTGGGCGAAAAGGCATATGCCATGTTTGAAAAGGCGGGTTTTGAGTGCCCCTCCATCAAGGAAAACAACCGTAAGCTCATATTTGAAAACGAAGAAGTGGGCGTCAGCTATTTCTGGGTAAAGCCCTCCGATGTAGCCATTTACGTAGAGCGCGGCGCCGCCGATGTGGGTATCGTAGGCAAGGATATTCTGCTTGAGTACGAGCCGGAAGTATACGAACTGCTTGACCTGAACATGGGCAAGTGCCGCATGGCAGTCGCTGCCATGGAGGGATTCCGTGACGACACCCGCCGTACCCTCAGAGTAGCAACGAAGTTTGCAAACATCGCCGGTCAGTTCTACCGCTCCAAAGGCAGGGATATCGATATTATCCATCTGAACGGCTCCATTGAGATTGCTCCCATCCTCGGTCTTTCGGATGTTATAGTTGATATCGTAGAGACCGGCACCACTCTCAGAGAAAACAACCTCTCTGTTATTGAGACCATCGTACCCATCAGCGCGCGCCTTATTTCCAACAAGGCCAGCTACAAATTCAAAAACGAACAGATAAGCAAGGTCGTGCGGGAACTTGCCGCACAGACGGAGGCATAAATGATAAAGATACTCAAATACGGCGAGGTGGCAAATTCCGATATCTTCGCCCGCGTTGTACCCACTGTGAATGTGGAAGATATCGTTGCCGATATCATTTATGAAGTGAGAAAAAACGGAGACAAGGCGCTCTTTGAATATTGTGAGAAATTTGATAAGGCAAAGCTTGATTCACTCATCGTAAGCGAAGAGGAGATAGAAGAAGCCTTTGCAGCGGTCGAACCCGAATTTATAGAAATCCTCAAAAAGGCAGCTGCCAATATCCGCAAATTTCATGAGAAGCAGGTAAGGAATTCTTTCATCATAAATGATGAAAACGGCGTAGTGATGGGACAGAAGGTAATCCCTGTGGACCGCGCAGGTCTGTATGTACCCGGCGGCACCGCGGCATATCCTTCCACCGTGCTGATGGATTCCATTCCCGCGAAGATCGCCGGCGTAAGGGACGTTGTGATAACCACACCGCCCGGAAGCGACGGAAAGATAAATCCCGTTATTCTGGCCGCGGCAAAGATCGCGGGAGTCGACAGGATATTCAAGCTTGGCGGCGCGCAGGCTATAGCGGCTCTTGCTTATGGCACCGAATCCGTGCCGAAGGTGGATAAGATAGTAGGCCCCGGAAACGCTTTCGTTGCCGAAGCCAAAAAACAGGTCTATGGCGTGGTCTCCATAGACATGATTGCCGGTCCCAGCGAGATCCTTGTTGTTGCGGACGGAAAATCAGATCCTGCCCATGTGGCGGCCGACCTGCTTTCTCAGGCAGAGCATGACAAGCTTGCCAGCGCGGTGCTGGTAACCGATTCCGCTGAACTTGCCGAAAAGGTAAGCGAGCAGCTGGAAATACAGATTCCTCAGCTCGAGCGTGCTGAGATTGCCCGCGCTTCTGTTGACAACAACGGCAAGATCATCGTGGCGGACGACCTCATGCAGGCTATAGAGATAGCCAACGAAATAGCGCCCGAGCACCTTGAACTTTGCGTTGATAATCCCTTTGATTATCTGGACAGCATCAGGCATGCCGGTTCCATATTTATGGGCCGCAACTGTCCCGAGGCATTGGGCGATTACTTCGCAGGTCCCAACCACACGCTGCCCACCAGCGGCACCGCGAAATTCTCCAGCCCCCTGTCGGTGGATGATTTCGTGAAAAAGACCCAGTATACCTATTTCACCCGCGATGCGCTGAAGCGCGTTGCCGATGATGTTGCATATTTCGCAAAGGCAGAAGGTCTTACCGCCCATGCCCGCAGCGCAGTTATCCGTACGGAGGAAAAGTGACGTGAGCCGTTTTTTCAGCAGCAAATATGCGGCGCTTGTGCCGTATACTCCCGGCGAACAGCCCAGGGATATGAAATATATAAAGCTCAATACGAATGAATCTCCGTTTCTGCCATCCGAAAAGGCACGGAAATACGCTGAGGAAGAACTGAAGCGCCTGCAGCTGTATTCCGACCCTACCTGCAATTCGCTGGTAAAAAAGGCTGCGGAAGTATTCGGAGTGGAAACCGATGAGATCCTTTTTACCAACGGTTCCGACGAGATATTGAATTTCGCATTCATGGCATTCTGCGATGAAGAGCATCCCGCGGTTTTCCCGGATATCACCTATGGTTTTTATAAGGTCTTCGCCGAACTGAACGGCGTGCCTTACAAGACCATACCTCTGAAGGATGATTTTACTATCGATCCCGATGATTACATCGGCCTGAATACCACGATATTTATCGCGAACCCCAATGCCCCTACCGGAATAATGATGCCGCTGAGCGACATTGAGCGCATTGTAAAGGGAAATCCCGACGGCGTTGTGGTTGTGGATGAAGCATATATAGATTTCGGCGGCGAAAGCGCAATAGGGCTTATCCATAAGTACGACAACCTGCTGGTGACCCAGACATTCTCCAAATCCCGTGCAATGGCGGGTGCAAGGCTTGGCTTCGGCGCAGGCTGCAAAAACCTGATACAGGATCTGAATACGATCAAGTATTCCACCAATCCCTACAATGTGAACCGCATGACGATGGCTGCGGGTCTCGGTGCCCTGGAGGATGACGATTATTTCCGCGATTGCTGCGCTAAGATAATCGAGAACCGTGCATGGACCACCGATGAACTCAGAAAACTGGGCTTTGAAGTCATCGATTCCATGACGAATTTCGTATTCGCAAAGCATCCCGGCATCGCAGGCGATGAGGTATATTCCGGACTCAGAAAGCGAGGCATACTGGTTCGCCATTTTGATTCGGAAAGACTTAGGGATTACAATCGTATCACCATCGGCAGCATTGAAGAAATGCGCGCGCTGGTGGAAAATCTGAAAGAAATGACCGGTGATATAAAATGAGAACTGCAGAAATCACCCGCAAAACCGCGGAGACTGATATACGGCTTCAGCTGAACATAGACGGCAGCGGAAAGAGCAGCATCGATACAGGCTGCGGTTTCATGGACCATATGCTGACGCTGTTTGCCCGTCACGGCAGGTTTGATCTGAATATCAGCTGCAAGGGCGATACCTACGTGGACGATCATCACACAGTTGAGGATATCGGCATAGCGCTGGGTCAGGCTTTTGCCATTGCGTTGGGCGAAAAGAAAGGCATCACCCGCTACGGAAGCATGATGCTGCCCATGGATGAAGCGCTGATACTCACCGCTGTGGATATCTCCGGCAGAGGTTATCTTGGTTACGATATGCAGATACCTTCTCAGAAGGTGGGTACCTTCGATACCGAACTGGTGGAAGAATTCTTCCTCGGCTTCGTAAGGAATGCCGCCTGCACGCTGCATGTAAGGCAGATGGCGGGCACCAATTCCCACCATATCATCGAAGGCGCGTTCAAATCCTTCGGACGCAGCATGAAACAGGCTGTTGCGGTCGATAAGGATTACGCCGATGAAATTCCGTCTACGAAGGGTGTTTTGTAATGATCGCGATCGTTGATTACGGCGTGGGCAATCTGTTTTCGCTGAAAAGTTCTTTCGCTGCGATAGGCGCGGAAGCGGTGGTCACCGCAGATAAAGACGTGCTGCACGCAGCGGACAAGATAATTCTTCCCGGTGTAGGCGCTTTCGGAGACGCAGCCGAAAAGCTGCGCAGCACGGGTCTGGATGAATTTCTGAAGCAGGAAGCCGCTGCCGGTAAGCCTCTCATGGGCATATGTCTCGGTATGCAGCTGCTGTTTGAAAAAAGCTACGAATACGGCGAACATGAAGGTCTGGGCCTGATCAAAGGCAGCGTAAAACCGATTGCTCCTATGATCGGCGAAGGTCTGAAAGTGCCTCACATCGGCTGGAACGCACTGATTTTCCCTAAGGACAGAGAAAAATCCAAATTGTTTAAATATATCAATGAAGGCGACTGCGTTTATTTTGTACACTCCTATGCAGGTGTGGACTGTGATGCATTCGTTTCCTCCCGTGCGGAATATGGCGCAGAGCTGACTGCATCCGTGGAATGCGGCAATGTATACGGCACCCAGTTCCATCCTGAAAAGAGCGGCGAAGTTGGTCTGAAAATTCTGAAAGCATTTTGTGAAATTTAAGGAGGTAATCGTATGGAATTATTTCCTGCAATTGATTTGATCGGCGGCTGTGCGGTGCGTCTGGTAAAGGGCGATTATGCACAGAAAACTGTATATAGTGACAATCCTGCAGAAGTGGCAAAATCCTTTGCGGCAGCCGGGGCGAAGTACCTCCATGTGGTAGATCTGGAAGGGGCCAAAGACGGCAAGTCGGATCGTAGCCATGTCGTTCT
>JAZRPZ010000114.1:0-69319 GCA_045649485.1 Clostridia bacterium
GATGTGCCCGAGGATATCCCCCTTACATCCTTCTCCATACTCATGGCAAGAAACAAGGGCTTCCTGGATACCGCCATCAAAGCCGCCGCTGCCATGGACACGCTGAAGAGCGGCGACAAAGTGCTCATCGCCGAAGGCTGCACCCATCACCGCCAGTGCGAGGACATAGGCACAGTGAAGATTCCCCGCTGGCTCACCGCCCACGCAGGCGGCGAACTGCAGATAGACTTCTGCAGCGGAAATACATTCCCCGATGACGTATCCGGCTACCGCATGGTCATCCATTGCGGCGGCTGCATGCTGAACGAAAAGGAAGTCAAATCCCGCATGGAACGCGCTGTCGAACAGGGCATACCTTTCATAAATTACGGAATCGCCATTGCAAAAATGAAGGGGATCCTCGAACGCAGCATCCGCCCCATATATCCCAAAAACTAAGTTCTTTATCCGCCTTTCATGCGCATAAACTTGCCGTGCAAAGGCGGTGTTTTTTATATGAAGATATTCTCTGAACTGCGGGTCGCCGGCGCTGCCTGTGCAGCTGCGCTGGGCGCATCTTTCATGTCCGGACGTGAAGCTGCTACGTTTTTTGCTGTGACCGGATATGCCTCATGGGCCGGCGTTATTGCCGCGGCGCTTATCTTTGGAGCGGTCATGGGCATGCTCTGTCGTTTTGCACAGGATACCGGGGCGGCAACGCTTCCGGCAATATATGCTGCCAAAATGGACGAGCGCTGCGGTGAAGCCGTATCCGTCGTTTACATACTGCTGATGCTGATGATGGGGGCGGTGGCGCTTTCCACATCCGCAGAACTTGGCATGCTGTCGCTGGAAATGAAGCATCCAGCTGCAGCCGCATATGTCATCACGCTACTGCTTTCGCTCATGCTAACGCTGCGCGGCAGCATATCTTCTGCGGGCGTGTTCATAATACCCATCAGCATATTGTTTCTGGCAATTCTGGCAGCAGACGACCGTCCCGCCCTGGCAGGCGTATATATCCAAAACGAGCTTATGGACCTCAACGGGAATTTCTCCGTATCTGTTTTCATGGGCGTCATGTTCGCATTTCTGAAAGCCGCCGTCTGCG
Source organism: Clostridia bacterium (assembly GCA_045649485.1). Classification (GTDB taxonomy): domain Bacteria; phylum Bacillota; class Clostridia; order Christensenellales; family Aristaeellaceae; genus RUG11247. The sequence continues at coordinate 1,091 of JAZRPZ010000114.1, forward strand.
GAAGCCTGGCCGCCGGTTACTGCAGAGGTATTTCTCCGCGGCGCTTTGGTATAATATGCGGTGTCATTATGTTCATGGCGGCTGCTTTGGCAAATTCGGCGTTGCAGCGGGCAGGAGAAACGGTTTGGGCGCTGAATCTCCCTTTTGTGGTGCTCTCCGCCCGTTTCGGAGTTTTTGGATACTATATTTCAATATACATCATGTGGCTTGGCTGTCTCTCGGTACTGACTTGCGCGCTTGATTCTGTTGCGGCAATGTTCCCAAAAAGATTCGGACGCACATGGGCGCTCTGCGCAGCAGCAACAGGCATATCCGTGATGAGCGCCGCAGGTCTCAAGCCCCTTGTAAGCACCGGTTATCCCCTGCTCGGCTGGGCTTTTGCCATGTGTATCATGGCTCTCAGCGTATTTTATGAGCGAAAAAAACCTGCGTCATCAAGCTCTTTTCCTATTAAATAGTATTCTACGTAAACATACCATTATCGCAGAAAATTCTGGGTTAAATATCGCCTCTACCCATTGCAATATGGGTCGTAATAATATATAATACCACTTGTGTCAATCCGCTCACTAGCCCCGAGCGCGATAGATCGCTAAGCGTACTGACCACACGCGAGGCAAGCATCGTATATTTGGGAGGAATTACTCGTGAGTACTTATATGGCTAATCCTCAGAACGTCGAGCGCAAATGGTACGTAATCGACGCCGAGGATCTCGTACTGGGCCGTCTGGCTTCCCAGGTTGCTTCCATCCTGCGCGGCAAGAACAAGCCCACTTTCACCCCTCATGTTGATTGCGGCGACAACGTCATCGTTATCAATGCTTCCAAGATCCGTCTGACCGGCAAGAAGCTGGATCAGAAGACCTATCGTTACCACACCGGTTACGTTGGCGGTCTGAAGGAGATCACCTATCGCAAGCTCATGACCAACAAGAGCGAATTCGCCTTCAAAGAGGCCGTGCGCAGGATGCTGCCCAAGGGACCTCTGGGCTACTCCATGCTGAAGAAGCTGCATGTATATGCAGGCCCCGAGCATGAGCAGCAGGCGCAGAAGCCCGAAGTGCTGGTCATTAAGTAATGGGAGGAGGACGAAAAATGTCTGAGGTTTGCTTCCATGCCGTTGGCAGGAGAAAGAAGGCGATCGCTCGCGTTCGTCTGATCCCCGGTGAGGGCAATATCACCATCAACAAGCGTTCCATCGAAGAGTATTTCGGCTACGAGACCCTGAAGATCGTTGTCCGTCAGCCCCTGACTCTGACCGATACCACTTCCCGTTTCGACGTTATCGTTAACGTCAAGGGCGGCGGCTTCACCGGTCAGGCCGGTGCTATCCGTCACGGTATCGCCCGCGCTCTGGTTAAGGCTGATGAGGAACTCAAGCCCGCTATCAAGAAGGCCGGCTTCCTCACCCGCGATCCTCGCATGAAGGAGCGTAAGAAGTACGGTCTGAAGGCCGCACGTCGTGCTCCCCAGTTCTCCAAGCGCTAATTACGATTGGAATCAAGAAAAACTCTCTGTCATTTGGCAGGGAGTTTTTTCTTGCGCAAAAATCATATATTCTCAGGTTAATTGACACAAGCCACGGTGTATGCTATCATATCATCAAAATATGAGCATACTTATCACCTGCAGAAAGAAGAGATACCATGCGTACTATAGACCTCATGAAAGTACCCGTACTTGAAAAGCTCAATTCTCTGGGCAAGACCAAGCTGGCAAAAATGTACGACAAGTGTTTTGAAAGCACCTGGGAAACCACCCTGCAGCGCTCCGACGGCACTGTTTTCCTCATAACCGGCGATATTCCCGCCATGTGGCTGCGCGATTCCTCTGCACAGGTATATCACTACCTGCCCTTTGCCAACAAGTATCCCGAAGTACACGAAGCCATCGAACTGATGCTCATGCGCCAGTTCAAATATATCACCATCGATCCCTATGCAAATGCATTCAACAAGGAAAAGAACGGCAATCATTGGGATGTGGACGATACCAATTTCGCTCCCGATGCGATGGAATGGATTTGGGAGCACAAATACGAGATAGACTCCCTGTGCTACCCCATCAGGCTGGCTCACGGCTTCTGGAAAGAGACCGGCAGCACCGCGTGGTGCAACGATACTTTCAAGGCCGCTGCCGAAACCATACTCACCGTGTGGGAGACAGAGCAGTATCACTGCGAAAAGTCCGAATATTACTTCAACCGCACCAACTGCCCCGAATCCGACACCCTTCCCTGCGGCGGCAAGGGCAACCCCGTTGCCTACACCGGCATGACCTGGAGCGGATTCCGTCCCAGCGACGACGCCTGCAAGTACGGCTATCTCATTCCCGCAAACTTCTTCGCAAGGAAGTCTCTCGAGCAGCTCATCGAGATATACGAATCCATCTGCCCCGATGAGAAGAATATCGCCCGCGCAAAGAAGCTGCATGACGATATCGATGCAGGTCTCAAGGCATATTCCACCGTTGACCATCCCGAATTCGGCAAGGTATATGCTTACGAAGTGGACGGCAACGGCAATTACCTCATCATGGACGATGCGAATGTGCCCAGTCTGCTGAGCCTCCCCTACCTCGGCTGCATCGACGCTAACGACCCCGTTTACAAGAACACCCGCCGCATGCTGCTCAGCAAGACCAATCCCTATTACTACGAAGGCACCGCTGCAAAGGGCATCGGCAGCCCCCATACTCCAGAAAACTATGTGTGGCCCATCTCCCTGTGCATACAGGGTCTGACCTCCACCAATAAGGATGAGATACTCGCACTCGTCGACACCCTCGCAAGCATCGATGCCGGCACAGACCTGATGCACGAAGGCGTAAACGTGGATAACCCTGCCGAATTCACCCGTCCGTGGTTCGCATGGGCAAACTCCATCTTCAGCGAATTCGTGGAGAAAGCCATCAGGTATATGTGAACTTCCCTGCAATAATATACAAAACTCTCCTGCGTTTGCGGGAGAGTTTTTTTGTAATGATTGAACTGATAACATACAGCATGATATAATTAAATAAGTACGATATGGTGGATAGTATGCGCGTATCCACAATATGCAGCATGCATCCATTTCCATTGAGATATTATTTGGAGGTCTTCGAAATGATCAACTGGAAGAATATGGACACTCTGAACTCCTATAATGAGCTTCAGAACGTCGAGCGCGTAAATCTGGTCGAGGCCATGTCCGGCGAGACCGGCGCAGACCGCGTAAGGAATTACACCGTACCCATGGGCGCAGGCATGAACTTCAACTATGCCGCAAGGCCCGTTGACGACAAGGTACTGGCTGCCCTCGCAAAGTTCGCAGAGGAAGCTCAGCTTGCCGAGAAGTACGCCGAGCTCTACAACGGCGCAGTCATCAACACCGGCGAAAAGCGCCTGGTACTGCATCAGCTGACCCGCGGCCAGCAGGGCAACGACGTTATCGCCGAAGGCGTAAACAAGCGCGAGTTCTACCTCGAGCAGCAGCGCAAGGCCAACGAGTTCGCCGAGAAGGTCCACTCCGGTGAGATCACCAACGCCGCAGGCGAGAAGTTCACCACCGTTGTACAGATCGGCATCGGCGGCAGCGACCTTGGCCCCCGTGCAATGTACCTTGCTCTCCAAAACTGGGCAAAGGTAAACGGCACTCACAAGATGCGCGCCGAGTTCATCAGCAACGTTGACCCCGACGATGCAGCCGGCGTACTGGCAAAGATCGACGTAGCCCACTCCATCTTCGTGCTGGTTTCCAAGTCCGGCACCACTCTCGAGACTCTGACCAACGAGTCCTTCGTCAAGGACGCTCTCGCCAAGGCCGGTCTGGACGCTTCCAAGCACATGATCGCCGTTACCAGCGAGACCTCTCCCCTGGCCAAGAGCTCTGATTACCTCGCCGCATTCTTCATGGATGATTACATCGGCGGCCGTTACTCCTCCACCTCCGCTGTCGGCGGCGCAATACTGGCTCTGGCCTTCGGTCCCGAGGTATTCCAGCGCTTCCTGAACGGCGCAGCCGAGGCAGACGCCATCGCAAAGAATGCCGACATCATGCAGAATCCCGCCATGCTGGACGCTATGATCGGCGTTTACGAGCGCAATGTGCTGGGCTATCAGACCACCGCTGTACTGCCCTATTCTCAGGCACTGAGCCGTTTCCCCGCTCACCTGCAGCAGCTGGATATGGAATCCAACGGCAAGTCCGTTAACCGCTTCGGCGAGCCCGTAAACTATCCCACCGGTCCCGTTATCTTCGGCGAACCCGGCACCAATGGTCAGCACTCCTTCTATCAGCTGCTGCACCAGGGCACCGATATCATCCCCCTGCAGTTCGTTGGCTTCAAGAACAACCAGATGGGCTCTGATGTTGTAATTCAGGACAGCACCAGCCAGCAGAAGCTGTGCGCCAACGTTGCAGCACAGATCGTTGCTTTCGCCTGCGGCAAGAAGGACGAGAACCGCAACAAGCAGTTCGAAGGCGGCCGTCCCTCCAGCATCATCATTGGCGAACAGCTGACCCCCGAAGCACTGGGCAACCTGCTGGCCCACTTCGAGAACAAGGTCATGTTCCAGGGCTTCGCATGGAATCTGAACAGCTTCGATCAGGAAGGCGTTCAGCTGGGCAAGGTTCTGGCAAAGCGCGTTCTCGCTCACGAGACCGACGGCGCTCTGAAGGTATACAGCGACCTGCTCAATATCTGATATATAAACAACCGGAGACAGGTTTATAGCCCGTCTCCGGTTTTGTTTTGCTTTATTGCGATATATCAATGAATATATTCCCAGATCATATAGAATGCATATATGACTTCTTCGCGCGTAATTGGCTCTCTGGGGTCAAACGCGCCTTCCTCAGCGAATATAAACGCACCCGCATCGGCTATTAGGTCGACGCAGACAGCGTAGTCGTCCGGAATCCCTTTCATATCAGACCATTCAACCGCTTCAAAATCAATCGGTATTTCCATAACACCCAGCATCATATAGATCATGTATGCCGCATCAAGCCTTGCAAGCTCGCTGTCCGGATCACCGTTATAACGATATGCGGCTTCAATTCCAAGCCACGTCACCACGTCCTTGGGCGTCACCGCAGACTCGTCCTCTATGGCAAACCTCACGATATATTCATCGGTATAGTAGCCTATGGGCAGTCCCTGCACGCATTCCATGAATGTAAGCACGCACTGGGCCACATCGTTATGTGTGGCCGGCTTCTGGAAATCGGACATTATGCCGCCTGGAACGATACCTCGCACCACAGCCTCAACCGCAGCGTCCAGATAATCGTCCCCTATGCCGGCTTCCCTGAGTATCTTTGCTATCTCGCTGCGGTTGAAAACGTAGTCCGCTGCTATCTCCTCGCCGCCGGACTGCCGGTACAGGCGGGTAGTCTCCTCCTCGCCCGCCTCCAGACCGAATACATCTCCGCTTGCTATAGGCACATCCTGATACAGACTCATGGCAAGGCTGCCATCATCGTTGTTATCTATGGAAAGCACCGTCATCGTACCGTCTTCAACAGCCTCTATCTGAATATCATAATCACCCAGCGCTTCATCGCTTATGTACACATGCTTGGAATCGCCGTCTGCATACGCATACAGACCATCCGTCTCGATTATCTCCTCATCATCCGTTTCAATAACGCCCAGCAGCGTTCCATCAGATGTATATACCAGCAGATTTACGGGGCAATACACACCCCATTTCGTTCCGCTTCCGCCATGGAAAATATTGTAAAAGAACGAATATACCCAGTTTTCCCCATCATATACACCCGCTAAATCCAGATCATATGTACCATCTTCGTATTTTTCCGGAGTTCTAAGACTGCTTTCCACGTGAATATCATTTGTCGTATCCGATGAATAATAGCTGTTTCCAAACTCAGGATGCTTATATGCACACTCGACTTTAATATCATCCGCATACTTCATCTGTTCAGCATCATCCTGTTTATATACTATGGTCGGGTAAACATCAAAGAACAAATGAACTGTTCCATCTGCCCGTATTAACGGTACCACATCAGTCTTTGTGTGCTGCCCAACCTGTGCAATGTCTCTCAACGAGAAGAAAAATTTATCCGAAGACACTTTGACTTCAACATCATAAATATCCACCGGATTCATATTTGTAAGCGTGACATGAAGCCTTATGGGATTTGGCTTCCATATTGGAACACTTCCTGTGCCGTTATCATAAACTTCATGTGCAAGCCATCTGACATCTGCATATCCTTCTGGTATAAGTTTTCCAATCAAATGGAACAAAACTCCGTCCCTTAGGTCATCCCTGCTGCCGTCCGTCAAATCTATATGCGAAACAGCATAACCGGTATTGTCCTCAACATTTGCCATCACCTGTACAGGCTCCAGCTCCCTCACCGTGATCTCACATGTATACGATTTAGTATCCGAATAGCCGTCTGCATAGTTGGTCCAGGTCGTATATGTAATATTTACTGTTGACTTTCCCGGATTGAGTCCCTTGACATAAAAATAGACTGATTTCGTATTACCGCTTGTCTTCCCCTGTGAATACACTTTTGCGATGCCAGGTTCACTTGAATCCTCTTGGGTCACTGTTATACCAATAAATTCCAGTGGTATCTCATCTGACGTTGTGCTTGCCACATGCAGCTGCACCGTCTGCCCCCTCATCAAAGTCCATTCCGTTGGGAACTCTCCTTCTACCATATCCTCATAAATAATATATTCATCTGACGATTCGCCATAGCCAATGAACCCCGTGCTGCAAATAACGGCGATAATACACAATAATGCAATAAATCTTTTCAGCATTCCTGTCACCTCTTGTTCTGATATTCATAAGGCTGTCCTGCGAAATACGCATATTCGCCGGACAGCCCGAATCAAATCACCATATTATATAATCGTAACCCATGTCATCTAGCACATCCAGCATTTCATAAGTTATGGTACCTGTCTCGGTAAGTCCGTTATCCTTCTGGAATGCGCTTATGGCAGCCTGTGTATTCTTGCCTGCTATTCCATCGGGCGTTCCGCATTCATAACCCTGCTCATTCAGTGCTGTTTGTACTTCTTTAATCGTGTATACATCACTGTACTCAGTCAGAGGATCGAGCTCGACCACAGAGAATACATAGGTTGCACCAAAGTATTCCATACTGAGAACTCCGTCTTCATGCAGCCTAAATACCGCTGTATCTTCACCGTACCCATCATAATTATTATTCGTCGTATAGATTGCACCATATTCGTCTACATACTCAAAGTAAAGAGGATTAAAGTAATACTGATCTCCAAACCATTTATCAAATCCATCCAGATGGAGGTTGCATATACCTTCCTCTTCACTGTATTCAAAATCAAGCGGCATTCCTGCGTAGGTTCTGTAGGTAGGCAGATCTCCATAGCAGATCTTTCGACCACCGGCCATTCCGTAGGCAAGCTCCCATCTGTCGCTGACACCGCCGATATCATCGATAGCGTTCAACACATCTTCCGTTACCACAGGCGCAAGCTCAACTGCCGGTTCGAAGTAGTCGTAGCTTTCGCTGTTGTAAAAGAAGAAGAAGCCTGCATTAGTGTACATTATAAGCACAGGCGTACTGGTATAGCCTGAAACCGCCTCATCGTTCAAAACCTGAAAACTGATCATGAAATTTCCTTCCATGTCATACAGATTCATGAAGAGATAATCGTCAACTTCGAACTTCACTATATGTTCAGTTTCACCGTTTTCACTATGAATTACAGCAGTTCCGTCTTCATTGATCGTAAGGTAATCCGTAAAGATTCCTTCCGGTTCGTACATATACCCGCTATTGCCGGACTCATACAACATACAATACCATTCGCCCACAATGGGATACTCATACATGTAATCGCCAAATTCTTCGCTTACATCGTATGCTATCTGCAACTGCCATTCTATGGGTTCGGGCTCTATAATGCCTTCATCCTCCATAGCCAGCGCAGGTGCGCAGATAATCGGGAGTACCATTACAAATGTCAGCAAATACACAAGCAGCTTCTTCATATCAAAACCTCCGCAACATTTTGTATACATGCATTTTATCCCCCCCAAAAAAATTTCACTTTGCGTTTTGTTTATGTATATGTTAACCGGATATATTAAGTAAAATTCCCTTACTCCTGATATTGCTTCTGTGTGCAACATTTGTTTATGCATACACTGATTCTCCGATCCAAGCACACAAAAACACCATGTCTGCGATAAGACACGGTGTAAACATATAAACATCGGCAGGAATATCTTCCTGCCGATGTAGCTTTGTATCAGAGAGTTACGCCTGTTTTGAATATGGCAAGGTCATGGAAGCCGTTCTTTTCAGAGCAAACCTTTTCGCCGGAGGCCACGGCAAGCACATAGTCCATAAGCTTCTGTGCCATTTCTGGCAGAGTCTTTCCGTCAAGCAGTTCGCCTGCGTTGAAGTCTATCCAGCCGTGTTTGAAGCCCGCAAGCTTGCTGTTGCTGGAGATCTTTACCGTGGGTACGGGGCAGGCAAAGGGAGTACCGCGGCCAGTGGAGAAGAGAACTATCTGTGCACCGGAAGCCGCAAGAGCCGTAGATGCCACAAGATCGTTTCCGGGTGCGGACAGCAGGTTGAGACCCGCTACCTTCACCTTTTCGCCGTATGCCAGCACGTCCTTTACGGGAGCAAAGCCGCTCTTCTGGGTGCAGCCCAGCGCCTTATCCTCGAGGGTGGATATGCCGCCCTCCTTGTTTCCGGGGGAAGGATTCTCGTAAATGGTCTGATGATGCTCCTCAAAATAGCGCTTGAAATCGTTTATCAGCGCCACTGTCTTTTCGAAAAGCTCGGTGGTATCGCAGCGGTCCATAAGTATGGTCTCCGCGCCGAACATCTCGGGCACCTCGGTGAGTATGGTGGTACCGCCCTGAGCGACCAGCATATCGGAGAATCCGCCGATAACAGGATTTGCGGTTATTCCGCTGAAACCGTCGCTGCCGCCGCACTTGAGACCGATTATGAGCTTGCTTGCAGGACAGGGTACGCGCACTTCGCCGCGCATATTGTCCGCAAGTTCCTCAAGCAGCTTCATTGCCTCGGTGAATTCGTCTTCCACCTGCTGACTTACAAGGAAGCGCACGCGGGACTTGTCGTAATCACCCATATGCGCCTCTATGGAATCCACGCCGCTGTTTTCACAGCCCAGACCCAGCACCAGTACGCCGCCCACATTGGGATGTGTGGCAAGGTCGGCAAGTATCTGACGGGTATTATCCTGGTCATCGCCCATCTGGCTGCAGCCGTAAGGATGTGGGAATGCGTTCACACACTCGACTCCGCCGCCGACCAATACCTGCGCAGCCTTTTCCAGCGCCTTGGCAACGTCATTCACACAGCCGACAGTGGGCAGGATCCACAGTTCATTGCGTACGCCGACGCTGCCGTTCTTTCTGGGATAGCCCATGAAAGTTGCGGCTTCGGCAGGCTCAACAGTGGGATAAGTGGGAGTATGCTTGTATTCCAGTTCTCCCGAAAGCAGAGTGTGCAGATCATGCGTATGCACATGGGCACCCTTTGCGATATCACAGGTTGCGTAGCCGATGGGGAATCCGTACTTTATAACGCCGGCGTTCTCGGCAATATCGCAGAGCGCGAACTTATGACCTGCGGGGATATCGTTTGCGAGAGTAATGCTTTCACCCTCAACATCCAGCACAGTACCGGCCGTAAGCTGAGAAAGCGCCACCGCCACGTTATCCCTTGCGGTTATCTTGAGAAATTCAGCCATTTTCAACCTCCGAAACGCTCGGTAAGCACAGCCTTCATACCCTTTTCAAGGATCTCGGCATAGGCTTCGGTCACGAATTCGATAAGGCCGGGCACATTCTTCAGCTCGTCGCCGAAGAAAGCTTCGTTGCCGATAAAGGCCTTAACCTGCTCGCACACGGGCATATCCGCAGAATTTGCGAAGAATTCCAGCACAGCGGCGTCATCCTGCAGCACATACTTTTCGCCGTCGCGCAGGCACTCAAGCTTGCCGTCGACTATCTTGCCGCCATGATACAGGCTCATAAGTGCAGCAAGGGAGAAAGTGAGGTGCTCGGGCAGCTTGCCCTCGGTCTCGGCATAGATAAGCAGGCTGGGCATACAGCGTGCGCGCCACTTGCTGACGCTGTTGAGGCAGATGGACAGCAATGCATGCTTGATGAAGGGATTCATGAAGCGTCCGGTAACTGCCTCGGCAAATGCCATCAGGTCATCCTTGGGCAGGGTAAGAGTAGGAATGACCTCATCATACAGAGTCTTCTGCATGAAGGTCTTTATCATTTCATCATTCATTGCCTGCAGCACATAATCATGACCGCACTGGAATGCCATGGGTACAAAAGAGGTGTGCGCACCGTTCAGTATGCGAACCTTGCGCTGCTTATAGGGCTTCTGGTTATCGGTAAAGATAACGGGCAGACCGCAATCCGGCAGAGGCAGTTCGGCGGAGATATCCTTATCGCTTTCGATTACCCACAGACCGAAAGGCTCTGCGGTATCCAGCAGCCGGTCTTCATAACCCAGCTTTTCCCAGATCTCGGCATCCTCGCCGCGGGGGTAACCGGTAACGATGCGGTCAACGAGGGTGGAAGTAAACACGCAGGCTTCCTCCAGCCACTTTTCGAATCTCTCGCCAAGATTCCATATCTTTGCAAGCTTCGTAACGCACTTTTTCAGCATAATGCCGTTGTCGTCGATGAGTTCAACAGGCAGAATGATTATGCCCTTATCGGCAGCATAATCGAAATGCTCGGCGCGCTCGAAGAGGAATTTGGTAAGCTTTCCGGGGTAGGAATTGGGCGGGCAGAGGCTGAAACTGTCCGTTTCATCCAGCACGATACCTGCCTCGGTGGTATTGCTGACGATAAAGCGCAGGGTCTCGCACTTTGCGTAAGCACTGTACTTATCGTATTCGGCATAGGAATCAACGGCATCTCTTACGGAAGAAACGATGCGGGACTGTTCGACCTTTTCGCCGTCGACAATGCCGCGCAGCATTACGGTATAGCGGTAATCCTGCTCCTTGAAGGCAGGGAAAAGTTCACCGATGGCAATGGGCTTTACCAGCACAACGGAGCCGTTGAAATCGGTCTTTTCATTCATGATATCGATAAAATAATCCACAAATGCGCGCAGGAAGTTTCCTTCACCAAACTGCAGCACGCGCACGGGGCGCTCGGGGGCAGGTACCATAGCGGATGTAAGCCTGTTCATATATCAAAACCTCCGGGTATCATTATTGCAATATATATTTATTATAGAATGTAAGATATCATTTGGCAATACAAACATGAATAAAAAATTGCTTGAAGCTTTACATAGCGAATAGTATAATAATCTTGCACTGATAGAGGTGCGGGGTTTATGAGTAATCCGATAAAGGCGCGGAAACGCCCGGATGAAAGGAAATTCCGCCGAAATCTGTTTCCCGTTTCCGCGGAACTCAGGTTGGGTCACGACAGAATATGCCGTGAACTGTCACAGCTGTGGAGAGCTATCGTGGCAAAATTCATTCCTATTATAAAGGTATGACAAGGCCGCGTATGTTCGCGGTCTTTTTTCTTTGCCCGAACCCGCAACAACAGAAAGGATGTATCCCATGAGAAACAAGCTGCTCATCGTTGGTACGGTCGTAGTGCTGTGCCTGCTGTGCTGCGTCACCGCCTTTGCAGAAGGCACCGCAGCCGAAGCCAACATGTTCATCGGCACCTTCTGGTCACTGGTACCCCCGCTTATCGCCATCGTGCTGGCACTGATCACCAAGGAAGTTTACAGTTCTCTGTTTGTAGGTATTCTGACCGGCGCACTGTTCTATAACAAGTTCAATATCGTCGGAACCATGGATTCCGTAATACAGGAAGGCCTCATCGCCTCCGTTGCCGGTACTGCGGGCATCTTCGTATTCCTCGTTGTTCTCGGCGTCATGATCGCTCTTATCAACAAGTCCGGTGGTTCCGCCGCATTCGGCCGCTGGGCCCAGACTCACATCAAGAGCAAGACCGGTGCTATCCTCTGCACCTTCCTGCTGGGCATCCTTATCTTCATCGATGACTATTTCAACTGCCTCACCGTAGGTTCCGTAATGCGTCCCGTTACCGATGCACACAAGGTCAGCCGCGCAAAGCTTTCCTATGTCATCGACGCGACCGCCGCACCCATCTGCATGATCGCCCCCATTTCTTCCTGGGCAGCTGCGGTTTCCGATTATACCAGCGGTGTTACCGATGCCGCCGGCGCAGAGATCTCTTCCCTCGCACTGTTCTGCAGGGCCATCCCCTACAATTTCTATTCCCTGCTGACCCTGGCCTTCATCGTCCTGATCACTCTCATGAAGTTCGATTTCGGCCCCATGAAGAAGCATGAGCTGAACGCAGCAAACGGCGATCTGTTCACCTTCGGCAGCAATGTAGTCACCGAAGAGCCCGAGGCAGTAGACAGCAGCCGCAGCCGCGTACTGGATCTGATCGTTCCCGTTCTGTCCCTCATCGTGTTCTCCGTATTCGCCCTCATCTACGTAGGCGGCTTCTATGATGCCTCCTCCGCAGCTTACCACAGCTTCGTAGACGCCTTTGCCAATACCGATGCGACCGTCGGTCTGCCCATGGGCGGTCTGGCAGCACTCATCGTCACCGTCATCTACATGATCTGCCGCAGGCTCATCAAGTTCACCGACGCAATGAAGTGCATCCCCAAGGGCTTCTTCGCAATGGTGCCCGCCATACTCATTCTGACCATGGCTACCGGTCTCAAGAACATCACCGGTCTGCTGGGTTCCGATACCTTCGTCAAGGCAGCACTGGCAAACGCAGGCGCCCTGCACAACTTCCTGCCCGCAATCATCTTCGTTGTAGCATGCTTCATCGCATTCTCCACCGGCACCTCCTGGGGTACCTTCGGCATCCTCATCCCCATCGTGCTTGATGTATTCCCCGCAGGCAGCGAGCTGGCCGTCATCGGCATGTCCGCCTGCCTCGCCGGCGCCGTATGCGGTGACCACTGCTCCCCCATTTCCGATACCACCATCATGTCCTCCGCAGGCGCTCAGTGCGAACACGTAAACCACGTTTCCACTCAGCTGCCCTACGCGATCACCGTTGCTGCAGTATCCTTCGCATCCTACATTCTCACCGGTTTCATCCAGAGCTGGATCGTATCCCTGCCCATCGCACTCCTGATGCTGGCAACCGCTCTCGTAGCGATCCGCAAGTTTACTGCAACCAAGGCATAAACAATAAAAAACGACTCAGGGAACTTCGCTTCCCCGAGTCGTTTTTATTTATATCTCAACCCGTCCCGCAGCCGTTGCAACAACCTCTGTACCCAGGTCAACGGGAGCTCCATCCTTGTCCGATGTACGGTGACTTTTTACCTGCACAGCGGTCTGCAGCTGACCCAGCGCGCCTCTGCGGCGTGCCTCGTCACAGGCAAGCCTGCAGGCAATCTCCTCCGCAGCAGCCACAGCCTTTTCTATATCCGGCGCAGAATCACGTATTCCCGGCGCAGTTATGATTATCCTATAGGATCCGTCTACCGCGTATTCGCCCTGCAGCATGACAGAAGCCTGTGCGCTGATATCCGCAACCACCGCGCCCACGGCGTTTGCTACCTCGGAATTTTCAGGAATGACGCATTCCACTCCGAGAGCTTTCGCCACCTCAGGCAGGAATATATGTGTGGGGGCGCCGGTACCTATCAGCGCTGCCTTTGTTCTGGGCAGCAGTTCAAAGAATACATCATTTCCATCTGCAGCCCTGTTTTTCCATTTGCGGGTTATCACGGCGCGCAGTCCGTCATCGATTCCGTTTTTGTATATATCAGGATATGCGGATTCGATGAACACACGGCAGATATTTTCAAACAGCCGCTGCTTCACCATTCCATATATATCCTCACAGAAGCGCTCCATATCCGCATCAGAATCATCGTAATCGATAAGTGCACGCAGCATGCAGCGCGCAGCCGTCTCGGATGCATTTCTGTCAAAGGCCGCGTAGTCACCGCGGATATGCATTATATCCGTAGGCGTAAGACCGCAGCGCATCACGATGCCCTCTCTCTCAAGACGCTCGCTTGCCTTTCCGTAGGCTTCCAGCTTTCCTCCGCCGATCATCTGCGGTCCCTCTGCAAGGGCATCAATAAGTCTGCGCTCGGCATCTGTATACCTGGAAACATCCTCGGGCATGCGCATCAGATACAGGAACTCATGAAGCTGACGGGTATGCCTGCGCATATCGGGAAGCAGTCTTTCAAGCTCGCTTGCCACATATGGCCATTTTGCCGCCGCAGCGCACAGAGGCTCCACCCTGCGGTCATCCAGCACAAGCCTGCCCTCGTTTATATAAACGCGCGTGTCGCCGCCCAGACCGAAGGTATCGATATACACGCCCTTTATCTGCGTGCGCCAGCCGCCGATACTGATGCCGCCGGACATCATGGGAACTCCGCCCTTGACCACAGAAATATCCGTGGTAGTGCCGCCCATATCGACTATCAGGCAGTTATCCGAATCCGCCAGCTTCCTGCAGCCCATCACACTCGCGGCAGGTCCGCTGAGTATGGTCTCTACGGGGCGCTGCTTTGCAAAGGAATCCGACATAAGGCTGCCGTCGCTGCGCACTATCATCTGCTTTGCGTTCAGTCCGCGCTCGGCAAGTGCCGCGGATACCGCCTGCATGAATCTGTCGACCACCGGCAGAAGCCTTGCATTGAGCAGGGCCGTAGCGCCGCGTTCCATTATATTCAGCCCCGTTGCCAGCTCACTTGCCATGATAAACGGCACATGATATCTTGCAGTCAACGCCTCTTTAGCGGATTTTTCTGTGACGCCGCCATTCCTCAGAGAGTTAAGACCCGCAACGCACAGCGCATCTGCTTCATTAAAGAAGCAGGCGTTTTCAGCTATTACCTTTTCCCAATCGGGCTGCTCTGCGATCTTTCCGTCAAACGAAGCCCTCGCATCAACGCACAGCACATCCGTGTATACCAGACCGTATTTTTTATCCGCACCCACTCGTTCAAGCGTGGCCATATCTGTACCCACCATTACGAGCTTGGCTCTTCCACCTTTCTTTTCAACACAGGCGTTCGTGGCAAGCGTAGTAGAAAGGGACACCAATTCCGCCTTCTTCACAAGATCACACGGCAGCATATCAAGCGCCGCACCGATTCCCACAGAAAGTTCATGATGGGTCGTTGGCGATTTGCCCTTTGCCAGCACTCTGCCCGTCTCAAAATCATATATTACCGCGTCGGTGTAAGTACCGCCGGTATCTATTCCTATTCCGTATGCCATATCTTTTCCTCCGAATATGCATCACTGCAAAGATTATACCACACAGTCTGTTCATCACAAAGTACAGCAATTTCATATCGCAAAATATTCCCGTAAAAATGGATTGACGCAGAATTACAGTATGTATATAATATAGTCAACAAATGAATAGCCGGTGTATCTGCGCAGTGATGCGCGGCGGATGCTGACTGCAGCCGTCATAGGAATCGGATGAAAATTCCGAGCTATCCCAGTAACCGTGAAGCTGACGAAAGCGCAAAAGAGCCACTGCCCTCCGGGCGGGAAGGTGCGCGAGGATTCTGAGGTCAAGCTTGCTTGACTAACGAGAGCAATTGCTTGCAATTGCCGAGTGTAACCAGCGCCGCTTAAAATGCGGCGATGGCCGAAGTAGGATGAAGCCAAGCCGGGAGACTTGTTTACACCGTAAAACATTCCCCTGGGGTGGGATATGCTATCCGGAGCCGGAGCTTTGCTGCCGGTCTGTTTAGTGTTCCTCAGGGAGGAGCGCTTTTTTTTGCGCCCTCTTCAGCTGATTCATTTGAACAATTACGCAGGAGGAATCCTTATGACCCGCAAACTCGTTTCCCTGTTGCTGGCTCTGGCAATGCTGCTTACCGCCGGATTTGCCCTCGCCGAAAACACCGTCATCACCGTTACTGACATGATGGGCCGTGAACACACCTTCACTGAGCCCGTCACCCGCATCGTTGCACTTTCTGCCGCCGATTGCGAAATAGTCTGTGCGCTCGGCGCCGGCGATACTATCGTAGGCCGCGGCGAATACTGCAACTATCCCGCAGAAATTCTTGAGATCCCCGCCGTCAATTCCGGAGCTGAGCTTAATGTTGAGCAGGTACTGGCCCTTGAACCCCAGGTAGTCGTCATGTCTGCAATGGCTCATCCCGTCGAACAGGTACACGCTCTCGAAAACGCAGGCGTTATCGTTGTGGTCAGCGACGCTGACGATATAGCGGGTGTTTACGAATCCATTTACATGCTGGGCGCAATGCTGGGCAAGGATGCAGAAGCCGATGCAATCGTAACCGACATGAAGACCACCTTCGAAAACATTACCGCTTCTTCCGAGGATACCGGCAAGACTGTTTATTTCGAAGTTTCTCCCCTTGAATGGGGTCTTTGGACCGCAGGCTCCGGCACCTTCATGAACGAGATCGCCGAAATGTGCGGACTTACCAACGTATTCGCCGATGTTACCGGCTGGGCCGAAGTGTCCGAAGAGCAGGTGCTCTCCCGCAACCCCGATTACATCGTTACCATCACTATGTACTACGGCGAAGGCCCCACCCCTGTTGAGGAGATAATGTCCCGTCCCGGCTGGGAAGACATCACCGCAGTCATCAACGGCAATGTATACAATGCCGATTCCGATGAGATCTCCCGTCCCGGTCCCCGCATCAAGGATGCAGCCGAAGACTTCCTCGGCTTTATAAACGCAGAATAATCACAAGGGGAGCCCAAAGGGCTCCCCTGTATGTCATTGAGAGGAAAAGATGAAAGTACGTCCCACAAAATTCAGGTTACACGAATTCCTGCTGTTCAGCGCCGCGCTCATCGCCGCAATACTGCTGTGCGTATGCGTCGGCAGCGTAGCAATACCCCTGAAGGATACCGTAACGGCCATATGGAATACAATCACCGGTCAGCCAATTCCCGCCGGAATATCCAAATCCATAATTATGTCCATACGCCTGCCTCGTGTGCTGTGCGTTGCGCTCACCGGCGCCGCGCTTTCACTCAGCGGTGCGGCAATGCAGGGCCTTCTGCGCAACCCGCTTGCAGACGG
Organism: Clostridia bacterium; assembly: GCA_045649485.1. Lineage (GTDB taxonomy): Bacteria > Bacillota > Clostridia > Christensenellales > Aristaeellaceae > RUG11247. The sequence goes on from JAZRPZ010000114.1 coordinate 18,202, forward strand.
CTCCACTATGGGCGTTGCCTCCGGCGCATCGCTGGGCGCGGTGCTGGCACTGGCCTTCGGAATCACCATTCCCGGCACTATGTACATGGGCACCATGGTAATGGCAATGCTGTTTGCCTTTGGCTCCCTTGTAATGATACTCTCCCTTGCATATGTGCTGGATAAAAGCCTATCCACAAACAGCATAATCCTCATCGGCGTTATATTTTCTATGTTCATCTCCAGCCTTATGAATCTGGTGGTATCTTTCGCCGGCGAGAAGGTGAAGTCCATCATGTTCTGGACGATGGGCTCTCTTTCGGGCAGCAATTATACCCATGTTATACTGCTGCTCATCACTCTCACCGTTTGCGGCGCACTGATACTGAGCCACGCCCGCGAACTCAATGCCTTTGCTGTCGGCGAGGATAATGCCCGCCACGTAGGCGTAAACGTGCCTTTGGTGAAGCTGGTGATACTTGTGACCGTTTCCATGCTCATAGGCGTGTGCGTGTCTGTAGGCGGCACAATCGGCTTCGTAGGCCTCGTAATGCCTCATATCGCCCGCATGCTGGGCGGCCCCAACCACAGAAGACTTCTGCCCATGAGCATGTTTACCGGCGCAATATTCCTGCTGCTGGCAGACCTGGTGGCACGCACGCTGCTGAACCCCATAGAATTGTCCATCGGCGTTGTTACATCCCTTGTGGGTTCCGTATTCTTCGTAGTAATATTCTACCGCACAAGAAAGGCCGGGTGATACCATGCTGAGAGCTGAAAATGTATCGGTACGCTTCGGCGAATACACCGTGGTAGACAATGTTTCATTCCATCTGAAGGAAGGTCAGTGGCTCATGCTTGCCGGTCCAAACGGTGCAGGCAAGAGCACGCTTATCCATGCCATATCTCACGGAGTGAAATACGAAGGCAATATTTATCTCGGTGATAAAAACATCCGCACCTACAGGCCCTCCAGACTGGCCCGTGAACTGGGCGTACTTTCACAGAAGAACAATGTAAGCTATGCCTATACCGTAGATGAAGTGGTCAGTCTCGGCCGCTATGCCCATTCCCGCGGTATTTTCTCATCCGCAGATGACAGCGGCGAAGCGCGCGTGGAAAATGCACTAAAACTCACCGGCCTTTTGGAACACCGTCACGCAAGCGTACTCACCCTTTCCGGCGGTGAATTGCAGCGCACATTCCTGGCTCAGGTGTTCGCTCAGGATCCAAAAATACTCATACTGGATGAACCGGCAAACCACCTTGACCTTGTCTATCAGAAACATATATTCTCCCTGATAAGCGAATGGCTGAAACAGCCCGGCAGAGCGGTCATATCCGTGGTGCACGACTTGAGTCTTGCAAAGAAATACGGCACACACGGTGTACTTCTCAACAAGGGCAAGTGTGTCGCACAGGGCGAACTCACATCAGTATTCACTCCGGAAACCCTCAATCCCGTATACGATATGGATGTATACGATTGGATGCATCAGATGCTTGAACAGTGGTAACGACAGCAAAAAGCTATTCACATTTACCTCTGCTTGTGTTATAATCCGGCTATAAAATATTGCAGGGAGGTCAAACTATGAACTGGGCACTTATCGGTTACGGCGGAATGGGACACTGGCATGTGGACAAAATGAAGTCCATGCCCGAGCTTATCACCATCGCAGGTATATACGATATCCTTGAAGAAAAGCGCACCGAAGCGGAAAGCAACGGAATACATGCATATCCCACGCTGGAAGCGCTGTTGGCCGATCCCAATATCGATTTTGTGACCATTGCTACTCCCAATGATTTCCATAAACCCATCGCCATTCAGGCAATGGCAGCCGGAAAGCACGTCATCAGCGAAAAGCCCGTTACCATGTGTGCGGATGATCTGCAGGCAATGATCGACGCATCCAAAAAGTACAACAAGGTATTCTCTGTACATCAGAATCGTCGTTGGGATGAGGATTATCTCATTATCAAAAAGCTCTACGACGAAAACACCCTCGGCAAAGTATTCAATATCGAATCCCGCGTGCATGGCTCCCGAGGAATCCCCGGCGACTGGCGCGGCATAAAGCTGCAGGGCGGCGGCATGATACTTGACTGGGGCGTACATCTGCTGGACCAGCTTCTGCAGATAGTTCCCGAGGATGTCGTCTCCGTATACAACATCAACTCCCATGTCACAACCGACGAGGTCGACGACGGCTTCAAGGCAGTTATCACTTTCGCTTCCGGCATAACCGCTCAGATAGAGGTCGGCACCTCCAATTTCATCAACCTGCCCCGCTGGTATGTACAGGGTGAAAACGGTACTGCCATCGTGAAGGACTGGGACTGCAGCGGCGAGATAGTAATGATCTCCGACTGGGAGAAGAAAGACGCAGTGCCCGTCGTGACCGCCGCAGGACTTACCAAGACAATGGCTCCGCGTACCGAAGAGACCATAAAGAAATATCCCCTGCCCGCAGTCGAAAGCGATGTACGCGATTACTATCGCAACTTCATAAAGGCAATGAATGGCGAAGAAAAACAGATCGTCACCCATCCTCAGATGATGCGCGTGGTAAAGCTTATGCAGGCGCTGCAGAAGAGCGCAGAGCTGAACGAAGTTATCCATTCCAGGATCTGATCATGAGAAAAGCAGTGATGCCACGGCATCACTGCTTATTTTTGTTCTTTTTGATCTCATCCATCTCTGCTATAAGTTCCGCAAGAGGTCTGTATTCTCCGCCCCACCATTCGAAAACTTGCATTCCTTCATCCTCAAGCACGGATTCTACGATATTCAATTTAATGCCAAGCTTCGCCAGCAGACCTTCCCTATCCTTCGCTTCATAGTCAAACGGAAGCAGCCTGCAGAATTCCTTATATGAAACACCGCATACGATCTTCTGTATTCCAAGAGAGGCAATGGCGCAAAGGCACCTTTCGCAGGGCGCACAGCTTGTATAGAAAACAGCGTCTTTCAGCACGTTATCCGAATATTTTCCGGCGCACTTGTGCACCAGATTAAATTCCGCATGACCAAACATTCCCAGCTTATAATCCGCGGTATTTTCAGCCTCTTCAAGTATAATTCCGTCATGCACAAGCACCGCACCGAATGTATCGAAGCCCTTTTTACCGGCCGACACAGCCAGTTCATAGCATCTTCTTATATACTTCTCGTGATCCATTTTATCCTCCATAGAAAAAACCCGTCATTCCGACAGGAATAACGGGTTAATAATTACTTTGCAGCCTTTGCCTTCTCGCACAGAGCGGTGAAAGCCTTGGGATCTGCGATAGCCAGCTCAGACAGCATCTTGCGGTTGATGTCGATGCCGGCAACCTTCAGGCCGTTGATCAGCTTGGAGTAGCTGAGGCCGTTTACGCGAGCTGCTGCGTTCACACGAGCGATCCACAGAGCGCGGAAATTGCGCTTCTTCAGCTTGCGGCCAATGTATGCGTAGCGAAGAGAACGACGAACCTGTTCACTTGCTGCACGGTACTGCTTGCTCTTTGCGCCAAAGTAACCCTTGGCGAGCTTCATCATCTTACGCTTCTTCTTCTGTGCGTTAACTGCACGCTTAATTCTTGCCATTCTTACTTCGCCTCCTTACTTGTAGGGGATGAGCTTCTTGATGGTCGCTGCCTCGGTGGTGGTGAGGTATGCGGCCTTACGCAGGTTACGGGTACGCTTGGTGGGCTTCTTGGTCAGGATGTGACGACGGAAAGCCTGAGTGTGCTTAACCTTGCCATTCTTGGTTACACGAAAGCGCTTTGCTGCGCCCTTATGGGTCTTCTGCTTAGGCATGGGGTTTTCCTCCTTTCGTGGATGCGCGATTATTTTTCCTCGCGCGGTGCAATTATCATCGTCATGCTGCGGCCCTCAATAAGCGGGCGGCGCTCAATGATTCCGTACTCCTTGATCTTCTCCGCGAACTCGTCCATGACCTCACGGCCGATCTCGGAATGGGTGATCTGCCTTCCGCGGAAGCGGATGGTGACCTTAACTTTGTTTCCATCCTGCAGGAACTTAACGGCGTTCTTGTACTTTACGTCAACGTCGTGGTCCTCGATGGTAGCAGAAAGGCGCACTTCCTTAACGGTAATGACCCTCTGATTCTTGCGGATCTCGCGTTCCTTCTTGGACTGCTCAAACTTGAACTTACCGTAGTCCATCAGTTTGCAGACCGGCGGCTTTGCATTAGGAGCAATCTTGACAAGGTCAAGCTGCCTTTCGTCAGCGAGTTCCAGCGCCTGACGCGTGGGCATGATACCCAGCTGGGCGCCGTCCTGATCCACTACTCGCACCTCGCGGTCGCGGATCTCCTCATTAATCATCAGCTCATTAGCTATGCGGACGCACCTCCAAATTCCCAATTCACGAAAACAAAAAATGAGCGGCGCAGCTGCGCCACTCAAAATCAGACACACACTTGTGCCGTAAATGATTTTTTGATAACCGCTGCAAGCTCCTTGGCCGCAGGGTGAGAAGTGGTCGCTTCTGCTTTGCCTGATAATTATAACACACTACGTATCTGCATGCAAGTTAATTCTCGGGGTAATATCCATTGATTTCCGTATTATCCGGCTCCTCAAAAATACCGGCAAATTTGCGGGCAAGATTCTCATCCACATAATACGCCTGCGTCTTTCCTTCAAGCACTTCAATGTTGCGCTTCTCTATGCGGCGCAGCCATTCTGCTTCATCTATGCGCATGAATATCAATCTGCACCCGATGCCGCGAGACGTATAGAATTTCTTTATGCGCCTGCGCTGTTCTTTGCGCCAGAAGCCCCAGTCAAGCACCACATCCGCGCCCGCAGAGATGATCTCAAGTGATTTATCCAGCAGATATTTCTCCGTGCGGGCAGCATATTCCTCGTGCATATCGCCGCAGTGCTGACCGAACATGGTGAGCATCACTTCGTCTATGGAAAGCAGCACGGCCTTCCCGCCCGATACCAGCCTGCGCGCATAAGTGGTCTTACCGCAGCACAGTCTGCCGCACAGCATTACTACTTCTGCCATGTTACCTTACGCCCTTCACCTTGCCGACGATATGGAATACAACAAACAATATCACGTTCATTCCCACCACCGCTGCGCCTGCAGGCAGGTCATAAAGGCAGGAAAGCATAAGTCCCAGCATAAAGCACACAACGCTTATCACTGCCGAAGCCGCCACGACCGCCTTGAAGCGGGAAAAGACGCGCATGGAAGTAAGCGCCGGGAATATAACAAGGCTGGAGATCAGCATTGTACCCATAAGACGCATGCCCATTACTATGGTCACGGCGGTAAGCGCTGCCAGCAGCATATTGAAAAGACCCGTACGCACTCCGGTCGCCTGAGAAAACGTCTCATCGAATGTGACGGCGAATATCTGATTATAGCTTAACAGGAAAAGCACGACCACAACCGCAGACATAATAAGTGCGTACTTAACATCCCCTGCATCAACGGCAAATATCGAACCAAACATGTAGTTGGAAATATCGATGTTCATGCCGTCTGTTACAGATACCACTATTATACCCAGTGCCAGTGCGCCCGTAGAAAGCAGCGCAATTGCGGCATCGCCCTTGATGCGGCTTGAACCGTTTATCCTGAGCAGTGCAAATGCCAGCAGCATTACGACCACCGTGGTAAATACCATGGGTCTGCGGGATATAGCGTTTGCTATCTCGTAAAAGCCGCTGCTCTCCCCTACATATCCCAGCGCCATGGCTATTGCCAGCGCACCGAAGCCCACATGCGAAAGACCGTCGCCTATCATTGAATATCTCTTCAGCACAAGGCACACGCCCAACAGGGCCGCACACAGAGAGACAGCAAGGCCTACGATAAGCGCCCGCTGAAAGAAAGAATGGGAAAGAAAGCGTCCGAATTCGCTGAACATATTGCCGATTCCGGTACGGAAAACGATGCCCGCAGATACAGCTGCCACGACCAGTACCGCAAGCGCCGCAGTCCATGCACGTCGGCGCAGAATCGTCATTTTATCCATTGTCACGCCTCCATGCTTCATAAGCCTTTTTATCACCGAAGAAGCTAACGCTGTTATCCATCACCAATACATGGCTTGCGTCTCTGAGAGCGCCGCGCATATCGTGAGAAATGCTTACGATAGCCACGCCGCGCTTATTGAGCATATGGATAATGGCGTACATCTCGCCCGTAGTCTGCGGGTCAAGGCCGGTCACAGGTTCATCCAGCAGCAATATGGAATCGGTGGCACACATTGCCCTTGCAAGCAGTACGCGCTGCTGCTGACCGCCCGAAAGGGTGCGGTAGGGCTTTTTGCGCATTTCATACACGCCCATAAGCTCCATCTGATCCTTAGCCCTTTCCTTCTGGGCTTTGCCCATAAAGAAAGGATTGGTCATCCTGCCCACCATTCCGGAAATGACCACTTCCTCCACCGATGCCGGGAAATCCTTTTGTATGCGGCTCATCTGGGGCAGATAGCCGATCATATTCTTTTTGAGCCCGTCGCCGTATTCCACGCTGCCGCTCTTGAGTTTTACAAGGCCCAGCATGGCGCGCATGACGGAGCTCTTTCCCGAGCCGTTCTCGCCCAGTATTACCAGATAATCTCCCCTGTTTACCTCAAAGCTTGCACCGGATACCGCCACGGAGCCCTCGTAGCTTATCACAGCTTTGTCCAGTTTAATCAGCGCCATTTACAGCCTCCGCGCGGTTTCCGCATTCTCCGCAAACGCCCACAAGTACGGTACGGCGGGCGTCCAGAGCGAAATTATGATCGTCCTTTATGTGGTGCAGCAATTCGCCCACCAGCTTGCAGTCGACGTGGTACAGCGCGCCGCACTCGCTGCACATAAGATGCAGATGGCTTCCGCAATTCGTATCATCGCCGATATACTGATAATATGTTCCGTTTTCGTTGGCATATTTGCGAAGGCTGCCCTGCTCCGCAAGACCCTCCACAAAACGGTACACCGTGGTCTTGCCTGCGTCTATGCCTTCTTCATGCATGGCACGTGTCAGTTCGTCCAGCGTATAGTGTTTCATGGTATTGCCGGTAAGAAAAGCCATCATGTCCCGCTTATGACGGGTATTGTACTCTCCGCGCATCAGTAAAGTCCCTTTCTGAGTGCTTCAACGTTTTTCCACATTATCGAGACATAGGTCTCGCCCGCATTGAATTCGTCTGCGGTCACATTCTGTATGGAGTGCAGCGTAACTATCTCGGCGCCGGTCTCCTCGGCTATTGCAGAAGCCACATTGCCGGTAGACATCTCTATTACATAGACCACGGGAATATCCTCGGAAATCACCTTGTCAATAAGTTCCATTATCTTCTGGGCGCTGGGTTCTGTCTCCGCCGCACAGCCCGGGAATGCTGCAGCATAGCCGATGCCGTATTCACAGGCAAGGTGCAGGAAAGGAAATCTGTCGCCGAATACCACGTCGGTGCGCACAGCATTTTCCATTATATCGCGTATTGCGGCATCGATCTCCATGATACCGGCAATATATCCGTCGGCATTGGCGCGATATTCATCTGCATTGCCTTCATCAATATCCATAAGCTCAACAGCGACGGCGTCCACCATCTGAACGGCATACATGGGATTGGTCCAGATATGTTCGTCATACGCATGTTCGTGACTGTCGCCCTCTTTGTGGTCATGGTCGTGATGACCTTCCTCAAGCCCCTCTATGCAGCCGTACATGCGCAGCGTACGCGGTCTTTCATCACCAATAGAGACAAGCATTCCTTCCACCCAGGAATCGCTCTCGCCGCCTATATATATGAAAAGATCAGCTTCGGCCATGGCGAGCACATCACTGGGCGAAGGCTCATAGGAATGCACCTCGCTGCCGGGCTTTATGAGTAAGGTTATATCCGCATTGTCACCCGCCACCGCGCGCGCAAAATCATAGCACGGAAAATCAGTAACAACGATGCTCAGTTTTTTATCCGAATCTGCAGCAGCCACTCCGCAGCCTGTGAGCATAATACTCACCGTCACCAGCACCGCAAACAGTGCAATAATTTTTTTCATAATAAAAGGGCCTCCTGTATATTGAAACCGAATCTGAATTTGAAATCCAGTTTCATATTATATACAGGATGCCCGTTTATGTCAACAAACATGCATTTTGTGTGTATTAATTTTTCAATCAGGCTTTATCCATAAAGTTCTTCAGACCGGAACCCATACATACAGCGCCGGACATGATGAATACAAAAGCCTGCAGAACATTCCAGAGAAGACCTACAAAAGCAGTCTGGGTGGAATAAAGTATGCTGTCCGCAGCGAAATAGCCTCCGGCTATGATACATCCGCCCAGTATCATCATAAGTGCAGCGCGGAAGCCGGTATTGCCGCTTTTGAAGCCAAGACCTGCAACGATTCCCAGCACACCCTTTATAACGAAAGAGAACGGAGCGTATATGGCATAACCAGCAATTACATCGCCAATGCATGAACCGATAGCAGCAGGAATAGCAGCAAAGGGACCGATCACGGCACCTGCAAGGGCTATCATAGCATCACCGACATGGAAATAACCGCTCATCGTAGGGACCTTGACAAATGCGGTAAATACCACTATGAGCGCTCCAAGGATTCCTCCCCAAATAATAAAGCGCATTTTTTTGGATATCATGAGTTCCGCCTCCATTGAACAACATTCGTTCCGATGGTATAATATAGAATAATATCATGTGAACATTGAGTTTATATTACGGAGGCAATCTGACTTTGACAAAAATACCTCGAGTACACAAAAATGTACGGCGGCAACCTAATCTGTTCAAGATAACAGGTTACGCCATATTCATAAACTGTTGTCAGATATTGGCAATATCGCTGCTCATGCTGTATTCGCTGATGTACGATGTGCATCTGACCGGCTGGATAGCCCGCTGCATGACGCTTGCTGCCGCAATGATGGTCATATGGGGCGCTGCTTTGGATATCCGCGAGGCTATAAATGCCCGCAGAAATGCCCGTCAGCGTATTGAGTTAGAGGAAGCCTACGATAATCTGGAGGAACTCAACGGCACCCTGCGCGCACAGCGGCATGATTTCATGAACCACATACAGGTCATCTATACACTTACCGAGCTCGACGACAGACAGGCAGCCCTTGAATATATGGACACCGTATACGCTGATATTCAAAAGGTCGGCAAAGTACTGAAGACCTCAAGCCCTGCTATAAACGCGCTCATTGCCGCAAAGCTTGCGGACTGCGAGGAAAACGGCATCTCTTTCACCACCGACATGCGCACAGCCTGGGAACACTGCCCCGTACCCGGCTGGGAGATGTGCCGCATACTCGGAAACCTGATCGACAACGCTTCCGAAGCGCTTGAAGGTACCGCAGAAAAGCATATAACCGTCAGGATGTGGGAAGATGTGCGCTGCTGGCGTTTTTCCGTCGAAAACAACGGCAGCCCCATACCGGATAACATCGTTCGCGAGATATTCATTCCCGGCTTTTCCACAAAAGGTGAAGGCCGCGGTACCGGTCTGTACACAGTAAGGCGTATCCTCGGTGAATACGGCGGCAGCATTTCCGCAGAAAACAAGGAAGGATATACCATATTCACCGGCATGATACCCAAAGAACTTGCAGCAAAATAATTAATCAGCCCCGGTCTTATCAATAAAGACCGGGGCTGATTTTTACTTATCTGATATTTTTGCTGATCTCACGCAGTATCACGTTGAGAACAGCGGCAGCTGCGGCAGTGCCGCCCTTTTTGCCGCGTACCACGATGGTGGCCATATCGCTGTCAAGCAGGCGCTCTTTCAGCTGTACCGCACTGGCAAAGCCATTGGGCGCAGCAAAAACGCATACATCGCTCATAGGCTCATGCTGACGGCGGCTGATAATACGCTGTATCGCAGCGGGTGCGGAGCCTACCACCATAAGCTTGGGGCCGGTGACTGCGAGACCGTAATCAACGGCGATCTCGGCACGGGTAACGCGGCGCTGTTCGGCAACGGTGACGACACGGGGATCATCAATAAAGCAGAGCGCTTTTGCTCCTTTGCTGCCAAGCAGGCTCTGGTCGATCTCATTCATCACAATGCTTGTGTCAGTGATAATTGAGCCGCCCATTTCGATAAGTCTTTTGATGTGGGTGAGTGCGGTCGGGCTGAAAAATATGCTCTGCGCAAGGGCAGCATCTCCCGTTTCGCGTTCCACCGCGGCAAGTATGTCAGACATCTCCTGGTTCAGATAAGGTATCCCGGAGGCATGTCTGCCGGTGTCCGTCCTCGGATTCCTGATCATATCTAAGCTCCTCTGTTCCGGCGCATATGCGCCTTAACTACACTTAAATATTAACCGCCCCGAGGTTAAGAATCAAGCGAATTAACACCTATCTAACCGCACTCCGAATATCTTTACAAGTTATTCCATTAATAGACAATATGACGTATCACGTCGAATACTTTCTTGTATCCGTCCGGCAGCATGTGCATTCCGTCTACGGAGACCTCGGCAATAAGGTTTCCCTCTTCGTCGCGGAGGCAGTCTGTGACGTCAATATAGTCAAAACCCATGTCCTGCGCCATCAACTTGAGCTGTGCATTCACCGCATCTATCTCTTCATTGGTGCGTGCGCGGAACCATTCGGTGGAGAATCTTTCTGTACGATTTACAGGGTAATAGCTCATAACCACAATACGGCATCCGGGCAGCTGTTCTTTTATATCGGAAAGCAGCGCACGGTATTTTGCCAGCATCTCTTCTCGCACATAGTTCTCCGCGGAAATATCGTTGGTGCCGATGTTTATAAACAGCTTGCGGGGCTGAAGGTCGATAACGGCGCTGTTCAGCCTTGCCCTGAATCCGTCAAGGGTATCTCCGCCGATGCCGCGGTTATACACAACGGGCTTTCCGGGCAGCACCTGTGCCATTTCCTCTATGGGAAACTGTTCCATAAGTGAGGAACCGGTGAAGACTATCTGCCCCTTGAGAGCATACTTATTGAGCTGCTCATGCTTCTTTTCCTTGATGATGCGTTCCTGTCTGCCTCTCTCGGCAAAAAACTTCTGCAGTTCCTTATCGGTCATTTGCGGTTCCTCCTTTTATGATCAGTTCAGCTGTGCCTTAGCTGCTTCCGCGCCAAGCATCAGCGCCTTCAGGTTTGCTTCGCGGAATTTGGGAGCAAGAGTCTCAACAACTGCTTCAAGTTCGCTGAGGTCGGCGCCTACGCCGCCTGCAACAGATGCAGCGCCGAGAAGCGCCATATTTACAACGCGGCTGGATCCGCATTCGCGCACGATAACGTCCGCATCAATGAATACGGCGCGCACGCCCAGCTTCTTTATGTATTCCACCATGGTTTCGCCTTCGTAGCCGGTGGAGGCGAGAGTATCGGTAACGGGCTTCACCGCCGCAGTATTGACAATTACGGAACCGCCCTTTTTCAGATAGGGCAGCGCACGCACAGCCTCTGCGGGTTCAAAAGCGATTATTGCGTCAGCACAGCCCCTTGCAATGAGAGGCGCGCTGCACTTGCCTATGCGCACATGGCTGGTAACACAGCCGCCGCGCTGTGCCATGCCGATGGTCTCGGCAGTATGGGCTTCCTCGCCCCTTGCAATTGCGCAGCGGGCAAGTATTTTGGAGGCAAGCACGGTACCCTGACCGCCGACGCCCGCCAGAAGTATATCTTTGCGATTCATCATTCCACGCCTCCTATCGCCTTTTTGGGGCAGATTCCCGCGCACAGACCGCAGCCCACGCACAGTGCGGGGTCGATGCGCACCTTATTGCCCTCACCGTTCACAATGCCGGGACAACCGATCTCGCGCACGCACATACGGCAGCCGATGCACTTGTCCTGATCCACGCTGAGAGCCTTCTTAGGCTTCACAATGGCAATGCAGGGTGCGCGGAAAATTATAGCGCTTACGCCGTCAACATCAGCGGCATGCTTTACTGCCTCAACGGCAGCCTTCTGATCGAGAGGATCAACTATCTGAATATCCTTTACGCCCAGCGCAGCAAGCACGCCTTCTATGGCTATCTTCTGCGCCACTTCGCCGTTTGCCGCAAAACCTGTAGAGGGGTTGGGCTGATGGCCGGTCATGGCGGTGGTGGAATTATCCAGTATCACAGCCACCATGCGGGCATTATTGTATACAGCATTGACGATGCCGGGAATTCCTGTATGGAAGAAAGTGGAATCGCCGGTAAAGCTGAAAGTCACCATATCGGGCTCCACATGGCCTATGCCCTGCGCAACGGTGATGCCCGCACCCATGCACAGGCAGGTATCGGACATATTCAGCGGTGCGGCATTGCCGAGAGTATAGCAGCCGATATCACCGGCAAACATGGCCTTTCTGCCCTTCATGGCTTTCTTTACTGCATAGAAGGAAGCCCTGTGGGGACATCCTGCGCACAGTACGGGAGGACGCACGGGCAGCGCGGGCATATCGGGCATGGCTGCAGCCGCAACGGGATTCTCCATGCCGGTAAATCCGGCGATAGCTTCACAGGCGGCTTCAACACTCATCTCGCCTGCGCGGGCAATGCTCCTGTCACCCTTGCCGTGTATCTTCACATTCAGGTTATACTTGCCGCACACACTAATGAGAGCGCGCTCGATGACGGGGTCAAGCTCTTCAATAACCAGCACCTCATCGAGGTCCTTCAGGAATTCGTATGCCAGCTTCTCGGGGAAGGGATAAGGCGTTGCAATGCGCAGCAGGGGCAGCTCAGCGCCCAGCATATCCATTGCTTCCTTAGTATACATATAGCTCACGCCGCCGGAGGCAATGCCCACCCGGGAAGCGGAAACGTTCTCTATGGTATTATATCTGTAATTGCACAGTTCGTCCGCCAGTTTTTCCATCTCGTCCTCTATGCGCAGATGAGCAAGATAGGAAGTTCTGGGGAATATGGCGCGCTTTCCGTCGCGGGGGAAGCTGCCTGCCGCGCGGGGCTGCTGCTCGATACCCTCCACATCGATAGCCGCGTTTGCGTGGCATATACGGGTAGTGGGGCGGAAGAAAACGGGAGTGGAATACCTTTCGGAAAGGTTATAGGCATCCGCCATCATGTCCATTGCCTCTTCGGGAGTGGCAGGGTCGAAGATCGGCACCTTGGAAAACATGGCGAAGGTACGGGTGTCCTGCTCGGTCTGAGAGGATATCGGGCCGGGATCATCTGCTACATAAACGACCATGCCGCCCACAAGACCTACATAACGCAGGCTCATAAGGGGGTCGGAAGCCACATTAAGGCCCACCTGCTTCATGGTCACAAGCGTACGCGCACCTGCCCAGGAAGCGCCTGCAGCCACTTCAAGAGCGGATTTTTCGTTTACAGACCATTCGACATGAATCTCATGTCCGTAATTCTTTGCCACATATTCAAGGGTCTCGGTGGAAGGCGTTCCGGGATAGCCGGAAGCCAGCGCAACGCCGGCGCGTACCGCACCCAGCGCCGCTGCCTCGTTTCCCATCATCAGTTTTATATTGCTCATTTCGGGTATGCCTCTTCTCGGTTTATTTGATTAATAATTATACCACCAAGTACCCAAAAACACAACGTGCCGCCATTGCGTCACGTGCCATACTGTGGTATAATCCGTGTAACAAAAGCTTAACAGGAGGTCATTTTCCATGAAAGCTGTTTCCGGCTGGAGCTATGCTCCCTATACCCCTCCGCTTTTTGAATCAGGCGATATCTATGTCTGCCGCATTGCCCCCTATTCCGCAGGCTTCCGCTGCGAATGGCTGGGTTTTGAAGGCATTATCGAATATACCGTCCGCTACGGTCTGCGCGGCGGCAAAATGGAAAACGAAGTGCGTACGTCCGAATGCAGCTGCGACATAACCGGACTCAACGACTTTGCAGACTACGAATTTCAGGTGTTCTGCGGCAACAAAAAGAGCCGCGTGCGCCTCGTCCGCACCGGCGAAAGCGTAGGCAGCGTGGTAAACTATCTCCATCCCGATGACGAATGCTATTCCTTCTCCGGACGCAGCCTGTGCTCGCCCAGCCTTGTACGTCATCCCGACGGCTATCTGCTGGCATCCATGGATGTATTCGCCGGCAGCCGTCCCCAGAATCTCACTCTCATCTTCCGCAGCGATGACGACGGCGACACCTGGCACTATGTAAGCGAGCTGATGCCCTGCTTCTGGGGCCGCATGTTCATACACAACGGTGCGCTGTACATGCTCTCCTGCTCCACCGAATACGGCGACCTGCTCATCGGCCGCAGTGACGACGGCGGAAAGACATTTGCCACGCCCACAGTACTGCTGCGCGGCGCCGGCCGCACGGACGAAGCGGGCGTACATAAAAATCCTCAGCCGCCGGTCATTTACAACGGACGCATCTGGGAGACTCTCGAATGGGGCGCATGGCAGATAGGCGGTCATGCGGTGATGGTAATGTCCGCGCCCGTTGATTCCGACCTGACCGACCCCGCAAGCTGGCTCTTCTCCGAACCCGTGCCCTACGACCCCGCATGGCCCGGTCTTCCCGAAGGCAGAAGCGCCGGAAATATCGAAGGTACCCTTACCGTAGACACCAGGGGAAATCTCATAAACATAATGCGCTACGACATGACGAAGATGCGCCCCAATCACGGCTATGCGCTGGTATATTCCGTAAATGCGGACGAACCCGAAGCGCCCATCGTTTATCAGCGCGCCATGCCCTTCCCCGGCAACCACTCGAAATTCGAAGTACAGCTTGATGACGAGAGCGGGCTCTATTTCTCCATAGTAAGCCGCATCACCTCCCATGAAGATACCTCAAGCCGCAATCTGCTCTCGCTTGTCTGCAGCCGCGACCTTGAAAAATGGGAACTGGTGTGCGACCTTTTGGACTACCGGCATGAAGACCCCAGAATGGTCGGCTTCCAGTATGTGGATTTCACCATCGAGGGCGATGATCTTCTGTACCTTTCCCGCACTGCCATCAATCGTGCAAAGAATTTCCACGACGCCAACTATTCCACATTCCACGTGCTGAAAAATTTCAGAAAGCTGCTGAAAAAGGAGATATAATATGAAGAAGGTAATCCTCATATCCATAGACGGCATGCGTCCCGACGGCGTAATGAACTGCGGAAATCCTTATGTAAAAGAGCTCCTTAAGATCGGTTCCCATGCTCTTGACGCGCGCACCGTGATCCCCTCGGTAACGCTGCCCTGCCATACATCCATGTTCCATTCCGTAACCCCCGAGCGCCACGGCATCACCACCAATACCTACAT
Source organism: Clostridia bacterium (assembly GCA_045649485.1). Taxonomy (GTDB): domain Bacteria; phylum Bacillota; class Clostridia; order Christensenellales; family Aristaeellaceae; genus RUG11247. Next base: position 33,409 of record JAZRPZ010000114.1, read on the forward strand.
GCCGCAGGTACGCCCCATAAACGGCCTTGCCGAGCAGATAGCCATGGCAGGCGGAAAATCCGCAATGTTCTACGGCTGGGAGCCCCTGCGCGATATCACCCGCCCCGGTTCCCTCAAATGGGCGGAATATATAAACGCATATTCCGATGAACACACCGACGGCATACTCACCGACAAAGCACTTGCCTGCATTGAAAAATACCGCCCCGATTTCGTATTCCTCTACATGGTAGAGACCGATGAAAAGGGCGGACATGACAGCGGATGGATGACCGGGACTTATCTCGAATATGTATCCCATGCAATCGACAATGCACGCCGCGTAATCGAGGCTGCCGGCGATGAATACACCGTGATCATCACTGCTGACCACGGCGGACACGACCGTGCCCACGGCACCGAGATGCCTGAGGATATGACTATACCCATGTTCTTCGTGGGCGACGAATTCGAAGCCGGAAAGGCTCTCGAAAACGTATCTATTCTTGATATCGCACCCACTATCGCAAAAATAATGGGTGTATACCCCGCAAGGGAATGGGAAGGAAAAGCCCTGATTTAAACAGAAAAGTGCCGGTGCGTTTTGCACCGGCACTGAATTTTTTATTTATATATCGCACTTTATGAGGTCTTCCAGAGTTTCGCGGCGGATGGCAATCCTGTCCTCGCCGTCCTTCAGCATTACTACCGCAGGACGCAGCAGGCGGTTGTAATTGGATGCCATGGAGTAATTATAGGCACCGGTCACCGCAACTGCGATAAGGTCGCCGCTTTCCACATGGGGAATCGTCACGTTTTCCTGAATGAGGTCGCCGGATTCGCAGCAGCGTCCGGAGATGGTGCACAGGAAATCCGCCTTTTCGTTCATGCGGCTTGCGTTATAAACGGTGTAGGAAGATTTATACAGCGCGTAGCGGGGGTTGTCGGCCATGCCGCCGTCAATGATGACGTATGCGCGGTGACCTTCAACTTCCTTTACAGCACCTGCGGTATAAACGGTGATGCAGGCATCTGCTACGATGGAACGGCCGGGCTCCATGCAGATGGCGGGCGCATTGATGCCAAGTTCGGCACTCAGCGCACGCACCTTTTCGCCAAGCTTGGCTATGCATGCGGGAATATCGATAGCAGGATCGCTTTCAACATAACGCACGCCGAAACCGCCGCCCAGGTCGATCTTCTCGGGCACATAGCCGGTGGCTTCCTTTACTTCCTTCACGAAGTTCAGCATCTTCTCAGCAGCCAGATAGAAGGGACCTTCGGAGAATATCTGAGAACCGATGTGGCAATGGAAGCCTGCAACATGTATGCGTTCAAGACCCAGCGCATACTTGACGAACCTCAGCGCCTGACCGGTCTCCAGCGGACGACCGAACTGCACGTCCACCTTGCCGGTATTTACCGCAGCAAAGGTGTGGTTATCGATACCGGGAGTAACGCGGAGCACCACCTTTGCGGTGGTATTTTTCTTTTCGCAGATGCGGTTGATGTTATCCAGTTCAAATTCGTTGTCTGCCATGAAATAGCCGATGCCGCTGTCAAGCGCAAGCTCTATCTCCCAGTCAGCCTTATGGTCGCCGTGGAAATAAGCCCTTTCCATGGGGAAACCCGCCTTCAGCGCGGTATAAAGCTCGCCGCCGCTGACAACATCGATTCCCATGCCCTCTTCCGCAGCAATACGGTATATTTCCTTGCAGGAGAAAGCCTTGCTGGCATAGGCAGGCAGAGAGCCCGCGCCGAACGCCTCGCGCATGGAATTTATATAGGTACGCATATTTTCGCGCACCCTGTTTTCATCGAATATCATAAGCGGGGTGCCGTACTTTTCGGCAAGCGCCCTTACGTCAACGCCGGCAAAGGCCAGCGCACCGTCATTAGTGAGCGAAATGCTCTTCTGTATCATTTGAATACACGATCCCTTCGGGAATAAATATACATTCAGTATACATACACCCATTACGGGTGTCAATGGAACAGGTTGTTAATTATGCCATTCACAGGCAAGTATCGCATAATGGGCGGCATCGCATATACCCTGATTATTCATATCCGATTGCCTCATAGTGCCCTCATATTTCATGCCGCACTTGCGCATGACCGCGCCGGAATTGGGGTTGTTTATATCATGGCGGGCTTCCACACGATTCATGCCTACTTTTTCTATCATATAGCCGATAACCGCCTTAAGCGCTTCCGTCATTATGCCCCTGTGCCAGAATTTTCTGCCGAGACAATAGCCTATCTCCGCCTTCATTACGCTGTCATCATGAGCCACAACGGAAATGCTGCCGATAGCCTCTTCTCCATTGTCCTTAAAAACGATAGTCCACAGATAAAAATCGTCCTTCTCATAGGCTTTCACCCACTGCCCTATTATCTCATAGGCAGGTTCAACGGATGTATAGGTAGGCCAGGTAAGGTATTTAGTGACTTCCGGGTCGCTTGCCCAGTTGTCAAACATAGCCTGCGCGTCATCTGTTGTGATTCTGCGCAGTATAAGTCTTTCGGTCTCGATGGTCTGTGTGCCGATATGCTTCATGCTGATTCCTCCGATAAATAAAAAACGGATGCAGGCATCAGACCTGCACCCGTGCATACACAAACTCAATGCGATACATACGGAGCGCGGCCTGTTCTGCACATCATTTTTTTCATCATATTCATCATAACTGCCGCCTCCTTTTGCTTTTGAGCAATGATACCACAACAAAAATTGTTTGTCAATAAAAATACCGCCCTTATACGGGCGGTATTTCTTGAATTTATCTTTCCTTTGCTGCGAAGAACAGGGCCAGAGTACCGGGGCCGGAATGGGCGCCGATAACGGGACCTACGTAGTTGATGCAGGTGTGAGCAGGATTGAATTCCTTCTTCAGCATATCCATAAGCATCTCTGCGTCATCACCGCAGTCGCCGTGAGAGATGTAGATATAATCGGCAGAAGTGATGGTTGCGCGCAGCTTGTCTGCCAGACGCTTTACGGAAGCCTTGCGTCCGCGGGCAACTTCCACCTTGGTGAGATGGCCTTCGTCATCCACATGCATGATGGGCTTGATGCCAAGAGCGGAGCCGACGATAGCGGTTGCCTTGGAAACACGGCCGCCGCGATGCAGATAGAACAGATCGTCTACGGTAAACCAGTGAGCCATGCTCATCTTGATATCCTCGGCATACTTTGCGCACTCATCAAGATCTGCGCCTTCTGCCTTCTTTGCGGCGACCATATCGACCATCATACCCTGACCCAGGGAAGCGCACAGGGAATCCACACAGATGACCTTACGCTCGGGATACTTTTCCATCAGCTCGTCTGCTGCCAGACGGCCGGCATTGAAAGTGCCGCTCAGACCGGTGGAGAAGCCGATATACAGTACATCCTCACCTGCCTGCAGATGGGGCTCCATAACAGCCTTGAACTGGTCTACATTTGCAGCGGTGGTCTTTGCAGGCTTGCCTGCACGCAGCTCGTCATAGAAAGCATGAGGATCGATCTCGCGCCAGTCGGCATAGTTTACATAGTCCTTGCCGTCCAGGTTTACGGTGAGCATTACGTTTTCTACGCCATTTTCCTCAAAACGATACTGAGGCAGGTCGCAGGAAGAATCGGTAATAATGATATATTTATTCATAATGGCATACCTCCAGTAAATGAACATAACCAGCTTAATGATTATATCATCAAAAAGGTTGTTTATGCAACATTCAAGACCACTTTGGTCTAATCAACGCGGTATCTCAGCATATTCTATGCTGCCGAAATGCAGCACCAGCGTGCCTTCCTTAACCGATACCTTCGCCTTTTTGCCGGTGAATTCGTTGCTTACTCCAAGGGCGATATCGCTGAGCATGGTATAATCGCTGATTTCATACAGCAGACCTTCTATGCTCACTCCCTTTGCAGGCTCGCTCATGCAGAAAACGGAAACAACACCCTCAGCGGATTCCTTGAAATCTGCTTCGCCGTTATGAATGGCTGTAAGGCAGCAATCTCCGGATATCCAGCCCTGACCGCCGCGGTTTGCGATATACATAAGCGTCTGGATATTCGCGAGAGTATGGTCAAGCCTGCCGCCCAGCGCACCGTAAATAAAGAAGTGGGTGTATCCCTTTTCAAAGCCCAGCTTTACCGCCAGCATCATATCCGTATCGTCCTTCATTACGGGATGCTGCACTACGTTTTCATTTTCCGGCACTCTGCCGAGGGAATCAAAATCGCCCACGGCGAGGTCAGGCTTAAGACCCTGTGCAATCACCTCGGCATAACCGCCGTCCGCTGCGATGAGGTAATCTCCCGCGCGGTAATCAATTTTCGCGCCGCCCATTTCGCCGGCGCCAACAATATGACAGATGCTCATAAATTCATCCTCATTCGTATTTTCGTTTATTCCGGAATCGCATCGCCGCAGGATGCCTTTCTTGCCCACTTGAACATAGCATCCTTTTTGCGTACGGTAAGCTGTTCTATGCCCTTTTCGCCGCATACCTTAAGCGTTATCTTGCCGGGCTCTATCTGCGGATGCCTTGCCACACGTCCCTTAGCAGCTAAGACCGTTTCCTTCGAAACCGCTATATAGCAGAATTTCTCATCCTCGTAGGGAGCATCGCCGGTCTTCAGCGCCTTATGCAGCTTGCTGCGGGCAATGCGGCATGTGAAATGGCACCAATCGCCATCGGTGATGGGACATTCGTTCATATGCGGACATGGCGCGGCAATATGACCGCCTTTTTCGATAAGCGCCTTTCTGATCTGCATAAGCTGCTTCCAGCCCTCGGGCGTACCGGGCTCGACTATCAGCAGAAGTCTTTCCGCCGCATCAAAAAGCTTTTCCGCCGCCTTGAGCCTGTCTGTTTCCCTGAGTTCATTCAACACATAGGAAGCCAGCACCACGTCGGATCTCTGAATGGGCGCAGCACCGGTCAGGTCAAATTCCTGCCACACAGCATTTGCAAGCGCATCTTCGTCGGCATTCTGCATAAGCCCGCTGCCGATATCGCGCATGGATTTTTCCCTTTCGAGACAAGTGACCCTGGATATATCCATAGCGTCCGCCGCAGCCCAGCTGCCCGCGCCGGTACCTGCGCCAACGTCGGTAAGCGTCACGCCCTCGGGCATATCAAGCCTTTCAAGCGTATAACCCAGTGCGGTTCGCACCGCGCCGTACGTAGCAGGCATACGCGCCGCAGCATAGGCAGCAGCCTCAATATCGGTGGTTACCAGTCGGGTACCACGGCCCAGACCTTCACGATAACGCTTGCTGGTCTTATCGGCAGCATCGGTAAGTCCGGTGCGGCTCACACCTTCTGCCATCTGTTCTATTGCGCTTTTAAGCGCCTGCGGAAGTTCCATATAACCCTCCGATTATCAAATCATTTCGATGAATTTCTCTATATCCCCGTCATAGCCGTTTTTCAGCCGATCAAGTGACTCCTGCGCCCATTTGGGAAAAATTTCCCGCTGATATGCCATATGCAGCGTCACTATTGGCGAAATCACATTGTCTATGCTCTTTTCCGCTCCGGTATCATAAGCCCCGTATGCTTCTATAAACGCCTCCCCCGCCTCTGCAGACAGGGAGGACAGTACATTCCTCATATCAGAATAAACATGACCCTTCCCAAGAAGATTATAATCAAACATTATAGCCGATTTTCCGTCGCGGGCGACCGCCATATTAGTATAATAAAAATCATTATATGTAATGGTCATTGGAGTCATGTCTATAGCATTGCGTATACGTTCAAAGTTTGCTTCAAGCAAATTCCATACCGGATTGTTTTCCGTATGTGACAGCCGCTTCACACGCTCAACATTCTCTCTGCTGAACAAATCCGCCTCGCTGTACATTCCTGCGCCATGTTCTTTCACATATGCAAAGCCGGCATCGTGCAGCTTTCTGTACCATACGGCAAGTTTGCCTGCGATATCCGCATCGCGCATATCAGCTTCTTCGGCAAGCCTGTACACGCCTTCCCGGGACATATCTTCCATGAGCATCGCTGCGTCGGAGGAATCTATTATGCGAAGAGTGGGTATGCTCAGGGATTCAAGCAGTCTGTAATTGGCTATCTCTCTGCGGGAAGGGATATCTTCGAAACACTTCAGTATTACACTTGCGTCTCCTGAAAACACACGCGCAACGGCAACGCCCGCCTTATCCTGCAGTATTTCGAAACCGCATTCCGGAATGCCCATTTTTTCCAGCTGTGCGCAAATAAATTCCCGTTTCATACATACCTCAAGTGGGTTTTTATACATTATATTTTATACTCGCACAAAAGACAAGAACCCCCGGTGTTTTTTACACCGGAGGCTCTTATTCATCTACCGGAAAGCAGCCCGTTCAGTTCAGCCATACATTCCTTTGTAGGTTCGGGAATGTGGGCAAAACGGAAAGGTATTTCCATTTTATCGTACTTTACCTGACATATCTTTCTGAAGGGAAGCAATTCCACCTTGTCAACGCAGGCATGCGCGGCGGCGATCTCCTTCAGCTTCATGATATTTTCGGCATCATCGTTCAGACCGGGTATTATTACCTGCCTGAGCGTCACAGGGACATGTTTCTCATTCAGATATCCGAGAAAATCAAGTACTTCGCCATAACCGCAGAGCGCATACTCACGGTACTTTGACTCGTCCGTATACTTGATATCCAGAAGCACTCTGTCGGTTTCATCAAGCAGCGTACAAACCTTGTCGTTCATTATACTGCCCGAAGTATCAAGACAGGTGTTTATTCCTTCCGCATGGCACAGCCTGAACAGTTCACGCACAAAATCCGGCTGCATAAGGGGCTCGCCGCCGGAAACGGTAATGCCGCCATCCTCGCGGAAATATTCCCTGTAGCGCACCACACGGCGCACTATATCCTCTGCGGAATATTCGCTGCCTTCGCCGAAATTCCATGTATCGGGATTGTGACAGCAGCCGCAGCGCAGGTTACAGCCCTGAGTAAATACCACGAACCTCACTCCGGGGCCGTCAAGCGTGCCCATGCTCTGAAACGAGTGGACCCGTCCGGTAAGAGAAGCCATCCTTACACCGCCTCGTGGAAAGTACGGGAAATGACCTCACGCTGCTGCTCGCGGGAAAGCTTGCTGAAGTTTACCGCATAGCCGGAAACGCGGATGGTCAGGTTGGGATATGCCTCAGGATTCTCATATGCCTTCATGAGGGTCTCACGGTTCATAACATTTACATTGATATGATGTGCCTTCTTGGCGAAGTAACCGTCAAGGATGGCAACCAGGTTATCAACGCGCTCCTCCTCGGTCCTGCCGAGTGCCTCGGGAGTGATGGAGAAGGTATTGGAGATACCGTCGCGGCAGTCGTCATAGCTCAGCTTTGCAACAGAGTTGAGGGAAGCCAGAGCACCGTTTTCCTCACGGTTGTGCATGGGGTTTGCGCCGGGGGCGAAGGGCGCGCGGGCCTTTCTGCCGTCGGGAGTTGCACCGGTATGCTTGCCGTAGGAAACATTTGAGGTAATGGTGAGGATGGACAGGGTATGCTCTGCATTGCGGTAAGTAGGAGTCTTGCGCAGCTCGGTAATGAACTTATGCGCCATATCCTTAGCAATGAGGTCTACGCGGTCATCATCGTTGCCGTACTTGGGGAAATCGCCTTCGGTGCGGAAATCCACAATGAAGCCGTTTTCATCCTTTACGGGATGCACATTTGCGAACTTGATGGCGCTCAGGGAGTCGGCTACTACGGAGAGACCGGCGATGCCGAAAGCCATGAAACGATGCACATCGGTATCGTGCAGTGCCATCTGAGTCTTCTCATATGCATACTTGTCGTGCATGTAATGGATTACATTCATGGTGTTTACATACAGCTTGCTCAGCCACTGGATGTAAACATCGTAGCGCTCCATGACCTCGTTGAAATCCAGCTTCTCAACGTCCATCACGGACATCTGGGGTCCGATATGGATGCCGCTGGATGCATCATAGCCGCCGTTGATTGCGATAAGCAGCAGCTTGGCCAGGTTGCAGCGTGCGCCGAAGAACTGCATCTGCTTGCCGATCTTCATTGCGGAAACACAGCAGGCGATGGCGTAATCGTCACCGTAGATGGGACGCATCACATCGCCGTTCTCATACTGGATGGAGTCGGTATCTGCGGATACCTTTGCGCAGAACTTCTTGAATGCCTCGGGAAGCTTCGTGGACCAGAGCACAGTGAGGTTGGGCTCGGGAGAGGGACCCAGAGTATACAGGGTATTCAGCACACGGAAGCTGCTCTTGGTAACGAGGGTCCTGCCGTCCTCGCCCATACCGCCTACGGCCTCGGTGATCCACATGGGATCGCCGCCGAAAAGTTCGTTGTATTCGGGGGTACGCAGGTGGCGTGCCATGCGCAGCTTCATGACGAAATCGTCCATGAGTTCCTGTGCGCCTTCTTCGGTAAGGGTGCCGTTCGCGATATCGCGCTCGATATAGATATCAAAGAAGGTGGCTACGCGGCCGAGGGACATTGCGGCACCGTTCTGCTCCTTGATAGCGCCAAGGTAGGCAAAGTAGGTCCACTGAATGGCCTCGCGGGCATTGGATGCGGGCTGGCTGATGTCATAGCCGTACATTTCGGCCATATCCTTCAGATAGCCCAGGAAGGTGATCTGCTGATAGAGCTCCTCGGTAAGACGGATCTGCTCGGCCTCATAAGTATTTTCGCTGATAGCGGCCTTGTCCTTTTTCTTTTCCTCGATGAGCTTATCAATGCCGTAGAGGGCCACACGGCGATAGTCGCCGATGATGCGGCCGCGGCCATAGGCATCCGGCAGACCGGTGATGACATGGCTCTTGCGGGCCTTGCGCATCTCTTCGGTATATGCACGGTATACACCTTCGTTATGAGTGGTACGGAAACGGAATTCCTCTTCCACCTTAGTGCTGAGCTTATAGCCGTAAGCTTCACAGGCCTGACGCACCATACGCATGCCGCCGAAGGGATTTACGCCTCTCTTCAGGGGACGGTTGGTCTGGAGACCTACGATAAGTTCGTTTTCCTTGTCAAGGTATCCGGGAGAATAGCTGGTAAGGGAGGATACAGTGGCGGTATCGATATCAAGCACGCCGCCATAGTTGCGCTCGAGCTTGAAAAGATCCTGCAGACGCTTCATCAGCGCTTCGGTGCGGGGAGTCGCACCCGCGAGGAAGCTGCTGTCGCCGGTGTATTCCTTATAGTTGTTCTGGATAAAGTCGCGTACATTGATCTCGTTCTGCCATGCGCCGCTTACAAAACCTACCCAATTTTCGTGTTTCATGTTTTTTCCTCCTGTCAATGACCGGATAGCAAACAAAAAGAGCAATCCAGTTCAGGTAAACTGAATTGCCCAGACGGTCGGCATAATTAACCTTCTGCACTCCCCCGCGGTGATCCGCGAAATCCGTCAGTCATGCAGTAGTTTACCTGTATTATAGCAAATATACCTGTGTTGTCAAGGCGGATTCAGCTAAACATTCCATACCTGAAAGAATCTTAACCTGTTGCTGTCAATTGGAAAATATAGTATAATCCGGGTAATAATTATTGTGGAGGCACCCTATGTGCAAAGAAAAAATCCGCAAAATGTGGATCGCTGACCAAGGCGACGGTACGTACAAAAACCCCATACTCTACACCGATTATTCTGACCCCGATGCCATTCGTGTGGGCAAAGACTACTTTATGATAGCTTCAAGCTTCAGTAATACACCTGCAATACCCATACTACATTCTAATGATCTTGTAAACTGGAAAGTCATCAACTATGTATGTGAGTCACTACCCTTTGAACGTTATGCCACACCTCAACACGGCTGCGGTGTATGGGCTCCATCCATCCGCTTTCACAACGGCCTGTACTATGTATTCATACCATTCCCGGATGAAGGCATAATGATGAGCTGCACATCCGATCCCTGGGGCAAATGGTCTCCTCTGTCATTCGTTCACAAAGTAACCGGATGGATAGACCCCTGTCCGTTTTGGGATGACGACGGCAATGCATACATGATAAATGCATTCGCCCGCAGCCGCATCGGCATAAAGAGCTTTCTATACATATCACCTATGACTCCGGAGTGTTCAGGCATAATCGATGAAGGTCGGTTCGTTTTCGATGGCCACATGACCCAGCCCACGATTGAAGGGCCTAAACTATACAAGCGCAATGGTTATTACTACATCTTTGCTCCTGCAGGCGGAGTAGCCACAGGCTGGCAGACCGTGCTGCGTTCGCGGAACATATATGGGCCTTATGAAGAAAAAATAGTCATGTGCCAAGGCTCTTCTCCGATAAACGGTCCTCATCAGGGTGCATGGGTAGATACTCCGGACGGCGAAGATTGGTTCATTCACTTCCAGGATGTCGGCAATGCAGGCAGAGTAATTCACCTGCAGCCCATGCGCTGGGTAAATGACTGGCCTGTCATAGGCGAAGACACCGCAGGCACAGGATGCGGTCAACCGGTTCTGCACCACGCAAAACCATCTACCGATGCGGTATGTACTCCCAATGCACCCGATGATAGCGACTTTTTTGAAAGCGCTGTCTTAGGCCTGCAATGGCAATGGAGCGCCAATTCACAACCGGGCTGGTATTCACTGGAATCAGGTCTAACGCTGTACTCTCAGCTATGCAATCATGATACCCAGCTTCCTGATGTCCCCAATGTGCTTTCCCAGAAATGGCCTTCGCCTGAGTTTATCGTATCAAGCCCTATGAACATAACAGGTCTGGCGGAAGGTGACATATCAGGAATGATCTCTTTAGGCAACTCCTACGCCGCGCTGGCAGTCAAGCGCGCCGGAGGCAAAAATCTGCTGATTCATATATCGGGCCACCGCACTCAGGCAGATGAGATAACAACCGTCATCGGTGAACTTGAATCCGAAACAGTACACCTGCGTATGACACTCAGAACCTCAGAAAACATCATGTTTGAATACAGTACCGATGGTGCTGCATACATCCCAGCCGGAAAACCGCACAAAGCATCTCCCGGCCAATGGGTCGGCTCAAAAGTCGGACTTTTTGCAATAAACCCCACTAACACACCATGTGGCCATGCCAGGTTTGAGAACTTCATATTTCGTCCTGTTATATAAATAAACACCCCGGCGGTAATCTGAACCGCCGGGGTGTTTATTTTGTAAAAAACTTTCGTAACCAGTCGGTATAAATGATCTATTTATAAAGCAGTTTTGCACAAAACTTTTTTGCCACATCAGTACTAACAGACTTATAATAATCTTTGAAAATCACTTCATTTTTTGAACTGCTCCATTTAACTTAAAACTTTACTACCGAACAGTATATTATTATCTTACAGACAAGTGGTCAATGCGACAATACAAATACCATCCGGCATTCAATTTTCAAAACATATTGTATACTGATTTTACTTAAAATTTCACTCATCTGTGTTATAGTGGTATACTGCAGCATGCTGTTATGGCAAATTGAGATCTATCAATATGCAAGTCAGCCCTACACAGTATATATTCAAAGTGTGTATAGAATATACTTACATAATTATTATCTGCATTTCTTTTAGTATTTTATGTAAAAACGGCTGGCATAAAGAATACCTTGCCCACATGCATATAGCTATGAGCAAGGTTTAAATTCATACCAGTGAAAATCATCATTATATATCACTTTTCAATTTATAAATAGTTACATCATTAATATTATAACTACTTCGAAACATTCGTGCTACTCTTTTTCAAACATATAGCACCACTAGTTATAACAAAAAAGCATTTTCACTGATTTCTTTATCGTATACGCGCTTTCACATTGTTTATCATTTTTAGCAACAACGGTTCTTTATTAAACAACAAAAACAAAAAGTAAATACCAAAGTAAACTACTGAAGTAATCACTAATTGAAAGAAAACTGAAATTTCTGTCAGCTTACTTGCAAAAAGAATACTGAACGCACCTGCAACTACCATTGCAAGAAAATAGCCTCTGAAACTTACATTCTTCAAGACTTGCTTAACAAAATCAAATCCGCCGCTTCCCATCCAAACTACATTCCATACTTCGGTTATCAAGGTTCCTATTGCAGCACCAAGAGCGCCTATATATGGTATCAACAATGCATTCATGGTCAGATTGATAAAAAGACCTACCACTACGCTCTGTGTATAACGCTTTTCACGTCCTACCGGTATTAATATTTGCGCACCGCAAAAATTCGTGGCAATCAACGCAAATACACATAGCATCAAAACTCTGAGTACATTACCAGCAGCTATGTATTCGCTTCCACCTATAAATTCAAGAACCCATTCACTGAACAAAATAATATAAACTGAAATCGGCAACGCAGTAATAAACGAAATTCTCAATGACTTCGAAAGCAGTTCTGTTATTTGATCTTTTTCTTTTCTTGCAAAATAGTATGCAATACGAGGCACAAATACAGCAGTAACAGCAGCAGAGAGTGCAAGGACTATACTTTTTATCTTCTGAGCAGCATTGTATAGACCAACTTCATATTCTGTACTGCTAAATCCAAGCATCGAAATATCAAAATATGCATAAATTGTAATTGCTACAGATGCGGAAAAAAGTACAAGTATTGGCTTCAAGTGCGCTTTAAAATTATACTTTCTCTTTTTCTGAAAACTCACATATTTCCTGATATTAATAAAATTGCATATGCATGATGCAGAGATCGTAAACACATGTACAAAACCATACCAAAGAACGTCCTGCTCTGTGCGAACCAATACAAATGTTAGCACTACAGAAATAGCTTTGAAAATCAACGAGGTTATCGTTATATATGAGTACTCTTCCAATCCTTGATATAGCCATTCAACACCAATCAGCCTAAGTGCAATCTGCCCACCCATAACCAAAAACAGCGCACTATATATCTGCAGCTTTGGTATTGTTGCAACTGCAATCCATAAAAGCAAATATGATAAAATAGTTGTCCCGGTATTCAAGACGAACAGTTCTTGAACCAGCCCCGAAATCCTTTCCTTATCTCCTCTGAGTTTCGCCACTTCTCTCATGCCATAAGATGGAATTCCCAGAGATGCAATATAGATAAAGTATGCAAGAATTGAGTCAACAAATGCCACCTGTCCCATTCTATCCGGATTGAGTACTCGAGCAACATAAGCATAAGTAATCAACGGAAACAAAAAGTTAGAAACAGTAAGCACAGAACTCATCAGAATATTTTTAGTTATCGATTTTTGTTGCATCTTTTACCTCCGACAAGTCCATTCTCAAAACATTATTCTAACCATTATTCAATTTATAATTCGGCATATTTTTTTCACCAAATTTCAAGTTGGCACAATTGTTAAACAGTTCAAATAAAATAAATACATAATAGTACTCCGTTACACTCTCAAACAGCATGACGAACAAAACAACAACAAAGCACAAGTTTGTCACACATTTCGTACGCACATTTGTCATTCTGCTTATCCTGCTACCATAAGAGAACAACATCATCAAATAGACAACGGCAAGTAGTATTCCTCCATCAAGCACGCGCTGAAGCAATTCATTATGTGCATAATTCATTCCGCCACCGGACCACGATGTCCAAAATGTCTGGATTTTAACACCGTACGCGCCATATCCTGTCCAAAGATGTGTTTTTATCAATTCTAATGCTGATTCCCATACAAACGTTCTGCCGCTATTAAGGAACGCAAAAGCAGTATATATACTTGTACTCTTGAATCGAATCAAAAAGAACAGCAACGCAATATTCATCAGAACATACCCTAAAATATATACGCCTGATGGAGCTCTCAAAATTGCTGGCTTTTTAAACAGGTAGATAACCATCGTTCCTAAACCCAACAGGATCAAAGAAATAATAGATGCTGAAGTTCGCCCCGTCAACATGACTAAAACAGACAGCACTATTAATAGAATACCTTTTTTTCTCATATGAGATCCCATTGACGTTTGCATGTATCCAATCCAGATACCGAGAAGGCCTACCTGGCTAGTGACCTGCACATGTCCCCAAAACAAAATCAGCGTGTCTACTGAAAAGTACTGACCCATAAAAAACTCACTAAAAACAGTCAGTCCCAACACAAAGCTGACAATAAGAATATCGGAGATACATTTGATGAAACGCACCTTGTCCTCATTACAACAAAGCGCACAAACAATACACAGGGCCGGTGGTACAAAAAGCTTTTGTAATCCTTCATCTATTCTGCCCTGAGTAAAAACCGTTATCAATATAAAAATAAAGCTATATGTAAACATAAACAACATACATTTTGTAAGTTTAGCTCTTCGCTGCGATAATCTAATAACAAGTACAAAAAAGCTTAGCGCAATCGAAGCATATAGCCATGCAGTAAAAAACAGCTTATACGCTAAAATATATTCAGCAAATCCTCTAGGATATAAAAATGGAATTAATATCAAGTAATACAAAAAACTTTTATTGCTCACCTTGATTTTCATTTGAGCAGAAGTTACATTTTGCATCTTTAACTCTCCCATATTCTTATAAATTCCACATGCTGAAAGTGATATTGTTTTCCTTATATGCACTCTCATCAGTAGGAAATCGCCAGCATGTCATATCAATCATTACATCCAATTCGTCGTCAGAATTTTGGGTTCCGGAGAAATTGTAATCTTATCCGCATGCGGGTTTAGATATGATCCAAACCAACTGAAGCTGCTGAACGAAATGATATTATGCTTGCACATAGCCATCAGCTGCATATCCCTGAAGCTTTGCGCTCCAGAATTCCAGTCAACATACCTTACTTCTGCGCCTTCTAAGCCCAGTTCTGCCAAATGCGTACGCGCCCATTGTATATCTCCCGGGCTGGAAAACACATAAAACACTGGGTCCTTGACTTTTTTACGCATATACTGCACAGCTTTACGATAATATCCACGATCAAAGTACCTGCGATTCATTTCCAATCCATCTCCTCTTCTGAGATGAACGGATACCGCCGATACTTTGTTAATCGCATCCGCGGCTGCTTTGTTTTTTTCATCAATAAAATCCGGAAAACTAAATGCCTCTCTCACTTCTTTATCTATCATCTCAATGCCTGCCCCGCGATACATGTACGACAAAGTATGACCTTCAAATGTATCTTCACACGAAACATCAAACGACCGCGACTGTGCGACTGTCATAGGGCGCACATGCGCAATTGCACGTTTCGCAGCTTGTACTATAGGCATAGCAACAATCTGTGAGACTCTTTTTTTCATCTCGGAGCTTTGCTCCGCTTCTTCAAAATCACCGAAACGGTTTTTCAAATTCAAGCCGTGCTTTCGTAAAACATGAGTGAAACATGGCGGATAATTCCAGCTTTTATTCCAGAATTCATACGCTCGAATCTCTTCCATTATATCATGCCACTCCTCATTATTGAACAGCTGCTGGATATTGGGAAGATGAATTCCGAATATGTTTGGCAGTTCATAGCCATTCCACTGACGAATCACTTCGTTGCATTCCGGAATATCAAAAATGATGGTTTCTATATAGCAATTTTCATCAGGATTTGCCTTTTTTACAGCTAAATAGTCGCAATAACCCAACATTTGATTTCCTAATCCAGATTCCATGTGGAGTACCTTCACAACTACCTCCGCCTTTCCATAATTCATTAAATCATTTAATTTTAGAAAGTAATCCCTTCAGCCATTTCTTCCATCGACTTACGCGTTCCTGGCCTATAACACGGATAATCCTACGCACCAGCCTCCTTTTTCCGGAGAGCCACGTTGCGCTATAATGGTGAATAGAAATAGTTTCACTACACATCAGATTCTCTGCATCTCCAGGCGCAATCGGATCAAAATATCTCGGAGGAAACACCACCGTATCCTTTATCTGCTGAATTCCATCGCTATAGACATATCCATGGCGCACAAAAGGCTTCATGTTCAACAAAGGACAGGCCATATCCTTGAGATTATCCTCCGAAAAACTGACCGAATCATATTCACGCAGCATTTCTTCAATCATGTTGCTTCCTGCTGCAGCGCCAAATCCGAGTCCTGTTGTCACATACTTACCCGTTTGTTGAACACCTATAAAGCTGTCATACTTCAGCAGATCATCAATGTTCTTGAGCAGCTCTACATCTGTATCAAAATAGATACCGCCATTTTCAAAAATAATGCGCAGACGAGCATAATCCGAAACAAACGCCCATTTTTTTGCATTGTAAGCTGCAGACATGAACGGATGACAATGAACATCGAAATTCGATTCATTCCATTCCTTAATTTCATAATCCGGGCAGAATTTTCTCCATGAAGCGATACATTTCTTCACGTCTGCCGGCAACGGATTTCCTCCAAACCAGCAATAATGAATCGTTTTCGGTATCACAATATCTCCTCCATTAGCCATCTCACAACATCTTCAAGACTAATTATGAACGTATATCTGCCACTATCGGCTTTATATATTTTGCTGGCACACCGCCGTAAATTGCATTGGATTCTAATGATTTCGTCACTACTGCATTAGCACCAACAGCAACATTACTACCAATTGTGCAACCTGCTGTAATTACAACATTTGTACAACACCAGACATTATCACCTATATATACAGGTTCGCATCGATAACTGCCGCGGCTTTCGAACACGCCATTTAAAAGATCGTGCTCATGATCATAAACCGCCACATTAGAGCCAAACATACAATGATTTCCGATCAAAATCCTATTCATAGCGTATATCCTGCAACCGGTGTTAAGATATGCACCTTCACCTATTTCAATCATTGCTCCTGTTAAAGCCTGTAATACACAACCATTATCCAAATACGCGCTTCTGCGTATATAAATTTTAGCATCCTCTCCTATATCAATCGTACAATTTGCCCCAATATAGACTGGCTTCTCACCGCCACGCTCTACATGGAACCGCTTTCCATATTTTATCTTGAGCAGCATCAATCTCGCATATGATTTTGCATACTTAATAATCTTACCAATCATAATTCTTCATAATACCTCATATATCGATCAGCAAACTTCTCAAACGAAAACTTTTCCGCATAACAGGTGGCCGCAGCTTTCTCCATATTCTCGCGCAGCGTCCAATCCTGCAGCAGACAAAGCACCTTCTCCGCAATCTGTTCACTGTTCTTAGAATCTACAAGAAAGCCATTTTCGCCATCGCGGATAATCTCGACAGTACCATCCACAGCGGTTCCGATAACAGTTTTACCGACAGAGAATGCCTCAATCGGAGTCAACGGAAGCCCTTCCCAAAGCGAACTGAGCACTATGAAATCCATCTGCGAAATTACATTCTGAATGTCACTGCGATAACCTAAAAACACAACATCTTCTTCGACACCAAGCGCCTTCACCTGCTGTCGCAGCATATCTTCATCCTCGCCCTGTCCGACGATAATATACTTTACCATCGGATATGCCGCCTTCACCGCAGGCAAAGAATCGATAAAATAGCGCATACCCTTCTGTTCGGACAGGCGCCCTACATTTCCAACCAATGCGTATCCCTTTGAACGCAATGAATCAAATATTTCAAGCGGCACAAATTCACCATCAAATTTCTCAATAGCATTGTGCAGAACCGTCACCTGATTTTCCGGCAAGCCGTAGAATTCCACCAGATTCTGTTTTACTTTCTCACCGCACGCGATCAGATGAGCTCTTCCAAAGACCCAACGTGTCAAACTACGTTTGTCAAAAAACGTATTATGAGAAGTATTCATAAAAACAAAACGCTTTATTGCAGACAATACTCGTGCATACATCGCAGCCATCCGATGATGCGTATGTACTACCGTAATCCGTTCTTTTCTAAGAATACGCGCAACTCGAAGAGCGATCTTTATAATTGTCAGTGGAGACTTATTCTCCATATCAGGAATATCATAATGACAAATTCCCATCTCTTTCAAGCGCTGGACGTTCACACCACCACAGGAACATACAACAATGTTTTTGACCTTAGGCTTCAAAATCTTGCAGAGCTGCAGCACTACGTTTTCAGTTCCGCCTAAACCCATTGTTCTGGTAAGGAACATAATGTTTTGTTCTTTCAAATTCATAACTTCTTACCTGTATTTCCACATCAGTTTAATGATCTTCATATCATCCACAAAATACCGTTTGAACAAGCGCTTGGGCTCCTGCGTAAATCTGTACAGCCACTCAAAACCATGATCACTCATCCAACGCGGTGCACGCTTTACATTGCCAGCAAGGAAATCCACCGTCGCACCGGCGCATATCGAAACCAATGCATCGTATTTTGCACTGTTCTCATAGATGAATTTTTCCTGTTTAGGACACCCCAAACATGCGATCAACATATCCGGTTTTGCTGCAGAGATTAAATCATTCGTCTTTCTCAACTCTTCAGCATTTTTCTCAAAACCAAACGGAGGCGCATAAGTTCCAACAATACGAATTCCGGGATACATTTGCTCCAAGCGGGCTTTGGCTTTCTCCGCCACACCATCTTTTCCACCCAAAATAAACAAGCTATATCCCTTCAGAGCAGCCACCTCACACAGCTTAGGTACCAAATCTGAACCTGATACCTTCGCCTTTACCGGATGCTTATGATGCTTAGCTATCCAGACAAGGGGCTTGCCATCCACCAGTGTCATATCCGCCTCATCTGATATTTTTCTGAGAAGCGTATCCGTTTCCATCTTCATAACTACATCAACATTGATCGCCACAACATAAGCCTTTCGGCGTTCTTTAATCCAGCTTTCGATTACCCCGATGCTTTCATCCAGATCCACATTATTGACATATGTATTAAGGAGAGGTTGCTTATTCATAGATACATCCTTCTCATTCATCTATTTTGTATTATTCTTTCAGTGCTATCTGTACTGCAGACAAGAGAGAACTTAATTCCTGTTCCGTTTCAATCAAAATCGTCCTACACCCTGCTGCTTTACCTGCCAGAACATCATTTTCACTGTCGCCGATCATCCATGAACTGCTCAAATCAATATTAAAATCCTGTGCTGCTTGCAACAACATGCCTGGCTTAGGCTTGCGGCATTCACAGTCGATTTTCAATTCAGGAATCTCGCCTTCATATCCCTTATGGGGATGGTGAGGACAGTAATAGATCGCATCCAGATATACTCCTTTGTATCCCAAAAGAGTCTCCATCTTATTATGGATTTCGCGTAGTTCTCCATCTGTCACTTCTCCGCGAGCGATTACCGGCTGATTAGTTACAACAATCGCGAGATATCCTGATGCATTGATCTTCCCTATCGCCTCAGCGACCCCGGGCAGCAACTCAAAATCGTCAATATCACGTAGGAAACCAACATATTTGTTAATCGTTCCATCGCGGTCAAGGAACACTGCTTTCTGAGTATTTGCCAGATTCTTTTTTGATACAAGTCCTTCCCGGAAATCACGACATACGCTTTCATAGCGTTCCGGAGTACCCATATCTTTGACATATTCCGGACTATCATAACAAAACATCTTGCCAGTACCAGCAAGCGGTTTGAGCAGTTGTCTGTCCAGATCTACTTTCGACGTGGTAATCTCTACATTCAGAACTTCCGGTGAAAGTACATGCAGACCGGCATTCACACGATTACGATACCACTCAGGTCTGTTGTCTTCCTTCGTGAGCCAGCTCTGGACCGCATTGTTCTCATCCGCAATGATTAATCCACTATCATAAGGGTGGCTGTTAGGGTGAGTAAATAACGTCGCGATTCCATTCTTTTCTTTGTGATACGCTACAAAGCGTTTGAAATCCACATCAAAAATCGCATCTGCGTTCAGCAGAAGAAAATCCTCTGTCAACTTGTCCTTTAACTTGAACAAAGCTCCAGCATTCCCCAGAGGTTCTTTCTCAAAGAAATATTCAATGTGTATTCCAAATGGTTTTCCAGTCACAGGCGATATACCACTTCCATCACCGAAGTAATCCATAATAATGTTTCCAAGATGGCTTACTGTCAGAATAATATCCGTAAATCCCTGATCACGAAGGCACTCCAGTTCATGTTCAAGAACCGGCTTCCCTTCAATACGAATCATCGGCTTCGGAATATCACTAGCAACCGATGAAATTCTCGTTCCCCTGCCACCGGCCATAATAACCGTTTTCAACGCTATTTCACACCACTCTTTTTGCTAAAATATAAGAAGTAATCCCAGAGGCTTACACACCAACCATGCACGCACAATTGCTTTTGACAAAAAAAGCCATTCTGACAGAGCACTTAAGAATATAGTCCTCGTACTTTTTGACATTCTGCCTGATCTATCGATAGGCATCTTTATCTACTTGTTTCAGCATTCGTTCACAGTCCTTCGTGTTCCAGAAAAGATAGTTTGGAATAACATCCTCCAGACAGAATAGCGCATTCTTCTCACACCACTAACTGATAAGTTCCATACTTACCAAACACTTGATATGGCGCTGCATCGAACTACCTTTAGACAAACCACCAGAGATATATCTGTAATGATAGAAGGGATTTTTCATTTGAACGACACATTTCACGTTTGCCATTACTTCATACACAAAGAATAAATAGTCTGTAATCGCTATTTCACTATTGAAACGTGTGTCGCCTACAATCTCTCTCCAAAAAAACCTCATTTCATACAAACCCGCTCAATTGACGTTCTTAATCTCCGATCGTTTTTAAAACCACATCTGTCCTTCAACTTTACTCCTCGCCTTCCTTCTACTATACCTTCCACTCGTAATTTTCAGGAGTATAATGAATGACTCTTGTACCACCATTTTCAAACTCAAACGGTACATGCAGCAGACCTTTCATCGCATCATACATTCTTTTACGATTATCCGGTGTGACATAAAACACTAAGAATCCGCCGCCACCAGCACCCAATAGTTTACCACCAAGCGCTCCTGCCGACATTCCCTTCTCATATAACATGTCAATCTCATCAGTGGATACCTTAGAACCAGTCTGACGCTTCAATTTCCAACTATAATCCATCAACCTACCAAATTCATCAAGATCGCTGTTTTTATCTGTAAGGATTCCTTCCGCTTGATCTACCAATGCACGCAACTCTCTCAGCTGTGCCCATTTATCCTGCACGGCTACATTATTTGCCATCTGAATATCCGAAGAAAGGCGAACAAAACCAGTGAAAAACATCATCAAATTGTTATTCAACTGCTTCTTACGTTCAGGAGAAATAATCAGTGGCAATACTTCATATCCATCTGAATTAAAATTGATGCGGTTAAATCCACCAAAGGAAGCCGCTATCTGATCCTGCCAGCCACCGGCTTCCTCGCACAATACGCGTTCCAGATAAATAGCCTCGTCAGCCAACTTCTTTTTATCCGCATACTTACCCTTCAACGCATAAAAAGCATTGAGCAGTCCAACTGCAAACGAACTGCTTGTGCCCAATCCGGAACGTGCCGGAAGATCCGCCTCATAAGTCAAACGAATCTCATGCATATCCAGCATCTTCATTGCATTGCGAACCACCGGATGTTCAATATCTTCAATCCTCGTTACGCGTTCAATTTTTGAATAAGAAAGCTCCGTAGAATAATCAAAGAATCTTGGCAGATGCCGAACATTGACATAGCAATACTTATCAAATGTTGCCGAAAGGACAGCGCCACCATTCTCTCTAAAAAAGTCTTCCATGTCCGTCCCGCCACCAAAGAACGACATACGAAACGGTGTTTTAGTTATAATCATTGTAATCTCCTTTTTCCTATTGCAGAACTATTACACCAGTTCACACTTCCACACGCCGATCCCACTATCTTGGAACACCTGCTGAAGTCTCTGTCCCAACAATTCCTTCGATACACCCTTCTTGAGCACAACCTGCAGGAAACCACCTCCGCCGGCACCGCAAATCATACGACCATCAATAAGATCATCAATGGCATGGAATATCTGGTCTATGCATGTATTCGTACTTCCGCTGTCCAGCTGGCGCGACAGTTCCCAATGTCGGTTCAGCAGTTCAGCAAAACCATCAACGTTACCTCTTTCAAGCTCAAAACGCATCAAAGCAGCCATATTCTGGATCTCAGACAATGCTTCAAGCGCTTCAGGCACATTACCGAGATATCTGCCCACTACATCTCTAAGCAGATTTCTCGCAAGCCTGCGCTGGCCGGTATAAACCAGCGTGAATCGCTCATTCAGTTCGTTCCTGGTCTCTTCATCGATCTCAATATGCTGTACCTTAAGCTTCTGGTTCATACCGGGACGGGAAGTTATATACTTTATACCGCCGCTCAGGCCGCCTACCTGATCCTGCCAGCCACCGCCCGTGGACATGATCTGTTCCATGCAAAGCACATGATTGTAGAGATCGTCCTCTGTATGTTCAATTCCCATAAACTCAAACAGTGCCTTTACACATGCACCTGCAAGTATACTGCTGGTGCCCAGACCGCTGCCCTGAGGCACTCCCGTAACTTCGGTATTCATGTAAATACCGCCGCCCAAACGTGTCAGCACACCTTCAAGAGTTCCGCCCTGTGCAGGGATTATTCCGCAGGCAATGAACGCAGCCTTCTGAAGTGCATAAGGGTCATAGGGATCGCCGCAGTTCTGCAAAGGCTCTATATCTGTAAACTCTCCGTGTACATCCATATCGCCGCTTTCAAACACTACCTTAAGCTCATCAAGTCGCTTAAGTGTCACGCGTACGGGGCACTCACCCTTAAGCGTAACTGCAGCATTCAGAACCGTACCGCCATTTTCGTTGCAATACGGCGGAGTATCGCTCCAGCCACCACCCCAGTTGACTCGCAGCGGCAGCTTTACCGTATGCTCATCCATACTCATACGGCAGGTAGTATTTTCCTTTATATCCTCAAGAGTACTTCCAAGGATACCTTCGCGGATAGAAGCAAAGCACATATCCATCAGCTTTTCGCCTTCTACACGACCGATCGCCTTGCCGAGGTAATAATAAAGTCGGATCGTTTCGCTGAAATCCGCTCTCTCCAAGCGGCTTTCCAGCCACTTCCACTGTATATTTGAAATGCTATTGGTGTGGACAAATTTTGTTGCTTCACCAACGGGTACTTTTGCCGCAATTGCTTTTGCAAGCCTGTCCATCTCAACAAGCTCCTGCATCCTGCGTTCCCAGGCTATCAGCGCATCAGACGAAGCTTCGTTGAATCCCTCGCACAGGCTCTTACGGACACCGGCACGCCATGCATCAACATCGCCGCGTCCCTGAGCCATTTCATATATATTCAGCGCAGCCGCTATAGCAAGACGGATATCATCGCATTCGGGATACAGTCTGGCATTCCAAAGACTGTGCGGCATATCTCCCCACAGTTCCTCTTCTGTTATTCCGTTGTTCTTCATAAATTCACGGATAGTGGTACCCAGGAAACTGAAATCCTCTTCTCCCTTGGGATTATCATCCACACCGTAAATACGCGCAACAAACTTCTCGTTTTTCTGTTTCAGGCCATGAAGCACCACATTATCGGGTACTGTCTCGTCATGAATATCAATATAAGAAAGGATAACGTTGCTGCCGACCTTGCCGCGGCTGTGAACGTAGCTGACCTCCAGATATACATTCTCGCCGCTGGAAGCCCTGCTGGACATTACGCTGTTGTATGCAGCAACGCCCTTGGCGGAAACACTGCTGTTTACACGACTGCTCCAGTTCAGATGGCTATAATTCTTTACATCCTTATGCATCAGTCGCATGATCTCACGCGTAGTACCGAAATGTACAAACTTTGCAGGCGACAGTCTCAGCAGTTTCATTCTGAAAGGCCGCAGCAAATTCCAGACATCCGTACGTGCTTCCATAAGCGCATCGCACCAATTGCCTTCGGGCTTCTCCTTATAAAAAGCCTCCAGCGTAGAGCGCTCAGCCAAAGGATACAGAAAATCTCCATACAGAGACAGGCGCACTTCTTCGTTGACATATGCGCCGAACTTTTCTTCACTGTACTCGCCTTTATCGCACACGAGGCCATAAAGAGCCTTCATCATTTCTCCGGAGAATATTACAGCACCGGTATCAATATCTACGCAATTATGCTCATTGACAGCGCCCTTTTCCACAAGAGTCTCAACACTCTGCTTGTGGAGGAACTCTGCAACATTGCCCTTTTCTCCCATCATGTATACGCCATGATTTTTGCCGGTCTCCACATCTTCCTTAAAAGACAGGGCAGCAGCGCCTCTGCCGGGGAAATCGATCTGGAGCGGGTTGAAAAGCAGCATAACATCACCGGACAGCAGCAGCATTCCGTCCCTAATACGTCCGGGGACACCGCTCATGCCGATGATAAATTCATCAAAGAGAGTAGAGGCACGGCCATTAGGCAATTCATGCGGTACGGGAGAGAAGAGCTTGCCCAGGGCCGAATACTGAGGAACTCGCTTGCTGTCTCCGCCGCTGTGTATAACCAGCACACGTTTTCCGGTGAAGTCAGTATTGCCTTCACGCTGTGCTATGTACCTAAGCACATTAAGTGTGGCTCCGCCGCTTCCGACACGCTTGCCGTCAGGATCGGGAATAACGGCAAAATGGGTATGCGGTGGCAGCAGGTTATTCTTCATTCGCTCATCGATCTGATTGCGGAATCCTTCAGCCTGCTGCTCGTTTGAAGCAGTAAGAATAATATAATCCCAACGAGCAAAGTTCGCCCTGTTTAAAGAGCGTATATAATCTTCCCAAGCATCACGATATGACTGGGAAAGAAACAGAGATATCATAGATTCCATCGATGAATACTCCTTCGTTGTATTTACTCGCCCTGCATTCCCAGCACAGCGGCCAAGGTTCCGAAAATAATTTTCCAGTCTACCCAGAAACTACGCTCTCGTATGTACTTAAGATCCAGTTCCATCCACTCATCAAAGCTCAAATCGTTGCGTCTGGGCTGGATCTGCCAATAGCAGGTCAGTCCGGGCTGTACATAAAGACGCTGACGCTGATACTCATCATACTGCTCTACTTCACGTGGCAGTGCCGGACGGGGACCAACTATACTCATATCACCAATGAAGATATTGATCAGCTGGGGCAGTTCATCAATGCTCGTTTTCCTGATAAACTTACCGACTCGGGTAATACGAGGATCTTTCTTTATCTTAAAAACAGGACCGTCCATCTCGTTCTGATCAAGAAGCTTATCAAGCTTAGCTTCGGCGTTAGGCACCATAGAACGGAACTTCATGAATTTAAATACCTTGCCGTCACGTCCCACTCGGTTCTGGACAAATATCGGGCTTGCTCCCGGACTGTCAATATAAATAACAAGAGCAACCAGCAGCAAAACAGGCCAAAGCACCAAAAGTGCCAGACCGGAAAAGAATATATCCTGAGCCCTGCGCAGATACCAATAGCTTTTCTTGGCTTCCAGCACCTTCTTGCGATCCATCATTTCACTCCGCTTGATCTGCTTATCCTTATTAGTTACTGCTTCTTTAGTATCCATCTTCTCTACCTCTTCCGTTACATTATAACAACACCACTTATTATCGATCCGAAAACGAAAATTCTCCGTCTGCAATCAAATAAAACCGGCGTCAATAAATCCTGTATTCATTATAAAAACATCCTCAGATACGTATAGGTATCCTTATACATTCTTATTATATCACTCCTTTTTAGTAACGTCAATTTAAAACGCACTAATTCAACCACGAAATTACACTATACAAACCGTTTCTTAGCACATTTTTCTTTCAACACACTTCATATTGATTTACATGCTAACATTTATCCGAAACAACATTATTGACTCATCAACATTTATTTTTATCAAATTATCCAAGACACTTTACCATTCAATATAAACATCATTATCTATTTGTTCATATAATTCAAAAATACCCATTGTCTAAATATATCATATGCATCTGTTTTATAATAAGCAGATGCATATATAACACAAAAACAAATCACCCAACTTCATAGCAGTTATACTTATCTCGAATAGATACAGATATTTCTATCCCTTTTACATATAATGCATTTCTTATCCATTTCAATCCCTGTATTATGATCGCCGCGAAGAAACCACAACTCAAAATCTTATCCGCAGTAAAAATCACCCCGGCAAGTTGATACAAAAACAATGATACAGCATTAACAAATAAAAAGACCTCATGAAACACGGGAAATGTGTGCTTCACAAGGTCTTCAATTCTTATTTCATCTTGATCTTCCTCAGTATATCTTATCATGACCCAAAGCAGGGTTTTCGGGATAGGCTGAGTCGACAGATTTTATTTCTATTATTCCCACTCGCTTTGAGGTTCATTCCCACAGTTACTTTTCGCCTTATTTCGGGCCAATTTCCGTGAGATTTCTCTCGTTTTTCCGCGTTTTCTCTGTATTCTCTGAGTTCTCAGCCCGTTTGGTACTGTTTTGGCGTCAAAGTTTGGTATCAATTTTTTGAAAAATCGGCAGAGAAAAAATTCGTTATTCTTTTCCAGTAAATGATACTTGACTTTGCCCTACAGATCAACCGGCTTTGATGTTTGAATACAAAGGTGGTTGCAAAGGTCATGCTCCTTGATCCTTGAACAGTAACCATGCACCGTCACTGATACCGGAAGGGAGCGGTTCTTTGATCATGTCTTTTTCACGCCAGTTACCCAGTCTGCGATTTCTCGTGACATTGATGGCAGCACTGAAATAAGGCCATCCTTCCATGACAGTGTCCTCATAAAGCGGAACTTTGAATTCCGGATCGATGTAGCGGTTGACCAGCAGATTGACCACTTCGATGCGGATGGTATTTTCGCCTGCTTTCAGGAAGTCTCCGATGGAAATCTCGTATGGATATTTGATGATGTCACCGGCGCACTGTCCATTGACATAAACTCTCGCACAAACGGAAACCTGTCCCAGTTTCAGGATGATGCTCGGATGTTTCAGCTCTTCTTCGCTGAGAACAATGGTTTTCTCATAAACGCCGGTACCGGAGAAGTGCTTCAGCTGAGCAATATCCTGCCAGTTCTGCAGCTGCGGAAGATGAGCGGAATACTGTTTTTCCGGTACAGTGAACTGCCAGTCCGCAGAGAGATCTTTTTCTGCCGATGTCGGAATCAACAACTCATCAGAGAAGATGGCGCTGTTGTGATCAGCATCTTTGGGGAAGATGATCAGCAGAGACTGCAGCGGTTCCATGTAAAGCTGTACTGCATTATCAGCAGATTTCGCAAAGGCTTTCTGTTCCAAAGTCATCGGGTCTGCTATAATGGCAGGGATTCCCTGTTTTTTGAAATGCAGGGTCGGAGTGTAGGCATTTCTGGACATATTGGAAAGGAAGTAGACATCGCAATCCTCGGCGGTTTTGTGGATATAGGCGATATCCTCCGCACCCTCAGAGATGGACAAATCGGGAACGACCAGTTCTTTCAGTTTGCCGATGAGAGCGTCGAACTTGTTGTCTACCATCTGGAGTTTACCGGATTCCTTCAGTCCGGTCATAACAGACCGCACTTTTGCGTCATTTTCCTCTGCGTTCAGCAGACCGCAGCTTTCCACAGGAAGATGAGAAGCGCAAATCACCAGATTGCCGGCCTCTGCAAATTTTTTAATACTTTCTGCCGTTTCCACAGGGAGTCGAGTGGTGTCCATGATGATAAGGGTCCTGTAGTCATACTCGTCAAAGCGGCTCAGAGCCTCATCGTTAATGTAATCGAACCAGTAACCGGCTTTGGCGATGGCGTCGATGGCTTCTTTACCGAAACGTTCGCTGAGCTGCATACTCATGTGCAGGTCGCACATGGGATTTTCCGCCCAAATATCACTTTGCGGCAGATAAATGCAAACTTCTGCGGCAGTGCGGCCCTTCTGCATGAAGTGGGAAACACGCTGAATGTAGTCGCCGATGTTTTTGTAGAATGGCCACCAGGTATTTGTGTTACAGATGTGAGAAGAAGCAAAGAACGGCCAATCCTCGCCTTTGGAATTGTAGGAGAAGCCGTGGTTGACGATCTGGTTCATACCGTCAACGAAGATGGCGTCAGCGGCAACTTTGATATGCTCCAACGTTTCCGTGAATCGCGGGAAACGAAGCCATGTGAAGCTTTCGTTGGAAATGATGGGTCTGCGATACAGATTGCCTGCGGAGCTGGCCAGTCTTCTATGGACGGTGTTAACGGTGTAAATATCACCGACGGAGAAGGTTTCGCCTTCCGGAATATCGGCTGCACCGTAAGCCTGAAGAATATCTCCCCAGGTACCATGGGCCTGAATACGGGAAAGACTGCCCACCTCATGGCACCAATCGGTCATCTCACGGAAGAAATTTTCCACGGTCAGCTCGGAATAGGTTTTGAAGAAGTCATAGCGTACACGATCGGTGATGCCTTTGATCTCACCTTGCAGGGCATAAATGTATGGTTTCAGGGAATAACCTCTGCGTTTTTCAAATTCATCGTACATGATGTTGGTCCAGTTATGACCGGAAACCTCGATGGAATCGCAGAAGAAGGAGCGGACAGCACCTTTTGCCAAACGCTCCACGATAGGCGTACCTGCCTGCTCAAAGAAGAAGCGGGAAGCGTCTTTTCTGTTGTGGTCGATGATACGACCTTCTGCACCGCGCATCGGAGCCAGAACATTTTCTCTATATGAGCTGGAAACCAGACAAACGATTTTATAGTCGCCTTCCGGGATCTCAATTTCGCTGAGCATGGTACCCCACGGCCAGTTAAACAGCTCGTGATCGGAGAGCTTATCAGAAAGGTCAACAATGCTTTCCGGGATCATCTGGCTGTTTTCCATTTTACCCATAATGCAGCCTACGATACCTCCGGCGATACGGGTGGTAAAGTCATAGGAGAAAGTCTTTGGACCGGTCACATCAACGGTATACGGGTAGACAACAGGTGCGCTGAGGCTTGCAGGCACAAAAGGTCCGCCATAAGGCCAGGACGAACCTAAGGTCACGTCAAATATCATTCCTCGTTTTGCTGCTTCTTTGCTGGTGAAATCCAGAATATCAAAGAATTCGGGAGAAAAATATTCGATATTATGTCTGTCTTTGTCATCTGCTGCCACCGGATAAAGCATCTGCAGCTCCACACCGCCAATCCCATGCGCCAGCATCTCGTCCAGCTGTTCGACGATCTCCTCTTTCTTTACAGAGCAGCCGTACCACCACCATCTTGTCATGCCTCGGGCGCGTAAATCGGGCGTCTGCAGTTCTTTCATATAATCATGCATTTTGTGTCCCTCCTGCCTGTGTTAATCGTTCAACGGTCAATTTCATAAAAGACCATCTTCTTCCAAATATCAAGCCCACCAATATTGTTTTTTTGTACTGATAGCTGTATCAATTTGGTATCATTTATGGTATCAATCATCTGTTGTTTGCAAAAAGTGCCCGAAAACACAAAGATTTTCGGGCATTTGTAAGCCAGTTGAAATTATTCTATTATTCCCACTCTTTTTTAGATTCTTCTTTGACTTGTTTATGCACTATATTATATACTAAAAAGCTTTTTAACGCAAGTTTTCCACCTTTTATTTCATTTATCAAAATTTCTATTGCAGAAAAAGTTGCAAAATTGCCTGCGGATTTGTGCCGGGTGCCTGTGAGGAAATGGCAGCAGCTTAACCTTCATTCAGTGAAATATGATAAAAACTCATCAACTGAAATGATTTTGATATTTGCACCTCTTTCAATCAACTCGATTGCCCGAAGATATTTTTGGGTCTGATGTCCAAATTCCTCATTAACTATCAAATAATCTGTTTTTAATACGGTAGAGTTTTTCAAAATTCCGCCTTTTGCCGAGATAAATTCGTCGACAATCTTTTCCTCGGCTAAGGAGAGTCCGGTGTGAACAAAAATCTTATTTTCAAATTCAATCTCTGCCATGCGCAAATCAGTATTTGTTTCCATTTCTCCTTCCGCGACAAAAGAAATCTTATGACTCATGGCATAAGCAATCGCTTGGCTGCCTGCCGGAGCATAGATCGTCAACTCTTCACAATCTTCAAATGCGTGTGGCTCAATATTCGTTACACTGTCGGGAATAACTATATGTGCAAGCTCATAACAATTGGAGAACGCACGTTCTCCAATACTTATCATACCATCAGGGAGGACAACGCTCTCGATATCCTCACCGGTAAAAAAAGCTTCGTCATCAATTTTAGTGATACCGTTCGGAACGATCACATCGCTTTTTTCCCCACAATAATAGTACATAACCCCACGAATTATAACAAATCCGTCATCATCGGCAAGCTTGTCACAACCGCAAAATGCACCGCATCCTATATTCGCAACGTGATCAGGTATGGACACTTCCAGACTCTCGCATCCAAAAAATGCGCTATCGCCGATACAAGTCAAGCTTTCGGGTATATTAATTTTGGAAAGAGCTACACATCCATAAAAAGCACTGTTGCCAATACTTGACACACTGCCCGGAAGTTTTACATCCGTTATATCTTCGCGGTCAGAAAATGCCCGTTCTCCAATTTGGACAACCTCTTCCGGAACGATGACAACTTCACAATCGCCTACATACTCTTTCAATATGCCGTTTTCAATAATAAAATCACATGTGTTACCCATGTTCGTTTTCTCCCGCGTTGCTTAATAGCCGTTCACAACTATTCCTTTTCTCAATTTCACATTTCGTGTTGCAAACGCATTTTCTAAATTGCACAAAATGCCCGTAAACCATAGTTTGGATTTCGGGCATTTTGATTCCTATGAAATTATTCCCACTCGCTTCCCAAATCTATCTCTGGTATCTCAAAGTGGCGAATAAGTCCGGTTTATAGCTTATTTTGACTTTAAAATGTGCCGTATTCTCTCCTGTCTCACCAGTCTCAGAGCGCGTGTCCTCATTTTGACCTCGCGAATTGTCCTCACACGATGGTAAAATCACAGCGTTTGGAGCTGTATTACTACTTCGGAATGATGAGGACAGTCTCTGGTGTCTCACAAGTGGCTTTTGAGTGGCTTATTTCTCATCAGCCGAAGTGAGAAATTGTGGACAAAAGCTTCGACTGGCTTACAGGTGATGCCTCATGTAAGCGTCCTCATTGTAGCATATATTGGAGAAAAGAACAATTATGTCGACGAATGTTTTGTGGAAATTTGAACCGTGCCACAGTTATTCTTGGATCGTAATAAAACGATATAGCTTTTTACTTAGGTGGTAACCATCCTTCTTCAAAATGAACAGAATGAAGATAGGTTTGTCCATTTCCGATTATTAAATATGGAATTCCATCACGAACTATAAAAGCCTGCTTCTTTTCTTCTTCGCTGAGTTCAATATCTATTGCCTCATCAACGCGCTGATCACAACAGTGTAGGCGCCCCGTCGAAAATCCACCCGTTGTCTCGTATTCAGCAAGAATTGCTTCAGCATCCAACACGACCAACGAGTAATCACAATTGTATAACAGTTTGATTGCATTAATATAGTGGACTTTACCCGATCTATCGGTTGAGGTAATACAATCATTGCATCCGATTGTGATTTGATAACATCCTGTAGAAAAATCTTTGAACAAACTAATGGCTAATCTGTGCTGCATAGCAGCAGATTCTTTGTCCAACTGCTGTCCTTTAGCAACATTTCTGTTATGCTTTAGAAACTCTAAATTACATATTCTACAATCCATATGATTATTGTTCATATGATCCACAACATAGCCTTTTTCTGTCAGATCACGAAGAACATCTTCTCCATACCATTTTTCCATCATATATCGATGGAGTCCTCCACCTAGCGTAGTATTGCTAGGATATCCATTAGATAATGACCAGGTATGTGTCGATATTTCTTTGTAATAGTCTTCTCTGTATGTAGCAAAAGCAATTTGATCCCATTCGTCTCTCATTATGTGAATTGTATCACCATGAATTTCAAATGTGTTTTTACTTGTTTTTGGCATATTGTCCTCCGCTGGTTATTTTTCTAACAGTTCAATAATTTCCTTAATTGGGCGTTGAGCGTTCGAAATCGACAAAAACGCTCTTAGTAGATTCTGCTGATAGTAATAATTGAAGTTAAAGTTGTTTCTGAACTTTTTAGGATATCGGGGTGAAAACATCGTTACCGTGCTCGCAGAAGCTGCCCAGTCGCAAAGTGAAACTGTAAACTTTATATGTGGCACAGAGATTTTTCGTATTACTCTCGAAAAAAGTTTCATATCCCATTCACTTTTCTCGTGCCATTGTTCTTTGCTTCGATGATGCAAAATGCATTTATCATAAGCATGGCGCAAGATACTTACGGCATTATCTGCAACTTGTAACAAAACATCTTGCTTGCTGTCTGCAAAAGTCATATCTATCCCATGATCACGTAGTTCTACTTGAAAAGTATCTTCAAATTCTTTTATATGGTCATGGACAAAAATGATATCTTTGTTACTCACACCAAGCTGTGATTTGATAAAATATATCAACTCAGATAACGCATTTAAGTTAATAAGGTTCGTGACTTTAGGATTGTCATACCATCCATATGTCATGAAATCATCATAGCACTTATCCTCCATGCCTTCATCAAGTATCTTCTGAGCCATTATTACTATTGCATTTTCTGCACCCTCATCATTTAAATATCTATAATCAATTAGATATTTAAGATACTCAGTAAACTCTTGAATGCCTGGTTTTTGAATATATTTTAGATATCTGATAAAGAAGTCATCTTCCTGTAACGAAAGAAATGTTGCCTGTTGATAAAAGTGTTCAGGCATTAAATATTGGTACTCAAAACCAATCAACGATAGCAACAATAATGTGGAAATATAAAAACGTTTGTCATAAAGGATAACAAAGAAGTGATATCGATCAAGTACGGCTTTCAAAAAATGCTCAAGTTCATCATTGTGAGCTCTAGTTAGTAAGTCGCTTCCTTTTATTTCACCCGTTATGTTATATTTTTGCTTGTAAAAATTATATTTCTCAGTAAGCTTGTCTTCTGCGTTCTTGTCACGAACCACAACTGCCCCAATTGCAAAAGTAGGTTGCTTTTGAAAATTCAAAATATCTTCCTTTTGCAAAACACAGCCACTTTGACCGGATTCATCAAAGTATATCTTCATCAAATTTTGTCCCCATTCATTGTGTCATTGTTTGAGCAAATCCGTGCTAGTAATAATCAATAATTACAAAACAAATCGATAAATTACGATTCTGTGTTTTCTTTTGGTGTAGAGAACCATGAAATCCGATCCGCATTACCGTTTTCACCATTAAAATAATAGTTTGCAATTACCTTGTTTCTACGTTCATAGTACTCTTTTAAATAGAGATTTGAAACAACAGTCACAGCATCTACAACACTTGAAACTAATTTGGATATGTCTTCTTCCTCAATGCGAATAAGGGTAACATCTACTCTATCTTTCCACCTTGTATATGTAGATGATGTCGTAAAGCGATTATCAACCAAACCGTTATTATGAACCATCATATTTCTTAAGTTGACAATATCTATCAGATCATTCCAAATGGCAGGGCTTAAATTTTTGCGTATTTCAATGCCGAATGCTTTTTTATAAATATCGTTTGCTTTTTCAATATTCATGAAATCATTGCCAGTTTGCTTGCGGACTATTTTATTAATGTAACTATTTTTCTCTACTGAACTGCTAATAAATAGAAGGGCTTCAAAGTAATCCCTAAATAGGACTTCAATTATTGACGCAAGCTCAATGATTTCTATTTGGTAGCAATCATATGCCAATAGCCATTTGTCTTTGCCAGGGCGCGCTTCAGAAATAACTTGAATGCTGATTCGATTCATCCTATTTATGCGAATAAATCTAGCTAGGTGGTTTTGGATGTTTTTTAGAGTTGAGGTACGCCCACAGCTATGGCAATAATTAAGACCAGGGCTGCCGGAGCCTTTCTTATCAAAAATGGACAACGAAACAGTTCCACAATATGGACAACACAGCTGATAGAATTGAAACCTTTTGCGGTGCATATTGCAAAAGAAGTTTTCATATTCAAGTGGTTTGCGATTTATGTGATTGCAAAAACTAACATAGCGAGAGTAATAAAATTGTTTCATATAGCTCTGGTGCTGAGGAGAGAATTTTGATAAGAATTCTTCATCAACCAGCGCGTACATTTCATTTCCTGCTTTTTCCATGTAATTCTCCTTATTACAACAAGTTAATTAAGAACATGCATCAGATTTTTCTTGTCATTAATAAAACGGATTATCTATCATGTTGTAGAAAAAACAAAAACCGCATGGAATCACTTCCACACGGTTGCTTTGGCTGGGCCAATACCCACCGATAATATATGATACCACAAAATGCGCTATTTTTCAACGCAACCGCTAGACGCAGCCATTATATTATTTAATTTCGACACAACTTCCATCTGTGTAGACGGAAACACATGCGCATACCGATAGGTGATATCAATGCTCTCGTGTCCGACGCGATCTGCGATAGCGACTGCCGAGAAACCCATATCAATCAGCAAGCTGATATGGCTATGTCGAATTCCGTGAATCCGTATACGTTTCACTCCACTGGCTGTACATCCGCGGCGCATTTCATGATGAAGGTAGGATTTTGTGAACTGGAATATCCGGTCGGATTCCCTTACATCTTTCGACGCGGCGATATACTGACAAACCTCTTCTGCGACGAAGTCCGGCATCAGAACACGGCGGATACTTTTGTCTGTTTTGGGTGGGGTGATAACATCTTCACCTTTGATGCGTTGATACGACTTTGTGATGTGCATGATCTTGTTTTCAAAATCGAAATCGGCAGGTGTCAGTGCCAAAAGTTCTCCCAGACGAAGACCACACCAATATAGGATTTCAAATGCTATATACGATACCGGTCGATCCTTCAAGGCTGCAACAAACTGCTGATATTCTTCTTTCGTCCAGATGAGTACCTCACCGGCTTTTTCTTTGCCCATGTTTCCGGTTATGGCGGCAGGATTATCGTGTAGTCCATAAAACCGCACGGCATGATTGAATATAGCACTGAGTTGATTGTGGATTGTCTTGAGATATATCGGTGAATATGGCATGTTGTTCTCGTCGCGGACCGCCAGCATTTCATTTTGCCAGTGTAGTACATCAATGGGCTTGATATCATACATTCGCTTGCTTCCGAAATAAGGCAGGATCTTTTTCTCGATAATGCTGCTCTTAGTCACCCAAGTGTTCTGTCTGATACGATCCTGCAAATTGTTTTTGTAGACCTCGTAGAATGATCCAAATGTCATATCAAGACTTCCGGTATTCCTGGCAAGAAACTCTCGTTCCCATTCGAGCGCATCTCTTTTCGTTGAGAACCCTCGTTTTGTTTTGCGGCATCCTTCGCCCAACCAGTTTTTGTAACGGACTGAGATATACCACTTGCCGTTCTTGTCTTTGTATGCTCCCATATTGACCTCCAAAATATATATTTTTGCCTGAACAGCAATGCTGTTTTGCACAAAGGCCAAATACGGGAAATGAGGACAGATTTGTCCTCAAAATTAAAATCCTCTCTAACTGAATTGCTTCAGATAGAGAGGATTTATTACTACAAAGCCACTGTAAATTATTCTTGTTTTGTCCTCAAATTGACATCGGGAGCAATCAAATTCCTGATATTACTGAGAAAAACACATCAAAAATGGACGGTTTTGAACGAAAACAAGACAATTTGAGACCTCAGAGAACTGAGAGAATTTTGACCTTTATTCCCACTCAGAATCATGAATTAAAAACATATTAATACAGTTATGCCGTCGATTTGAAATCGACGGTTATTTTTTTGAAAGGACGTGATTTTTTGATTCAGGCACTTATCGGCTCTGTCTTTGGCGTTGGACTTTTCCTTATTCTCGCCGATCACTTCCGTATTCCGTTTTTTAAGACTTCAAAAGCTATAAACAACCTTGCCAAGAGACATGAAAAGAAAACAAGTACACTTGA
The DNA here is from genome assembly GCA_045649485.1 of Clostridia bacterium. GTDB lineage: Bacteria > Bacillota > Clostridia > Christensenellales > Aristaeellaceae > RUG11247. Next base: position 69,316 of record JAZRPZ010000114.1, read on the forward strand.
TATC
>JAZRPZ010000115.1:0-44139 GCA_045649485.1 Clostridia bacterium
AGATCCCCTTCTGCATACCACGCTATGTATAGCTCGTTTTCGAATACATACGCACCGCCGTCTTCATAACTGAAGCCTTCAACCGTAATTACAGGCTGCTGCACAGAATATACGACAGGTTCGGGCGTGGTTTCAACGATGGGTTCTGCGGTAGGTTCAACAATGGGCTCTGCGGTAGGCTCTACAGCAGGCTCAACAGTGGGTTCTGCGGTAGGTTCAACAATGGGCTCAGCGGTAGGCTCAACAACAGGTTCTGCAGTAGGCTCAGGTGTAATCTCAGGAGCTGCTTCGGTATTGACAGCCTTTGTGAACCTTACAGTACCGGAGATATTATAAGCAGCATCGGCAGAGTGTACTGCCTCAACAGTGATCGCATATACCGCGCCATCAGCCATATTAGCATAATCAAGATGGAGAGAGGTATAATCAGTGGCCTCGGCCGACTGGATCAATCCACCTACTTCATCATAAAGATATACATTATATGCTGCAACGGGTCCGTTTACGGTCCAAGTGAGGTTCAGTCCCTCTTCTGTTACGTAATATATTCCGTCTGCTTCGACACTGTTAACGGTGATGTTCAGATCACTCAGATACTGAATCTCTTCAACCTTGGCTGCCTTGGCAAATGCAATGGAAGAAGTACAATTCAGTGCAGCATCGCTTGCATGAACGGCTTCAACAGCGAAAGAATAGTATTCTCCGTCAACGAGATCTTCGTATGCTATATAAGCATAGTTATCGGTAATATTGTCGAACTGTCTGATCAGGTTGCCGACACCGTCATAGATTTTGACATTATAACCGACCACGGGACCGGATACGCTCCAGTCAATATACAGACCGCCTTCGTTCACCATGTAAATACCGTTTTCTGCAGCAGCATTTACATTAATAATCAGATTCGAAAGAGGCTCTGCCTTTGCAGCACGTGCAAATACTACACTGGTCTCATAATCACCGGCAGAATCATGCGCAATGAAACGTATAGTATACCTTTCGTTCTCCGACATTCCTGCCGCAGTCAGCGTCATGGATGTATATCCAGTATGCTCTACGTTCTGGATGACAGTGCCGTTGCTGTCCGTCATGGATATCGTGTATTCTGCCGCATCACCGGTATTTGCCCAGCTAATCATTGCGGGAATATCGGGATCGATCATATACACTCCGTCGGTAAAGACTGCATCAACAACGGTTACCACAACTTCAACGATTCTGGGTTCCGCAGTAGGCTCAGCCGTAGGTTCTACAGTGGGTTCCGCAGTAGGCTCAGCCGTAGGTTCTACAGTGGGCTCAGCAGTAGGCTCAGCCGTAGGTTCTACAGTGGGCTCAGTAGTAGGCTCAGCCGTAGGTTCTGCTGTGGGTTCCGCAGTAGGCTCAGCCGTAGGTTCTGCTGTGGGCTCTGCAGTGGGTTCTTCCTCTGCAATAGGCATTACCGCAGGATTCAGAGTTATATAAACCGTTTCATCTGCAGTCGTTCCGTCAGAATATGCGGTAATACGCAGGCCAAATACGCGGTCAGCCATCACATAATCTCTGGTAATCGTTATGGATGTCTGAGCTGTCTGTCTTATTGCAGAAAGTTCGAAACCGTTGGAATCGATCAGTTCAATATCGAAATATTCGACATTTGCAGATGCAACCCAGTTTATGTCTATGGGATTATCGCCGATCATCCATACTCCGTTGGACATATCAGCACCATTCACGAACACTTCAAGTGCAATGGGCTGTACTGTGGGTTCCTCGGTAGGATCGGCTTCAATTGCAGCAGCTCTCAGCATTACCTTTGCCGATTTACCGTTGCTGTTCGTATTTCCCGCAGGGAAAGCAGTTACAACAAGGTAGTAATCGGTTTCGGGCGCAAGATCATTTGCAGATATCTCAATTCTGCCGTCAGTGACCGTACCGGGAGCGAATACGACATTTCCCAATGCATCCGTTACAGTTGCCTGATACTCAGCTTCTGCTTCTACAGTCCAGGTAAATGCCGCACCGGTCATACCGATTATATGGCAGTTGCCTTCGAGTACATAATCACCGCTTACTGCAATAACAGGAGCATTCACCTCGACCACAGGCTCGGCAGTGATCACGGGCTCGGGAGTGGGTTCTATTGTAGCCAGAGGCTCGGGAGTGGCTACGGGAGTGGGCTCGGGCGTAGGTTCGGCCCTCATGGGTATCTCAAGGTATACATTTGCACTCTTGGCATGTTCCATGGTTCCGTTTTCAGGTATGGCATATACGGTAACATGGAATATTTCACCGCCGGTAAAGCGAGTGATATCAAGCTGCATTTCCGTTTTATCGGTGTATCCATGTGCAATAAGAACGCCGGAAGAATCGAGAATCTCGAAATAGCTTGCGCCGAGCTTGCCTTCAACCTTCCAGGATACGGAAATAACAGTATCTTCTACCCTGAAAATACCGGGGGCAGATTCGATCATTACATTGCTTATGCTGATGACAGGAGCTGTGATTTCAGCAATAACAGGCTTTGCGGGTGCATCATTGCTGAAAAGCAGTTCCTGTACACTTATAGAAGCAATACCATTTACTTCAAGACCGGCAACGGCCTGGAAATCTCTCAGAGCATAATAAGTCTTTTTACCGAAATATCCGGTACAGGTTCCGTTGAAATAGCCAAGTTCGCGAAGCCTGAGCTGCAGGTTGTAAACACGGTTGTTTTCGTCACCTCGACGCAGGACGATAAATCCGCTGTACTCAATTGCATCTCTTGAGAAAAGAAGCTTCTGCATATAGGCGGTTGCGATTCCGGTAGGATTAAGGCCATTCTCGCGCTGGAAACGCTTTACGGCTTCGCGTGTATCATCTCCGTAATAGGATCCGGCGGTACCTTCGAGATAATACAACTGCTTAAGCCTGCGGTTCATCTGCTCTACGCGTTTGCCGGAATCGCCGCGGTTCATCTCAAAATAGCCTATGCACTGAGGCGCAATAGGATCATACAGACGCTGCAGAGTCTGGCTGTCTGCGACACCGGTAGTAACCAGTCCGTTTTCCTGCTGGAACAGCATGACGCCGGCTTTGGTATAAGGGCCGTAAATGCCGTCTGCGGGGTCAGCCATATAGCCGAGATAGCGCAGCCTTTCCTGCATTTCAGTAACTCTCAGACCTCTTGCACCATAAGCAATGCGACGATAGGGATCATAGACAGGCTTCACTTCGGAATCGAATATCATTTCCTGAGTAGCCTTATCGGCAATACCGGTTACAGCAATGCCGTTGAAATCCTGGAAAAGCATAACGGCATAACGGGTTCTCGGTCCGTAGATTCCATCGACCTTGTCATTAAGATAGCCGAGATCGGTGAGAGCCTGCTGAAGCTCCGCTACGGCGTCTCCCCTGCTGCCGAAACTCAAAGTTTCATAAAGTCTGGCAGGAGTAAGAACATTGAGAGTATTCTGCTCGGTTTCAAAAGGACAGCTTGCAAGCAGGGTTATTACGGTATTGTCTTTTACTTCTTTATTATCGGTCAGTTCATCGCTTCCCGCATAATCGAAATTGAATGCAAGAACATATTCAGGCTCATTGTCCTGCTCGGAATAGACGTTAAGCTGACCGCTCACGCCTTCAATAAATACATCTTTTATGTCGATTCCTTCGGGAACGGTAATGTTCGCAAAAGGAGAAAGTGTGCAGGTATTGTCATCTATGCAGTATACTACGCCGGAATCATCCATTACCAATGCCATTGTATAGCTGGTAGTCAGGCTGACAGGGACTCCTGCAAGGCCGGTATCGATATACTCCCAGATAAGGGTATCGGGAGAATAACGGACCACCTGCTTACCGGAAGCGTTGGAAGTAATGATATATACATATCCGTTTATGTACTCAAACTGTTCAACGCCTGCTGCTACGAGCTGAGGGAAGCTATCGGCAGGATCATCAATATAAAGAGCGCCTTCATCGGTCAGAACAAGGTCTTTTTCTCCTGCAATTCTGCGTTCGGAGCCCAATATACCGTTGAAAGAACTGACCAGACCATAGTCTGCATCATATACAACAGCACCGGCACCGGAAGCATAGCCGATTATGAGACCGTGGTGAGAATTCTGAAGATAGACTACTTCTTCTTCGGATGTATGTATCAGCTTTTCAGAGCCGGCATAGGTCATGTAATATACACTACCTGCTTCAGAGGCAGGAACGTAGTATACTCCCATGCCATCATAAGAACATGCCAGTTTTACATCGCCGGTCATTACGGTTTCTGCAGAAGTCGAAAACTCGGCAAAAGTAAGCACGGCTTTTCCTTCTGCATCACGGGTCAAATAAGTTACCCTTTCCGTATCAATAGACAATAACGTATAAGCATCGGTAGCATTTATACGTTCAGTATATCCGGTAAGGAATACTCCGCCTTCCGAATCGAGATATGCAGATATACGGTCATTTTCAACCACTACCGCATCTGCATATGCAGCAGAACACAGCGTAAGCATAACCATTGTCAGCAATATCGCAATGTACCTTTTCATTTCCGCTTCCTCCCATTTTCAAAGGCAACCTTTGCCAGTTTATATTTTTAGACGCAAACTTCCGGTAATTGTTCCGTTGCGCATAAAATATAAGTCAAAATATCATTATATGTAAATTATAGCAGATATTATGTCTGATTCATAGCGAAATATATGGATTTATGTCATTTTTTATGCTATAATCCGAAAAAAGGAGAAAATCTCATATGTATACGGAGCTTTTCGAGAACCCAAGAGGCCGATATACCAGATGGTTTTCCTTTGAGAATCCCGAAGGAAAAAAAGGTGCAGGCGCTCAGAAGAATAAAGGCATGAAGGGTGCGCCTTCAGCAACCATCCATCCCGGCGAAAGCGTTGTACTGGCTCACTATGAGGGTTCCGGTATAATAGATACCCTCTGGTTCGCTCTGGACAGTTTCAATAAACCGAATGGCATCAATGCATTGAAAATCGAATTCTTCTGGGAAGGCGCTGATATCCCTGCGGTAAGCGCACCTGTCGACGAGTTCTTCTGTCATGCTGTCTCAACAAATAAGAAACCCTTTGAAAACTACCTGTTCTCAAGCCCTGAGGGCAGAAGCTACAATTGTTTTGTTCCTATGCCTTTCAAGAAGGAATGTAAAGTCACTCTGACCAACACATCCGAGGAACTTGATATAGTTGTTTTCTATTGCCTACAGATGACCTGCGGTGTGGAATTGCCCGAAGATCACCTGTATTTTCACGCAATCCATATGCCCATGGAGCGTACTGCGTTTCTTAAGGATCACGTGATCCTTCCGCGAATAACCGGAAGAGGCCGTTATCTTGGCTGCAATGTACAGATGCATGCTGCTGACGGCTATAACGGCACATGGTTTGGAGAAGGCGAAATAAAAATATACCTGGACGGAGATACGGAATTTCCTACGCTGGCAGGAACCGGAACAGAAGACTATATTCTGACATCTTACGGACAGGACGTATTCAGCACTTTGCGCGCAGGCTGCGTTCTTTGCGAAAAGGATGAACAGGGCCGTGTACATGCTGCCTTCCATCGCGTTCATGTTGAAGATCCCATCTATTTTGACAGTGATTGTATGATCACACTTCAGCAAGTAGGCGGCGGAACACCCGAATTCGTTAACAAGGCTATTGCTTCCGGTGCTCCCGTTCTCCCTGTAAGCAGTACTCTTAAGAACGGCGATATTCTCTGGGGAGACAAGGCAGTTACAGACCATCCCGAATGCATATGGATAAATTTCATGCGTGAGGATTATGTAGGATCTGTTGCCTATTTCTATCTGGACAGGCCTTCACATTGATAAAAGCCTCTCAGAGAGAGGTTATTATAGAAAGAAAGAGGTTATTACCATGAAATTCTGGAAAGAGTTCAAGACCTTCGCCTTCAAGGGCAACGTAATCGACTTGGCAGTCGGCATGATGATCGGCTCCGCATTCACCGCCATCGTTTCTTCTCTGGTAAACGATGTGTTCATGCCCGTCCTCTCCACCCTGACCAAGGGCGTAAACTTTGCAGATATGGGAATCCTTATCTCCAAGGCAGCAGTAGAGGGTGAAGCTGACGTTATTCTCAAGTACGGCGCTTTCATTCAGGCCGTCATTAACTTCTTCCTGGTAGCTCTGTGCATCTTCCTGTTCGTCAAGTTCATTAACAAGCTGCGCGCCAAGAAGGAAGAGCCCGCTCCTGCACCCGCACCCGCACGCACTTGCCCCTACTGCATGAGCGAGATCGCCGAGAAGGCTACCCGTTGCCCCCATTGCACCAGCGAACTGAACTGATACCGACCAAAGTATGAATAAAAACCTCAAGGGCAGTCTTATCCTCGTCCTTGCGGCGCTTGTCTGGGGCCTCGCATTCGTGGCACAAAAAGACGCCGCCGGCGGTATAGACCTTTTTGCATTTACATTTGCCCGATCTATACTTACTACCCTTGCCCTTATGCCTATATGCGCGGCGCGATTCAGACGCCGCGCAGAGGGCGTACCGGGTATCGGTAAGCATATTCTCACAGGTCTTATAATGGGCCTGCTTCTTTTTGCCGCAATTGTTACGCAGCAGCTCGGACTCAATATGGGCGCGAGTGCAGGCAAATCCGGCTTCATTACGGCACTATATATCGTTATAGTACCTGTTCTGAGCATATTCATAGGTCAGAAGCTGGCTGTACGCACCTGGATCTCCGTTCTGCTCGGTCTCGTGGGCGCAGCACTGCTTTCCCTTGACTTTTCCGAGAGCCTTTCAATGGGCCTTCCCGAAGGTGTCACTCTCATTTGTGCCATCGTGTTCTCGTTCCATATCCTGTTCATCGATCGCAAGACCGTGGGATATGATGCTGCGATGCTGAACGCAATACAGTTTGCGGTCTGCGCGGTGCTCGGATTTGTATGTATGTTCATATTTGAGAAACCGACATTGGTCGATTTTACATCCAATGCGGGCAGCATACTCTATGTAGGCATATTCTCCGGAGCAGTTGGCTATACATTCCAGCTGATCGGTCAGAAATATGCACCTTCGGCAGTTGCTTCGCTTATCATGTGCCTTGAAAGCGTTTTTGCCGCACTTGGCGGATGGCTAATTACCGGCGAGATCATGTCGCTGCCCGAATATTTCGGCTGCGCACTGCTTCTGTCCGGCTGTGTACTTGCCAATTTGCCCGCAAGAAAAAGCGAACTGAGCGTATAACCAACATAACAACAAAAACAGACGCCGCTTTAAAGTGACGTCTGCTTTTTTATGCCTGATCTGTCATTAATATCTGCGAAGAAGTACTTACAGATCGAATATACCGCCTTCAAGGGCACTTCTTGCAGCAAGTATATACTTCGAAGTATCCAGCGGGTCAACGCCTCGCCTTTCGCATGTCTTTCCAAGTTCAAGCGGACATTCTTTGTATCCTTTCAGCTTGGTGGACATAGCGCCTCTTCCGCCGGTCATCGCGGCAAGCCTCTGCGAAAAATCCACAGACGTTGCTACAGGAACATCGCATTCCATGCGGATCATACCGCGGAAAGGTTTCGAATCTCTCGTTTCTCCGCGCATTGCTATTATTTCGCCCATTACCCTGCCGGCACATTCTTCCGGAACGGTAATACGCATATCCAATATGGGTTCAAGCAGTACCGAACCGCCTCTGCGCAGTCCATCGAGGAATGCTATGGGAGTAGCAACGATGAAATCAAGCGGATGGGTATGGAATTGATGGTGGTTTCCGTCAATAAGAGTTATTTTGACATCATCCACCTGCCATCCGAGTATGCCCTGCCTCGTAGCAAGCGGTATCGCCTGTTCAACCTGATGCTGATATCGCATGAGTATATCGCGCACAGGTACTACAGAATCAAACACCACTCCGCTTCCTCTGGGCAGAGGCTCAATTGAGAACTTTATTACCGCCCAGCATGGTTTGGGGGCAACATATGCATAGAATCCCTCAGAGCGTTCCGCAATTGTTTCACGATAGATTACGTTTGGCGGACCGAATACCGTACGTATGCCGAAACGATTTTCAAGGGTATCTGCCAGTATCTCAAGCTGAATCGCACCCATGACGCGCACATGAGGTACCCGCTGATAATCATCTACGCTCAGGAGAGGATCTTCCGCGCTCAGTTCGTTCAATGCTCGCCTGAGGTCATCTAACTTTCCGGGATCTTCAGGCTCCGCCTTTACAAGCAGCAGCGGCTGACGAAGCGCGCCGGGATTCACTCCGCCGGGAATCAGGGATACATCTCCAAGTACATCGCCTGCCTTGATATCTCCCAGACCATATATTACGCCTATATCGCCGGAAGACAATGTACCTGTATCGCCCGCCTTCCCTTCAATGGCGATATCTCTTATCTGGGTTATCTTGCGTTCGCCGATGCTTTCGCGTGTTCTGAGGCTTCCGGAATACATTCTGACATAAGCGGCCCTGCCCATTACGCGATCATTCTCAATATGGAAAACTACGGCTGAAAGCGGACCGTCAGAATTATCGGAAGGTGCAGGCAGATAATCAACTATGGCATCCATAAGAGCTTCAACACCATTGTCTCTGAGTGCCGAACCGCTGAGCACCGGTATAGCCGCGCATTCTGCGGTCAATTGCGCTATTCTTTTTCGCAGTTCATCTCCGTCCCATATATCGCCGCCGAGGTAGGCATCCAACGCCGCTTCGTCACGTTCGGCGATAAATTCCATCATCGAAGCATCATCGCATACATTTACAAAGACATTTGCCAGCGTTTCGTTTGCCGCATTCATTACTCCGTCTGTATCAGCGCCTTCGCGATCAGTCTTATTGATAAACATGACCATCGGTCTTGATTTCAGCGCAGCAAAAAGAGCCTCTGTCTGCGGCTGAATGCCTTCCACGGCACTTACAACCATAACGGCACAGTCAAGCGCCCACATGCTGCGTTCAACTTCGGCGGAGAAATCCATATGTCCGGGAGTATCTATTATATTTATGCGCGTGCCCTTCCATTCAACAGGCGCACAGGTGGAATAAACTGAGATACCCCTGCGGCGTTCTATCTCCATGCGATCGGTATGTGCTGTGCCTGCGTCAACGGAGCCCACAGTACGTATCGCGCCGGAATGCTGCAATATTCTTTCTGTCAGTGTGGTCTTGCCGGCATCTACATGGGCAAACACACCTATATTTCTTATATTTTTCATGGTAACAATTTATCACACAAATCGTATATCGTCAATGTGCCGCTTGCATTCTTCCGACATAATATCACCTATCAGAGCGCGGTATTTCTGCTTGCCTGTTCTGCATATCTGTGTTATACTTTTGTCAAGTTTACAAACCATTCAAAAAGGAGAGGAAATATCATGCAGGATATCAGAAATAAGTTTGCAGCATGGCTGGATGAAAACAAGGAAGCCATTATTGCAGACATTCAGGCATTTGCGCGCATCCGTTCCGTCAGCCGTTCCGATCTTGGCACTGATGGCGCACCCTTCGGTCCCGAGTGCCGTGAGATGCTGACCTTCGGTCTTGAACACGCAAAGAAGATGGGCTTTGAAGTTCAGGATCACGAAGGCTACTGCGGAAGTGCTTATTACGGACCTCACACCGATACCATCGGCATCGTCGGTCATCTGGACGTTGTTCCCGAAGGTGACAAGTGGATCTATCCTCCCTATGCAGCTACCCGTGTCGGCAACTTCCTCATCGGCCGCGGCGTATCCGACAACAAGTCTGCCGTTATTCTGGGCCTGTACCTTATGAAGTTCTTCCGCGATAACAATATTGCTCTTAAGCACGGCGTTCAGATCATCATGGGCTGCTCCGAAGAAACCGGCATGCAGGATCTGCACTACTACATGCAGCACTATCCCGAGCCCCTCATCTCTCTGATTCCCGATGCCGGCTTCCCCGTAAACTATGCTCAGAAGGGTTCCATGTCCGGCCGCATGACCATCAAGCCCGGCGATCAGATCATTTCCTTTACCGGCGGTGAAGTAGCAAATATGGTACCTCCCCACGCAAAGGTACTGCTGAACGGCATTTCTGCCGAAGCTGCAGCCCCCTTCTTCGGTGAGGATTTCACCGTAGAAGCAGGCGAAAAGGGCGCAGTTATCACCGCCCGCGGCATCGCTTCCCATGCTGCAGCACCCGAGCGCGGCAAGAGCGCGATCAATATGCTGGCAGGCGCACTGGCTGCAAGCGGTCTGCTCACCGGCGAATCTCAGAAGGCCGCCGAAGGCATCCGCGACATCACCTCCGATTATTACGGAGCAAACTGCGGCATCGATAAGGAAGACCCCGATACCGGCAAGACCACTATGGTTTGCGGCGTAGCAAAGATGACTGAAAAGGGTTCTATTTCCCTGAGCCTGGACTGCCGTCTTTCCATCGCAGCCGATCAGGAAGCAAACAAGGCTTCCTTCACTGCCTATGCAGAGAAACTGGGCTTCGCCGTACGCCGTCTGGAGACCACTCCTCCCGTATACATGCCCAAGGATGATCCCCGCGTAACTTCTCTTTCCGATCTGTACGCAGAGATCACCGGTACCCGTCTTGAGCCCTACACCATGGGCGGCGGCACCTATTCCCGTGAGCTGACCCGTTCCCTCACCTTCGGCCCCGGCTTCCCCGACCTCGCAGAGAAGCCCGATCTTCCCGAAAATCACGGCGGTGCTCATAGCCCCGACGAATTTATGCATATCCCCAGCTTCTTCCGCGCATTTGAGATCTATGTATGCGCTGTAAAGGCTCTGGATGATGTAATCTAATCCATCAGGCATATAAATCCCCGGCGGACTATTTTTCTGCCGGGGATATTAATTAGATTCTATTTCTTCACATTACGGAGGTACATATTATGAACTCTATCCGCGAAATGCTTTTTGAAGATCAGGCCTTTTTCCCGGCTTGTCACGCAAGTACCGTACTTCCCATGAATGACGGTACTGTACTGGCCGCCTACTTTGCCGGCGCCTACGAAAGCGCTGATGATGTAGCTATCTGGCTTTCCCGCAAGGTAAACGGTAAGTGGGAAGCACCCCGTAAGATTGCAAAGGTATATGACGATGTTGCCCATTGGAATCCTGTGCTTATCCCCATTCCCGGCGGCGCAAGGCTTGTATTCAAAGTAGGCCGTGTTATACCGCAGTGGAAGACCTGGACCTGTACCACTTCGGATAACGGACTGACCTGGTCCGAACCTGTACCTTATCCCGAAAATACCGATGACTGGGGCCCTGTACGCAATAAGCCGCTCTTCCTCGATGACGGTACGATGTTGTGCCCCGATTCCGTTGAGACGGTGGAAGAATGGCGTCCCCGCATTGATTTCTCTTCCGACAACGGAGCTACATTCGATAAAACCGTTTGGATTCCTCTCAATGCAGAAGTCCACACCGGTGCACCTGTGGCTTCCGATTCCACCAACATCACCCGCCCCGACCTGCCCGATTATATTACCGGCAAGGGCGCTATCCAGCCTACGCTCTGGACAAGCGGCGAAGGCAACATACATGCCATGCTGCGTACTTCCGCAGGATACATTTATCGTTCCGATTCTACCGACTATGGTCGTTCCTGGTGCACAGCTTATTCGACCGGACTTCCCAACAACAATTCCGGCATTGACTGTGCCAGACTCGACGACGCTCTGTACCTTGTAATGAATCCTGTTAGCGGCGATTGGGCAGACCGCACTCCTCTTGTGGTAATGAAATCTACCGACAACGGCAAGACTTTCGAACATTATCTCACACTCGAAGACATGCTGATGGATCCCAACAAGCCTGTACCCACTAAAAACCGCCGCTATACCGCAGAATTTTCTTATCCTGCTATCGTCGCAGCGGACGGAAAGCTTCATATCACCTACACCTACCTGCGTCGTCAGGTAACTTACTGGGAGATAACTCCGTAAATCATCCGTATATAAAAAACACCGGGGACGGTCGCTTTCAAGCAACTCGTCTCCGGTGTTTTTATACCATAGTCGGTTTTAGTAAGTACCCAGTTCAAGGCCCTTTTCGATGAAATGCTTATAGGTCTCAAAATTTACGGTCTTAGGTATGGAATGATCGGAATGGAGAACAAAGCCAAAGCCCTGCTTTACTGTAGGGATCTTTGCTTCAAGTTCTGCATCTATCTGAGCGTAATCATTAGTATACAGCTTGCGCACGTCTATGCCGCCCATGAAAGCGATCTTATCTCCGTAAAGCTTATGAAGCTTAAGCAGATCCATACCGGCCTTTATCTCAATAACCTCCAGACAGTCAATGCCTGCTTCGATCATACCGGGCAGCAGCGGCTCTACGTAACCGCAGGAATGCATGATTACAGGCAGTCCATTTTTATGTGCGTAATCACATACGTACTTATGAGCAGGCTGTATCATTTCCTCGTAGAACGCCGGAGACATGAAGGGGCTTCCCTTATAACCCATATCTTCATAATACCATACGCCGTCCGGATATCCTTCTTTTTCAAAGAGAATCTTCTGAAGTTCCACGGTAAGCCAGGCATAATGCATCGCCATTTCAAGGATCCACTCAGGATCGTCTGCCATGCCCATAAGCATATTTACATGGCCACAGATGGGATGGATACATTCGAATGCAGCCACACCGCTCCAAACGAAGAAACGGCCTTCCTTTGCGCAGCGCTCCTTCACCTTGCGGTAGCCTTCAAAATTGATGCGTCGCTCATCAGGAACGAGCATAGGCTTGATGCGCTCCCAATCCTCGCGGGTCTCTATAGAGAAGGCTATATGCTCGGGAGTGGTATCATGAAGCTTATGATTCCTGAGAGTTGCGCCGTTACCATTGAGCATGGTTATGGTCTCTTCATCTTCTGCTACTATCTGAGGCACAAAATCAAGATCTGCGGTAAGATTGAAGGTCCAATGTTCCTCCATATCAAATCCGAACACATCGGCCAGCTCATCATCTGCCTTTACCTTGCCCTGTGCAACCCACTCACGCTGAGTATCACCCCAGAAATGCTCAAAAAGGCCAATACGGTCAACGCTTTCATGCCTAAGAATGCGAGATATTCTTTCTTTTCCGGTCATCTTAAAGACCTCCCGTCAAATAAGCTTTCAAAACAAATATTTCTATTATTATCATATATTAAGCTCAATTTGTCAACCGAATAAATTATTCTGAATAATCGGCAAAAACAGCCATTTTTGCCCTGATATGTGCTATAATAACCGCAACAACTGATATAAAGGAACTGATAGTCATGATAAAATCCATTGCAGAATTCTCAAAGACTGTGAAAAAATATTCCTATTACCCCATGCTCATCGGCTTCATCGCGGTGGCAGCGGCTTTCGTTTACGACGGCTCCCGTTCTGCTCTTGCTTGGATGCTTGCAGCCGTATGCGCAGTACTGTGCATTATTTCCCTGTGTTCTTCCAAGCTTTGCAAAATGGCGGGCATAGACGATAAGATAATCTGAATAGAATAGTCTGTTCAAACAAAACATACCGGAGGCAAGTAAAGTGAACACCGAACGAAATCATGCAGTAATGCACTTCGTATACCCGGTCGCGTTTGAAAGCATCAGTTCAGTAATACTGAATATGGTCTATTCCTCCATAATCGGTACGATTTCCACCAGCGCCCTTTCGGCAATCAGCACCGCCGGTCAGGTAGTAAATTTCTACGGTGCTGCATTTTCGCTGCTGTCCCTCGGCGGCACGGTGCTTACCGCCCGCATGGTAGGTGCAGGCGACAAGGCAGAAGCATCCCGTACTATAGAGCAATCGCTTCTGCTGACTCTTATTTTCTCAGGAATCGTTACGCTTATATCCATGCTCTTCGCCCATCCGATAATGAAGATGCTGATGCCTACGGTAGAAGCACAGCTGCTGAACGAAGCAGTCGTTTACTTCCGCGCCTCGGCAATAGGCCTTCCCTTCCTGTATGTAATGACCATGCTTACCGGCGTTATGCGCGCAAGCGGCAACTCCAAGGCACCTTTTGCAACCACGGTGGTCATGTACATATTGCTTATCATATTCGCTTATTTCTTCGTAAAAGTGCTTGGCCTTGAAGTTATCGGAGCTGCTTATGCGCTTACGCTTTTCCGCATCGCAGGCTGCGTAATGATCACTGTTATTACTCTGCGCAGCCATGCCAACTTCTACATCCGCATCCGCAATATTTTCAAGCCCCATAAGGAAACCATATCCCGAATGATAAAGCTGGGCATACCTGCCTGCGCGGAATCCTGTTTTGTACAATTCGGATATCTCCTTGCAAATTCTCTTACACTTGGTCTGGGCACCTATCAGGCCGCAGTATACAACGTTGCAAACACATTGCAGGGATTCTGCAATACCCCCAACGGAATATGCAGTTCGGTCGCTTCTACTTTCGTAGGACAGTACCTCGGTGCCGGCAAGCATGCCGAAGCTAAGCGTTTCGGTCTCAAGACGCTGGCGATCGGCATTCCGGTTATACTCTTGCTCTATGTTATCATGGGTATTATTTCGCCGTGGCTTGCACCACTGTATACTCCCGATGCAGAGATAGCATCCGATGCAGTTAAATGCCTTTGGATACTGATGCTCTTTGCTATACCTGCGCAGTCCATCAACACCATAGATCCCGCCCTCAGAGCCGGCGGAGATGTGAAATTCGTACTTTTCGAAACAGTTATCGGCGTGTGGCTCGTGCGTCTGCCCCTTTCCTGGCTGTTTGCGTATAAGTTCAACTGGGGCGTAATCGGAATCTACCTTGCAAACATCATCAGCCTCTATGTCCGTGCAGGCTGTGGTCTGTTCAGATACCTTACAGACAAATGGATGTACAAGAGGGTATAAATCACATCAGATAACCATTATTGCAAACCCGTCCATACAAAATGGACGGGTTTTGTTGCATATAAATCTTTTCGGTCATATTGTCGGTTCCACAAAAACAAAATAGGTTATATCATACACATGTAAAATGAGTTACAATATACATAAGATAAAATATAAAGTGAGGTAGTCCACATGCTTAAAAAGGTAAACGAACTCCTTAGCGGAAACGGCGGCAGTTACATACTTCCCTTCTTCTGGCAGCATGGTGAGGATGAAGCTACTCTTCGTGAATACATGCAGGCCATATACGATTCCAACATACGCGAAGTATGCGTTGAGAGCCGTCCTCATCCGGATTTCTGCGGACCTAAGTGGTGGCAGGATATCGATGTCATAATGGATTGCGCACGAAAAATGGGAATGCGCGTATGGATACTCGATGATTCCCATTTCCCCTCCGGTTACTGCAACGGCGCATATGATAATTGTGCTCCTGAGCTCTGCAAGCAGTATCTGAAGTTTGCAACTGCAGAGATAACCGGTCCTATGCCCGGCATCCTTTTTGATATTGCAAAAGAGATGAAGGAAGTTGCGCAGCCTATAAAGCCCCATGTATTCCCCGGCGCAGAAAAGCCTTCCGGACCTCCTATCCGCGTTTTTGATGATGATACACTGCTTGGCGTATATGCTTATCGCTATGATATGAACGGAGCACTTGATGAATGTATCGATGTGACCAGATATGTCACCGACGGTATTCTTGAGTGGGATGTTCCCGATGGACGCTGGTGTATATACGCTGCTTTCAATACCCGTAACGGCGGCGGCGTGACCAGCTATATGAACGTATTGGATTACGATAGCGTCAATCTAATTATAAAGAATATATACGAACCTCATTACAGCAGATATGCAGCTGACTTTGGCAAGACTCTTGCCGGATTCTTCTCTGATGAACCTCTGTTCGGCAATTTCCCCTGGAATTATACTCCTGCTGCAATCGGCTCCCGTGAGATGGCACTTCCCTGGAACAAAGATGTGCCCGCAGGTCTCGAAGCACACCTCGGCAGCGAATGGCTCAGTCTCACTCCCATGCTTTGGGCCGAAAACGCAGATGCATCTCTTACCGATAAAGTGCGCGTTGCATATATGGATACAATCACTACTCTTGTACGTGATAATTACTCGATGCAACTCGGCACCTGGTGTGATGAACACAATGTAGAGTATATCGGACACATAGTTGAAGACATGGGCTCTTCTGCAGGCATAGGCGCTTCCCTCGGACATTATTTCCGTTCCATGGCAGGCATGCATATGGGCGGCATGGATGTTATCGGCGGACAGTATATAACCGGCGGCGCTTACCGTGCCGAAGCTGATAAGGCCAATTTCTATCATTTCACTCTTGGCAAGCTCGGTACTTCTTATGCGCATCTTGATCCGCGTAAGCAGGGTCATTCAATGATCGAGCTTTTCGGAGCATACGGATGGGAATTCGGTGTACGCGACATGAAAATGCTGGCTGATCATTTCCTTGTATCCGGCGTAAATCGCTTTGTACCTCATGCTTTCAGTCCCAAAGCTTTCCCTGACCGTGATTGTCCCCCGCATTTCTATGCGCACGGAGAAAATCCCCAGTACCGCCATTTCGGTAAACTGATGGCTTATATGCAGCGTGTAGCCCACCTCATCGATGGCGGAAGACATATCGCTCCCGTTGCAGTACTGCATTCTGACGAAGCCGTCTGGGCATCTGATTTCTCGGAAGCCGGAAATATGGATAAGGTCACCCGCACACTTCTTGAAAATCAGATCGACTACGATTTCGTTTCCGCGGATATACTTTCCGATGAAGGAAAATATACTCTTTGCGATAATGGACTTACAATCAACGGAGAAACCTTCTCTGCACTTATTATACCCCACCGCGGATATATAGCAGAAGCTGTAAGGGCATTTGAAAAGAAGGCACATCAGGCGGGTTATCCCGTTTACGTGGTATCCGACGACAATGCACTTGTCAGGCTGCCCATTGCACTGCGAAGCACCGGTCACAACCATATCAGTCTTGACAAGCCTTTCCGTGACCTCCGATACTACCGTTATGCTCACGAAAACGAACTGTATATGTTCGTAAATGAGCATCCCGGCCTTAGCTACAATGGCAGGATTACCGTACCCACTACAGGCGCATGCTGCATCTATGATGCATGGGATAATTGCCTCCGCCCTGTAGATTCCACTGCTGTGGAAAACGGTACCGAACTCAAGCTGACGGTACGTCCTTTTGAACCCGTAATCGTTGTATTCGGTGAAATCGAAGGCGAACTCATCCCCGAA
The DNA here is from genome assembly GCA_045649485.1 of Clostridia bacterium. GTDB lineage: Bacteria > Bacillota > Clostridia > Christensenellales > Aristaeellaceae > RUG11247. The sequence continues at coordinate 17,130 of JAZRPZ010000115.1, forward strand.
TCCGAAGCTAAGGGAACAAAGCTAACTCTGTCCGGATGGTCTGTATCCGCCTGTGAATCCAAGGCATATCCCGAATTCGAAGCTGTTGCAGCCGGAGAGTCCATCCCCAATGTAAGCCGACTGATGCCCGATTTCAGCGGATTTATCCGTTATGAAAGCTCTTTCTGCACAGAATCCGCAAATGCCGTGCTTGAGATCACCGAGGCATTCGAAGGTGTTGATGTTTGGGTAAATGATACCTACATCGGCTCCAGAATCGCACCCCGATTTGTTTTCGATATTTCCAAGGCGATCAAACCCGGCGAAAATACTTTGCGCATAGAGGTTGCAACAAATCTTGCCCGCAAAACAGACAAGATGCTCGGCAAAACATTCACCCTCTACAAAAAATCTCCTGTCATCACCAATATAGGTATTGTCGGAGATGTGAATGTATATCTGAAATGAGGAACATATGAACAGGACTACACTACGCACACGGCTAAAACACTCGATAGTTATGAGTGTATTTGCACAGGAAAGTCCAGAATGGGCTTCAGGCAAATATTCGGTTGCGGCAGTAGATGTACCGTGGTCGGACGCAGGCTCACTTCTGAGCCTCCCGGCACCGGTAAAATTCAATACTCATCACAAGAAAAGCACGATACATCGTCATGACCATGTCAATTATGAGCTGATGTATGTATTTTCCGGCGAAGTGATACATACATTCGACGATGAATCTGTGAAGATGAGTGAAGGCGACCTGCTTATAATTGCACCGGGAGAATTCCATACTGTTGAGCCGTGCAATGATGATGTGCTTGCGGTAAATATAATCTGCGATAAAACATTCATGGAGAATGAGCTTTCCGCGCTTATAAGTACATGCAAGCCCGTACTTGACCTGTTGGCAAGCAGCGCTGACAAGAGGCATCTTATTCTGCCGTCAAGAGGTGACGCAAATGCCCGAACTTTGGGCGAAATGCTGATAAGCGAATTCCTCGACCCAGATATCGCTTCACTCAACATCATAAAGTGTTGTCTGGCTTCACTCATTAATGCACTTTTCCGGGTATACGGACCAAATGACGGTCATGTATATCAGAAAGGCGAAGGTGAAAAGGGCGATATTTCATATATCGTATCTTACATACAGAATCACTTCGCAACAGTTACTCTGGCAGAACTTTCAAGAGTGTTCGGTTACGACAATTATTACCTCAGTAAGGTGATCCGCAAACAGCTTGGCGCAACATTTATTGAACTGAAACACTATTTCTGTCTCGAAGAAGCCAAGCGTCTTTTGACAACTACCAACCTGACAGTTAGAGAAATATCCGAAAATATAGGTTTCAATAACATGTCCTATTTTTACAAGATATTTCAGAAGAGCTGCGGAGTGACACCTGCTGAATACAGGATGAAGGAAGACACTGGCGATATATAAACCGAAAAGGAGAATTGATATGCAGCGCAGACAGATACCCAATTCCAGTTGGATATGGACTAACGAATGGACATTCGCAGATAATGAAACCCCGAAGATCGTATATTTCCGCAAAGTACTTAAAATCGATAAAGAAGTAGCATCCTTCAAGGTCGATGTTTCCGCCGATTCCCGATACAAGCTTTTCGTGAACGGCAAGTCCGTATGTGTTGGTCCCTGCAAAGGTGACAACATGGTATGGTATCACGAAACGGTTGACCTCAAGGATTACATAGTCGCAGGCGAAAACGTCATTGCAGCCATAGTACTGCGTTATCCCACCGACAAGAAATATAACCATTCCATTTGGCGCACCGCTACTCCCGGCCTTTACATCGACGGAAACATCGAATATGCCGACAGAGAGATCGTGCCCTTCAAGACTGATGAGACTTTCAAGAGCAGGATCAGCCGCAATATCGAGATCACCCGCGAAGGCGGTTTCCAGACATTCCTGTGGGTACAGGAAATCGCCAGGGGCGATGCTGCCATGAATGGCTGGATGAATGCCGATTACGATGATTCCGCATGGGCTTCTTCCCGTCCTTACATCGTATTCGAGATGTCCAAGGCTATCAGTCCCGCAAGCGCCACCAAGCGTCCTATTCCGCTGCTGTACGAGATTCCCAAGCAGTTTGAAGGCATAATGGCTGTGCGTGAATCCGCACACAGTGCAGACGAATGGACAGCATTCATTAAGGGAGCGCCCATCGAGATCGCCGCAAACACCGAAGAAATCGTTGAGATCAATGCCGAATACAACACCACCGGTTATTTGAATCTGCGTGTTGCGGGCGGTGAGGATACTGAGATCACCATTCTCTGTTCCGAATCTTATTATCAGCCTGCCGGCGACGAAGATCGCCGCCGTGGTGTCAAGACCGATCGCACTGACTGCGTAAACGGCCATCTTGAAGGCTACAGCGACACCTACACCGTAGACGGATACGGCACCGAATGCGTACCCGAGACCTACGAGCCCTTCTGGCTGCGTGCATTCCGTTTCGTACAGCTTAAGATAAAGACCGGTGCAAAGCCTGTAAAGTTGATGGGCTTCGATTACCGCGAGACCGGTTATCCGCTCGAAGTCGTTTCTACCGCATCTGCATCCGACAAGGATTTCAAAGGCATCTGGGATATCTCCCTCAACTCCCTGCGCCGCTGCATGCACGAGACCTACGAGGATTGCCCCTTCTACGAGCAGCTTCAGTATGCAATGGACACCCGTTCTCAGATACTGTTCACCTACATGCTGGGCATGGATGACCGTATGGCCCGCCGTACCATCGACGATTTCCATCGTGCACGCCGACCCGACGGCATGATCAACTGCAGCTATCCCAATGTCGGACCTAACATCATTCCCGGCTTCTCTATCTACTACATCCTGATGATCCACGATCACATGATGTATTTCGGAGACAAGGAACTGATTAAGAAGTACTTCCCCACCGTCGATGGAATCCTCGGTTATTTCTCCCGCTGCCTTGATGAGCGCGGACTGGTTGAGAAGATCGGCGGTATCCTTGGCCGTCACCACTACTGGTCCTATGTTGACTGGGCTCCCGAATGGGGACGTACCGTTGGCGTACCGGATGCAATCCTTGACGGTCCCATCACAATGGAGAGCCTGCTTTACACATTCGGTCTGAACGCCGCCGCAGAGCTCGCCGAATATATAGGACGTGACGGTCTGGCATCTGAATATCGCGCACGTGCAAATTCCGTGAAGGATGCTATCCGCAAGTACTGCATGGGCGAAAACGGACTTATTCAGGATGGTCCCGGCATCGACAAGTATTCTCAGCATTGTCAGATCTTCGGCGTGCTTACCGATTTCGCTACCGGCGATGAGGCTGCACATCTGATCGACAACATGCTGAACAACAAGTCTCTGGCCCAGTGCTCCGTATCCTTCTGCTTCTACATGTTCCGTGCGCTGGAAAAGGCCGGTATGTATGACAAGACTGAGGGAGTATGGGCTCCCTGGCGTGAGATGCTGGCAAACCACCTCACCACCTGCGTCGAAAATGCCACCGATGGCCGAAGCGACTGCCACGCCTGGGGCTCCGTAATTATCTACGAGCTGCTGGCCGTTATCCTCGGCGTACGTCCCGCAAAGCCCGGCTATGCTGCCGCCACTATCAATCCCAACCTTGGCTACCTTGAATGGGCCGAAGGTTCCGTCATAACTCCCAAGGGACTTGTTACCGTCAAGGCCCGTAAGGAAAACGGCAAAGTCGTGACCGACATCTCCGTACCTGAAGGACTGGAAATAGTTTAATAAAATACTTCAGCCTGCCGTTCATTCAAGCACGGCAGGCTGATATTTTTTTCATTTATTCAATTGACTTTAAGAATACCTCAAGTAGCATTAAGGCCGTTTGTCTGTCCTTTGGATTACAAGCATTCATTCTTTCCCATAATTCATTCTGACGCGCACTAAGAGAATCGCTCTCTTCCGTCAGTATCTCATCCGGAGTTATATGAAGTACACTGCATATACGCAGAATTGTTTCAATTCGCATATTTACGGTGCCACGTTCAATATCAGCATAAGTGCGATCAGATAGTTCTGCAGCTTCCGCAACTTCAGCCTGCGTCATTCCCATACTTTTGCGTATTGAAAGAAGCTTATTTCCAATTGTATGAAAGTCAAAAACAAGCATTACTCTTCCTCCACATATTCGTATATAGGAATTATACTTCTCATTTCACATTGACATACAGGAACCTATCATGTATAATAACAAGTAGTTTAGTTCCTATTACATCTGATTTCATTACATGTATGGAGGGGAAAATATGGAAAACAACGCCGCCACCAAGTTCTGCAAGCATTGCGGTGCAAAGATACCTCAGGCCGCAGTAATCTGTACCCATTGCGGTTGTCAGGTTGAGGATTATAAAAAGACCGAACAGCCCAATATAATCATCAACAATACCAACGCTAACTCCAATGTAAACAATAACAACAATCTGAATGCTGCAATGCTGGGCATCCGTACCAAGAATAAGTGGGTAGCTTTCTTCCTCTGCTTCTTCCTTGGTTGCATTGGTGCACATAAATTCTATGAAGGCCGCGTTGGCATGGGAATTCTCTATCTCCTCACGGGCGGCATTTTCGGTATCGGTTGGGTTATCGACACACTCGTACTTCTCTTTAAGCCCAATCCTTATTATGTGCATTGATAACCAATCTTTTGCATAATTTCAAATTCTCAGAAACTGATCAACAGAACACCTTCCGATGTATACTGCTTACATCAGAAGGTGTTCTAATTTTTATATCGCATAGTCACATTGCAAATCATATTACTATATGATAGAATTTCATTAAGCAATAACCCGAAAGGCGGTAATTTCAATGCGCAGAATGAAAGAACTGAAAACCATAATTTCCACTTTCAATCTGGGAGACATGACCCTTTGCTACATGAAGGGCGTTGAATCCGGCACAGTAGGAATGAGGCTTGTTCCATACGGAATGGTCGATATGTGCGTAAACAAGGAATGCGGAATTGAGCCCCTTGTTCAGGCAAAGCTTCTTGGCGACGATTACGGAGGAGCATTTGCGCAGGGACGTACTATGCGCGATTGTTCCACTATTGGCTTTATGGAGTATGACCGTCAGGATTCCTCTTTTGAAAACGGCATACTAAAGATTGATACATATATCAAAGATATTCGCAAGTATGAATACATACATCATGTCGAGTGGCGAGAAGGCAGCGAATATATCAGCACATCCGTTACATTCAAAAACCTGAGCAACTACAGTGCTACCCTTGAAATGCTTTCTTCTTTCACACTCGGCGAGCTTACGCCCTTTATCGCAGATGACGCACCCGAGGTTCTCGAGCTCTGGCGTATGCGCAGCAACTGGTCCGCTGAAGGCAGGCTTGTACACGAATCCGTTGAAAACGCGCATCTGGAGCCATCCTGGGCAGGATTCGGAGCATTTACCACCCGCTTTGGTCAGGTGGGTTCGATGCCCAATAGAGAATATGCTCCCTTCGCAGCGGTAGAAGACAAGGTGTTCGGTCCCATCTGGGCTGTACAGCTTACCCATGCAAGCTCCTGGCAGCTCGAGGCAGGCAGACACGATAACGGCTTCTGTCTTTCCGGCGGCCTTGCAGACCGTGAATTCGGCCATTGGATGAAGGAAATCCATCCCGGCGAAAGCTTCACGGCGCCCGATGCTGTTATAACAGTCACCATGAACGGCATAGAAGACGCCTGCGAAAGGCTTATTGAATATACGGTGGACAGACTTGATGTACCTGCTTCCGAAGAAGCTCTGCCCCCCATGTTCAATGAATGGTGCACCACATGGGGCTTCCCTTACGAGGACAGCATAGCTAAAATAGCCGATGTTATCGAACACCTCGGTCTTGAATATTTCACCATCGATGCCGGCTGGTACGCAGAAACGCCCGGCAACTGGTCTTCCCGTACAGGAGAATGGAATGTCTCCCCCGCCCTTTACACCCGCGGACTTGAATGGACGCTTGATTATCTGCGCTCACGTGGTCTTAAGCCCGGCATCTGGTTTGAATTTGAATCCGTCGGCCGTGATTGCGTCAAGTTTAAGCAGACCGATCTTTTGCTGCACAGGGACGATATACCCCTTACTGTCGGTGAACGTCGCTTCTGGGATTTCCGAAACGAAGAAGCCCGCAATTATCTCAGGCTTAAGGTAATCGAATTCCTGCGCAAATACGGCTTCAAGTACATCAAGGTCGATTACAATGATACCGTAGGCATTGGCGTAGACGGCGCTGAAACTCTCGGCGAAGGCCTCAGGCAGCAGATTTGCGCGGTGCAGGATTTCTTCCGCGAACTGCATAACGAACTTCCCGATGTTGTAATTGAAATCTGCTCTTCCGGCGGACACAGACTCGTTCCTTCGTTTATGACTCTTGGATCAATGGGCTCCTTCTCCGATGCCCATGAGTGCGAAGAAATACCCATCGTTGCAGCAAACATGCACCGCATGATTCCGCCCCGTCAGAATCAGATTTGGTCCGTTCTTCACACAAACCACGACGAGGCAATGCTCTATTACAAGATCACATCGGGCTTCCTCGGACGTCTCTGCCTCTCCGGCGATGTTCTTGATATGTCTCCCGAACAGTGGGCTGTTATCGACAAGTGCGTTGATTTCTACCGCAAGGCGGCACCCGTTATCAAGGAAGGCAAATCCCGCCGCTACGGACCCGAACTTGCAAGCTGGCGTCATCCCAAGGGATGGCAGGCACTGGTGCGTACCGGCAAAGAATATGCTCTCGCAGTTGTTCATACCTTTGCAAACGCACCCCAAACCGTCAGATTCCCTGCTCCGGAAGGATATTACATTGATGAGACATGCTTCCGCGAAGGCATAAAGATCGCGCAGAGCGGCACGCAGATTATACTGACATGTCTTAAGGATTACGACGGTCTTGGTATCATTCTTAAAAAGCGATAAAGCACACAAAAACAGCTGTACGATTAATTCGTACAGCTGTTTATTTTTAGTTACTGTCCTGCAACAGACTTGCGCACCAGTGCGCGCTTGAGGCGGGCTTCTGCCATCTTGAGTTCAACTGCAGAAGTTTCCTTATTGGCAATTACCTTACGGGCACGCTCCTCGGAAGCTTCAGCGCGCTTTACGTCTATCGCCTCTGCCCACTCAAAAGTAGTAGGTACGAGCCTTACTTCACCGTTTACAACGGAAAGCAGACCTCCGATGCAGGCAGCATACTTGCGCTTGCCTTCGGTAACGATAGTTGCGCGACCCATACCGAGAGGAGCAACGCAATTTACATGTCCGGCCAGAATACCCATATCACCGGTAGTGGTGCGTACGGTAATCTGTTCGGCCTGACCTTCAAACTGCATGCCGTCCGGAGTAACGATAGTCAGAGGGAAGCTGGTCATGCTCCCTCACCGCCCCTGAACTTTGCTACGACTTCATCGATTCCGCCTGCGAACAGGAAGAAGGATTCGGGGATATCGTCGTGCTTGCCTTCTATGATCTCACGGAAGCCACGGATGGTCTCCTTGAGAGGTACATAACGTCCTTCATAGCCGGTGAACTGCTCGGCAACGGAGAAGGGCTGAGACAGGAAGCGCTGTACCTTACGTGCACGGTTAACAGTCAGCTTATCCTCTTCAGAAAGCTCGTCCATACCCATGATTGCGATGATGTCCTGCAGCTCCTTATAGCGCTGGAGGATCTTCTGTACATCTCGGGCAATTTCGTAATGCTCAACGCCCAGAACTTCGGGGCTGAGGATACGGGAAGTGGAGCTGAGGGGATCAACTGCAGGATAGATACCAAGAGATGCAATGGAACGATCCAGTGCGGTGGTAGCATCCAGATGAGCGAAGGTGGTTGCGGGAGCGGGATCGGTATAGTCATCCGCAGGTACGTAAACGGCCTGTACGGAAGTGATGGAACCGTTCTTGGTAGAAGTGATTCGCTCCTGCAGAGCGCCCATTTCAGTGGCCAGGGTGGGCTGATAACCTACTGCAGAGGGCATACGGCCCAGCAGAGCGGAAACTTCGGAACCGGCCTGGGTGAAACGGAAGATGTTATCAATGAACAGCAGAACGTCCTGATGCTTTACATCACGGAAGTACTCTGCCATGGTCAGACCGGAAAGTCCAACGCGCATACGTGCTCCCGGAGGCTCGTTCATCTGACCGTAGACCATGGCGGTCTTCTCGATAACGCCGGACTCGATCATTTCGTTGTAAAGATCGTTGCCTTCACGGGTACGCTCTCCTACGCCGGTGAATACGGAAATACCGCCGTGAGCCTTTGCGATGTTGTTGATCAGTTCCATGATCAGAACGGTCTTACCAACGCCTGCGCCGCCGAACAGACCGATCTTACCACCCTTTGCATAGGGGCAGATAAGGTCAACGACCTTGATGCCGGTCTCGAGGATCTCGGTGGCAGCTTCCTGATCTTCGTAGGAAGGTGCAGGACGATGGATGGGCCAACGCTCATTTTCTGCGGGGATATCGCCATTCTCATCGATGGTATCGCCCAGCAGATTGAATACGCGGCCGAGGCACTTCTCACCAACAGGAACACTGATGGGTGCGCCGGTGTTGACAGCTTCGGTGCCGCGCTGCAGACCGTCGGTAGAGCTCATGGCGATGCAGCGAACTACATTATCACCGATGTGCTGTGCGACTTCAGCAACGATCTTCTTATCGCCGTTCTTTACTTCGATGGCGCTGAGAAGCTCGGGCAGGCTGTCGTCTGCAAAACGGATATCCAGAACCGGGCCAACGACCTGGATAACAGTTCCAATATTATTAGCCATTTGGCTTCAACTCCTTATGAATAGTGGCTTAAACGCCGGCCACGATCTCTGTGATCTCCTGAGTGATGGCTGCCTGACGGGCCTGGTTGTATTTTAGGCTCAGTTCGGCGATCATCTCATCAGCATTGGAGGTCGCGGAATCCATGGCGGTACGTCTTGCCGCCTGTTCGGATGCACGGCTTTCGCACAGTGCGCCGTAGATAACGCCGCCGATGTATTCGGGGATAATGGCCTCAAAGACCTCGGCGCTGTCGGGCTCGTAAGTGATATCGCTGGCAGACGGAGCCTTCTCCTCTGTCTGAACCAAAGGCAGCAGCTGCAGGGTCTGAGGAGTCTGAGAAAGCACGGATACGAAGGTGGTATAGCCTATACGGATCTCGTCAAACTCGCCTGCTCTGAATGCCTTGCACAGGCTCTTGGCAATGGAGAAGCAATCGCCAACGGAAACAGCTTCTGCCTCAGGATAACCTTCGGTGAACATATCCATTTCACGGGCACGGAAGAAATCGAATGCCTTCTTGCCAATGGGCAGTACTACCGCTTCTTTGCCATTCATCTCTGCATAGCACTTTTTCAGTATATTGCTGTTGTAGCCGCCAGCAAGTCCGCGGTCACCTGCAATAACGATATAAGCTACTTTCTTTGCACTGTTTTTCTCAGGTGCAAGGAAAGGCAGAGAGTTATCCTTATTGGTATTTACGATATCGGTGAGCACAGAATAGAGAGTCTCAAAATAGGGACGGGAATTATTAACCTGCGCCTGCGCGCGACGAAGCTTTGAAGAAGCAACCATTTCCATAGCCTTGGTTATCTGCTTGGTGCTTTCCATGCTTCGTATGCGGTTTTTTATCTCCTTTGTGGAAACGCCAGCCATGTCGTTCCCCCCTTATTCAGCTACTACAAACTCAGTCTTAAGCTCAACGAGGGCAGCCTTGAGACCGTCTTCGGTCTGTTTCTCCATCTTACCGGTAGAACGGATGGCTTCAAGCACTTCGAAATACTTGGAATCCATGAATTCATACAGACGCTTTTCGAAATCTGCCAGCTTGCTTACTTCAATATCGTTCAGATAGCCGTTTACAACAGCATAGATGATGCATACCTGATGAGCAACATCAACAGGAGCCTCATTCTTCTGCTTCAGAACTTCAACGATACGGGCACCAAGAGCAAGACGTGCCTTGGTATCTGCATCCAGATCGGAACCGAACTGTGCGAAGGACTGCAGCTCGCGATACTGAGAATACAGCAGCTTCAGAGAACCGGCAACCTTTTTCATTGCCTTGATCTGAGCATCGCCGCCGACTCGGGAAACGGAGATACCGGGGTTAACGGCGGGCATGATACCGGAGTTGAACAGTTCAGACTCCAGGAAGATCTGTCCGTCGGTAATGGAAATAACGTTAGTGGGAATGTAGGCAGAAACGTCACCGGCCTGAGTCTCAATGATAGGCAGAGCAGTAAGGCTGCCGCCGCCCTTCTTGTCGCTTATGCGCGCTGCACGCTCCAGCAGACGGGAATGCAGATAGAATACGTCGCCGGGATATGCCTCGCGTCCCGGAGGACGACGGATAAGCAGAGAAATGGCGCGGTATGCAACTGCATGCTTGCTCAGGTCATCATAGATAACCAGAACATCCTTGCCCTGATGCATGAAGTATTCACCCATGGTGCATCCGGTATAGGGTGCTATATACTGCATGGGAGCCAGTTCGGAAGCGGTAGCTGAAACAACGATGGTATAATTCATCGCGCCGCCAACAGTAAGGTTCTGAACCAGCTGTGCAACGGTGGAACGCTTCTGACCGATAGCAACATAGATACAGATAACATCCTTGCCCTTCTGGTTCAGGATAGTATCGGTAGCAATGGTGGTCTTACCGGTCTGACGGTCACCGATGATCAGCTCGCGCTGTCCCCTGCCGATAGGAATCATGGAGTCAATAGCCTTGATACCGGTCTGCAGAGGAGTATCTACGTGCTGACGGTCGATGATACCGGGAGCATTCTTTTCAATAGGCTCAAATCCGGCGGCTTCAATGGGACCCTTGCCGTCGATGGGTTCGCCCAGAGCGTTGACAACGCGGCCGATAAGGGCCTCGCCAACGGGAACGGACACAACTCGGCCGGTACGCTTTACGATGTCGCCTTCCTTGATGCCGTTATCAGTACCCAGAATAACGATGGATACAGTATCCTCCTCCAGGTTCTGAGCCATACCGTAAGAACCGTTGGGGAATTCGATCAGTTCGCCGGCCATGCACTTGTCAAGTCCGGATGCGCGGGCAATGCCGTCGCCAACCAGAATTACAACGCCGGTCTCACTGGTCTCCAGCTTATTCTGATAATTTTTAATTTGATTACGTATTATTTTAGTGATCTCTTCAGGTCTCAATTCCATACTATCCCTGCTTTCTCCAATCAGAGCATGGTATTCTTAAGCAAGCTGCGCACAGCATCAAGACGATGCCGCACAGTATCATCCACGCGCTTACCATCGTAGTCGATCATTACACCGCCGATGCAGCCGGGGTCGACTTTGTTATCGAGCTCGGCTTTCTTGCCGGTGATCGCATTCAGCTTATCGCTGAGACGCTTTTTCTGATCATCGGTAAGAGACACTGCGGTAATAACCTTGACGGGCATAATGCCGTTTTCCTCATTATAAAGCTGGCGATAAGCCTCGCAGCAATCACCGAAATGACGCACATAGCCCTTTTCGGTAAGTATCTTAAGGAAATTCAGCACATACGGATGCACTCTGCCATCAAAACCCTCATCGAGAATGCGGCAGCGCTCATCCTTTGCAAGATTCGGCGTGGAGAGAAGGCGCAGATAATCGGCGTTTTCATTGAACACACCGTCGAGCACTCTGAGCTCTGCAAGTATGCCCTCGCTCAATCCCTCATCACGGGCAAGATCATAAAGCGCCTGGGCATATACGCTACCTACGCGTGTCATGCTTCCTCACCCAATTCATTAATGAAATGATCCACCAGACCGGACTGATCGGCGCTGTTAAGTTCGCGGCCAACAACCTTCTCGGCAATAGCCATTGCCATTTCGGAGATCTCGTTCTTGGCTTCGTTTACAGCCTTCTTCTTTTCCAGTTCTGCATCAGCGGCAGCCTTGCTGATAATAGCAGAAGCTTCAGCATTTGCCTGGCGGACGATCTCTTCCTCACGGTTCTGGCCGCGGACAACCGCTTCTTTTACAAGACGCTCGGAAGTTGCCTGCGCTTCGGAAAGCTTCTGCTGATACTCCTGCGCCATGGCCTGAGCATCATCTTTTGCCTTTCCGGCGTCGGCATACATGCCGTCGATCTCATTCTGGCGGTCGGTTATCATCTTCTGAACAGGCTTGAACAGGAACTTCTTTGCAACAAAGAAAATAGTAAGCGTATTCAGAAGTACGAACAGCGCCGTCCAGAAATTGACGCCAATAAAGCTTTCAAACTGTCCCACTTGTTTCGCTCCTCTCAGTAACGATAAGCGATGCTTACAGTACGAACAGAATCATGAAAGCGATCAGCAGGGAGTAAATACCGGTAGTCTCAGCAATTGCACAGCCCATGATCATGGTGGAACGCAGGGTGCCGGTTGCTTCGGGCTGACGTGCCATACCTTCCAGAGCCTTACCTACAGCATTACCTTCACCGATACCGGGGCCGATAGCACCGATACCCATACATACACCTGCACCAATAGCCTGACCTGCAACCTTGATAGCTTCTGCGAGAGCCTGATAATCCATGTTAGTTCCTCCTTGAAAATAATTAATTGTATTGATCATTACTGCGCGGCGTCAGTTTCGGGAGCCGGGCAGGAATTACCGATGTAAACCATGGTGAGCAGTGTGAATACATATGCCTGTACAAAACCTGAGAACAGGTCGAAGTAACAGGACAACACTGCGGGGATACCGTAAGCCAGTACGGGTACTCCGGAAAGCAGACCGGTTGCCTGCAGAATTCCGAATACACCCAGAACGGCGCATACGATGCCGAGAATAAGATGGAAGAGCTTATGAGTCTTTATCTTATTGAGAGCAATGAGACCTGCGCCGGCAGCAACAAGCACGATGCCGATAACAACGCCGTTGGCAGCAATAAGATTGAGTACTGCTGCGGAAGCACCTGCAAGCGCAGTGTACAGAATGGCAGTGATTACGCCGCCGCCGGCAACGTTGCCGAAGTGACGGAATGCCATGGAAACGGGCTGTGCGATCTCACCGATGATGTTCATGGGAGTCATAACGGCTATAGGCTCGGTGAAGCCCTTCAGCCAATTTACAAAGCCGTTATTCTTGATGTTATTGTACCAGATGATGCCGGTTACCATTATCGCCCATACCATTACACAGGAAAGGTCTGCAGTGGAAGAGCGCAGGAAACCGGTCAATCCGATAAAGCTGCCCAGAATACTGCTGAGGAAAATGGTGCCGATGAAGGGAGTCCAGTGAAGATTATGTTCTCCCATGGATTCGCGTACCATGCCGTAAAGCATCGAAATTCCCTTTTCAACCATTACCTGAGTTCCGTCGGGACGCTTTTTCAATCCCCTGCCCAGCTTTATGGAAGCAATTACAAGTATGAGCATTACAATAAAGGAAGAGACCGTAGTCTGGGTTATCGGTATTCCACCGAATACAGGAATGGTGAAATATATAAATGCGCCGGTTACATTAAGTTCCATAATACCGTTTCTCCTTTACTTCTTGTTGAAAAATTCCGCGACAGTTATGACCGGTCTGACAAACGCTATAGGAAGCACACTTGCCAGAGGATTCGTCACACCGCTTTTTGCAAATGCAAAAAGTATCACGAAGATTGCCGCAAGACGTGTCGTATAAGAAAACCTGATAAGGGACTTTCCGCCTTTTACATCCTGATTCACCGCTTTGTCGGCAGCATTGTTTACGTTTACTGCCATAAAGAAGAAATTCAGTATTGAGAGCACCGATCCGATAATGCCTCCGACCAGCACATGCCAGTCAAAGTGGCCAAGGAGCGCAAACACACCGTACATAACAGCCAGGCAAATGCCTACGCCGATTGCAACCTTGGCAGTTTCATGGATAACAAGTTTACGGGTATCCATCATTTTCCCCCTGATCAGTCATGATCATTGAAATTAACACCGGGCTTGTCAGTTCTGTCGGAACGCTTGTCCTGCTTTTCCATAAGCTTCAGCGAATTCAAGAGACCTTCTACAGCGCATATGATTCCCAGCACAAAGCCGCACATTAGTACCCATGCACCGAGTTCATATCGATTCATAAGGTAATAACCCAGATAACTGAAGCCCGCCAACGGCAGCGCAACGCTTATTCCAAGCTGAGTTATCCAGATGATCATATTCATTTCTTTCATATATCTGACTTCACCCAGTCTAAATTCTACTATATTTTGCCTTATTTTTCAAGATAGCTTTGGGAATATTCGTGTTTTTCAGGTCATATAACTGTTAAAATGAGCTTCTAATTTTAATATTGACGCATTGTGTCAATATTATTAGCACCACCTTAGCTAATTGCACAGTAGTTTCCCATAAAAAAACAGACGCATCCGTTGCGATACAGATGCGTCTGTTTTGAAATATTGCTTTTTAAATTGCTTATTATACGATGCCGCTTATGCGCACCACTTCGATGCCCTTTGCTTCCCATGCATCAAGGATCTGATTGAATCCCAGAGAATCGCTGGCCATATGACCTGCTACGATGAGATTTGCCTTGTTGTGCTTCTTCATTCCCTCAATTACTTCGGGAGTAGCATGCATGGTAACGAAAGTGCCGACGCCGGCATTTGCGCATGCGATATACTCGTCAAGAGTAGGTGCGCCTACGCCGTACATCTCAACGTATATTCTGCCGGCAAAGCTGTCTTTGGAGCCAACCCATACTTCGGGCTGCTGACCTTCGAGCGCTTCCTGATATTCACGGATAGTCATGAGCTCATCAATAACATCCTGCACAGTGCAGCGGGGATTCTTCTCCATGAGTGCATCCATGCGCTGCTGGGTATAACGCTCTGCCAGCATGTCTGCGGGGGTATGGAAAGCAACATCGGAGATATCCAGCAGCTTTGCAACATCGCGCATCTGAGTGCGGTTGCGGGAGTGCATTCCCTGCTTGCGCTTTGCCTGATTGGCATATGCCAGCTTCTGTGCTTCATTGATGGGCACGCCGCATTCCATCAGCTTCTTCATGTGGTCGCGTCCGAACAGATCACCTACATTGGGATTCATAAGTCCTGCGGGATGATGCTGTGCCACGCAGTCGAAGCCCAGCTGCTTTGCAAGCATCAGCATGGTATTATCCATATCGATACCGGCAAGGACCTTCTTTACTTCCTTACCGTTGTCAAAAACGATGCCGGAATCCTCGGGCATTTCTTCAAGTCCCACAAGGTCAAGAACGATCTGATACATCTCTTTAACGGTCATTTTTGTGTCCTCCTCGAATCATTTGCATATATCATAATACAAACCAAACAAAAACGCAATTATATTTACAATCCCTTTACTCAGCAATCATCTGATGATATAATATATCAAACCCAACAGAGGAGGTATTTCTTATGGATAAGATCCGAATCGGAGTCATCGGAGTTGGCCGAGGCGCAAGCATGATGAAATACTGCATGGCAGCCGGCAACGCTGAGCTTGTAGCCATCTGTGACAAATGGGAAGAAGGTCTTGAGAGGCAGAAAAAGCTGCATCCGGATGCAGATATTGCTTACTATACCGATTACGATGAATTTTTGAAGCATGATATGGACGCTGTCGTACTGGCTAACTATGCGCATCAGCACGCCCCCTTTGCCATAAAGGCGATGCGCGCAGGAAAGCATGTATTTTCCGAGGTTTTGCCTGTACAGAATCTGAAAGAAGCGGTTGAACTCATCGAAACCGTCGAAGCAACCGGGCTTACGTATGCATACGGTGAAAACTACTGTTATATGCCCGCTCCCCGTGAGATGCGCAGGCTTTATAAGGAAGGTCTTATCGGTGAATTCGAATACGGCGAGGGTGAGTATATCCATAACTGCGAAAGCATATGGCCTTCCATTACATACGGCGAAGAGGACCACTGGCGCAACTTCAAATGTTCCACTTATTATTGCACCCATTCGCTCGGTCCCATAGTCCACATAACCGGACTGCGCCCTGTTTCTGTTACAGGTTATGAGGGAACGAAGGTCGAGCGCAATCGCCGCATGGGTTCAAAATCCGGTCAGTTTGCCATCGAAATGGTGGAATTTGAAAACGGCGGCATAGCCAAGAGTATCCACGGCGGACTATACAAGAATTCCATATGGTATACCATCTATGGCGGCAAAGGCAGAATGGAATCCGCCCGCGAAGATGCAGAACAGGGGGATGTTTCCAGGATATATATAAATGCAGACGCATATTCCGGCGAATACGGCCCAAACAAGGTAGACAGCTATAATCCCATCGACAAGGATACCGAAAGTGCAGCAGGCTACGGACACGGCGGTTCCGATTTCTACAGCATGTATAACTTCGTCGAGAAGCTGCTGGGAAATCCCGATGCCGATACCATAGACGTATACGAAGCCCTTGATATGTGCCTTCCCGGGCTGTTTGCATACAAATCTATCCTTGCCGGCGGAGTACCCATGAAGATTCCCAACCTGCGCAACAAGGAAGAACGCGATGCATACCGCAACGACGTTGCCTGCACAGACCCTGCAGTCGCAGGAGACGCGCTGCTGCCGACATTCTCCAAAGGAACGCCCTCCATTCCCGGTGAGGTTTACGACCGCATCCGCGAAAAGTGGCTCAAGATACTGGAAGAAGAATTTAAATAACGCATTTCCCCCTCCGCACATACCGTACGGAGGGGGATTTTTTCATTCAAGTATTCCGCATTCTTCTATAACGCCGTCATTTTTGACCTTAAGAGTCAGTATCTCATAAGATTTCAGACCGACTTCGGTCTTAATGCCAATTACAGGTATTTCAATTACGGCCTTTGCAGCCTTGCCTGCGGATTCAAACAGCCTTACCACATAACCTTCGCCGTTCATTGCGGGGCGCATGGCGGTAAGCTGCACGCCTTCGCCTTCAAGCTTTGCCGCACAGGTCACTTCTCCCTCACCCTTTGCCGGGAAGAAAGAGAGCGCATAGGGCTGTTCATTTATCTGCTGGGCTTCACGGGATATATTCGCAGTGCGCTCAGCTTCGGTACCGCCCTGCAGTACAAATCTGTACAAGCGTTCGCCCTGATCGATACGGGGCATGAAGCGATTCTGAGGCACGATCTTTCTGTCGAATATGGGATGTCCGGTATATGCCGCGCTGCGCAGGAGCGATATCCTCATTTCTCCATCACAGAAATCGCTGCCATATGTTCCGTTGTTTATGAGTGTAAGCATCTTTCCCCCGCCAACAGAAGCTACCCACTGCTGAGCAACGCACTCTCTGCCATCGGTATGAAGCTTATCGGTACCGAACATAGCCTGACCGATATATCCTTCATTCAAAAGTCCGGGTACGGAAAGCTTTACCATGCGGTTCTTTTCCATAAACTGCAGACGGACATCGATATCAAGCGCACAGCTGTCAGCCTTGGAAAGTCTGTAAGTAATGATAGCGCAGGAATCTGCGAATCTGAAACAGGCTTCGATTACCGTGCGAACAGGACCATCCTCTACAGCGCGCACAGCGGGAAGTTCTTCGCAGTCAACTCCTGCAAATCTTGCACTGTCGCGCTCATCCATCAGTTTGAATTCGCCTATCACATCACGGAAACGGTCAACAGTCATGCCCCACGGGTCAACGTTATCCTTTATGACAAGCAGTTTCATCGCTTCGCCGGAGAGATACTCTTCCCCATTCACTTTATAGCTTGTGAGAAGACCGGTCTTTCTGCTTATCTCAACATGCATTTTGCCGTTATCGAATACGAAGGAACCGTTTTCTTCGGGACAGGAAGGCACAGGCTTTGCGGGAAGTATATTGGGACGGCAATCAAACCTGTTCATCTGCATGGGCTTAAGTTCCGCACGGAACACTACTCTCTTTCGCCAGTCGAGCGGCAGGTTGGAGCGTTCCTTCTCGATCTGTCCGGGAATCTGTACGCCGTCTGCATAGACGCTCATATCGGTGAATTCGTCTTTCCAGTTCTGGTCTGCAAGCATGAACTCGCACTCCACATCCTGCTCAACAGGATATGGGAAGGGATTATACACCAGAATGGGATATTCACCGGGAGCAGCAGGCTTCTGTCCCCTTGCAAGTGCATAGAAAGCACGGGCGCGAAGTCTGTTTGCTATTTCAAGACCGTGATGAATGCCCTGCAGAGAGGCTTCCTCTACAGGCTGAATGGAGCTTCCCGGCAGAGTATCATGGAATTCACTCATGCACAGATCACGTTCAGCTTCCATCATATCTTCATGGGGATACTTCAGAAGACCCGCCATTTCGGCATGAGTAAGCATACGCTCGGTAAGCGCAAGCTGACCTTCAAGCAGGCGATGCTGCTGCTTTATTCGAATCTGAGAGGTATAGCAGCCCACCGCAAAGGGATTCAGAGAAACATCGACCCTCGGCAGCATTTCCTTCTTACCTGAAAGTACATTGAAATACTCTTCGGGAGTCGAATGCTTCATGCCTTTATCGGGCAGCATCGCCTTCAGGTCATTCAGATCCGCAATATCCTTTCTGCTGGGACCGCCGCCGTGATTGCCTACGCCCCAGGGAATAAGGCCAAGCTCGGTATCGGGATGATTGGCGAGCCAATCTTCGGCCTTCGCTCTTGCACCGCCGAGAGGAGAGTTATAGCCTGTATTTATGCGGTGTGTCATTATCTCACTGCCGTCATATCCGACCCACATGAAATCGTCACCGGGAAGTTTCATAGCTTCTGCACTGGGACGCATTATGAGATAGGAATCATAGCCGGCCTTTGCCATCAGCTGCACAAGACCTCTGTTATGACCGAAGGGATCGAAATTGACCGCGGTGGTATTTACAGCACCAAATTTCTCAGTAAAATAGGCTCTTCCCTGGCGCATCTGCCTAATAATAGATTCACCGGAGGGCATATTGCAGTCGGGCTGCAGGTACCATCCGCCTGCTATATGCCACTTTCCGGCCTTCACAAGCTTCTGAATACGCTCGAACAACTGAGGTTCATATTCTTCTATCCAGCGATAAAGAAGGGCCTCGTTGTGACAGAATACAAAATCATCAAATTCCTCACAGAAATCGGCTGCGGCACGGAAGGTCGAAACTGCTGCCGCAGCACCCTCTTCCCATTCCCACTGCCATACGGGATCAATATGAGCATTACATATCAGATGTATCTGTGACATAGTAAGGTCACCTCAACTTATTTTTTCTGTATTATACCATACATATATTCGCCTGTGACATATCATCGAAAATATTCTCACAGAAAGAGGACGCCCTGCGGCGTCCTCAGTAATTTATGCAGCTTTTTTCCAGGGGAATCTCAGACGGAAGGGGCTTTTCTTAAACTGAGCCTTCAGATTCCTTCTTATTGCTTCCTGCTCTTCTATCTCTGCGATATCACGATCGGGAGTGAAGCTTCTCCACTTAACGATGAATATCGTACCCATGATGGTCATGAAGAAGGCGCGCATGAGCGTGGTATACTGAACGGCATACGTCTCAAGACCGAGGAATCTGATGGGCGAATCATCACCTGTCAGCGAGGCAACATATGTACCCAGTATCATGCCGAGGAAGGCGAACAGATTGCAGCCGATGGTATTGAATGCGATGTGCGCGGTGGAATTCTCCTCAGGCAGGTTCATATAGAGTATATTGGAATAAGAGAAGTTCATTCCTACGGACATCAGATTCTGGAAGAATGCAGCTACGAGATACCAGCCGGCCATACCGGGCTGAAGCGAGAACATGATGAATTCGGTAGGCACAAATACCAGTACGGATATACCGAAGGTCTTTATCCAGGAATAACGGCGCAGCAGTTTTTTCCATGCATTCTGAGTACACAGCAGAATCACGGTATACATGACAGAACAGAAATTGAGCAGCGTGTAATTGAATCCCAGATGATTGAGCAGATGATAGCTCCACGTACCGTTATTCAGATTCTGGTTGAAATTCCATACGAACATAAGTATCATGCAGTAAAGGAATTTCTTATACTTGAAGGGCAGCGTGAATATCTGTGCGAGCTTAAGCTTGGGCGCCACTGGATAATCGTATTCCTTGGCACATGCCTGCATGCCCACATCAACAAGTACCAGTACAAATGCAAAATAACGCAGACCGAGGATAAGTTTGTCCTGCATCGGCGAACCCGCTACCGCGTCGGTAAGAAGACCGCTAAGCAGCAGTATCGCACTGGACATAACAGAGGAGAACACCTGATTCAGCACGATGAATCTGGTTCTGCGTTCATTATCTGCGGGATAGAACTTATAAAACCAGGTTGTAAAACCGGGGCTGAACAGCGCGTATACGGAATACGCAAGGAAGAGTATGATAACGAACCACACAAGCCTTGCATCGGGGTCTGTTACAAATTTCGGCATCAGGGTGGTCGCTATAATGAACATAGCGTAGAAATATATCTTCGAACCAAGCAATATCCATTTTCGCCGCTTGAAACGCTCAAGTATATTGGAAGAAAACAGCGAGAAGCAGCTGGCGATATAGGGTATGAAAGTAATTATTCCGACGCCGGTGATCGATATATCATACATGGACAGAAAGCCGGTGTAGAATATACCGGTGATGAACACATTGTAGAAAGCTGCGACAAGGCTGCTGCCAAGCGTTATAAGTCTGCCTTTGGCTTCATCGTTTTTAGTACTGTAGATATCCGCCAGGGACATTCTGAATGCCTGAAAATCCACTATTCTTCTGAGATTAAGCTTCTTCATAAGTTATATTCTCCTTGTGGACATTCTTTTGCGCACATTTTAGCATATTATAGGTGCAAATTCAATCCGCTATCCTGCCGCAAGCATATTTTAATTTCGTAACACAATTTATATCAATCGTAAATTCATGCTACATCGGTGTTATTTACTCAAAGCCCCCTTTGAGTTATAATATATTCAACAAAAAGGAGTTGAAATACTCATGAAATACAATCTTAATTACGGTTATTCAGTTGATTCCGAAGTATTCCACGATGAACACAATACGGTATTTACCCCTGTTTCCGATTGTGAGGATGCGGCTTTCTGGGTCGATATCAGTCTTACCGCGCCCATTAAGGACACCTATATAATGCTCCCCGCCTGTGCCTACGACGGCAACCGCTTTAACTCAGTTAAGCGCAGATATCCTCCCATGTTTACGGAAGAGGAATTCTCCCTTGATGCGGATATTCTTATGACAGGCGTGCCGAGGCTTTCTCCCGATGGAGATTCGTTCATGGACGTCACCACAGGCGACCTCTCTTCCCCGCATATCTGCCTTTTCAGCCGCAGTAAAAAGGAAGGTCTCATTATATCCACCTGTCAGGAAACCGGCGGTCTGAATCTGGGAATCACCCTCGAACAGAAAGGTGACGAATTGCTCATCCGTCTGCGCGCTCCCGCAAAACGCAGGCTCGTATATCGCTGGACCGATGGATACCCTTCCCTTTATGAGATTCCCGAAGCAGACCTGCCCCTTTCCGTCAAGGCAGGCGAAGAAGTAACAATACCTCATGTCATCGAAACATTCCCCTGCGAAAGCATAACGGCATTTTACGCAAAGGTATTCGAAGTACGCTATTCACACCCCACCAAGCAGCATAACGAAGTGCTGCCCTTCTCAGCATTCTGGAAGATGTCGGAAGACCGTGCAAATGCCGACGCTTTCATTGAGGGCGAGGATTTCTACCGACTTCCCTGCACAGGCAATCAGTGGCAGGCCGGCTGGGTCGGCGGCGGCATGCAGACCCTGCCTTTGATATGCGAAGGCAGCGAGCTTTCCAGGGAACGCTCAGTCAAGACACTTGAATTTGCTGCGCGCTATCAATCCAAAGCAGGCTGGTATTACGGCATCGTCCATAACAGTACCATCATCCATGACTGCTTTGGCTATTACGGAAACAAGCATAATCTCGTAATGGTAAGAAAGCACGCCGATCTTACTTACTTCATGTGGAAACAGATCTATATTCTGAAAAAGATGGGCTATACCTTCCCTGTTTCCATCATAAAAAGCGCCGAAATGGCATCCGATGCCCTTGTAACGCTCTGGAAGAGGTACGGCCAGCTCGGTCAGTTCATAAATGCCGAAACTGGAGAGATCAAAGTCGGCAATTCCACAAGCGGTTCCATGACCCCCGGAGCACTCTGCGCCGGTTTTACCGTAACAGGAAACGAGGAATATCTGCGCTGTGCACAGGAGATAGGCGAATTCTATTACGGAAACTCCGTTGTGGTAGGTCTTACCACGGGCGGACCCGGTGAAATCCTATCCGCGCCCGATTCCGAAAGCTGCGCCGCACTTCTTGAAAGCTACATTGCGCTTTATGAAGCGGATAACGATCCCAAATGGCTCGAATACGCAAAGGACACTGCAAATCAGCTTTCCACATGGGTGGTTAATTACGAATACAGATTCCCCGAGGACAGCAAATTTGCGAAGCTTGGCGTAAATTCCTGCGGCAGCGTATGGGCAAATGTTCAGAACAAACATTCCGCGCCCGGTCTCTGCACCTTGAGTCCCGCTGCGCTTTTCAAGCTTTACCGTGCAACAGGCTGCGAAGGCTATCTGACGCTTATGTATCACATATCAAACTTCATGCCGCAGGTCGCTTCCACTCCCGAAAGGCCCGTTCTTATGGTTGGCGACATTCCCCTGCAGCCCGCTGAAATGTGTGAAAGGGTAAACCTTTCCGACTGGGAAGGCCGCGAGAATATCGGCGATTCCATATTCGGTACAAGTTCCTGGCCCGAGATATCCCTTACACTCACATGGCTTGAGATCCCCGGAGTTTACGTAGATGCCGAAAAGAACACTGTCTGCGTTTCTGACCATGTGGATGCATGGCTCGAAGACGGCATGCTTAAAATCAAGAACAATACCATATATGACGCAGAAGTCAAGGTGATGTTCGAAAAGGATACCTCCGAGAAGCTCGGTCTTTGCTGGCAGGACAAATTCACGCGAATTAAGGTTTCTGCAGGAACGATAACCGAAGTTGCTCTTAACTGATGACAAAAACGGATTTATCATATATAATATATTCAATTTATAATACTGTCAGGAGGAAATTCAAATGATTCTGGATCGTAAATATGCCGAATTCGCAACCGAAGAAGCCGTAAAACTGCTGGCTATCGACAGCCCCAGCAGCTACACCGCAAAGGCAGCCAAGTGGGTTGCCGACGAGTTCAACTCTCTCGGCTGCAAGGCCACCATCACCACCAAGGGCGGCGTTATTGTTGACATGGGCGGTGAAGACGAAAACGACGCTCTGTTCCTTGAAGCCCATGCCGATACCCTCGGCGCAATGGTCTCCCTCATCAAGGGTAACGGCAGGCTGAAGTGCGTTCCTCTGGGTGGCATGAACCCCAACAACGCAGAAGCTGAAAATGTACGCGTATATACCCGCGATGGCAAGGTTATCGAAGGTACCCTGCAGCTTACCAACGCTTCCGTTCACGTAAACCGCAGCTACAGCGACACCAAGCGCAGCTGGGATGTTATGGAAGTAGTACTTGACGAGGATTCCCGCTGTGAAGCCGATACCCGTGCGCTGGGCATCGAAGTCGGCGATATCGTCTGCTTTGATCCCCGTACCAAGGTCACCGAAACCGGCTATATTAAGAGCCGTTTCCTTGATGACAAGCTGTCTGTAGGCATTCTGTTGGGTCTTGCCAAGTACATGAATGACAATAAGATCGTTCCTTCCCGCAAGGTCTATGCTCATGTTACCGTATATGAAGAAGTCGGTCACGGCGGCTCTGCATCCGTACCCGCAGGCGTTACCGAAGCCATCAGTGTTGATATGGGCTGCGTAGGCGACGGTCTCAAGTGCACCGAGAAGATGGTATCCATCTGTGCAAAGGATTCCGGCGGTCCCTACAGCTACGAAGTAACCGGCAAGCTCATCGATGCAGCCAAGGCCGAAGGCGCCGAATATGCTGTTGATATCTATCCCGCATATGGCAGCGACGTTGAAGCCACTCTGCGCGCAGGTTACGATATCCGTCACGGTCTCATCGGCGCAGGCGTTTACGCCAGCCACGGCTATGAGCGCAGCCACATCGACGGCGTTTACAACTCCATAAAGGTTCTCAAGGGCTACCTCAAGATCTGATAATATTTTCCGGGTCTCCTGCTGGAGATCCGGATTTTTATTTTATACCGCCATTGTATTGCAAATTGATACATGCTATAATTTTATAAAATTGTTAACTCATTTGTCAGGAGGCGCTTTTATGGACAAGTTCACAAATATGCTGAAACATCCTGAAACCGAATACAGACCCAGAAATTACTGGGGCTGGCTTGAGAATATAACTCCCGAAGAGACTGCCTGGCAGATAGAGAAAATGCACGAAGTCGGCCTCGGCGGCTTTGTTATGCATGCCCGCGGCGGACTCACCATGCCCTATATGGGTGAGCAGTGGGTTGCAAGCGTAAAGACAATGATCGAGACAGGCAAAAAATACGGCATGGTCGCCATTGCAGATGATGAACATGGCTGGCCCAGCGGATTCGGCGCAGGCAAGGTAAACGGCCTTGGGGAGGAATATCAGCTGAAATACCTTCTGTGCGAAGAGATTCCCGCCGGTGAAGCCACTCTCGACAAATGCACCCTGGGTCTCTGGAAGAAGGATGATTACTCCCCCGTTTCCGAACCCGCACAGCTTGCTTCTGACACCATCCTTATACGCGTATATTACAAGATCGACCCCTTCTACGTAGACAACATGGATGCAAAGGTCGTTCGCGCCTTTATTGAAGCCTCCTACGAAGACTACAAGCACCACGTAGGCGAATCCTTCGGAGACGGACTCTACGGTATATTCTCCGATGAGCCGCAGGTGGCGCGCTACTCCACTCCCTGGTCTTTTATAATTCCCGATCTTTTCAAGGAGACCTACGGTTACGACCTGCTGAATGCGATATATAAGATATTCTACGACGTACCCGGCTGCGAAAAGGTACGTTACGATATGTTCTGCCTTATGCAGAAATGCTTCGTGGAGAACTACGCAAAGCAGATATACGAATGGTGCGATGCAAACGGTCTGAAGTTCCTCGGACATACCTGCCTTGAAGACTTCCTGTATGAACAGATACGCAATTCCGTTGGTACCATGCCTTTTTATGAGTATATGCACGTACCCGGAATCGACTGGCTCTGCCGTATCGCACTCAACAACATGACTATACTTCAGCTCACCTCCGCCGCTGCGCAGATGGGCAAAAAGCGTGTCCTTTCCGAAATGTACGGCTGCGCAGGCTGGAATGTATCTCTCGAAGAGCTCAAATGGATAGCTCAGTGGCAGGCAGTGCTTGGCGTAAACGATCAGCTGCAGCACCTTGGTCTGTATTCTCTCAGAGGTTCACGCAAGCGCGAATATCCCGCCTCGCTTTTCTATCAGCAGCCTTGGTTTGAGAAATACGGTCCTTATAATGTATTCTTCGCCCGCATCAGCAAGCTCCTTTGCGAAACAAAGGCCGAAACTGATGTACTCCTTATTCACCCCATGAAATCTGCGTATACC
Source organism: Clostridia bacterium (assembly GCA_045649485.1). GTDB lineage: Bacteria > Bacillota > Clostridia > Christensenellales > Aristaeellaceae > RUG11247. The sequence goes on from JAZRPZ010000115.1 coordinate 42,628, forward strand.
GATTATAACGGTTACGACTCTGCAAACTGCAAGAAACTTGAAGATGATTTCATCTCTCTTACAGACCTTCTGCTTTCCATGAACATTTCCCTTCACTACGGTGATGAAGTGCTTATGGCAAAGCACGGAAAGGTCGAAAACGGCAGACTTATTATCGGCTGCGAAAGCTACAAGACTGTGATGCTGCCTACGATGCGCACCATCGACAGGACAACATGCGCTCTGCTTGAACAATTCGCCGCACAGGGCGGTCGCGTTATAATCGCAGGCGAAGAGCCTACAATGCTCGAGGCCGTGAAGAGTGAATACGTGCAGAATCTCTGTGCAGGTTTTGAACACATCTCTCCCGAAAGATCCGCCATTGCTGCAGCCATCACTCCCGATATATATGTTCGCAGAAAGACAGGCGAAAACAAGCTCGTATACATTTCACGCCGCAAATATGAAGACAGAAACATATACTATATCGTGAACAACGATATAGATAACGGATGTGATTTTGCGCTCGTACGCAGGACCGATACTCCTCTTCGTGTATATGACCCCATTACCGGAGAGCTTTCATCCGATACATTCAATACAGAGAATGTACACCTTGATGCCGTTGAATCTATTGTGCTTATTGAAGACACCGCCTGTGACAGCATCACCGGTGATACGCATGTCTTTACTGACAGAATCAAACTTGACGGTAACTTCACTTTTGCCGGCGCAACCGACAATGTTCTTACTCTCGACAGATGCGCACTTTCCTTTGATGGAACAGTATACGAAGCTGAAGACAATCATCTCAATATTCAGCAGCGCCTTATCCGCGACAGCATGAACCGCGATATATGGCTGCGTTTCCGTTTCAATGTTGATGAAGTGCCCGTAGGTCAGCTGTATCTGCTTATCGAGAATCCCGAAAAGCATGAGATAAGCGTGAACGGCACATACATTCCTTCCGAATCGGTTGGCTGGGTTGTCGACAAGTGCATTGAAAAGCTTCCCATTACCGTGCAGAAAGGCGAAAACGAGATCATTCTAAAGCGTCGTTTTGAAAATTCGCCAAATGTATACAGGGTAAAGAACGATCCCACCATCCATGAGGCTGAATCCAACAGAGTAACCGTTGAGACGGAGCTTGAAAGCATATACATCTACGGTCAGTTTGCTGTCAAAAACCGTGCCGATACAAAGGACACCGCACGCAGAACCATATGTACTGCAGGCGACTTCACGCTGACTGCGCTGCCTTCGGAAATCGATATCGATCGCATCGAGAAAAACGGTTTCCCGTTCTTTGCCGGCAGCATTACGCTCGAAAAGGAATTCAACATTGAAACCATCCCCTCAGACGCCAGACTCACCATCGGACGCCCCGATGCAATTATTACTGAATTCCGCATCAACGATGCCGATGCAGGCATGCTGTTCTGGTCTCCCTATGAACTTGATATATCCGGAATGCTGAAGAAGGGAACCAACAAGCTGCAGATCACCCTCACCAACAGCTGCCGCAACATGTTC
>JAZRPZ010000116.1:0-19777 GCA_045649485.1 Clostridia bacterium
CGTCATTTGAATGATCGACGGTGCCTACGGTAGCAGAATACACGACAAATTCTTCATCACCATCAAGTCCGAAAATCTCGTTGCATTTCTCATGGGAAAATGCGGCTATGCCGCAGGTGCCGAGCTTTGTTCCGGTGCAGGCAAGATACAGATTCTGACCGATATGTCCTGCGTCGATGAGCGCGGTGCGGTGGGCATAAATTCCATATCTCCATTCGGCCCGATAGGCGTTCATTGCCCAGAAAAATACTGCATTGGCTTTTGAAGTCCATTTCTGATCGCTGAGAGTTTCGGAAATGGTGGCGGGGATATCCTTTATCTCCCCGAGATATTCCACTGCGTGTTCCATTGGCAGGTAGTGATATGCACCCGGCTTGAGTCCTTCTATGTTGGAAACGATAAGATAGGTCTCATATTCATGGCGCGCGCCGCCGCAGGCAACCGTGCGCAGCGTGGCATAACCTTTGCCGCGGATCCCTTTCACCCCCTGTGTTGCCCACAAAAGGAAGGAAAGCTGCAAAAGGCTCATGGGTTTGCCGGTGTATACGCGGCCGCTCTTCCTTTCATATATCAACTGCGCAAGGTCGCATTTCAGATCGAGTTCGCTGAAATCGGTGGGGAGAGAGATCCTCGCTTCTTCGCCGCGCATCGCGGGCTTGGTAAGCGGAGGCATGGGCAGACCTTTGTCCTGATCGGATACGAAATCGTCAATGAACGGATCGTCTTCGCGATATCCCTTCATGAAAGTGCGGTTCTTCTTTATAATGTCCTGCATGTTGCTTCACCTCATGTCGTCTTTTCTCTATTTTACCACATATTAACAAAAATGAAAATACCCGGTTGTATCATCAAAATGAATGATAAATAATCGTAAAATAATTGTTGACATACGGTGAAGTCTGATGTATAATGTAATCACAAACAAGGAAGGCGGTACCGACCGATGAAGAGGTAACCTAAATCCCTGGTTGGAAGAAAAACAGACGAAGCGAAACAGGGTGAGAAACTTCCGGGAAAGATAATCGTAAAGGTGACGAGAAAGCCATTACGAACTATAAAACGAAGGGAAGTAGCTTAGGAAAGCTGAGTCGAGTCAATGAAAGAGAGGTACATAAAATGATGCTAGATACCAAGAATGCACAGAAATGACCCTTGATTGTGGATGATCGGAGTTTGTAAAGAAAGACGAAGATCGAGAATGAAGCAATCAAGGGTCATTTCGTTTTTGGCGATAATTATATACGCGGCCGCAGGGCCTTTTTTTATTGCCCGAATCACGCTGCGGTTGTATTTTTCTCAACGAAAAAGGTATGGTGTTTTGCTTTTCCGGCAGTTATAATAATTTCAGCAGCTGCAAAACAAGTTTTTGGGGAGGATATAAGATGAACATGCATATCGGCAAAAATCTGAAAAGGCTGAGGCTTGCAAAGGGCGTGACGCAGGAACAGCTTGCGGAGATACTTGGCGTATCCGCGCAGGCGGTCAGCCGCTGGGAAAACGATTCATCATATCCGGATATCACGCTGCTGCCGGGAATCGCAATGTATTACGGCGTGAGCATAGACGAGCTTATCGGCATGGACGATATCCGCCGTGAGGAAAAACTTTTTTCGATCCATTGCGATATAAATAAGCTTGTGATCGCCGGCGATGTAAAGGGCGCGATTCAGCTGATAAGGGACAGCCTGAAGATTTTCCCCGGAGACAGCGGGCTTATGATGTCTCTCGGTGAAACGCTTGCCCATATTGATGATGAATCGGCTGTGACGGAGGCCATATCCGTGGGCGAAAAGGTGCTCACGCTTTCCGATGTAAGCATGAAGGCGAAATGCACTACAACGGTGAATCTGATATTCCTGTGCCTGAAGACGGGCAGGGAAGCTGACGCGGCAAAGCTGATAAAATCGCTGCCCCATATCTGGGAAGCGAGGGAAATGCTCATGCCGGAGGTTTATTCCGAAAAGGAGTATGAAACGGAGCTGAAAAAAGCCATAAAGAAAGCGCTGGTATTCCTGTGCGGGAAAATATCGGATATCGAAAACAGAAAAAAGGGCGAGATGCCGGCATATGTACAGCTGGGCGTAGATTTCGATACCGAAAAGACGACCGGAGAAATGCTGAAAATAATATCGGATTTTTTGACCGAATAAATCCGAAAAACACCGTCCCGGTAGGACGGTGTTTTTTCGGTTAAAGGAAAACGGCGGCGGATGTAGAATAACAGAATATATGCAGCGAAAAGGGAGGTGCAGATGTGGCGAGCTGGGTTTTTCACACCATGGTAGCCGAGCGGCTTTTGAAAATGATACCCTTTCTTGACGTAAAGGGATTTATAGTGGGCAATATTGCCCCCGATTGCAACGTGGAAAACGATGATTGGACGGAATTTACTCCGCCCAGAGATGTTACCCACTGGATGAGCGGCATCAGTAAGGCGACTGCGGATTACGAGGGTTTTTACGAAAAGTATGTGAAGCTGGGTCTGCCCCGCGAGCAGTACGCGTTTTATCTGGGGTATTATGCCCACCTCATAACCGATGCGGAATTCCATGTATTCATGCGCGATGAGGAAAGAGTATGCAAATGCTTTGAACGCGCAAATTCCGATAAAGAAATAAGGGAAAAAATTGCGGGCAAGCCCGAGGAATTTGATACGCTGAAATCCGCGCTGGGCAGAAAGCGAATGGACCTTGAGCAGATGTGCATTGAGGCGGATTGGCTGAAGGCGCATCCCGATAATCTTTTTGAAAATGTACTTCTTAAGGTGACGGAATTCTCGGATTATATCGATTACCTGCCGAAGGGCGCCATAGCGAGAAAGATTCCCGTGATGCAGCGGGGCTATAATGAGCTGACTCCGCCGGATACATTTGTATTCTGTACCGCGGAAGAGCTGGAAAAATTTGCAGAAGAAACTGCGCGGGCGGTATATAACAGACTGACCCGCCACGGAGGAACAAAAATGAAAGCAATGAAATATCTGCAGGAGGCCGTAAACGAGGCCCGTAGCCTGAAGGACATGATAGATGCATTCAGAAATATGTGCGCCATACCCGTAGGCGCGGAAGAAGAACAGCTGCTGTTTGAGGCGGGCGTTTTTTCCATGCCCGAAATTCCTGAATATCGTCAGGGCGATATCGAGGAATGCGAGACCGCCGCGGAGATAGTTACCGCATTCATGGATATGGAAGAGGAAGAGATGGATATCGACAGCCTGCTTTTCCCCGAGACCAATACGATGTTTGCATTCAGCCTCGTGCGGCAGTTTCCTGATGTGGAGGACGAATTCTTCCGTATACATATGGAAGTTCTGTTCATGCCTTCCGAAAAGAACCGCAATATCCATTCCGCGATGTGGAACGATCAGACGGACGGCGATTTCTTTGATACTATCATAAACAGCGAGGCTTTCAAGGTCGCTTCCGCGGAAGAGATGCAGGAAGTGCGCGTGTATATCGATGTGACTTGATAACGGGAGGCTATTGAAATGGAAAGATTCATCACCGAAACCACAGGCGGACTCGTCAAGGGTCATCTGCATAACGGAATAGTTGAATATCTCGGCATACCCTACGCAAAGCCCCCGGTGGGAGAGCTGCGCTTCAAGCGTGCGCAGCCCGTCGAAAAATGGGATGGCATACTGGATGCAAAGGAATACGGCCCCTGCTCAGTGCAGTTTGAGCGCGGTCAGTGCGTGGGCAGCGAGGATTGCCTTACCATAAATATAAAGCGCCCCATAGACGCCCACAAGCTGCCGGTATTCGTATATATCCACGGCGGCGGATACAATACCGGCTCCTGCTCTTCGCCCATGCTGAACGGCGATATGTTCGCGCAGGATGGCGTGGTGTTTGTGGCATTCCAGTACAGGCTGAACGTGCTGGGCTTCTATGATTTCTCCACATACCCCGGCTGCGAATGGATGGACACCAACTGCGGTCTTTCTGATATGATACTGGCCATGCACTGGATACAGGATAATATCGCCGCCTTCGGCGGCGACCCCGATAAGGTCACCATCTGCGGAGAATCCGCAGGCGGTGCGGCGGTGGTCACCCTTATGGCAACTCCCGGCGCAAAGGGTACCTTCAATCAGGTAATAGCCCAGAGCGCGCTGCCCTATTGCGTCAGCACCCCCGAACTGGCAAGGCGCAATATGGATCTGTTCATTGAGGGCATGGGTTGGACCGAAAACGACCTTGTAAAGCTGAAGGATATGCCCGCTTATGATATGCAGAAGGGCAATACCTATCTTGCGCAGGTGCATCAGCAGCGCAACCCCGGCATGCTGCTGCCCAATCCTTCGATAGACGATCTGCTGCCCGTGCCTCCCGTTGAGGCGATAAGGAACGGCTGCGCAAAGGATATAAAGCTCATCATCGGTACCACTCTCAATGAAGGTACCATGTTTGTGCGCCCCGAGGGCACCGTTTTCCCGAATTCCTGGGAAATGACCGGGCGCATGTTTGAAGACATGGGTGAAAAGGAGAAGTTTGCGAAGGTGAAGGAATATTATTCCGCCGAGGAAGCGCGTACCCTTGCGGGCATCGAGCCTACGCCCCTTGAGCCTTTTATCAAGCTTGCCACGGATTATGCTTTCCAGGCGCCCTCCGTGCAGGTTGCCGAAGGTCAGCTTAAGCATAATCCCGATGTGTGGATGTACCGCTTCGAATTCGTGACCGAGGGCGGTATGAAGTCCGGCTGGCGCGCCTTCCATGCATCCGAACTGCCCTGCGTGTTCGGCTGCATGGACCCGCGCTTCCGTCAGTTTGCCTTCGCAGGCAAGACCGATGCACAGGTGGATAAGATAATAGACGATATGCACGGTTCCTGGGTCAATTTCACTAAGACCGGCAATCCCAATGCCGAATGGCAGAGGTTCGAAGGCCGTAATTCTCCCGTGCGTATATTCGACGATAACACCCGCACCGAAAATCTCGACCGTACCGATATGATGGATATCTGGGACGATATGAAGTTCTTTGAGTGATACTTTGCTATGAAGAATAGATGGACTCTTCCGCAGACTTGATTTCCTATAAATACGAAGTGACTACAGGAGAAAAACATGAAGATCACAGTAAGTAAGGAAAGCGTAGTATATCAGGGACCCGCTTATGAAGACAGCTACTGGGGGCAGGTGCAATTTCCGGAGATATTAAAGTGTGCGGACGGAACGCTGGCTATAAAGACCCATGTGGCAGACGACAGCTGGAGGGAGTTCGGACAAAACAAAGATGTGTGGTGTGTATCCAGGGATAATGGAATTACCTGGGAGAGAACCGGTAATTCGGTGGTATTGCAGGCGGGCCACCTTCTGCCCAGCGGAGACAGATTATATTTCCCGCTTGTCACGGGTGCTACCTGTAAAAAATCGGAACTGAAAGAGGCAAGGATTGTAACCCAAAGACTTCCGAGCGATAAAATTACCAGGGAAGAAGACGGAAGCTGGCCGTATCCTGTGTTTATGTATCGGGATATTTTCTTGAATGCCAACTATATTTATGATCTGGAAACCCTTCCGGATGAGTATTCAAAGAAGGAATGGCTTGCCTATCGTATCAAAAAAGGGGAAACAGAGGCAGTGCCTGAAAAAGTAAAGATCGTTCATCCGCATATGTCCGTACGCGGCGTTGTGGGAATGGGAAACGACGATATGGTGATGCCGCCTTTCAGCCCCTATAACAGAGGTTTCACTACCGATAAAGAAGGAAACATTTGGATGGCCTCTTATACCGGCGCCCATTTGAATCCATACAATGGCGGCGTGGATGTCTGCAGCGCGGCGGTTCTCTATAAATCTGCAGATAACGGGCATACCTTTGAACTTGCGGGATATATTCCCTATATTCCGAATACCACCAAGCATCCTACAGCTTATATGTGTGATGGTTTTACCGAAACAGCCCTGGAGTTTATGGATGATGGTTCAATGATCGTTCTGCTGCGTGCAACGAGTGTATTTCTGGGCGGTCCCGAATGGAATACCATGTACTATGCGCGTTCCACAGACGGAGGAAAGACTTTCTCGGAGCCTGAAGAATTTGATAAATGCGGCGTAAGGCCCGGCCTTGTCAAACTGGAGTGCGGCGTTACGCTGGCAGCATATGGAAGACCCGGTATTTATGTTCGCGCAACAGCTGATCCTTCCGGAGTAAAGTGGGAAGATCCTGTTGAAATAATGACGGGGGAAGATCGGAGTTATTTGATGAACTGCCCTCCCGAGCGGCCCGATTTCCATCAGTGGGCAGGCTCCTGCTGCAATGTGGATATTCAGCCGATCGGCCCCAATCAGGCAATTCTGGCTTATTCCGATTTCTATTATCCCGATCAGTCAGGAAAAACGGACAAAAAGCTGAAGACCATTCTTACCCGTATCATCACTGTTCAATAAATCGTCGATATACGAGGTGAGCAGGTTGATGAGTTTTCCGACGGAGGAAGTTTTGGCAATATGAAAAAGAAAAAGAAGGATCTGCGCGGCATTGTGTTTCTTCTGGTGAACATAATACCGCTTGCCGCAATAGGCATGGTCACGGGCATCATGGTCGGAAGCGTGTCCGAAAGCGTGCTTGCGGCGGGTGTCTGTGCGGCGCTGGGCTGGTACATAGGTTTTATGGGCCAGATAATCGTGCATGAATTGGGTCATATGGTGGGCGGACTTTTGAGCGGATATAAATTCTGCTCATTCCGCATAGGCAGCCTTATGTTCATAAAGGACGAAAAGGGTCTGCGCACCGCGCGTTTCTCCCTTGCGGGTACGGGCGGTCAGTGTCTCATGTCTCCGCCGGATATGGTGGATGGCAAAATGCCCGTTACTCTTTATAATCTTTCAGGCGTACTTGCCAATATCATAGTTTCGGCGCTGTGCGGCGCGGCATGGTTTGCGCTGCGCGATACCATGGCAGGCGCGATATTTGCCGCAATCGGCATGATTGGCGTCTTTTTCGCCATCACAAACGGCATACCCATGAGCACGGGTATGCTGGATAACGACGGCAAAAACGCTGTCTCCATGAAAAAAGACCCTGCGGCGCAGCGGGCGCTGTGGCTGCAGCTGAAGGTAAACGAAATGACCACCCGTGGCGTGCGCATAAAGGATATGCCCGGGGAATGGTTTGCCGAGCCTTCCCATGAGGAGATGAAAAATCCCCTTACTGCGGCAGTAGGCGTGCTGTGCTGCGCAAGGCTCATGGACGAAATGCGCTTCGAAGAAGCCGATATGCTGATGCGCAGATACATAAACATGAAAAGCGGCATTGCGGGCATACACCGCGCTGCGCTGATATGCGACCGCATGTTTATCGAAATGCTGGGCGAAAACCGCGATATCGTGATAGAGCGCATGCTCACTCCTCAGCAGCAGAAGATAATGCGCGCGCTGCGCAGGCAGCCTTCCGTGCTGCGTACCGAATATGCGCTGGCGCTCATGCACAGAAACGATGCGGCTGCCGCCGAACAGCTGAAGCGTGAATTCGATAAGGTAGCAGGCAAGTATCCCAATCCCGAGGAGATAGAATCCGAGCGCGAGCTTATAAAGCTTATCGACGAAAAATATGCCGCGCCGCATACCGAGGATGAAACAGATGGCGAATGAATACTACCGCGCCTATGAGGAGCGATACCGCATCGTGCGCAGCGTGACCGAGGAGATATGGGGTCATTCCCCCGAGGATGATGACCTTGCTGCAGCGATAGGCTGCTGGGTGAAAGAAAACGACCTCGCCGGAAAGAGGGTAATGGAATTTGCCTGCGGAGAGGGCGCCTGCGCCGTGCTGCTGGGCAGGGCGGGATGTATCTATCACGGGGCAGATATCGCGCCTACCGCCCTTGAAACGGCTAAAAAGCTTGCCGGGGGAATGGAGAATGTAAGCTTCTCTCTTATGGATCTGGTGCGCGAAAGCGCGGGAGAGGCGGTGTATTCCGCAGCGCTGGATGTATCGGGGCTGCATATGCTTGTGACCGATTCCGACAGGGCGGCTTATCTGAAGAATATGTATAACGCGCTTGTCCCCGGCGGCTGCGCGATGTTCTGGCAGGAATCATTCCGCATTGATGCTTACGAGGGCGAAGTGCATGATTTTGCCGATTGGGAAAGGCGCACGGGACTTGATTTCAATACCCCGGAAAAGCGTACCATAGGCGAAAGCGGCAGGGAAGTGATGCTTAAGCTGCTGCCCGCCCGTCCCCGTACCGAAGCGGGCTATCGCGCCGAAATGGAGAAGGCGGGCTTTGTGGTCGAAGAGATAAGACCCATTGCGGATAACGGATTTATGGCTATGTCTGCCTGTATAAAGGTGCGCAAGCCTCTGTAAATGCGGCTTGACTGGGCATTTGGGTGCAGTTATAATGATAACAAAAATACGGAAGCGGGAGGGACAGATATGCTTCTTTTCTATATCCGTCACGGCGATCCCATATATACCCCCGATCAGCTTACCGAACTGGGTCAGCGACAGGCTGAGGCAGTAGGTCACAGACTGGCGCTTCACGGCATCGATAAGATATTCTCCTCCACATCTACGAGGGCTTATCAGACGGCGCTGCCCACTTCGCAGATAGTGAAAAAGGACATAACCCAGCTGGATTGGTGTCACGAAAACCGCGCGTGGGACGATCTTACCGTGCCTACCGCAAAGGGCGGTCTTACGTGGTGCTTCTATGACAAGGAGATCGTCAGGCTCTTTGCAAGCAAGGAGATGCGCAAGTACGGCGATCAGTGGTATGACCACCCCGATCTTAAGAAATATCCCAATTTCAAAAAGGGAATAGAGCGCATCGACAGGGAAACGGATAATTTCCTTGCCTCCCTTGGCTATGAGCACGACCGTGAAAAGGGCATATATAAGATAACCCGCCCCGATAATCACGACCGCGTGGCGCTTTTCGCCCATGAAGGCTTCGGTAAGTGTTTCCTTGGTTCCGTGCTGGATATTCCCTTCCCGGAGGCTACCGTGCGCTTCAATATGACCCATTCCGCAGTCACGGTAATCGGCTTCAGGGATGAGGGCGGCTATGCCGTGGCGAGAATGCTCACCATGTCCAATGATTCCCATATTTACCATGCGGGACTGCCTACAAATTACTATAATCAGATAAGATTCTGATATCACATTGCAACGGAGGCTGAAATATGCTGCTTTTCTATATCCGCCATGGAGACCCGATATATTCTCCCGATCAGCTTACCGGCCTTGGCAAACGTCAGGCTGAGGCAGTGGGCCGCAGGCTGGCGCTTTACGGGATAGACAAGATATATTCTTCCACCTCCACCAGGGCTTATCAGACGGCGCTGCCCACTTCCGAGATAGTGAAAAAGGACATAACCCAGCTGGACTGGGCTCATGAGGACAGGGCAATTGCCGATCTTACCGTGCCCACCGAGGAAGGCGGACTCTGCTGGTGCTTCTTTGATAAGGAGATAGTGAAGCTCTTCGCTTCCAAAGAGATGCGCGCTTACGGAGATAACTGGTACGACCACCCCGCGCTGCGCAAATATGAAAGCTTCGGACCTGGCATCCGGCGCATAGACGAAGAAGCCGATAAATTCCTCGCGTCTCTCGGCTATGAACACGACAGGGAAAAGGGAATCTATAAGATCACCCGCGAAAATAACCATGACCGCGTGGCGTTTTTTGCCCATGAAGGCTTCGGCAGGGCTTTTCTCGGCTCGATTCTGGACATTCCTTTCCCGGAGGCGACCGTGCGTCTCAATATGACCCATTCGGGTGTTACCGTGATTGGCTTCAATGACGAGGGCGGCTATGCCGTGGCAAGGATGCTCACCATGTCCAACGATTCCCATATATATCACGCAGGTCTGCCCACCAATTACTGCAACGAGATCAGATTTTAAAAGATACCCGTGCGGACTCTGTCCGCACGGGTATCTTGGATAGGAACGATATATGAAACAGCGTTATTTTGATTCTGTCAAAGAAGGCAGGGTGCATATCAGCCCCGCTTCAGGAAAATTCGGTGCGCTGAATGCCATAGGAAACGGCGATATAATGCTCTACGGACGCGGCCCAGAATGGACGCAGGTGCTGGGCGTGCCCTATACCTGCCCCACGATATTCTCCCTTACCGCGCCTGAAGACACGCCCGTAACCTGTGTGACCAGGCGCCGCGAAGGCGTAAACAGCTGGGAGCATAAATTCGAATGCGGCATTATGACGGATTGCGCTTCTGCAGAATATGCCTGCCTTGCGCGTCATTGGAATATGTCGGGCGAAGTGACCATGGAGCTGATGTCCCACGGTTTTGAGATCATCGGTCAAACCGATGTGCTGCCCGCTGCCGCTGCCGCGTGGCTTATAAACGTGCCCGGCGATGCCCATGCATATAACGATTATCCTCTTATGACCCATACCTACATGATGGTCGCGCTGCGCGGCGATTGCGCTGCCGCAGAAACGGAAAACGGCGCACGCATTGCCTTCCGCGGAGAAGGCGATATGCTGGTCACATCCGCAAAGACATGGGCGGAGGCTGTTTCCATGATGCGCCGCGCACTGTATACTCCTTTTGAGGATATTCTCGCTTCTGCGGACGGCGACGACATGGAATTCCTTGCCCGATGTGCGAAAAACCGCAGGCCGCTCAGAGAAGAATCCATTACCGCCGAGGTGCTTCGTGCCGCCGAGGATACGGCGCTGCAGATCCGCGCGCAGCAGCATAAGGATGGCGGCGTACAGGCGGGTCATAATTATCATCTGGCCTATGTGCGCGATCAGTACGGCGTTGCCCGCGGACTTATCGCCATGGGTGCATGGAAGGAAGCGCGCAAGATACTGGAATACTACCGCACCGTGTTTGCCCGCTGGGGATTTATTGCCAATGCGCAGGCGATGGGCATTGACGGAATATTCCACGTTCATGAAAATGACGAGGTGGAGATAACAGGCTATCTGCTGCTGCAGGGCTGCGACCTGTATGAGGCAGACGGCGATGCGGAATTCTTCAGATCACTGCGTCCCATGCTGGATTGGGCGCTTAAGGCGCAGCTCAAGTGGCTGCATAATGATATGCTGCCCTTCAATGGCGACGAGACGTATGTGGCCGGAGGTCTCATTCCGCGCACAGCGCTGAATCATGGCTCATTCGAAGCCACGCTGCTGCTCATCGCAGGCGGCAGAAGATATATGGACTACTGCGAAAAGCTGGGTATGCATGAGGAGTGGATGGACTCCGCACGCGAAAAGATAGAAGCCGCAGCCGAGCGTTTCGAGGATAATTTCCGCAGGGGCGATAAGTATATCACAAATTCGCTGAAGCATCTTGAAGGCTATACCGAGCCCGAATTCCGGCACGGCGTGTGCCTTGCCGGCGATGCATTTGAGTGGCTGCGCCGTGTGGACGAGGGCATATATATGTGTCCCCGCTGCGCAGGCAAAAAGACGCTCACGCCTTACCGTACCGAGGATTCTCTGAAGAGCACCCTGCTTATGGAGACCTTTGTGCGTGCTGGTCAGATAGATATGGCTTATATGAACGCACAGACGGCGGAATTCCTCGCGGAATACCGCGCGAAGGGTAGCCTGCCTTCCCGTCCGGACGGCAGTGTATGCCTTGGCTACGATTTCGGTCTGGTACTGTTTGCCGCCCGTGCAGCCGGGCTTGATGCCGATGACCTGCTTGCCGATATGCTTTCGCTGAGAGATGAGTGCGGCGCCTGGTCCGAATATTATACCGGCAGAGAGCATACCGGCACCCGCTGCCGTCCGTGGGAAAGCGCCATCAACATGGCCGGTGCGATCAGATATCTCGAGGAGGAATAAATATGGAAAATAAAATAGAATGCGTGCGCTGCCGCAATATTCAGTGCGGGTATTTTCCCTGTCATAAGGATGCGGATGCGGAAAATTTCAGCTGCACGTTCTGCTATTGTCCGCTTTATCCCCTGAAGGATTGCGGCGGCAGCTATACCTGCGATAAAAACGGCATAAAGGATTGCTCGGCTTGCACCTTCCCTCATGACCCCGCAAATCACGGAGCGATAGTCGAAAAAAGCGAGAAGGCTTTCAGGGCTGTGCTGCGCGAACGCAGGAGAAAGAAGAGGCATGCGATCGCCTCAATGCTGATCGCAGTACTGTTGGGCGCGCTGACGGCGTTTTTGCCGGTTGTGCTTCTGCAGAATCTGTGGCGTATAACCGAAATGCTGGATATTCCCGAGGCAACGCAGGTAATCGCGCAGCTGAGGGATGTGAATTTCGCTCCGGCATATCTGATCGCGGCAGCCTGCGCGCTCGTATGCGGTATTATCATGCTGAGGCTGCGCCGCAATAAGATCATTGCTGCGCTGCTGGTGATTCTCGTGTTTGTTCCGGCGGTCATCGCCGCGCTTGTTTTCACCGAATCCAGCGGCGTGCCGGTGTACACCATCGTACAGATACTTATCGAATACGTGCAGTCGGGCGCATTCTGACAGGAGGCGGGTATATGAAGAGATTTATTGCGTATGTGCTTATTGCGGTAATGACGGCTGTGTGCCTGCCTGCCGCATGGGCTGAGGACTCCGGTAAAGCCTGGCATGTGGGCTTCGGCGTGGCTGAATTCCTGCCCGAGGATTACGACCCCGAAACGGATACCTTTGAAAACGATTACTATATCGCCGGCTATAACAACGGCGTGCCTGTCACGGGCGTGCTTGACCCGCAGTGCGTGCGCGCCGCGTATATATCGGATGGAGATACCGCCATACTGGTGGTTGCGGTGGATTGCATCGGTCTTTCTGCACAGACGATCGACAATATCCGTCAGCGGATAGCGCCTGTAGTGGAGAAATATGGGATCGACGATGTGCATATCGCCTCTACTCACACCCACGCCGGCATAGATACGCTGGGTCTGTGGGGTCCGGTGGCAGTAGATGGCAAGGATGAAGGCTTTATGCAGCAGCTTTATGCAGCGGCTGAATATGCCATAACTGATGCGTGTGAATCTGTGAAGTCCGGCAGGCTGTTTTTCGGCAGCGCTTTCACCGGTACTCTGCAGTATGACAGCCGCAAGCCCGATGTTTACATGAAGGATATCTACCGCCTCCGTTTCGAGCCCTTTGACGGCTCGTCCGGTCTGCAGATTATAAGCTACGATGCCCATCCCGAAGCGCTGCGCAGCGAAAATACCAAGGTCAGCGCAGATTATCCCTATTATATGGGCATGAAGATAAAGGAAAAGACCGGCGATGACTGGATGTTCTTCGCGGGCGCCGTGGGCGGTCTTATAATGACCAAAATGCTCAACGACCCCGCTACCGGCAGGGAATATCCCGTGGAGAAAAACGTGGTGCATACCGGTGAACAGCTGGCGGATACCATACTCAAGAACACCACCGAGCGCGAGCTTGCGCCGGTGATCGACCATGCCACTAAGACGATTTATCTCGATATCGATAACAGTGTGTTTATCGCAATGACATTCCTGGGTGTGCTGGATTTCACTCCCGTGGAGGGCGGCGGCAGATACGGTCTTTCCATGGAGACCCGTGTGTCGATGATGCGTCTCGGCGGCGAAGAGGGCCTCAGCATCGTCATGGTGCCGGGCGAACTTTTCCCCGAACTGGCGCACGGCGGAAGCTTCACATATCAGATAAATGAAGGCGCTGAGAATCCCGCACCGATGGTGGACGCAATTGACGGTGAATTCATCGTGTGGGGTCTGGTGGATGACGAGATAGGCTACATCGTGCCGCCTGAGGATTATCTGCTCAATGCAGACGCTCCTTATCTCGAAAGGGCATACGATAAGTTCGACCGCCGCCACTATGAGGAGACCAACTGTGTCAGCCCCGAGACCGCGGGCATTATAAACGCAGCGGTATTCGAGCTGGCCGGAGAGATACAGGAATAAAAAAGGGACTGCCTTTGGCAGTCCCTTTTGTGTTGGAAAAGTCAGTTGAGGGTCAGGTCGAACATACCCTTGATGAGGCTTCCGGCATCGTTTACGAAGAATACGCCGCAGTAATGGCCTGCTTCGTTGACATACAGGCACATATCCATAGCGCCATATTCGCCATTGCCGCCGTTGGGACCGCATTCGGCCATCCTGGTTTCTCCGCCGGTCATGTTGGCGAACTGGCCGACCATGGAAGACTGAAGCGAGCAGGCGTATACGCCGCAGCCGAAGGTGGTTATGATGTTGAAACCGGTGGCGTTGCCGGAACCGTCGGTGCAGGTATACATAGTGTATATGCTGCCGTCCTCATTTACCTGATGGGCGTACAGCTCGTAGGTGATGATCTGGCCGTTTGCTTCGAGGATCAGAGTGTTGGGCTCAACGCCGGGCAGCCCGGAGGCCTGAGCGAAGCCGGTTATGCAGCAGGAGAGAATGAAGATGAGTGCGATAAGTACAGAGAGCTTTTTCATGAGAGATTACCTCCTTTGTATATCGGCAATTGCCGCTGCTATTATGATTTTCATTATACAGTGCCGGTTTTAGGGTGTCAATACAGGTATGCTGATGTAATTATCCGAAAACGGTGCAGCGGCCCGCATGTGTTATTTCTTGCACCGCGCTTGACAACTTGACGATGGTATGCGATAATATATAAGCTGTCAGTTGTGCTGTCGTCAAAAGGCACACGCCCGGCAGTTGAAAATTTATTGAATATGCCCTGATAGCTCAGTTGTATAGAGCGGCCGCCTCCTAAGAGTTTGTTATAACAATCACCTTTGTAGCAAAAGCGATTGATAACGAGTTATTATATAATTGAATATTGTTATATATTTTTTAGAAGCCCCCTTAGTTAAATGGATATAATAAACCCCTCCTAAGGGTTAGTTGTGAGTTCGATTCTCGCAGGGGGTGCCACAAACAATGCCTGAAAGCCTTGATTTTACAAGGTTTTCAGGCTTTCTTTTTTTCTAAGCTTTTTATAATTCAATGCAGAAAATTCTTAGCAAGAGTCTGTCTGCTAATGAACTGTGAACTATGGAACAATCACCTACTTAGGCGAACGCTTTGCTAATAAAAATTAGCAAGAAAAATGTTATTATGCAAAGAATTTCACCCACTCTGCTAAGAAAAGGGATTTCTCAGCTAAAAATCTTGCTAATTTTAAAGGCGATTGTTATTCGGTTTTTTCTTTTATTTAATAAACGATTTGTTCTCTACATTCATCTACATTTATATATACAATTTTATATTTCATTAACTGAGCGAAAATTCAGAGCCGTCTATTCCCTTATCGGAGTAGGCGGCTTTTTTTGTTGCAAAAAAATTTTTAACTTTTTTCAAAAAATAGGGGTGCATTTCGGGGGTGTAATTCCAAATAAGTGAAAGGGTTAGTTTCTAACTCCGATTAGGAGCAACTTTTTCAACGTTCCTTGAAAATTGAATATCAGGTACGTAGGACTTTATTTCTGATGATTAGCCACTTTAACGAGTACGCCACGACTTCCTTTATTGGAATGAGCGAGAACCCCCGTTATAAATATCAGGTTGCCCCTGATATGGCGATGACAGTCAGAATCATAATGATACTTCTCTACGGAGCTGGCGGAGAACCCGGCAGAGGTGAAATTCCTATGAAGTGATGTAGCACATCGCTACCTATGTACTTCCCACAGCAAGGGGTGTTGAGGACAAATATTGCAAAAATAACATACGACCAAAGTACACGCTTTGGTCTATACATAGCATCTTATATTAGGATGCTAAATCTAACGAAAGGAGCATAAGTAATGCCAAACTGTAAAACGGTTGCTGTATGTAATCAAAAAGGCGGTGTTGGAAAAACAACTACCACCGTTAACTTAGGTGTAGGATTGGCTATGCAAGGAAAGAAGGTTCTCCTTGTAGATGCCGATCCACAAGGAGACCTCACAACTTGTCTTGGTTGGCAAGACGCAGATAACCTTCCTATTGCGTTACCGGACAAAATGGTTGAAGTTATGCAGGATAAATGCAAAGACCCTATGAAGGGCATTCTACATCACAAAGAAGGTGTGGATATAATTCCTTCAAGTAGTGATTTATTTGATTTTGAAATCAGTCTTGTAACTGCAATGAACCGTGAAGCCATTTTGAGAAACTACCTGAATGAAGTAAAGCACAATTACGATTATATCATAATAGACTGCTCACCTTCACTCGGTATGATGACTCTCAATGCTTTATCGGCGGCAGATAGCGTAATCATTCCCGTTCAGGCTCATTACCTTCCGGCGAAGTGTATGACACAGTTGATGAGAACTATCACAAAGGTAAAGAAGCATATCAATCCTAAACTCAGCATAGACGGTATTCTCTTAACCCTTGTAGACAACAGAACAAATCTTGCCAAAAGCACCATAGATGCTTTACGTGAGAACTTTGGTAGTTATATAAAGATATATAACACCCACATTCCCATTGCAATCAAAGCGGCAGAGGTAAGTTCCAAAGGTAAAAGCATTTACGCCTATGAACCAAATAGCACGGTGTCTAAAGCCTACACCGAATTTTCAAAGGAGGTGTTAGTCGATGGCAGGAAGAAAGAGCGACTTCACTCTGCCCAAGTTC
Organism: Clostridia bacterium; assembly: GCA_045649485.1. Classification (GTDB taxonomy): domain Bacteria; phylum Bacillota; class Clostridia; order Christensenellales; family Aristaeellaceae; genus RUG11247. Next base: position 16,504 of record JAZRPZ010000116.1, read on the forward strand.
GATGATATTTTCTCGACTCAGGAAATGAGAGATGATGAAAAGCTCGCAAAAATCCGAGATATTCCCTTAGAGCTGATTGACGATTTCCCCGATCACCCGTATAAAGTTCGTGACGATGAAGATATGATGCAGCTTTCTGAGAGTATAAAAGAACGTGGCGTTATCACACCTGCTACTGTTCGTCAAAAGGAAGATGGCAGATACGAACTCATTTCAGGTCACAGAAGAAAACGAGCAAGCGAACTTGCGGGATTTGAAACCCTGAGATGTGAAGTTGTAGACCTCTCAAGGGATGAGTCCATTATTTTAATGGTAGAAAGCAACTTCCAAAGGTCACAGATACTTCCCTCGGAAAAGGCTTTCGCATATAAAATGCGAAGTGAAGCAATGAAAAGAACTGCGGGCAGACCGCAAAAAGAAAATTCATCCCCAGTGGGGATTGATTTACGAGGTAAACAATCCCTTGAAATTATGAGCGAAGAATGTGGTGACAGTCGAAATCAAATTCACAGATATATACGTCTGACAAATCTTGTCCCCGAACTTCTTGAGTTAGTTGATGAAGGCAAAATGAAAATGCGACCTGCCGTAGAACTTTCGTATCTTGATGAAGATTGTCAGCGTGACCTCGTTGATGAAATCGACCTGAACGACTGTACACCTTCCCACGATCAAACAATCCGTATGCGAAAGATGTTCGAGGAAGGAAAACTCACACCTGAAGCAATCCAAGCCATTATGTCCGAACAAAAACCAAATCAGCGTGAAAAGATTGTCCTTCGTGATGAACGAGTGCGAAAGCTCATTCCCAAAAATGTCCCACTAAGTCAGACGGAGGACTTTATTTGTAAGGCATTGGAGCATTACAACAACTTTTTGCGAAAACGTGCAGAGCGTGACACAAGGTAGTAGGAGTATAAATTTCCTGTTCCCCTTTCTCACACTCTAACCCCTAATTACAAGCTAACTTACCGAAAAAGATATATACTATCTCCCTGAATAAACTATCTCAAAAGTATATGTCTTTCTCATAAAGAAATGGCACAATTTACACTTGAAGGAGGTGGTTGCTATGATTTAAGTTTACCCTCGTAAATTCGCACCTTTGTCGGAGTACAAAAATATCCGTACAATGTGGGTAGAAAAGCAAAGGAGCGTGAGTTTATGAGAAAGCGATTTTTACCCATTCTGCTTGTTCTGTTGATGGTGTTGCTTGTGGGATGTTCACAGACAAAAGAACCCCCACAGAACCCCGAAATCAGTTCTTCTTCGGTTGGTGAAATTTCGGAGCTAAAACAAGACGAGAAATTAACAGATGAACCGAGTATTTCCGCAACGGAAAGCACCGCTTCATCGACTAAAAATGAAGTTGTTACAGAGCCTACCGAAAGCCGAGAAAACGAGGACACCAAGCCTACTTCTTCTTCGGTGAGTAAGCCAACAGAAGAACCTGAGAAAAAAACTGAAGCAAGCGAATCCAAACCTTCTCAGTCACAGACTGAAAAGGCAGAAACCGAAAAGAAACCCACAGAAACACAACCCGTTAAGCCGCCTGAAGAAAAAATACCCGAAACAACCAAGCCTGAAACTACCGTACCAAGTACGGAACAGACAAAGCCTACGGAAGATCCTAAGCCTGAGCCTGAATCCGAACCGGAAATACAAGCACCCGAAACCACAGAACCGCCCAAAGCCTTTGATATTGGCTATTGGATCGGCTATGCAAAAAGTTATGCACAGAGTAAAGGTCTTGTTTTGGATGCTGCCGCAGTCGATTGTTGGGACAATCCTATCCGAGCAGGTTCGCATTGTATCTATCTTGAAAGAGATATACAAAGCCGCTTGAACCGATACGCAAACGATGAAGATATAACCGATGTTTGGATATGGGCAGAGTCGGTCGGCAACGATTGTTACGATATTTATATCGGTTACGCTTAACAAATAATTCGAGAAACGCACTGTAAAAAAGCAGTGCGTTTTTTTATGTCAAAAAGGAGGTAAAAACCTAATGAAAAAGAGTTTTTTTAAGAAAGGCACTTCGGCGTTACTTGCCCTTGTGATGTGCCTTTCTACTTTTCTTGGCATCGGCTCTACAACTGCCTTTGCCGCAGAGAGTTCCACCGCAGAAGTTGTTATGATGTCCTTCCCCCGTGAAGGTGATGATAACTTCGGTGCTGATTGGGGACACGGAGAACTCCGTTATATGAACGGTTGGTCTGCCGCAGAAGCCAAGAAGATCACAGTCTATACCGTTGGTTCGTGGTCGGGCAATGCGTGTTATTGTATTGAACCCGGTACGCAACTTAACATTGGTGATGTAATGACGAAGCGTGATGAAACCTATTGGGACAACTATCCGTCAGCCTACAATAAGACCATTTCTGCTGACGAAATCAAGCTGTTCATCGGTCGTATTTTTCAGTATGGCTACACCGGAAAGGTAGATATTGATTGGCGTTCTCAGAACTCCGCAGATGCGGACAAGATGGCTCATATTATGGCAACGCAGACTCTTATTTGGGAAACTGTTGTCGGTGAGCGTGACTCCAACTTTAACCACGTTGATACGGGTAGTTACGATGCAGTAAACGACCGTGTAAGCAAGAACAATCCGCTTTACAGTCAGTATATGAGCTACTACAACAGTATGGTATCCAATGTGCAGAAGCACTCCAAAGTACCGAGCTTCTTTGCAAAGTCCACTTCCAAAGCTCAGGATATTGAACTTGAGTGGAACGGCACAAACTATTCCACTACACTCACCGACACAAATAATGTGTTAGGCAACTACACCTTTACCGCAAGTGAGTCAGGTATCAGCTTTTCCGTGAGTGGAAATAAGTTGACTATTACCGCAAATAAAGCACCTACGAGCAAAGTGAGCATTACCGCAACAAAGAACGGCTCTGTTCGTAAAGGTGTCGTAGTTTGGTCTGACGGGGTTATTACACCCGGTTCAGGTATTCAGGACTTGTCTACCTTTGCCGCAGAAGTAAACGATCCCGTAAGGGGTTATCTCAATATCAAGGTCAGCTTAGGTTCTGCCAAAATCGTTAAGACCTCTGAGGACGGTAATGTTTCGGGCATTTCCTTTACCATTACCGGAAACGGTGTGAACAAGACTGTTAAGACGGGTTCTAACGGTGAAATCGTCATTGATAACCTTAGTCCCGGCAATTACACCGTTACAGAACAGTCTATCGGTTATTATGAGCCGCAGCAGTCCAAGACTGTAACGGTCGTGAGTGGACAGACGGCTTCCGTGAGCTTT
>JAZRPZ010000117.1:0-69776 GCA_045649485.1 Clostridia bacterium
CATCCTGAAGGAAACCTTCAACCGCTTCTCCTTCGGCGGTCAGGCCGGTAAGGACCAGCGCGTGTATTATTTCAATACTAAGGAAATCATCGGCAACAAGTACGGCACGCCCAGCGCAGTGCCCTTCCGCGTGGTGGATCACAACATCGGTCTGGACGTGGACATCTCCATCCGCTGCTTCGGCGAATACAGCTACCGCGTGACCAATCCGATGCTGTTCTACGCCAATGTCTGCGGCAATATCGACGGCGACTATACCCGCGATCAGATCGACAGCCAGCTCAAGTCCGAGCTGCTGACCGCGCTGCAGCCTGCGTTTGCAAAGATTTCCGAAATGGGCATCCGCTACAGCGCGCTGCCGGGCCACACTCTTGAAATCACCGACGCCCTCAACGAGGTGTTGTCCGAGAAGTGGGCGAACCTGCGCGGCGTGGAAATCGTGTCCTTTGGCATGAATTCTGTCAAGGCCTCCGAGGAAGACGAGGCCATGATCAAGGAACTGCAGCGCAACGCCGTGTTCCGCAACACGAACATGGCTGCCGCCCATCTCGTCGGCGCACAGGCGCAGGCGATGCAGGATGCTGCGAAGAATTCTGGCGGCGCGTTCACCGGCTTCATGGGCATGAACATGGCCCAGGGCGGCGGCATGAATGCAGCTCAGCTGTTCCAGATGGGTCAGCAGCAGGCTCAGCAGCCTGTGCAGCCGTCCGCAGCAAGCGGCTGGAAGTGCAGCTGCGGTGCAACGGCCACCGGAAAGTTCTGCCCCGAGTGCGGCTCAAAGAAGCCCGAGCCTCAGTCCGGCTGGAAGTGTTCCTGCGGTGCCACCGCTACTGGCAAATTCTGCCCGGAGTGCGGTTCGCCCAAGCCCGCCGACGAAGGGTGGACCTGCTCCTGCGGCGCAGTGAACAAGGGCAAGTTCTGCGCAGAATGCGGCGCAAAGAAGCCCGCAGGCGCACCGATCTACCAGTGCGATAAGTGCGGCTGGAAACCCGCCGATCCTACCAAAGCTCCGAAATTCTGTCCTGAATGCGGCGACATCTTTGATGAAGAGGATGTCACCTGATGAGATAAGGTATATGCGTTTCCTATATTCGATCAGTCGATACGGAATATTTCCGTGATAGACCTCGACCAGAATTCCAAGGCGGACAGCCCTGAAGGGTTGTCCGCCTTATAGTATGATGTAGTAAATATCTTCACGGTGTATTTTCAGCTGGTTATTAGTCCAAGGTACTTATACACCGTCGGTCTGCTCAACCCGCACACCCGTGCCAACTCCGAGATATTCATCTTTCCCGAAGTATAAGCTGGATAATGCTTATAGAAAATCGGTGGAATATCATCCTTTGTTGTCGGCTTTCTTCCCAGCTTTTTACCATTCGCCTTTGCGTTCTGGAGGCCACTTTTGACTCTGGCGCGAATCATGGACAGTTCAAGCTCTGCAAATACTCCACTCATTTCGAGGAAGGCTTTTGACATTGGATCGATTTCACCATTGCGGCAGTCGATGGTGATGCTGCCGACGATGATCAGACGCAGATGTTTTTCTTTTATGACGTCGATGATCTGGCACAGCTGTTGCGTGCTGCGGCTCAGGCGGCTTACTTCAAGAGTGATGATTGTTTCGCCCTCATTCGCCATTTCCAGCAGCATATGGAGGTTCTTTTTGACTTTGGCGTCTCCGTGTTCATATTCGAAGATTACTTCGTCAGCTCCGGCGGATTTAAGCTCGCGTATCTGACGATTGATGTCTTGTTTGTCTTCGTTGGTACTGCAGCGCGCATATCCCCAAGTTTTGCTCATTATTCCTGACCTCCTGTAAAAGAAAACCCTAAATCCCGGAAATCGTTTCGTTTACCGGTTTCATTTACAGATTTTCCGGGATTTCAGGCGGTTTTCGGTCGTTCGTTCACTGTTCAATAATTGTACTGTTTATTTTGACACACCGTTGACTTCGATCATATGCGCTTCATAGAGTTTTTGAATATCCTGTCGCAAATCGTATAACGCAGAACCTATCGTGTCATACGCTCCGGCAGAAATCGGTCTTTCATTCTCTAAGCCCAGCCTTCTCAGCGGTAACGCATCGGTTTCGTAGATGACAACTGCTCCTTCAATCCTGAGTCGAATATCGTGCAGCAGGTTTGTTGCTACATCCATGTATGCTTCTTCCATCGTATTTCCCTCCATATGGAGCAGCGGTTAAACCGCTGCTCCCAGAATCATATTTACTGCTTTTTCAGCTTTGCCTGCTGCGCTGACGATGAAACGCTTGTCGTTTTGCAGCACTTGCAGCCAGTTCTGAACGTAAGCTGCGCTATTGCGGAAGCTTCGGGAGGTTTCGAGGCCCGCGTGGTTGACCAGAGTTGCCGCGCCTATCTCTGCGATCAGCTCTTCTTTGCTGTAGGCTTCAGAGCCAAAGAACGCGGTCTTTTCCAGACGGTCGAGACGGGTTTTGTGTCCTGTGCTGTGAATCATTTCGTGGAATGCCGTGCTGTAATACTCAGCGGTTTCCTTGAACTGAGCAAGTAGCGGGAGTGTGATGCTATCGGTGGAAGGTCTGTAGAAGGCTTGGTCGCCTGCTTCATGGTTCAGCCTGACGCCGCTCGTCTGGATATATCCAGCAATGATGGCTTCTGCGGTCTGGTCAGCGGCCACGGTGTTCGGCAGCTCCTGCGTATGCTTCGCGGTCAAGCCTTCGCACTGGTCGATGTGGAACACGTTGAAGTAACGGAGGAAGGGGATCTGCTTGACCTCTTCGGTGTCGGGATCTTTTTCCTCAATCCTCTGCCAGAAGACGACCATGCTGCTTTTTTCACCCTTCCGGACTTTGCCGCCTTCAGCCTGACACTGGTTGAAAGTGACATATTCGCCGGGACGACCAAGCAGCATCTGATTCAGAAGGCTGTAAGGCTTGCCGGTTGCGTGGCTGACAGCGTTTCCGACGCTGATCCAGGGCTTTTCCCACGGGATGATTCCGTTTTCGAGCTGTTCCATGATGCGATTCGTGACTTCCTGATAAAGATCCATTTTTATGCTCCTTCCTATTGCGTGGGGAGCAGTTCGTGTGGTAGAATGAACATGCTCCCCGGTTTGTGTAGTGACTTACTGAGGTGCGTTTGCCGGAGTGATGTGGTAGTTGCTCCGGCTTTTAGTTTGCAACTGCGACGTTGAAGCGGCGGGTCGTGGAGGTCTTGCCGTACTCCTGCCAGACTTCCGGCAGATCCTTGCGCAGCGCAGTGGTATCGATACGGGTCGAGGTGACGGTCTTCCAAGTGACCTTGAACGCGCCTGCGGTGATGGTGTCAGTGTCCTCTGCGGTCATGTGAGCTTTTATCTCGTTCTGAATCGCTTCGATTTCGGCGTTGAGATCGTCGGCCATCTTGCGGAGTTCTGCCAGTTCGGTGAGCTTGCTGATGATTTCGTTGGTTGCCATTGTGGAATCCTCCTTCGTGTTTGTCATGAAGCGTTTTCTTGTTTCTTTCAACCTTGTAGTTACATTATAAATGATTTCCTTTATTTTGTCAATAGATTCATAAAGATTTTCGTTGATTTTTTCTGTGTATAATTGACAGATGAAAGAGAAGCCTGTATAATAACATCGGAGGGATTGACATGACTATTTCACAGAAAATCAAGATGGCACTTGCTTACAAGGGAATGAGCGAAGCGGACCTCGCCCGTGCCGTGGGTTCCAGTCCGCAAGCCTTCAATCAGCGCATGAAGACCGGCAAGTTTTCCTCCGAAGAGATGGAGAAGATCGCCGAGGCTCTGGAAGCCAACTATTATTTCGGCTTTGAGTTCAAGGACGGCACAAAGGTATAAACGCAAAAAAGCGGGAACAGCCAACGTTATGTCGAGCTGTTCCCGTTTGGTGTATAGGGAGGGCGGTAGTATTTGGGAAAATTCAAGATTCGCGACCCAGTAGGCCCCCGGTCTGGCCTTCCGCAAAACTAAATCGCATTTCAGTTTCCCCGTTGTCGTTATCGTTTGCCGAAGATCCCATCCAGCATACTGTTTATCTTCTGCTGGGCTCTCTTCAGACTGCTTTCATCCACATCCGCTTGCCATTTGGGGCTTTTCATATACCGTTCAATCAACTTCGGAAGCATCTCTATGACTTCCGCTTTGGCACTCTCTGCCACAAGGTCGGCATATTCGCAAAACTGGTCAATGTGGCGATAGTGATATGGATTATCATTCCCGTGCCGTTCCATGTACATCAGATGCTTTTGAGTCCGGGCACGCTCTCTGTAATGATTACTTAAGGACAATTTTTATGACCTCCTTTTCCTTGAAAAATCTATCCAATAGGCTTCTGGTGATTTCTGAAATCGTGGTATCGGTTTCCTTCGCGATTTCGTCGAGTTTTTCTTTGTCTTGTTTTGAGATTCTAACTCCAATGTGGGCCATGTTCAGGCCTCCTTTCATATTTTCTCTATTGGATATGGAGAATCGGAATAGAGGATTGTTCAACGCTGTCCAACGCATAGATAGATCTGGAAACAGTCCCGGGAACGCGAAGCATTGTCGGGCTGTTGGCGGGGTGTGGGGGAACCTTTCCCCCACAAACAAAGACTTTTCCTAAAAGGTTTTCGCAAGAATGTTCCTTTATATTTTTCACGAAAACCATTTAGGAAAGTCTTTCGTTGATCTCCAAATTTCAAAATTACGTGATATACTGAGAACAGATATACACATCTGGAAAGGACAACTTATGGCAATACAAAAGAAACAGCATTATGTTCCCCAATTCTATATGAAGAATTTTGCGAATGAGAAAGGAAGAATATTTCTTCTTCAAACTGCTGACTACTCTGTAAGGCGCGATATTCCATACAAAAGCCAGTGCACTATAGACTATTTCTATGGCAAAGATGGAGTTGTCGAAAATATATTAAGCAAAAAGGAAGCTGAATGGAGTGCTGTTATCCGAAAGCTTCTGAATGAAGAAGCTATTGCAGAAAAAGAAATCTGCGTTATTCGAGAATTCGTGATATATCAGCGTCAAAGAACCGAGGCTGAAGATCAAAATCAGCAAGACGAAAAAAGTGCCGTTATTAAAGAAGTGGCAAAGATGGTATGTTCCCATGAGGGACTTGAATATGACGAAGAAATAGTTGGCGATTATAGCAAAAAAAATGCTAAAGAAATTACACCTCCCGCAGAAAGCTTACAAATGGTTCAACGTATTGAACCTTTGATTCAAGATCTTTCTATGAAGGTGATCTGCTATAATACACAACATGAATTAGTGTATTCTGATGCTCCTGTTGTTTTTATCAATCCATTCTTTCCGAGTGCAATTGGATATGGAAGCATGGGACTAATTATTTTGGTGCCCATCTCTAAGAATAAACTTCTTGTTTTGTTCGATCAAGGAGTTTATAGTTGTGATACATCTCGATTCTATGTACCATCCAATGACGAAGACGAAGTGGTTCATCTAAACGTTCTGCAGTTAATATCTGCAAACGAGCGAGTGATGGCTCATTCGGATACCGAATTCTCTTTTTTTGATGAATCTGCAAAATCTGCGCGAGTGAAAAATCGCGAAGCACAGCCCACACGAACCTTGGGAGATTTAGACAACAAATTGATAGTTACTTCAATGAGAAAATGTATTTATCCCCATGAGTGGAATTTTGTCAAGATGATCAGAAAGGCCAAAAAGATACCCTTCCCTTGCCGTGAAGCCGTGTATCGAGAATGGTCTCCAGAATGGGAAAATAAATTGGAGGCAAAAGTACATTTCATGCCTTCTGTTATGACAAGTATACCTAAGGGCATGACAGATAAAGAGCTAGTTGGTGGATTTCAGAAAATGGCCAGTTTTGCCAAGGAATATTGGCGCAACCGATCCTTACGCATCAAGAACCACTGACTTTAGGGCGTATACATGTTATAATGTATCCAAAATATGTACCATGCTATCCACAAGATACATCCAACAATCCAAATGATGCTTTGGAGTGATTGAAACTATGAATGACATGCCCCGCAGACTGAAGCCTTACTTCCTGCTGAAGATCCTGGAGGAATACACGGACGAAAATCATCATCTTAATCAGTACGAACCAATCCAACTGGGTTTGAATTTGGCACAGGGACTGGTAAGTGTAGAAGATTGTATACAGTGGATCGAAAAACATAAGATATAATAATAGCAAAAAAGAGGATGCTTGATGGCATCCTCTTTATCGTTTGTGCATTGTGTTGCGCCCGCTATTCGGTTCAAAATCTCTGTGTAGTGCGGCTCATACGGCAACCACGCCGCCATATAGCGGCAGTATGTCATGCGTTCGTCCAATTCGATTTCAAGCGCGGCATCCTGTCGGAAATAAGGATCGGAGAGGTCGGGAAGGAAGTAGCTGACGAGGTAGCTGTAGATGGGTTCGTGGGCATTGATGTATTCGGCGGTCATTCAACTGACCTCCCGGATCGGAAGGCCCAACTCATAGCGCCGCATGCGTTCGGGAATGACATATGCATAGTTGCAATCGTTACAGCAGCGCGCGCCGATTCTTGTATTAACAGGATCTGGATTATGGCCGAAGCCAACAAATTTCTTGTTGCAGATGCAGCAGCGTTGGTTTCTATTTTGGATGGAATATTCAGACATTATGTTTTCCTCCTGAGTTTATCGTTCAATACCGGTCATGCGGCTGATGTAGTAGTTGGATTCCTCGCAATACAGAAGATTGAGAAAATAATCGGTCTGCTGCTGAAGCATTTCGTCTCTGTTTTCGCAGGCATAGTACATAGCATCGAACACATCAACCAGTCCGTATTCATCAATGAGGTTGTCGAGAGCATCAGAGTTTTCATCAGCACGACAGGCGGCGGTAGCCTCACGCACCTTCAGGATCAGTTCTTCATTTCGTTCGCCGGGAATCATCATAATCTTCATTTTTTCGTTCTCCTTTTCATTGTTCTAAATTTTCTCTATCAAGAAGGGCTATTATAGGAAGTATCCTTTCCCTTACCTTGTATAATAATTATACTACAACTTATACAAGAAGACAAATATTCGATATTAGTCTATTGTTTGATGATTGCAACTTATAGTTTATATACGCAAGTTATATTGTTTGTTTCACTATAGTTTCAATTATCAAGCACTTATAACAACTCAGTTTACCAGCAAAGCTCCTATTGCGCGCGCAGTGTGGATAAGCCAGCGCCTGCGCGGGCGCAGACACAGCGCCGAGGGTTCCCGCGCCTGCTTGCAGGCGTGGGAAGGCGCGTGTCGCCGCACAAGTGCGCCTTTTCATGTGTAGCGGGGCGCGGCTTTGCGGAGCAAAGACGTGACGCGCACACATGAAAACCAGGGCGATGGAATCTGCCATTTCTGGAGTATTCTATATATGGAACCCTCCAACTTTGGCAGATTCAGGAAACAAAAAATGCTCCTGCCTTTTTCGCTTATCGAAAATCGGAGCATTGGTTTCAGTCATCCAAATAATCGTTGATGTCCAGAAGATCGGGTTTGCGTTTGTTTTTCTTGATAGGATGGATCAGATTGCGCTGACCGATCTTTTCCCCTCCCGGGCTTTGCCCGCCTTCTTCTTTTTTATAGATTATTTGTTCTTCTTTATTATTATTTATTATAGGACCTGTCATCGCACTCCCGGACGGATTTGATGCCTCCCCATTAAAGTCTGATGCCGGGGCGGTATTTCTGATGTCACCTGCCGGGGCATCACGCAGTGCGGTCATGCTCCCACCTTGGGTTGTTGATAGCCGAGGCGTCATCGCACCTTCATCGGGAATGATGCTACTTGGGGAGGCTTCATGCGCCGCCCAGATTGCATCGAAGTTGACCGCGATATATCCGTTCTCATGCGTAATCCAACCCATATCAGCAAGAGCTTTCCGAGCGCGTTTGTATCCGCTTTCGTCCATTCCGGTCAAGTCGGTAATCCACTTCTGACTGACTCTGAAGCCGCGATTGCCTGCGGTTCCCATCAGGACGATCAGCAATTTGAGCTGGTTTCCGTGCTTGCCGCTCAGTTTGTTGAATACCGTCCGCATCAGTTCCTGAGGCAGTTCATAATAGTTCCGGTTACCGAATTTCTGCTTGAATCCATTGTGCACCAGTAACGGCGCTTGCTTATAGTTTTCTGTCATATCGATACTCATTCCTCCTAATTTCAGGTGCATGAAAGAGGTGCTCTGTCGCTCTTTCTATAATAATTATACTACAGGTTGCACGGGAAGTGAAATGTTTGACTCCTGTCAAGGATTAGATCAACAAAAAAGGAATAGCCCACACCTTATGCAGATGCGGGCTGATTGCGGTCTGGTTCAGATTTGTTGTGCATTTCAACGACGTTGCTGCCGCCGACCTCTTCCTGCTTGCCCTGCGCCAACAGAGAAAGTACATCCCATTCGGTTTCGCCGTTTTCATTCTTCACCAGAAGTTTCTTGTGGTGCGGGTACTTATCATTGAACCAGCGCTCCATGAACTTGTAAGGGCTCTTGTAGGCGACACTCATCTTCTGCTGCCGTTCCATTTCCTTCAGGTCGGCTTCGGAGGTGGGCAGGAGACGAATAAACTTCTTCATCATTTCATAAGCGAGGGGCTTGGCCTTGCCGTCGCGGGTGTGGATTTCGGTCTTCATATCCGGACACACTTCACGGAGCTTACGGATCAGCCTGAACTCATCGGAGCCGTACTGAAGGGTCTTACGCTCGAAGGCCTTGGTCATGTGCAGGGTGTTGGTGTCAACATCGTAGAAATAGCCCATACGAAAAACGTTCATCTTATCCATCTTCTTTTCCTCCTCAATTATGCTGCGTTGGGGTTGTGAACGATGCGGTTGTCGTCGTCGATCTCAGGGATGTCATCGTAGTGGGGAAATTCATTGCGGAACCAATCGTTGATGTAGCGGCGGGGGTGTTCCATGCTCCGCGCGGCTCTGCGGACGGCGTCAAATTCATCCATCATCACGTCGGCGTCGTCCAGCATGGAAATGTACAGCGCCATCTTTTCAAGGGAAATCAGGGGCTTTCTGGACTCCTCAGAGCCGTTGAGAGGACGCAGTGGACTGCTCTTCTTTCTACCGGCAGAGCGCGTTTCAACAATGATCTTCAGGCCCATCTCTTCGAATTGCCGGTAGAGCCTGTATTCCTTGCTGTTGATCTGGCTTGCGGCGTCGAGGAACCGGCGGCTGACAACGACGGTGTTGTTCAGAACATTCACTTCATACAAACGATTTCGCTTCATCGTAAAAATCCTCTCTTTCTGATCGTCAAACATCGGTCTTCTTGAGGCCTTCTGCTTCGTCGAAGGCTTTTCCGTATTCGCTCTTGAACCATTCCTTGACCTTCGCATAGGCGGCAGGCTGGGTCTTTGCCCACTTCTTGATGCAGTCAAACTCTTCGAGCTTTGCTTTGTGGGTCTCTTCGTCGGTCCAATATCCTTCGATGAAGGATTCCATCTTATCGTAGGTCAGATCGGCGTAGGTGCGCTTGTCGGGGTTACGCTTGATTCTGCGCTCGACCAGACGATAACCGTCTTTCTTCATTTCGAGGGCTTCGAAGAATTCAGGAGTGCCGAACTGTCCGGCCTTCATCAGGAATTCGCGGCTTACGGTGATGGTCATGGATTCAGGATCAATCATCTTCAGGTTCTTGTTCATTGCGGTTTCCTCTCTTTCGTTTTCTGTTGCGGTTTGCTTCTCTCAACCTTGTGGCCATAGTATACCAAACTAATTGTTTCGCTTCTGAAACAAGAAAGATGTTTTTCAAACTTTTTTTCTGAAACTTTCTGAATACACAAAAAACGGGTCTGCCGCAAAAGCAAACCCGTTGAGTGAAAAGTGGTGGTTTTAGGTGGAAAAGATGTAACTTAAGGTCCCGCAAATGCAAATGTAGTGGAAAAATTGTGATTGGAAAGTCAGAAGATGTAAATCCAGAGCCATTTTGCTTACATAATGAGTTTTCTGGAGAGATTTTCCTTGAAGCAGGGGCATGATTGTGATATTATTGCTGTGGATAGAGACGTTCTTTTCTGAAAGGAAAGGGAATGTCTAAGAAATCACAGGTTACTAACCTGCAGAAAGGGGAATCCCGGCACAAAAACGGGACATATCAGTTTCGTTGGACAGATGCAGACGGCAATCGGCATTCTGTTTATGCATCGACACTGGAAGAACTACGCGAAAAAGAGAAGGGCATTTTCAAAGACGACCTTGATGGAATCAAAACTGAAGCACGATTTGTAACAGTTAATGAGATGTACGAAAGGTGGAAGCAGTTGAAACGAGGACTGAAGGACAATACTCTTCAGAATTACCGTTTTATGTATGAACAATATGTATCTCCGCGGTTTGGTAAGCAGAAAATTTCTGTCCTTGTCAAGTCAGATGTGAAACGGTTCTACAATTCTCTTGTAGATGAGCGGGGGCTATCTATTTCTACGGTAGATGGTGTTCATACTGTTCTGCGCCAAGTGTTTGATATGGCTGTCGACGATTCTTATATTCGTAGAAATCCTTCCGACAATGTGATGAAAGAACTGAAACAGACGCGTGCGAAAGCAGAGAAGCGTCGGGCGCTGACTCAGGCAGAGCAGGACTTGTTTCTGGATTATCTGAGACAGTCAGATCAATACCGACATTGGTATCCAATCTTTGCTGTTATGATCGGCTCCGGTATGCGGGTAGGAGAGACTGTTGGACTGCGTTGGTGTGATGTTGACCTTGATGAAGGTATGATTGACGTGAATCACACTCTGGTTTACTACAATCATGCTGAGAACGGGTGTTACTGTAACATCCATTCTCCGAAGACAGCTAACAGTGTTCGGAAGATCCCGATGCTAAACTTCGTAAAGGAAGCTTTTCTGGAAGAACGTCAGTACCAGCAGGCGAACGGCATACGTTGTACCTCTACGATTGATGGTTACACGGACTTCGTCTTCGTGAACCGCTTTGGCAATCCACAGCATCAGGGAACACTGAACAAAGCTCTTCGCCGTATCACACGGGATTGTAATGATGAAGTGCTGCTGACTGGAAAGCGGAATCCTGTTCTGCTTCCGCCCTTCAGCTGTCACATCCTCCGGCATACATTCACGACAAGGATGTGTGAGGCAGGTATCAATGTGAAGGTTATACAGGATGCATTGGGGCACTCAGACGTGTCAACCACGTTGAATATCTATGCCGACGCAACCAAAGACTTGAAGCGGCGTGAGTTTACTAACTTTGAGTCTTGCTGGAGCAGGTGTACAGAATCATGATTTGTACACCAATGTACACCAATTGTACACCAAATTGGTGTACAATTGCGATGACACAGGCGTTTTGAGGATCTAATGCCCCAGCCATCAGTGATGGAAGCCGCTGAAAAGTCTCAAAAAGGGTTTCAAAACCGCTTAAATAATGCCCCCGACCGGCGGCCTGGGCTTCGGTATCGACCGTCTCGTGATGCTGCTGACCGATTCCGCATCCATCCGTGACGTTCTGCTGTTCCCCACCATGAAGAATATCGACTGATAAAGTCATTATAAAGAAAACGCTCCTCGTGCGAGGAGCGTTTTGCTGTATACGGTTTTGACGGACTGTGATATAATGTAAATGATTCCATGGATAAAAGGGGGCACGACCATGACGGCACGTGAGCGTTTCTGGTTATGGGCTAATTATGAGTCAAAGGACATTCCTGCATGGGGCGATTGGGTGAAGCCCTACAAGCAGTGGGTGAGTCAGGGAATGCCGCCCATGCCTGAGGGTCAGAGTGACGAAAGAGAGTACATGCGTGAGTATTTCGGATTTGAGGGCATCTACTCTGCGTTCTGGGGTCAGTCGAGGCTTCCTGTGGAGCTTGGCATATATCCGGCATATGAGCAGGAGATATTGTGGGAGGACGACAAACACGAGATAGTGCGCGGCGCGGACGGCATTATCGGAAAGCGTCTGAAGGATCCCGATTCCGTGCTGATCGCCACGCAGTATCTGGAATATCCCCTTAAGGGACCGGAAAATTGGGAGGAATTCAAGCGCACCCGCCTGAATCCCAATGATCCAGGTCGTTATCCCGACGATGCCACATGGCAGATGCTGCGCCGGAAGTGGGGCGATGACCGCAGCCATATCATTACGGTTGATGTCGGCAGCTTTTACGGCATACTCCGCAACTGGATGGGAGTGGAAAATGCTTCCTATGCGCTGCATGATGAGCCGGAATGGGTCGCGGAGGTAATGGATTATCTGGCGGATTTCTATATTGAGGCGCTGGGAAAGGCTGTGCGCGATTTTAAGATAGATATCGGCATGTTCTGGGAGGATATCTGCTATAAAAACGGGCCGCTGATTTCTCCCGAGATGTTCCGCAGATTCTGTCTCAAGCCTTATCAGAAGGTTACGAATTTCCTGAGGGAAAACGGAGTGAAGCTCTGTTTTGTGGATTGCGACGGAAATATCGAACAGCTGCTGCCCATATGGCTGGAGGGCGGAGTACGAGGCTTCTATCCGCTGGAAGTGGCTGCCGGCATGGACGCGGAAAAATTGCTGAAGAAATATCAGAAAGATAAGATACTGATATGGGGCAATGTGGACAAGCGCGAATTGCAGAAGGGACCCGACGCCATTGAGGCCGAACTTGAGCGCCTTGCGCCTGCGGTGGAGATGGGCGGATTCATTCCGCTGGTGGACCACGGAGTTCCGGAGAATATATCGTTTGCAGATTACAGTTATTATAATGCCCGCCGCAAGGAGAAATTCGGCATACGGCTTCTGTAAACATACGCCCTTCGCAAGAGGGGCGTTTTTTGTATATTTGTGCATTTGCGTTCGAAAAACACGGAACGTAAATAACGGACTGGATTTTGAGAAAACACACATATTTTTTTGAGAGTGTTTATTATTATCTTCCGATATTTGCCTAAAAGATGCCGATTTCCTTAAGTTGACTGGAAAATGGATACATGATATAATAACTATGTCTATAATTATAAAACTGGGGGATGACTTTCCATCATGGAAGACGGAAGTTGGTTGCTTATCGTCATTTTTATCAGTATGCTGATCATGGCGTGCTATTTTGCGGTGGCGGAGACTGCGTTTGCAACAGTCAACAAGATCCGCATGAAGAACCGCGCCGACCGCGGTGACCCTCGTGCGATTCGCGCGATGGAGGTTTTGGAGGATTTCGACAAAGCCATCACCACGATTCTCATTGGTACCAATATCACGCACATCGTCGGTGCGGCGATATCCACACTGTTTGTTACGCGTATCTGGGGCAGCGCTGCTGTCACAGTCAGCACCTTTGTTACCACGCTGATAGTATTCTTCTTCGGAGAAATGCTGCCGAAGAGTTTTGCGAAGAAGTACTGTGAAAGCCTTTCGCTGTGGGCATCCGGCTCGCTGCGCTTTCTGATGAAGGTATTCACTCCGCTTTCTTTCCTGCTGACGAAGTTCGGTCAGGCTGTTGCAAAGCTCACAAAGGGCGATGGCGAAGTATCGGTGACGGAGGATGAACTGTACGATATCATCGAGACTCTTACAGAAGAGGGTTCGCTGGACGAAGAAAAGGGCGAACTGGTCTATTCTGCCCTGGAGTTTGACGATGTCAGCGCCGGTGATATACTCACCGCACGCGTAGATATGGTAGCTCTGGACATTGACGATACCCCTGCTGAACTCATGGAACAGATAAAGGGATCTACTCACTCGCGTCTGCCGGTTTATCGTGATACGATCGATAATATCATCGGCATTCTGCATATCCGTAAGTATATTAAGGCCTGCATCCATGAAAAGGATGCGCTGAATCTTGAAAGTGTACTTGATGAGCCGTACTTTGCGCATTCCAGCATGAAGGTTGATGAACTGCTGCGCGAACTCAGCCGCCGCAAGCTGAATCTGGCCGTCATAACGGACAGTTCCGGCGGTACTCTGGGTATCGTAACAGTTGAGGATATTCTTGAAGAGCTGGTTGGCGAGCTTTGGGACGAGGATGATACCGTCATCAATTATGTCGTTTCCCTCGGCGAAGATACCTTCGATGTTTCCACTGCCATGCAGGTCGAGGATGCATTTGAGGAGATCGGCTTTGAAGATCCGCTCAGGCACGACCTTTCCCATAAGACTCTGGGCGACTGGGTATATGAGCAATTCGACAAGATCCCCGAAGTGGGCGACTCCTTT
Organism: Clostridia bacterium; assembly: GCA_045649485.1. Classification (GTDB taxonomy): domain Bacteria; phylum Bacillota; class Clostridia; order Christensenellales; family Aristaeellaceae; genus RUG11247. Next base: position 14,160 of record JAZRPZ010000117.1, read on the forward strand.
GACTACGAAGGGCTGCATGTCACCGTTTCGCGTAAGGACGAACGCCGTCTGCTGCGCGTCACGATGAAATTGCCCGAGAAACGCGAAAGCGAAGATGAGGAGGCGGTTGAATGACTCCGATATTCTGGGTCGGTCTGGTTGCATGTATAGTACTGTCCGGCTTTTTCTCCGGCTCCGAAATGTCATATTCCTCTATGAACCGCGTGCGCATCGAGGGTCTGGCAGAGAACGGCAGCGCTGCAGCAAAGATTGCGCTGTATATCTATGATAATTTTGAACGCGCCCTTGGCGCTATCCTGATCGGCAATAATCTCGTCAATATCGCGGCGTCCTCCATGGCGACCCTGATGGCGATCACGCTTTTCGGCGAGAGCGCTGTCGGTATCGTCAGTGTGATCCTGACGATCACCATCATTGTATTTGGTGAGACCATGCCGAAGATCACTGCGAAAAAGAATGCTTCCCGCTTTGCAGTGATGTTTGCTTACCCGCTGAGGCTGGTTATGTGGATCCTGTATCCGCTGGTTCTGCTGGTCGTATGGGCTACCGAAGGCATAGGCAAGCTGTTCCGCGAGGAGACCAAAGACGACAACACCGGCGTGGAAGAGCTTTCCACTATAATCGAGACCGTTGAGAATGAGGGCGTAATTGACGCTGACCGCAGTGAACTGCTGCAGGCAGCGCTGGATTTCTCCGAGATCTCTGCGCGCGATGTTATGACCGCCCGTGTGAACGTAATAGGTCTGGATATTGATGACAGCTGGGAAGAACAGCTGGCGACCATCGAAAATTCCGTATATTCGCGTCTGCCTGTGTACAGGGATTCGCTGGATAACGTCATCGGTGTGCTGTATCTGAACCATTTCTTCAAGGCGCTGCTCGATGCGCCGGATGGCATTGTTGACATAAACAAGCTTCTGATGAAGCCGTGCTTCGTATATAAGACGGTAAAGCTTCCTACTGTACTGGAGGAGCTGCGCCGCCATAAGACGCAGATAGGCATCGTTACCGATGACTACGGCGGAACCACGGGCATCATCACCATGGAAGATGTTCTCGAAGAGATCGTTGGCGATATCTGGGATGAGACCGATGTGGTCGAACAGGATGTTGTTGAGCGTGACGACGGCCGCTATGAACTGGACGGCGATATGAACATCGATGATTTCCTGGAGATTGTTGAGCGTGGCGACGCAGGTTTCGAGACCGAGGCAGATACCATCAGCGGCTGGACGCTGGAGGGCTTTGAAGGTTTCCCCGCCGTTGGCGATTCGCTTGAACGCGACGGTTTCCGCATCACTGTTCTGAATATGGACGGTCTGCGCGTTGACCGCGTTCTGGTAGAAGTCATAAAGGAAGAAGAATAAATGATCCGGGCATCTCCGAATGGGAGGTGCCCGGTTTGTTTTTGCTGTTCGGATGGGGATACTTGTCAGAACTTTGCGGGGCGTGATATACTAAACATAGTGTTGATAAGGGGAAGTGTCTGTATGAAGAAGCTGATAGCGATTGCAGTATTTATGAGCATGATGTTTGCCTGTACCGGTGCGCTGGCGGATGCGGTGACTGTTTTTGACGGATCGGGAAATCTGTGCGAATCTTATGATACCGAAGCTGCTTCTGTGGTTTATGGTACGGACGGAGTTGTGCGGCAGTATGATTCCGAAGGCAGGCTTATACAGGTTGGTATGGGTAAATCCGGCACGGCGGGCATGTATTATGAATACGGAAACATGGTGGTCGAAATCTCAGATGTTCCCTATGATACAGAGAAGGTCGGCAGTGTTTACACGCTGCGTACCATATATGAATATGGTGAAGACGGAAAGCTTGCCCTTGCCGTGAGGGACGTAGAGTTATACGACTTGGGTGATAATCCGTACGGCTACAGATATTTGCTGGGCTTTTGTTCATGGGGAGTGCAGCCCGTGTATGACGATGCGGGGCATGCTTACCTCGAATGGCCGGACGGCAAGTTTGAAGAATATGCGGACGGCAAGCTTGTACGCAGCGGCATTGTCGGGGGTTATGAAGCGGTCTACGAATATGACGCCGAAGGCAGGCTTGTAAACGAAGGCGGCATTGAGTATGTATATGATGACATGGGAAGGCTCGCGGGACAGTACTATGCCGGAGAGGCGATATGCACTGCAGAGTACGCAGATGACGGCACAATGATACTGACGTGGACCGGCGGTATGCAGTGCGTCTGTGATTCTGAAGGCAGGGTGCTGGAGGAACGTTATACCTCAGGCAGCGTAACCAGATATGAATATGATGCAAGCGGACGAATGATATCCGAAGAAAGCATAAGCAGCAACGGCAGCGAACGTATGGAATATAATTATAACGGACTTCCCACGTTGTACGTATGCGACACGGAGTGGGATTCCCGCCGTGTAGAATATATCTATGCTGAAGACGGACTCACGCTTATGCAGTATTTGGAGTATGTGGGAGACGAAATATGTATAGAAACTCATTACGATGAGCAGGGAAGAATGAGCAGAGTACTGCACGATGACGGCAGTACCGATATTTATGAATATGCGAAAGACGGCAGCGTGACAGTTGAATGCTGCGACAGTGACGGCAATATCACCCGCTCTGAATACTATCCGGGAGGAAGTCTCAAGAGATATTACAGTTCGGATATTTCCTATACCGAATATGACGAGGCCGGTTATACTGTCAAATTCGTGTGGGATGACGAAACTTATTATGTATATGAATACTTCTACGAGGGCGATGAACTCAAGGCAAAACGCAGTTTCTATGATGATGACGGTGTGCTGATGTTCGAAAAGATACTCGAAGGTGATGAAGTTGCCGAATTGTACAGGTATTCTGAGGATGAATGGTATTGACAAATATGTTTTGCTGCCCTGCCGGGAAAGCGCACAGGGAGTTGTCCGTTCAGGCAGGGCATAAGGCATGGTGACTTTACCGCCAAACACACTGATGATTTGAACACACTGCCCTTTTGCATTATGCAGAAGGGCAGTGTTGTTTTCAAAAGACGGCTTTATGTGTGATGAGCGGTAAATATATTCTGTATTTCGTATGGCGTAAAACGTGATGATATGATATAATTGAGAAAATAGTTAGTTGGTTAATTGATAGCCTGCAAAGGAGTTGTGTCGAGTTTGAAGATGCTTATCCGCCTCGGTCGGGAGGCAATACGGTACAGGAAGCTGTATATCATCGCGATAATATCCACGCTGTGTCTTACGGGCGTTAACCTTGCCGCCCCCCGCGTGCTTTCGGCAATGACGGGTCTGGTGGAAAGGGGCATAGACGAATCCATGCTGGTCACGGTAGCCTGGCTGACTGCCGCGCTTGTGGCGCTGTATCTGCTGAGAGTGCTGTTCCGCTTTTTGAGCAATTACCTGGCGCATCAGGCGGCGTGGTATCTGGTTGGCGACCTCAGAACCAAACTGTACGATAAGATCGAGCGTCAGGATCTGGGATTTTTCCACGATAAGCAGACCGGCGATCTGATGAGCCGCGTGGTAAACGATACCCGCGATTTCGAATTGCTCTATGCCCACATCATTCCCGAGATGATCACCAACGGCATCACTTTTGCGGGCGTACTGACGGTGCTTTTGCTCATCAACTGGAAGCTTGCGCTGGTCACCTGTTTCCCAATACCGCTGATACTCATATCCGGCATCATCTTTGCCAAAAAGGTGCGTCCCTTCTTTCGTATATCCCAGAAGAAGATGGGCGAACTCAACGGCAAGCTGCAGGATAATTTCTCCGGTGTGCATGAGATACAGTCCTTCGGTCAGGAAACATACGAGACCGGCCGCGTTGACGAGCAGAATTTCGAGCATGTACGCGCCATGCTCCATGCGCTGAAGATAAGCGCCGTGTTCCATCCCTCGGTCGAATTCCTTTCATCTATCGGACAGATACTTGTGGTGGGCATCGGCGGTCTGCTTGCTTACAGAGAGGGTCTGGATGTTGAAAGCATCGTGGCTTTCATGCTGTACCTCAGCCTGTTCTATGCACCCATTTCGGGTCTGGCAAATCTGCTGGAGAGCATGCAGTCTTCCATGGCGGGCGCCGAGCGCGTGCTGTCCATTATGGATACTCCCTCCCGCATACAGAACCGTCCCGACGCCAAAGACCTTGGAAAGGCTCAGGGTTCCATTGCCTTTGAAGACGTGAAATTTTCCTACATACCCGGCGAACCTGTGCTGGACGGCATCTCATTTGATTGCAAGCCCGGCATGATGGTGGCGCTGGTAGGTCCCACCGGCGTGGGAAAGACCACGCTGACCCAGCTGATATCCCGCTTCTATGAGCCCACTTCCGGACGCATACTGGTGGACGGACAGGATATCCGCGACGTTACCTTCGAAAGCCTGCGCCGAAATATTTCCCCCGTGCTGCAGGATACTTTCCTCTTCAACGGAACCATCGCAGAGAATATCGGCTATGCAGACCCCAAGGCCACCCGCGATGAGATCATTGCCGCGGCGAAGGCAGCGAATATCCATGCGGACATCATGGAGATGCCCGACGGCTACGATACCCGCGTAGGAGAACGCGGCCTGCGTCTCTCCGGCGGACAGAAGCAGCGCGTTGCCATCGCCCGTGCCATACTGCGCAGGTCGCCCATTATCGTGCTGGATGAAGCCACCGCATCCGTTGACGTGGAGACAGAAAAGCAGATACATGCGGCGATTTCCGACCTTGCGGGCCGCCGTACCATAGTCGCCATTGCCCACAGACTTTCCACCATACGCAATGCAGACCTGATCCTCGTTATTCAGAACGGCAAGGTTGTCGAGCGCGGCACCCACGAATCGCTGATAGCGCAGAACGGCGTGTATGCACGTATGGACAGGATCCAGTCCGGCGCGATAAACGGCTGATGATGATACACGGTGCATAAAATTTTGCCTGTGATGATAACTGTATAAAAAATATCCCCGCTTACTAAAGCGGGGATATTTGATTATCCGGCGAATTCCTTGTCTATCACTTCGCGGACGGATTCGGGAAGAACGGATGCTATTGTGTACAGCAGTTCCTTCAGACGTTCGGAGGTATCCGCTTCTCCGCGGAGGGTTATCTGTTCCGCGGTCACAGACTTGCGCATGAGTATCCAGCCGTCTTCGAATTCAAGACGTACGCCGTCAAGATGGGCAACCGTGCAGGGCAGGGTCTTTGCGAGGTTTTCTACCTTGTCGAGCCATGCCTGCTGGTCGGCATAGGCGCATGCAACGCGCATATCCGGAGTTATGGGCGGCAGGACTATCTCGTCTGCAAGGCATGCCAGCGATTTTTCGGAAGCACAGAGTATCTCCGCCATCATGAGGGCGGCATACAGACCGTCGTCATAACCGAGCGCGCCGAAGAAGAAATGACCGCTGACTTCGCCTGCGACAGCTGCGCCGACATCAAGGAAGTGCTTTTTGATAAATGCGTGTCCGCTGCGTTCGGGAACGGGAGTTCCGCCCATTTCGAGGGTGGCTTTGCGGATAACGGAGGAGGATTTCTGGTCGTAAATAACAGGAGTGGGATTATCCTTAAGCAGCTTGCGGATGAAGAGCACCAGCGATTTTTCGTTTATTACCGCGCGTCCCTTTTCATCCACGAATACAGCCCTGTCGCCGTCTCCGTCGAATGCCACGCCGAAATCTGCGCCGGTTTCGGTCACCTTTGCGCACAGTGCCGAAAGATGCTTGTATTCGGCGGGATTCGGGTCGCGCATGGGGAAGCTGCCGTCGATCTCGCAGAAAAGCTCGGTGACGTTATAACCGGCGTTTCTGAAAGCTGCGGGTGCTGCCTTGCTCATCGCGCCGCTGCCGGCATCGATAACTACGTGCAGGGGCTTTGCTGCCCTGAAACGGGCATCAAGCGAAGCGAGGTAGTCGCCAAGTATGTCGACCTTCGTAACGCTGCCCTTGCCGCAGGGATAATTGCCGGAGTCGATGACGGACTTCAGCTTGTCTATCACGGGGCGGGTCACGGGACTTTCGCCGATCATGAACTTCACGCCGTTGTATTTCGGGGGATTGTGCGAAGCGGTGACCGTTGCGCCGCCGGCGGCATTGCTGTTTGCCAGCGCATAGTACAATGCGGGAGTGGGGATGGTTCCCAGATCATCTACATTTATGCCGCTTTCCACAAGTCCGCGGATCAGTTCCTGCTTCAGTTCCGGGGTCGAGATGCGCACATCGCCGCCCACGCGAAACACTGCGCCTTTTGGCAGCATTGCACCCAGACCGCGGCCTATATTATAGGTGTCCTGTGCGGTGATCTCGCTTCCGTATATGCCGCGGATATCACAATCTTTGAAAATGCTCATATATACCTCTTGTGTGTTTCGGATATCAGTGAGTGTGCTTCTTCAGATCATCGAGGAATCTGAGATAGATATCGTTGTAGCGCGGTACCAGTGCGGGATCGGGTTCCACGATCTTCTCGTAACGGATCATGGCTTCCGCTGCGTTTGCCAGCGAACCGAGGTCTGCGGAGGCAGCCAGCAGCGCCGAGCCCATTGCGGCATCCACCACGCAGGGAACCTGCAGGCGGCGATCCAGTATGGACGCGCGGATGCGCAGCCAGAGATCGCTGCGGCATGCGCCGCCGGTGGTGCAGATGGTATCGCCCACATGCGCGCCGAGCCACTGCATGCGCTCCAGAGCATAGCGTTCGCCGTAGCCTACGCCTTCCATAAGCGCGGGATACAGCCTGCCTTCGAAGATATTGCCGGCATAGAAGGGCTCGAAATCAGGATCCACGAAGGGGAAGCGTTCGCCCTTTCCGGTAATGGGATAGCAGCGTACGCCGGTGGGAATGAGGGATTCACTTTCGGCGTTCAGTTCGTCAAAGCTGCGGCCGTTGGCGCACAGGTTCAGACATTTGCCGCCCAGATTGCTTGCGCCGCCCAGCATCCATTCGCCGGAGGGCAGCATGTGGGAATAGCTTGAACCGTTGGGGTCTATCACCAGCTCTTTGGTAACGCCCTTCAGCACGAAGGTGGTGCCGATTATGGAAGCCCAGCTGCCGGTCTGTACCGCGCCTGCGGCGAGCGCAGAGGCATAGCCGTCGGTGGAGCCGCCCACGACCAGCGTCTTTTCGGAAAGCCCCAGCCTTTCGGCTGCTGCGGGGGATACATGGGCGATGGGTGCGCCGGGACGGACGATCTTTGGCAGCTTGCCGGTATCGATGCCCAGCGCGGCAACTTCTTCGGGCCAGCGGTCGGCAAGCAGATCATAGCCGGTCTTAAGCGCATTGGAATAATCGGAAACGCAGTATTCGCCGCAGATCAGACCGGTAACATAGTCTGCCTGATGGGCGAAGATGCGGGTCTTTTCGTATATATCCGGACGCTGACGCAATACCCACAGCACGCGGGGCAGGGAGAAGGATGCTCCGAATTTCAAACCGTGCTTCTTCTCATGAGCACCCATTGCGGCGTGAACGATGGCGGCCTCTTCCTTGGCGCGGGGATCGTTGTACATTATGCCGTTCATGAGCGGTTCGAATTCCGCGTTCAGGGGCACGATGGTGCCGCTTGTGCCGTCAATGGATATGGCGCGGATGCGGTCGGTCGATATGCCTTCCTGCTTCAGTGCAGCCGTACACGCGCGCACGGATTCTTCCGCGGCATTTTTCCAATCGGCGGGAGACTGTTCATACCAGCCATCGTGGGAGGCAATGTTCAGCTTTGCGAAGGCTATGGACTTTGCGGCCACAACGGTTCCGGCAGCGTCGGCGACGACGCATCTTACTCCCTGAGTTCCTACGTCAATACCCATGAAGAGCATTCGGGTTCACACTCCTTGCAGTCAGACGGCGGTATACGCCGCTTTGGATCAGTACATCTTGGCGTTGTTTTCGAATCTTTCGGTGGTGAGGTTGTTTTCCACGGCGACGCGCTTGCCGTCCGCAGCCCACAGCATGCCGCGCTCCATCAGCACAGCCGCATTGGGGGATTTGTCGAATACATCGTCGTGATGACCGAGGGAATTGTAGAATACACGGCCGTTGCCCCACATCTTGGTCCAGATAACGGGCATATCAACGGGCTTGTTGGAGATATGGTAATAGCTTACCGCGGGGAAGCGGGTGGTGGCCAGCACTTCGATGGCGGGGTCAACATGCAGATAGTAATGTTCGCTGCATACGGTGAAATCTTCCAGACCTTCGATTATGGGGCTGGAGCCGTGGCGGATATTTACGGTGTATTCCACGCCGTCTCCGCCGGGATGGGAGACCCACTGGCCGCCGGTGATGAACTGCCATTCGGTATCCTGACGGAAAGAATCGCACATGCCGCCGTGGCAGCCTGCCAGACCTACGCCTGCGCCTACGGCCTTGGCTACGTTCTTGGTATATTCGCCCTTGATCTCGCCGCCGGTCCAGCAGAAGACCAGCAGATCAAGCTGCATCAGGTCGTCGAGATTGCCGAGGGGATCGAGAGTATCGAAGATGGTGGTCTCAAAACCGTTCTTATCAAGCATAGCTGCGAATCGTACGGAAGTCAGAGTGGGCTCGTGTCCGTCCCAGCCGCCCTGGAATATCCAAGCTTTTTTCATGATGAGATCCTCCTGTCAGTAATATACAAATCGTTTATGTGCTTATTATACTGCATACCTGTGCCGGCAAGCAATATTTTTGTTATGCATTTGTTGAGTGATTTGTTGCCAACCGTCCTGTTTTGTGCTATCCTTGTTACAAAAAAACGGAGGACATGGCTGTGCGTAAATTTGAACATGTAGTCGTTGTAGGTATAGACGGAGCAGGCGCATTCATAAAGGATGCGGATACGCCTAATTTTGATAATATCTTCTCATCCGGCGCTGTTACTTACGGTGCGCTGGCTTCCGATCCTACCATAAGTGCGGAATGCTGGGGTTCGATGCTTATCGGCGTGGGCCCCGAGGTACATAAGCTTACAAACGGAATAGTAAGTTCTGCGATATATCCCGTGGATTCGCCCTATCCCTCGCTTTTCAGGCGCATCAGGGAAGTTATGCCCGATGCGGAACTGGGTTCCTTCTGCGATTGGAATCCTATATCGTACGGCATTGTGGAAAATAATCTGGGTGTGGTGACTGCCACCGCGCCCGACAGTGAGCTTATGCCCGTTATCTGTGATTATATAGCAAAGCGCAAGCCTACCTTCCTGTTTACTCAGCTGGACAGTGTTGACGGCGCAGGTCACAAGTACGGCTACGGCACGCCCGAACACCTTGCACGTATACATGAAGTTGATAAGCTGGTGAACGATGCGTACAATGCCGTTAAGGATGCCGGAATTGCGGAAGATACGCTGTTTATAGTGATAGCCGACCATGGCGGCACTCCCTTTGACGGAAAGGGCGCTTCTCACGGCGGCTGGACAGATGCGGAAAAGCTGGTCACATTTGCCGCCGCGGGCAAAGGCGTTCAGAAATGTGAAATTGAAGAGATGAACATCCGTGACCTTGCGGCAATAGTTCTGTATGCGCTTGGTATCGAAGCGCCCGATTTCGATGAAAAGGGATGGACTTCGCAGGTGCCCGAAGGTATATTTGCGGATGAAATGCTGCCTGCATACAGGGATATATCCCATCTCACCGGAGCGGCGCCGCGCATTTCGAAGAAGGCACATACGTCCGAACTTGTATGATGAGAGGAATGTGGACCGTATGAAGATAAAATTGGCTGCATTAGTACTGCTGACAGTGACGATCGCAGCCATGCTTGCAGGCTGCAGTGACCCGTATTCCAAAAACCTTTCCGGACTGTTCTGGTTTGATTTTGCTATGACGCCCGAAGATGTTATTGAATATGAACGATATGTCTACGGCAACAGAACATACAGTACGGAACAGCTGCCCCATGCGGTGAGATATGATTTCGTGCCGCCGTTTACCGATGACAATGAACATCGCCATATGTATTTCTTTGATAATGAGACGGGTCTTCTTACGAGCGTGAGATACACGGACAGAACAAAGGGCTCCGATCATTGGCATATCGGCGATATGCGCAGCGCATTGCTGAACAGGGTACGCAAATGTGATGAGGAATCTAACGGCGGTGCTTTGTGCTATACCTACGGAAGCATTGACGGTGTAAAGTGCATGGTGACATATGATGGGCTTGGAGAAACGTTTTTTGTTGATATGAGATCCGATTGACAAACAGAAGGCAAGGCAGGGAAAATTATGAAGATAACTTTCAGTCCCAAACAGATATTTGGCAAGGCTGACAGAATGCTGTACGGACATTTTCTGGAGCATTTCCACAGGCAGATATACAGCGGCGTATATGACCCCGAATCGCCTTTCGCAGACGAGGACGGCTTCCGTACGGATGTGCTGGACGCACTGCGCAGGATAAATACGCCCATTATCCGCTGGCCCGGCGGCTGCTATGTTTCGGCATATCACTGGCATTTTGGCGTGGGCAAGGAGCGCATACCTACCTTTGACAAGGCGTGGCGCGTGGAGGAATCCAATAAATTCGGCACTGATGAATTCGTAAAGCTGTGCAAAAAACTGGGATGTGAGCCCTACATCTGCACAAATGCCGGTACAGGCACCGCAGAGGAAATGAGCGACTGGCTGGAATACTGCAATCTGAAGGATATGGGCAGATTCGCCAAAGAACGCATCGAAAACGGATATGAAGAACCCCATAATGTACGATTCTGGAGCATAGGCAACGAAAACTGGGGCGGACATGAGATAGGCTCGAAGGATTCCAAGGAATGGGCGAAGCTGGTGACCGAATCCGCCAAGATGATGCTGCGCGTCGATCCCACCATCGAACTTTCCGCGGCTTCAATAGACGACCTTGACTGGAATGTGGACCTGCTGCGCGCCGCGGGCGCATATCTCGATTGGGTATCCGTCCACAGCTATTGGGATTTCACTCCGGATGGAGATACCTATGCGGATTACGATACCGTGGTGCTGCGCACGGGAGAGGATATCTCCGGCATAATCGACAGAGTGCGTGCATATCTTACCGCGCTTGGACTGGAAAAGAAGATACGCGTGGCATATGATGAATGGAATCTGCGCGGCTGGTATCATCCCAATCTGATGGATATCTGGAATCGTGACGGCAAGCGCGATGAGGACGAGAATTTCTATCGCAATGAAGTGATCGGTCAGCGCGACAAGAACGATAATAATTCCATATATACCATGGCAGATGCGGTATTCTCGGCAGCTTTCCTCAATACCTGCCTCAGAAACTGCGACATCATCAAGATGGCGTGCTTCTCTCCCGTGGTGAATACCCGCGGCGCCATATTCACCCATAAAGAAGGTATTGTGCTGCGTCCGCAGTATTTCGTGTTTGAACTGTATTCCAAATACATGAAGGAAAATGTGCTGGATATCTGGTCCGATGATGTACCAAAAATTACAGGCATGGATAACGGCAAAGCAAAAACGGTTGACGCCATTGATGTGGCTATCACCTGGGATGACGAAGGTTTTGCCATTGCGGCGATAAACAAGGATCCCGGGAACGCCCATGAATTGAAGCTGGATATGCTTGGCGGCGAATGCAGCATGATGCGCATGCATACGTTAAACGGCCCTTCCGCAGATTCCTATAATGATATCAACAGGGAAGAAGTAGGCGTGAAGACGTCCGAATGGTTACATTGCACCGGCAGCATTATTTTGGAACCTCACTCGGTAAATGTAATTGAACTGCGCAAATAACTATAATGCAAAGCTGAACAGCAGTTTTGGCAGCTCACATATTCCCGGCAGCATTGTGCTGTCGGGAATGTTTTTTGTTTGAGGACAAGGATTTATACGGAAAATACATTGATAAATGAATAATTATGCTGTAAATTATGACAAAAAATGTTATTGATATGGCGTTGTGTTGATTTGTTTTTTGTTATAAGATATAATATTATACGTATAATTAGGTATTGTATAATTGTTTGGGTTATTGATATATAGTTACATAGATAATGTGATGTGTAATTATAAATGTTATTTTTAGTATGATTATACGGAGGTGTTTGCATGAGAAAAGCATCAAGGCCTGCCGCTCTGATCGTTATGCTCGTCATGATATTTTCCCTGATATCCGGACACATCCGTTTTGACGGCGATGCGGCATATGCCGAACAGACGGAAGCAACAGTAAATCAGACTGATGATCCCGGAAACGATACGGCTGATAATGCAGATGACAATGCAGATGAAACGGCCGAGCCCGAAGAAAGCGTTTCGCCGGCAGAAAATTCACCGGTTCCTGCAGCAGAAGAAACAGCCCCCACGGCTGCGCCCGCAGCCGAGCCTGCATCGGAATCTTATCCTGAGGAAGATGTTCAAAAACGCAGCGGTTATGTTTTGCTGAAGAGCAATACCGAAATATGGTCTGACAGGCATTGTGACGTACTGCTGGGCAAAACCATGACCGATTCCTATGTCTGGGTCGAATATACCGAAGTAGATGCATATGTCTACAAAATTCTGTTCGATACCGAGGAGACAAGGAACAATTCTGAATGCCATACCGCATATGTCAAGGCAGCAGATGCAAAGTGGCTGGGAGATGCTTATTCGGAAGCGCTGAAGGCAGATCTGGCAGCAAATTCTGCACGCAAGGAAGACGGAGAAAGAATTCCTGTAGTTGAATTCCGGTATAATGTGCCCGAAGTGACCGAGGAACCCGAAGTAACCGAGGAGTCCGAAGTGACCGAGGAGCCCGAAGTGACTGAAGAACCCGAGGTGACCGAGGAACCCGAAGTAACAGAGGAGCCCGAAGTGATCGAAGAGCCCGAAGTGACCGAGGAACCCGAGGTGACCGAGGAGCCCGAAGTGACCGAGGAACCCGAGGTGACCGAGGAACCCGAAGTGACCGAGGAACCCGAGGTGACCGAGGAACCCGAAGTGACCGAGGAACCCGAAGTGACCGAAGAGCCCGAAGTAACCGAGGAGCCCGAAATGACCGAGGAACCCGAAGTAACTGAGGAACCCGAAGTGACCGAAGAGCCCGAAGTGACTGAGGAACCCGAAGTGACTGAGGAACCTGAAGAGACTGAGGAGCCCGAGGTAACCGAGGAACCCGAAGTGACAGAGGAGCCCGAAGTAACCGAGGAACCCGAAGTGACCGAGGAACCCGAAGTAACAGAGGAACCCGAAGTGACAGAGGAGCCCGAAGTAACAGAGGAACCTGAAGTGACCGAGGAACCCGAAGTGACCGAAGAGCCTGAAGCAACAGGGGAGCCTGCGGTAACTGCAGAACCTGAGTTTGAAATTCCGGAACTTGAGCCGGAGGCAACAATTGCACCGCCGCAGAGCGAGGATTCGGAAGAGATGCGTGCAGTTCTCGACGAGACGCATCCCGACAGGCACATTTCGATTATTGCAATGTGTCCCGATTCCGGTTTTGCTCTCGGAAGTGAAATTGTAATTGAAGCCGTAGCTGTCGGCTATGACGGACTTGAATACAGGATCATTTGGGAAGTAGACCGTGGAGCAGGCTGGGAAAACGCCGGCTATGACGGAGAAACAACCATATCTTTTGTAATAACCGAAGAAAACATTACGTGGAACTGGCGTGCAGGTGTAAGCATGCCATATGAGACGGATACAGAGGAGTAATCAATGTTGAAACGCTTTTACAGGCAGATAGTTGCGATCCTGACAGTGCTTATGCTGCTGCCGGGTCTGTTTGCTGTGCCTGCAGAAGAGTATGTGGAATATAGCGATGGTCTCTCTGTATGGAATCTCCGCAGCACGCCGGCAAGTCTGGAAGATTATGCGGAAACCTCAAACGTCACTGCAAATTTCTATATATATATTGGTGACAGCTGGCATAAGGTTCATACTGAGTACAAACTGTATAAAGTTGTAGCAAACGGCAATCGTTACGCGGTGTCTGCAAGTCAGCTTGAAACAGCATATGGCGATTATGGCTTTGATGCAGAAGATTTCAGAGGTGAAAGCGAGCGCAGGTTCGGTTATGAGAACTCCGGTCGCTTCGGAACGATATGGGCAGATGTGGAGCCGGTTCAGCTCAACGGTGAATGGATGCTGCCGCTGAGTGTCCGCGATGTCAAAAGTTACGATGTATATTATCTGCCCAACAATACTGAAACCCTGAACGGCGCGCATCTCAGCAGTGTTCAGGGCGCAAACAGCTTCAGCAGAGTTACGCTTTCCGAATATAACACCGCAAATACAACCGAATTTGTTATCGTTAGCACAACTCCGCTCAGGGAGTGGATTGCAGGCATGACCGGAGAGACGCTTGACGGCTGGCAGAAATCTGTGGACAAGTATACGTGGTTTGTCGACAGTTCTTTCAATACGGAACTGACTGACGAGATGACTGCTGCAGATTTCCGTACGATTTACGGCAGAATACAGCAAGTGGATATAACGCTTGTTGATGCTGATGGAAACGTGCTTGGAGTTGTCACCGAAGAAAGATACGGCATGCTGTTGGCGGACTGGTTGAAGGAAAGCGACGCACTTGAACTGAATAACGGAAAAACCGTGCATCACTATACGTGGGAATTGCCCAATGATACTGCAATAACCACGCAGACCCTTTCTCAGGCAGTTACCGTTATTGGTACCGAAAAGCCTGTATACACGATTACTTTTATTGATAACGCTGCAGATTCTGAAGAAAAAGGCGGCAGCTTCATAAACGGCGATGCGGCACATACGACCATTGATGTGCTGCAGGGAGACTGTGTACCGGCAGAGTTCCTGGCGGGCATGAGTACGAATATTGCCTTGAACGAAGGCTTTGCCTTCGTGGAATGGCGCTATCTCGGAAATGATGGCTATCTTGTGCTTGATAATAGAACCTCTGTCATCGCCGATACTGTTGTATGGGCGCATTATACCCAGAAGGTATATGTGCGATTCTGGAAAGATCGCTCCATGGCAGAGATGTTCGACGGTACCGGCCGTGAGGAACAGCCCGTAGGCAAATTGTATGAAGGTATCCTGCCCGCAGCGGCGGACATACTTTCCGCTGCACCGGCCGAAGGTATGCGTTTCAGATATTGGCTGGATCTGAATACCGGAGAGGTATTTACTCCGGGAATCGATAAGGTAAAGGGCAACCTTGACCTGTATCCTGTTTTTGAAAGAGCCATATTCGAATTCAAGGATAGCGACGGAAATACTCTGGAAGCGCTTTATGAAGGCACCGAACTGTTGTATGATGCGCCGGAGAAAGAAGGATATTATTACGCCGGATTCCGTGTACAGTGCGGCGATTCCGATACCATGCTGATCGCACCGGAGACCAAGATCAGCTGGGAATACATAGAAGAAAACGATATCGTATATTCCGGCCCGGAGAACGGCAGATATACGATAACTGCCGAAACGGTATATTATCAGCAGCGAAATGTTGTATATCACACCGGCGGAGACGCGGAATTCATTATATTCGGCGCCACGGCTTCGGATGAATACAGTGTTGTGGTAAACGACAATGTGGTGCTTCTCGGCGCGCTTGATATCGTGAACAATGTAAGCCCCATCGGTCTTGCGCTGAAAGGCTGGTCCCTGACGGAAGGTTCCGATGAAATTGATTTCGAACCCAATGCCGCGTTTGCCGGCGAGGAAGAACTGAACCAGCTGGTGGCTTCGGGCGGAACGGTTCATCTGTATCCCGTCTGGGCAAAGAAGGACGATACCATTGCAATTACATTCAATTCCAACTATCCCGAGGGTGTGGTAGATTCGGAAGGAAATCCGCTCGTTGACAAGACTTATACGGTCTATATCAAGATCGGTTCCATGCCGACGATGCCCACAATGGCAAAGACAGGAATAGAAAAACCTGCTAATCTGGCTGAGAAAGACGGGGAATATGTCCCGCGCTATCTGATGGCCGGCTGGTCACTCACTACGGACGGTGTTGTCGGAGATCCTTCGGATGAAAATACACAGAAAAACGGCACATACGTAGAGGGCAGTCAGTATATGAAGGCATTGAATGCAGATACTACTTTCAATGCTATCTGGATTGATACCGAGCCGGCTATTACCCCCACTAGTGCAAAGTTCCATATTCGCATTGACGGAACGCTGCCTCTCGAGCCGGGTCAGCAGCCCAGTTCGGGTTATCTGCCCGGAACATGCGGCACCGGCTCATGGGACGGTACGATAAAGAAGCAGATGAATGTCGTCAATAATGTGCCCGAAGTAGAGGCCAATATTGATGAAGAGCCGGACATCGGTATTATTCTGAATAAATTGCAGGACACTAATAACAACTACCATAATATCTTCCCTGAAATAATGGATGCAACCGTTGAGAATTATGGTGAATACTGGTGGATCGACTGGTATGCCTGTAAGCTTGTTAACTGTCCGCCTTACGGTTATCACTATCATGTAGACGGACGAGTGCGCTTTGCCAATCAGGTAGAGCTGAACTATCATCCTAACGGCGGCTTTGACGTGCCTGTAGGCTCGGTCCATACGAAGGATACGGTTGCCGATGTTGATTTCTCCAAGATTCCGAAACGTGAGAATTTCATATTCATGGGCTGGGACGAAGATCCTGCGGCAAAGATACCGGATTTTACTGCCGGCGGAACCCTCAAATATATGTTCATGGATGCCGATAAGGACCTGTATGCTATCTGGCAGCCCGAGAAGATCACTATCCCGATGGATAAGGATTTTACCGGACAGAAGTTTGAACAGACCAACGATGAAGCACCTACGTGGCCTAAAAACGGACGCACATACCAGTTCACCATAGAGGCAATATCTTTGCCGGAGGGAGCGGCGTATGCAAAGCGTACCGTAACCAGTGCCGCTGACGGATCGTTCAGCTTCCCGCAGATTGATGTGCCTGTGGCAGGCATGTACGTATTTGAGGTGCGTGAAGTGATCGGCAGCCTGCCTGTACAATACGATACATCCGTATACAGGCTTACTGTCAATATCGTTGAGAGTGATTACGGTCTGGGTATCGCGGGATATTCCTTCACGCGCAACAATGAGATGATCGCGGTTGACGGCAATAAAGTCGATAACGTGGTATTTGAATTTACCAACCGTACGGATGTGCGAACCGTAACTGCCGTAAAACGCTGGAACGACGGTGATGATCAGGACGGAATACGCCCCGATTCTGTAACCGTTACCATCAAACGCCGCGGAGATAATGTATTCGCGGAGAGGGGAGACCTTACCCGTGCCGCAGGCTGGACATATACATGGGAAGGACTTCCGATAAAGGATCCGTCCAGCGGTCTGATCTATGAATACTATATTGAAGAGGATGCGGTCGCCGGCTATACGGCAGCTTATTCCGGAGACATGAACAGCGGCCTGACCGTCACAAACACTCACGTACCTCTTATGACGAATCTGAGTGTAGTGAAGGCCTGGAGAGATAACAACAATGCGGAGGGCTATCGCCCGGATGCGATCGAGTATACCGTTACCGGACGCACACCGGATGACAGCGTGGTACTGATACGCAGGAGCGGTGATGTGGCTGCGCCCTGGCGATATACATTCATCGATCTGCCTGTGTATTACAGAGGAGAACACATTAACTACACGGTTACCGAATCCGAGGTTTCCGGATATACATCGGCAGTTGAATCTGTCGGCAGCGGCAGCAGCGGCAATCCCGTTGTACGAGTGACCAATACCCTGCAGGTAAAGAGCGTAACGGTCACCAAATACGTGGAAGGCAATGCGGCGCACAGGGATGCAGATTTCAATTTCACGGCAAAGGTGTATGACGCGGATGGCAGCCCTGTATCCGATATACCCTCCGGCACAGGATATACCGTAGATCCTGACGGAATTATCCGGTTTGCACTCAGCCACGGAGAGTCCGTAAAGCTTGATATGCTGCCCAAGGAAGGATATATCGTGGTGAACGAAGAATGCGGTTCTTACAGTCCTGTATGGTCCGCAGGCGGAATTGAGACACCGGACGGAATGAAGTATTCCATTGCGGAAACATCCGCCCTTTCGGTCACCAATCACAGGAGCATGGATATATCTACAGGTGTGAAGCTTGATGCAGCACCGTATATACTGCTTTCGGCGATCGCATTTGCAGGAATCGCATTGAGACGCAGAAAAAGGAGGAATGTCTGATGGATCAGAAGAATGAAGCTCCCCGCAGGCGCAGGGAGGGCAGGCAGGCCTCCGCAGCACCGCTGTTTCCGGATAATCCGTATCAGCGGAAGATAGCAGACTGGCTTAAGAAGCTTAAGCTGCGCAGGGTTCTCTTTGGCGGAGTAAGTGAAAAGCAGGTGTGGAAGCACATCGGCGAACTGAACGCCATGTATCAGCAGATGCTGGAGACCGAACGCGCACGTTATCAGGTGCTGCTGCATCAGCATGGAATAACGGATGACGGGCAGACTCCCTATCCCGACGGACCTCCGGGAGGTGACGGTCCTTGAAAAAAGAATCGCCGAGGAAACCGGCTGATATCGCCGCAGTGATAGAGGCGCGGCGTGAGAGGGCCATAACCCGGCAGGAAACATGGGAACTGGTGCGTCGGATACTGCTGATTGCAGTTGTCGGCTATGTGCTGCTGACGCAGGTGTTCCTGATCGATCAGGTTTCCGGCCAGCATATGTTTCCGGCAGTAAAGGATGGAGACGTTGTGCTGGCGTACAGGCTGCAGCGCGACTATATGCGCGGTGATGTGGTCGTCTGCCGTGTGAACGGAGAACGACATTACGGACGCATAGCTGCGCAGGCAGGCGATGAGATCGTGATCGATGAGGACGGATCCGTTTACATAAACGGACAGCTTCCGGCCGAAGAGATACTTTTTCCCACCTATACACAGGATTTGCAGCCGATGAGGCTGGAAATTCCCGAAGGCCATGTATATCTGTTGGGAGACTACCGCACACAGACTGAGGACAGCCGCGATTTCGGCGTGATACCAATGGCTGATGTGGATGGCAAGGTTATAACTCTGCTGAGACGCAGAGCACTATAAGAGAACGAAAGACCCATGAAATACAGGAGGGACTAACATGAAAAAACTGATAGCAATGCTGCTTGCCGTAATGATGCTGCTGACCGCAGCCGCCGCCTTTGCAGAAGAGACAGTTGTCTATGACGGCAGTTTTACCAAGAAATACACCGGTGCGCTGCCCGTTGATGATACCTTGAAGTTTGATGTCACATTCGTGAAAGAGACCATTACCGGAAGTACTGAGGCTCCTGCTGAACCTCTGATCATTGTACCTAATCATGATGTGGTTTCCGGAGATGACAACATCAATAATGTTGAGTTCACCTACATACAGCCTGAAGAGTACGGCAATTATGTATACAAGATCACTGAAGACAAAACTTATAATACCAATCCCAATGTAATTTACGATGATGAAGCTATCTTTGTTGCAGTAAATTATTACATTAATGATAAGGGCGAGGATACTGTAAGATTTACTATGTGCAATAATCCCGACGGCGTCTCTCCTGCAGTTGAAGATACCGACGATGCAGATACCAAACCGGATCAGTTTGTAAACGACTATAAAGTCGGCGGATTTTCAGTAGAGAAGCAGATCGAAGGTAATGCCGGTAATATCAAACATGAGTTCGATGTGGAAATTACTTTCGTATCTGATCAGACGCTGGAAGGTCTCAGCATGAGCTACAGCAATGGTACTGAAAGCACTTCCATCAGCGATATTGGAGATCTTGCTGAAGGCGAACCTGAATTTATAACTATCACCATCGGTCACAACGAGACGATTACTTTCTCCGGTGTGCCCTATGGCGTGACAGTTACCGTAGAGGAAACCAATAGAAAAGGCAAGAGCAATCTTAACGGTTATGTTCCCGAGTATTTCGTCAACGATGGAAAGTTTGAGGTTGTTGATGGAGCGTATCCTTCTGTAACCGTTGATAATGATACTGTGGATGAAATCAAGATCGTAAATACCAAGACTTCCATTGTCCCCACCGGCGTATACATGGATTACATCCCCTATGTTGTACTGCTGGCTGTTGCTGTGATCGCGATCGTTGCCATTGTGGC
The DNA here is from genome assembly GCA_045649485.1 of Clostridia bacterium. Classification (GTDB taxonomy): domain Bacteria; phylum Bacillota; class Clostridia; order Christensenellales; family Aristaeellaceae; genus RUG11247. The sequence continues at coordinate 34,167 of JAZRPZ010000117.1, forward strand.
AAAGAACCGCGCACGTTCCCGTGAAGACGATTGATGATCTTTAATGCCTTCGGGGCGCAGGCTTTGCGTCCCGGGGCAGCGTGAGCAGTCTGTTCTGCAGACTGCCGACGCTGCCTCATGAATCCGTATGAAAGGAGCATGACCATGCAGCTCAAGCTGGTAAGGCTGATAAATTCCCTTATCTCTGCAGCAGAGATAGTCATAATTTTGGTCGTGCTCTTGTTTGCGGCATTTGCGCTTTGGGATAATCAGCAGGTATATCAGCGGGCTGACGCTGCGCGTGATGAGCTTTTATCATTCAAACCGGATCAGGAGGAAGATTCTGCCCCTTCGTTTGAAGAACTGCAGGCTGTCAACCCCGATGTCTGCGCGTGGCTTACCATGGACGGAACGCGTATCGATTACCCTGTGCTGCAGGGCGAAGATAATTTTGAATACCTGAGCCTTGACGTGTACGGTGAGTTTTCGCTGGCAGGCAGTATATATCTTGATTCCCGCAATGACCGGGATTTTTGTGATGCATATTCGCTGCTGCACGGGCATCATCTCGATCAGGGACGCATGTTCGGTGATCTTGATCTGTATAAGCAGCAGGAATTTTTTGAAGAGAATACTACGGGAATACTGCTTGTTCCGGGCGGTTATTATTCGCTGGATGTAATGGCATATCTGCTGGTCGAATCTACCGATGATGTTATTTTCGCACCGCAGTATTGGACTGAAGATGCTGCCGATGTGCTGGAATACTGCCGCGAAAATGCGGTATATATGAATGAACCTGTATTCGAACGCGCTCAGGAGGAAGGCGCGCAGCTGCTGTGCCTTGCGACCTGTTCTACGGAGACGACCGAAGCACGCACGATAGTTATCTGTGTTATGACATGGAATGAGTATACTGAGGAGGTGATGCCGTGAAGCGTCTTATGAAGGCCCTGTTTGCCGTTTTTATCGTGATGGTCATGTGCATCCCTGCCGCGGCTGTTTCGGAAAACTCCCTGCCGGTAAAGGTCAGGACGGAGGGCAAGTTTGCGGAAAGAACGGAAAAATTCTGTATAGTGCTGGAAGCAGCGGATGAAAACTGCCCGCTGCCCGATGGCAGTGCGGACGGAAAAAACTCATTTATGGTAGAAGCGGGCAAGACGGCTTCGCTGCCTGAAATAGTTTTTGAAGAGTATGGCGTATACGGCTATCTGGTTTATCAGCAGCCCGGCACCAATGAGAACTGCCGCTATGACGATACTGTATACCATGTGACGGTGTATGCTTCCGGCAGCGAGGATGAGCCCGATGTATTTATTGTGCAGAAGGACGAAAACGGAATAAAGCTGGAAGAAATAGTGTTTGTGAATGCCGCCGTAAAGCAGGATGATAATTCCGAACCTTCGCAGGATGATTCGGGTATTCCCAAAACCGGCGTTGTGGATTGCTGGATGTACTATATCGCAGGCGCTGCGGTGCTTCTGATTGTGGCAGGCTGGATGGCATTCGTGCTGCTGCGTCAGGACGGAGAATGCAATGAGTAAGAAAAAGCGTATTGCGCTGCGGATAATGATATTCTGCATCGCGGGCGCGGTGCTGCTGTTATGGCTGGCTTTTGACGAACTGGCGGACAGAAAAGAGAGCGCCGACTATTATGCGGATCTGCGCGATGTACATGCCGTCGAAACTGCTTATGTGCAGGCTGATGCTCAGCCGGCTGAAACGGATGCCGGCGAAGACGTGACCAAACCTGATGCCGCATCCGATGAGGCGCCCGAAACGAGCGAGACCAATGATATATCGGCGATGGACTTCGAAGCGCTTTCTGCCGATATGCCGGATATCTGCGGCTGGATAACTATCCCCGGTACTGAGGTGGATTTTCCGGTGGTACAGGGTGAGGATAATGTGTTTTACCTCGAACATCTGCCTGACGGAACTGCAAACAGCTCCGGTTCTATAATGCTTGATGCTGCAAACTCAGCCGACTGGACGGATGACGTAAGTATACTTCACGGGCATCATATGCGCGGCGGTAAAATGTTTGGCAGTCTGAGTGATTTTGCCGATGCGGATTTCGCGGGCATGCATCCGAGTATGCTGTTGTATACTCCGCAGGGCGATTACGATGTATTCATTATTGCGGCTTGCGTTGTAGACCCGGATGAGTTCTCTTACTGCACGGATTTCTCCTCGGAAGATGAGTTCAATGAATACATAAGCGTTCTTACTGAGGCTTCTGCATACAAACCCGGTATATTGCCGACCATGGATGACCGGCTGATACTGCTGTCTACATGTGATTATGAATTTGACAACGCGCGTTTCGTTATACTGGGAATGCTTGCAGAAAGATAAATATCCCGACCCTGTTGAAACAGGGCCGGGATATTTTTGTCTTTGGGGTATCAGGCTTTTTCAAAGAGGAAGAAGGGGCGGTGCACACAGTCGGAGCGGATTATGGAGAAATCGGCATAAGCGTCGGTACCATCCATGCGTACCTTGCCGATACGTCCGGGTACGTCGAAACGTCCGGGGCGATACATGGAATCCCATACCTTGACTTCACTGCCTTCGGCGGCAGCAAGCACGATATAATGACCGGAATCGGAGAATACGCCGATATATCCATCTTCGGGACGGTCGCCGTAGGTGTTGGCGATCACCATGCCCTTTTTTTCCTGCAGGAAGCGCAGCGCTTCGTCTGCGTCTTCGGTATCGTGTACGATGAGACCGAATTTTTCTGCGAATGCCTTGGCATAGATGTAGAAATTGGTGCCTACCGCAGCACGTGCGCCGCATTCAAGACCGAAGGCGGAAGCCGCTTCCGGAGGGAAATCTACACCCAGCATATTTTCGGCCACCATGGAAGCGGCGCAGGGTCCGCAGCCGTTGTTGGCGATTGTGCCCTTGCCGGAAACGGGGGAGGGATAGGGAACATGCTCATAATCCAGCTGACAATAGAATTTTGCCACGGCTATGCCTCCTTGTTGCCAAGTATATTTTTGAGGAACATGCCCATTTCTTCGCCAAGCCTTTCGGCTTCGCCGGGTACTACGGGCAGACGCTTGTACAGGAAAGTGGATTCCAGTGCGGCATATGCGCCGCGGTCGATATCGTCCTTTGTGGGCAGGTATCCCAAAAGTTCTTCAGCGCAGCCCAGTATAAGCGCGTCCTCATGACCGCAGATGCTGCGGATATCCATGCCGATACGTGTGAATCCCTCAAAGGGCAGCGCCATTACAGGAATGCCGCCCAGCAGCATATATTTGATGCTTATGCGCTCGATGCTTTCCAGACGGTCGATTTTCTCAAGCATCTCTTCCTGCCATTTAAGCGCGACTATTGCCTGAGGTACTTCGGGACCGCCGGCACGTTCGACCGCCTGCAGTGCGGCAGAATCTATATCTTCACGGGTGACGGGGGTGAGCCTGAGAGCAAAGGGAGCGGTGCCTGCGGAAAGAGTGAGCGGCACGTCCTTCTGATTTTTGGAGAAAACCTCTGCAACCAGTCCGGAATATTCGTCAAGGCGCGCATCGGTGGGCTCGTAGGGGTCAATATCGCCGCATACGCCGTTGAGATATATGCTCTCGAAGCCGTTTTTCTCCATGACGGAGTTGATACCGCCGGAAAGGTCGGCGGATATGGAGGCAAGCCTGCCGCGGAATACGCCGTGACATGCGCCGCTGACCATGGCGATGGCCTTGCGGGATTCTCTGTTTACGATGAAGCCGCGGATATTTCTGTCTACGGGACCGTCTGCAACCGTGCGGTTGTAGATATGGTCGCTTTCGCAGGGCACGCAGCAATGAGTGACCGAAGTCACGGCACACATATCGTCATATGCGGCGCGCACAGCTTCGTTTATCATTGCAGGCAGCGTTTCCACGTATTCATCGCATACATAACCACAGCCTTCATGATATTTGATGGCGGGGCCGCAATGGGTATGCACGCTTACTATCATAACGTGATCACGGGATATGCCGAGGGTTTCGGCATAATCTGCTGCCTTTTCGCACACGGCTTTGCTGAGACCCAAAAGATCGCAGCTTATTATGAGCGTGGTAAGGCCGTCATTTTCGAATATTACCGCACGGGCGTAAAGCGGGTCTGTGACCGTAAGGCCGCGGCGGTTGATGTAATAGCCGAAACCGGCAAGCTCGGTGCCGATTGCGGGGGTTATGTCTTTCTTTCCAAATCCGGCGCGCATAATTGCCTCCGTTACATAAGTCCGGGGATGATGTCGCGGTAGCGTTCGATGAGCTTGTCATTCCACTCGTCACCGCCGTCAACATTGCTGGACTTGTAGAATTCGGCATCAAAGCCTTCTTCGAGAGATATTTCCTTTACGCGGCATACGATTGCCTGCAGTATTGCCGCGCCTACGGCGGTCGAGGTGGGTCCTACCATTGCGCCGTCTTCGAAGCCTACGGAGGCATCGCCCAGCACGCCGCCGTTATCCAGAACAAGGTCGGCGGTTTCAAAGAGCCTGAGATTAAGGCTGTTGCGGGAAGTAACGGCGCCGGAGTGATTCATGGAAGTGAGCGCTATAACATATGCGCCCCTTTCGCGGGCAGCCTTTGCCAGAAGTACGGGCACGGCGTTTCGTCCGGAATTGGATGCGGAAATGAGTACGTCGCCTGCCTTGATGGGATATTTTTCGAGGAGAATATCTACCCAGTTTTCCTTGCGCTCTTCCAGGGTACTGCCGGCTGCGCTGACGTGCAGCATGAGCTTTTCATCCATGATGGGGCAAACGCGTACCATGCCGCCTGCGCGGTAGAAGAGTTCCAACGCCAGAAGATGTCCGTGACCGGTGCCGAAGGTGTATATCATGCCGCCGTTTTTCAGGCTCTCGGCTATGCGGCGGGCAGCTTCTTCCATTGCAGGCTTCTGTGTCTCTGCGGTCTTTGCGATAAGAGCCTTCAGATTATCGAAATATTTGTCTATGGTATTCATTTTCTTATCCTCTCATATGATTCTTTCATATTCTTGAGCGCATCTTCGGTGAGGATGCCTCTTTTCTGCATAAGATGGATGACCGCGCCCAGTTCGGGAGTGTATTCGGGGCTGCATATGACGGCGCCCGGCATGCGGCTGAGCAGTTCCGTTTCAAAGGTTTCCTTTGCCAGGGCGCTGTGGGCGAAGATGCCGCCGTAGAGACCCGCATGCACAGCTTCGGGAGCTTTTTTGAAAAGCTCCGCAGCCTGATGAGCGATATGGGTCATGTTGCGGCGGATTATTTCCGTACAGATCTCATCACCGTTTTCGGCTTCGGCGATGACGTAACGTGCGAAGCCTGCCAGCATATCGGGGGTGAAATCGGGAGCGTACAGTTTGTCTATCACGCGGCGCAGATCATCTGCATCGAAATAATTACAGGCATGCCGGGAGAGAGAAGTGGGTTCTCCGGTGCCTTCATATTCGTTGATCACTGCGATGAGACCCTGCCTTGCCAATGCATAGCCGCTGCCGGAATCCTCCATGAGATAGCCCCAGCCGCCGCTGATGTACTGATTGCCGCTGCTGTCTGCCAGCATCAGCATTGAACCGGTGCCGCAGATGGCTATCATGCCGGGTTTTCCGCGGGTGAGTCCCATGAGCGCAGCGTAGGCGTCGGACTGCAGGTCTATCTGCTCTTCGGTAAGCAGACCGGTGAATTTGCGTGTGGTCTCAATATCCGCTGCGAAATCCAGCGCCGCGGAGCCAATGCATACGCAGTCGATCGTCATGCCGGTCTTTTCCTGAATTTCGCGGACTATGCTCTCTATACGCAGCCGCACCTTTTCCGTACCTACGTTATTGAAATTGAGCCCTTCGCCGTAAGCGACCGCCACCGCGTTGCCGTCGGGCAATACTGCCACCGCTGTGGAATGGGTAGCGCCGCCGTCGATGCCTATAAGCAGCCCGTTGTTCATGGGAAAGACCTCCTGTGGAATTGCGTTTGTATTAAGATTCGATGTAATGCGTCTATTTCCTTTGTTTTGAAAGTGCGTTTGGAAAATGTATTCAATGAATATGAGGCGGTGAAGGAATTGAGTGTCTCTGCAGAGAATAATTACAAAAACATACCTGAAAAGGGGAAGTAAAAATGGATCACAACTGTGTGAATATAGACAATGAATATCTGGTATCGCTGCGCAGAGAACTGCATATGTATCCCGAACTTCGATGGGAGCTTCCCCGTACCGCGGCGCTGGTAAAGCGCGAACTGGATAAAATGGGCGTGGAATATGAGGCGGATGTTTACGGCCCCAATACCATCGTCGCCACCATTAATCCCGAAAAGACGGATTTCACCATCGGCATCCGCGCCGATATGGATGCACTGCCCATTCAGGAGAATAATTTCGACAGACCCTACAGGTCCAGAACAGACGGCGTGATGCATGCCTGCGGACATGATGCCCACACTGCAATGCTCATAGGCACTGCAAAGGCGCTGAATGAGATACGCGATAAAATAGCCTGCCGTGTAAAGCTGCTTTTCCAGCCCTGCGAGGAAGCACGTCCCAGCGGCGCGAAGACAATGTGCGAGCACGGAGTTATGAAGGACATAGACTGCATCATAATGTGCCACGTGAACTGTGTGGACGATGTGCACGTCATCTCCTCCAATCCCGGCGCCACGAATTCTTCTTCCGTGGCCTTCAAGATAACTCTTGAAGGCAAGGCAGTGCACGTTGCCACTCCCCATGCGGGTGTAGATGCGCTGGCTGCGGGCGTGAGGATATATAATGATATTCAGATGCTCATTTCCCGCGAGGTAGACCCCTTTGACACCTGTGTAATGAGCGTTACCAAAATGCATGCGGGCGAGACCGTGGCCGCAAACGCCGATAAGTGCGTCATGGAAGGTTCCCTGCGCTGCTTCAAGGACAGCACCATGCAGTGGGCGCAGGCAAGGCTTGAGGAGACAGTAAAGCTGAACGCGGAGATATCCCGCACCCCCTGGAAACTGGAATGGTCGGGCGAGCCTTTGCCCGCAGCTATCAACAGCGCCAAAATGTATGCCGCATTCCTGCCCTCCGCACAGAAGGTAGTGGGCGAGGAAAGGGTTATAATACTGCCGCCCTCTCCCGGCGCAGAGGACTTTGCCTACTATGAGAAGGAAAAGCCCGGTCTGCTTTTCGGTCTGGGTCTCAGAAACGAAGCAAAGCAGGCCTGCTATCCCGCCCACAACAAGGATTGGGATATAGACGAAGACGGTCTGCAGACAGGCGTAAAGACATTCGTGCAGTTTGTATTGGACAACATGAACGGAATATAAAAAGAACGCGGCCTCCGTGCGGAAGCACGGAGGCCGCTCTTTAACTGTTTAAGCGTTTAGTCAATTAAGCCTGAAGCTTACTGATTAATAAACGTCCTTCCAGTCAGCGATGTTGTCAGCGTTGAAGTAGTAGGGATCACCAACGATAGCGAAGGGATTGCCTGCGCCGTCGTCCATGATGGTGATGGTGCCCAGACGGCCGGCCTCGAAGGTCTCGCCGATCTCGCCCTTGATTTCGCCCTTAACCATGCCAACGCAGGCATAAGCAGCGCAGTAGCCCATGTCGATGGGGTTCCACAGGAACATGCCTTCGCAAACGCCGGCGGTGATGTAGTCGGCCATTTCAGAGGGCAGGCCCAGACCGGTCAGCTTGATAACGCCGGTGAGGCCGTTGTCCTGGATGCAGGTTGCGGCAGCAGCGATGCCAACGGTGGTGGGGGAGATAACGCCCTTCAGATCGGGATAGGAGTCGATCAGACCCTGCATTTCCTGATAGGACTTATCGGTCAGGTCGTCGCCGTAAACGATGGTGACCAGCTCGATGCCTGCATATTCGGGCTTCTCGAATTCCTTCTTCATGTACTCGATCCAGGTGTTCTGGTTGTCCATGGTTGCACCTGCGGACAGGATAGCGATCTGGCCTTCGCCGCCGATCTGCCTGGAGATTTCTTCAGCCTGTACGCGGCCGATGTTCTCGGCGATGGAGGGATCGATGTTCAGGTTGCGGCCTTCGGGATTAACTGCGGAGTCGAAGGAAACAACGATGATGCCCTGCTCCATAGCGGTCTGCAGAACAGAAACAACGCCGGAAGCATCGTTGGCGGAGATTGCGATTGCGTCTACGCCGGTCTGGATGTAGCCTTCGATGATCTGGATCTGACCTTCGTTGGAAGAATCAGCGGGGCCATTGTGCTCGAACTCGAAGCCGAGTTCGCCCTGTGCTTCTTCAAAGCCGCGTACTGCTGCATCGAAGAAGGGGTTGCCGGTCTGCTTGTAAACGACGCCGATCTTAATGGTGTCGCCTTCTGCCATAGCGGGTACCATAGTCAGTACGAGCATCAGGGCCAGGATCAGGGTAATGAGTTTACGCATGAGGTTGTCCTCCTTTTCTATTTCTACAGGTTTACACCTGCAGGGTTCGGGGTGATGGCGTATGTTCTCATCGGGGAGTAGACATACGCTGGCGGGCTATCTGGCGGCGCTGCTTGATCATTCCTGCGATGTTGGGCAGCAGTACGACCGCGATGAGCAGCACGCCGATGGCGAGGTTGAGTATGAACGCATCGTTGTATGCGATCATAAGGCCGTTCTTAAGGCAGGTCATGAGGATGAGCGCCAGCAGCACGCCGATGACGCTGCCCTTGCCGCCTGCGGTGGAAGCGCCGCCCAGTACGGCAATGGCAATGGCCTGCATCTCATAGCCGGTACCGATGGTGTACTTGACAGAACCGGTACGGGAAGCGAGGAACAGACCGCCTACTGCAGCCAGCAGACCGTTGAGACCGAACAGCACGACCTTGGTGCGGTCGGTACGCAGGCCGGAATAGTAAGAGGTGGTGATGTTGGTGCCGGTGGCAAATATGCGGCGGCCGGAGGTGGTGTGATGCATCCAGATATAAAAGATGGGGAACACCGCCAGCAGGCACAGCAGCATTATCGGAATGCCGAGGGTGGTATCACCGATCATAACTTCGATCTTGCCGTAGCCCAGATCCTTACTGAACCAGGAGGGGAAGCTGCCCGCAGACTGGTCCTTGAGGATTATGTAGGCAATACCGCGGTAGATGGTCTGTGTGGCAAGGGTGATTATCATGGGGAACAGTTCCTTGAACTTAACCACCAGCAGACCGTTTATGATACCGCACACAACGCCGATGATCAGCGCCAGTACGATGGCAAGCCAGAAGGGTATGCCTTCACCTGCTTTGTAGGTAACGGACATTACGGTTACGGAAAGCGCGGCGGTGGAGGCGACGGAGATGTCGATATCACCAAGTATGAGTATCAGCATCGCGCCCAGTGCCATGAAGCCTACGTCTACCATGTAAACGCGGGTCTGGTCAAGCAGCTTGGGGAAGGTGTAATACTCGGGCTGGATGTTGTTGAAGAACAGGTACGAAGCGATTATCAGGATAGCCAGCAGCCATTCCCAGCGGAGGAAGAATTTTTTGATGTTCATTAAATATTCCTCCTTCTCAGATTCTGCTTGATCATCGCGCGCTGCATGAGTACGTTTGCAACGACGGCGATAAGTATGAGGGCGCCCTGAATGAGCTTCTTCCAGAATTCGGCGCTGCCGGTGAGCTTCAGCATGGGCAGACCGTTGTTGATAACACCGATGACCAGTGCTCCCAGCAGTACGCCCTGTACCTTGCCGGAGCCGCCGGTTACGGAAACGCCGCCGATAACGCAGGAGGCGATTACGTACATCTCATAGCCGGTCTTCAGGTCCTGAGTGACCTTGGTATCGTGGGATGCGAACATCAGACCTGCAAGACCTGCCACAGCGCCCATAATTACATGAGCGAGCAGGATGGAGCGCTTGGTCTTGATGCCGCGCATTTCGGCGGCTTCAAGATTGGAGCCTACCGCGTACATATGGCGTCCGGTGCGGAAATATGTCAGGAAGACATACAAGAGTATAAGCACTATCAGCATTATCCACGTTTTGGAATTTATGCCCAGGAATTCCTGCCTTGTGAACTGTACGAAGGCATCGGACATATCCTTTTTGTAGACTGCCTTTGCATCGGATACGATGTGAGTCACACCGTAGAGCACATACTGCATGCCCAGCGTGGTAACGATGGGAAGAACGTTGCCGTAGGAGATTATGGCGCCGTTTACAAGTCCGCACAGCGCGCCGACGCCTATGCCGATGAGTATCAGCCAGATAAGCGGGATGCTGTCCTTGTAGGTCACTACGCGCTCGACACCGTCGATTATTTCGGTGACCTGGGTCTGTGTCAGCGCGTCTCGCATCACGATACCGCTGACCATTGCGGATAGGGCCATTATACCGCCGATGGATATGTCGATGGAACCTACCAGCATAACGCACAGCATGCCGACGGCCAGTATCGCCATAACGGCGGTGTCTTCAACGATGAAGAGCATCTTTTCGCCGGTGAAGAACAGCGGGTTGACTATACTTACAACGGCGACCAGGAGAGCAATTATTCCGATAAGCCCCAGTTCACGGTATTTGATAAACACCGCGTACCACGGCATCTTTCCGTTTTTCGTGTTCTGCACTTTTGTCACTCCCCCTTATGCCTTTTTCTCAACGGGCATGCCCGCTGCAAGCACGTTTTCCTGAGTCGCTTCGGCCTTGGGAATCACGGTGGAAACACGGCCTTCACGCATGACCACGATGTTGTCCGACATGTTGATGACTTCGGGCAATTCGGAGGATATCATCAGTATTCCGAAGCCCTGTGCGGCCAGCTCGCACATAATCTCGTATATCTGTGCTTTACTGCCTACGTCAACACCCTTTGTGGGTTCGTCCAGAATGACTATCTTCATGCCGCCGGAGAGAAGCTTTGAAACAACTACCTTCTGCTGGTTGCCGCCGGAAAGAGATGCGGCGGTATCGTCGATGGTAGGCGCTTTTATCTTGATAAGGTCTTTGTAGTGCTGACCTTCGGTGCGTTCCTTTTTGTCGCTTATAAGGCCAAGACTTGCAAAGCGGTCAAGCGAAGGAAGGGTGATGTTGCGGCCGATGGACCAGGGCAGCAGCAGACCCTGCTTCTGTCTGTCCTCGGGCAAAAGACCTATGCCCTTCTTGCGGGCATCGTTGGGGGATTTTATCTTTACGGGGTTTCCGTTGAGATAAATCGTGCCGGAGGTGAGTTTGGTGATGCCGCAGATGGCTTCGACCACCTCGGTGCGGCCTGCGCCGACAAGACCGGTAAGACCCAGTATCTCGCCTGCATGCAGGGTAAAGCTTACATCGGCAAAGTAGCCGGTGCGGGTAAGCTTTTCCACCCTGAGCAGCTCTTCGCCTATGGGTGCTTCCTTATGGGGGAAGTACTGGTCTATGGAACGTCCGACCATGTGCTTTACAAGGTCGGTCTCGGTAACTTCGTTTACGCCCCACGTGCCGATATACTGCGCGTCTCTGAATACGGTAACGCGGTCGGCAAGAGAATACATATCTTCGAAACGGTGGGAGATAAGGATTATGGAAATGCCCCTGTCACGCAGGCTGCGGGCGATGGTGTAGAGCTCTTCCGATTCGCGGCGGGAAAGCGCGGCGGTGGGCTCATCCATTATCAGTATGCGCATGTCCTGCGAAAGTGCCTTTGCTATTTCGACAAGCTGCTGCTGGGCAACGGACAGCATGCCCATACGCTCGGTGGGATTTATGTCGCTGCCGAGGGATTTAAGCAGTTTTCGGGCCTCTTCGTTGGTCTGCCTCCAGCGGATACTGCGCGCCTTGGAGAGCTTCTCATGACCCATGAATATGTTTTCGGCAACGGTCAGATCGGGATATGCTGCCAGATGCTGGTATATTGCTGCAATGCCATGAGTGGCGGCAACCAGCGGGTCGGGCATCTTTACGGACTTGCCGTCAAGGATGATATCGCCGCCGTCGGGCTGATGCACGCCGGTAAGCACCTTAATGAAGGTGGACTTGCCCGCGCCGTTTTCACCCATCAGCGCATGGATCTCGCCCTTTTTCAGATTGAAGCTTACTTCGTCCAGCGCCTTTACGCCGGGGAATATCTTCGTTATATTCTTCATTTCGAGCAAATATTCTGACATTGCGAAACCTCCAGATAAGAGTTCGTTATTGTAATTTTAACATATATTTGCACAAAGTCAATATGACCATTAAGAACAACAAACAAAAACCACGGATTTTTTATATCCGCGGTTTCTGAAGTATAATTCAGCGTCCGGTAAGCTGCCAGGAGCGTTCGGTATACTGCATGAATTCTATCTTGTTGCCGTCGGGGTCGTGACTCCACATCTGCCATGTGCCTTCAAGACCCAGTTTGGGCGGAGTATCTATGGGCACGCCCTTTTCAACGAGTTCCCTGTGTGCTTCGTGTATGTCATCCACAAGCAGCGCCACATGGCTGTAATTGAGATGTTCTCCGCCGGGAACGCAGGGGATGGTGGCATTTCCGCGGTCGAAGAGCTCGACAAACTGACCGCCGCCCATCTCAAAATAGGCAATCCACGTTTTGTGCTTCACGGTCTCGAGATATGCCATGTATTTCTCGTCACCGCCGTTTGCCTTCAGGTGTTCAAGATAATCGGCATAGGAAATGCAGAATTTGTTTCTGAAGCCCAGCTTGTCGCGGTAGAATTCGATGGACTTTTCAAGGTCGGCACAGGTGAATGCAAGGTGACCTATTTCCTTTATTTTCATGATGATGCTCCTTTCGGAATTTGATCACATCGGGGTCGTTCAGGCGAATTTCAGGTCGTAGCGAACGCCGTTTGAGAAAAGTACGCCGTCTGTAAGACGGATGCGCAGTATTACGGTGTTTGTATCGTGCTCATCTATGTGCCCGTTGTCGTACCATTCGGCGAATACGGCATGCAGCCTGTCGAATATATCGGCATTTTTTTCGGAGAGTATGTAGCCCACGTTCTCGCCTGTGCCGTGTGCGGTGAACCATTCGCCGCATATCGCGATATTATCGTTCTGTTCAAGCTGCTTCATCTTGTTCGAAAGCGCATGGGTGATTATATAGAATGTGCCGTTTTCATAATATGCGTTTACGGCGCGCACATAGGGGATGTTGTCAACGCAGGTGGCAATGGATATAAGCCTGTCGCAGCCGAAGCGTTCATCCATTATCCGAAGCGCTTCGATAGGTATGATGTTTTCCATGCGTGTTTCCTCCGTGGCTTTTTTCACATTATATCATATTTTATGTGATACTGGACAAACGCAGCGGGTTTTACTATAATTATTGTTAACGAATAGAACAACCGCTTGGTTTTATGCATAAAGGAGGGCGTTATCATGTCCCATATGGAAAACTGGATCTGGCTGCCTCGCGATAAATATCCCATGAATCAGCACTCCATCTTCAGCGCTGTTGAAGGCGCCGAGGATCAGGTGTATATCGATAATAATTATTCCGTTGCGGAATTCATCCGCGAATACGATTTCGGCTGCGAAGTGAAGGAACTTTCTCTGCGTGTGTCCGGCGATACCGAGTTCAGGCTCGATATAAACGGTGAGACTGTTGCCACCGGCCCCATGAACGTGGGCGGCGATTTCCTGTTCAACGGCATGCCCCGTTCCAAACACTATGCCAGCGAATTTACCGTGAAGCCCTGTGCCGGGAAGCTTTCCTTCTTCGCAAGGGTAAAGCTGATGCCCGTTGCCATAAACGAATATTCCCGCGGCAGGGGCGGATTCATGCTTTCCGCAAGGGCAGTGCTTGCCGATGGCAGCGTGAAGTTCATCACCACCGACAAGAGCTGGGAATGCAGGCTGAACAGAAGTTTCTTCCTGCCCTATCGTTATGATCAGGGACTGGATAACGATGCATTCGGTCCCGCCGAAGAAGTGGATAACGTATGGCATACCGAGACCGCGCCCACCAAGGTACGCGAGGAAAAGGTATATCTGCCCGTTACCAATGCATCCATCACCGTTGCTCCCGGCGAAAAGAAGACCGTTGATGCTGAATTCGATATGATCTTCGGCGGATTTGTTGGTCTTGATGTCAGGACCGCAGGCGCTGTTGAGATGGAACTTGAGTGCATTGAGACTGATGTCTCCGTGGGTCATTACGAACTGAAATTCGTGAAGGACGATATCTTCCGCGGTCTGCAGCTGATAAGCGCCGGCCTCTACCGCATCACCGTGGAAAACAAGGGCGATGCTCCCGCCGTGATCGCGCCTTACATCACCGCCACTTATTATCCCGTATGCTCCTGTGCGAAGACTGTCACCGACAATGCAGATATGAATCTGGTTATGGATGTATGCCGCCATACGCTTAAGTATTGCCGTCAGATGATCCATCTGGACAGCCCCAAGCACTCCGAACCCCTTGCCTGCACCGGCGACTATTATATTGAAAGCCTCATGACCGCCATGTCCTACGGCGATATGGATCTTGCGAAGTTCGATATCGTGCGTACCGCCGAACTGCTGAGGGTACATGACGGACGTATGTTCCACACCACCTACAGCCTTATCTGGGTAATGATGCTGTGGGATGTATACATGATCACCGGCGATAAGGCGCTTCTTGAGGATTGCGAAGATGCGCTGCATCTCCTGATGGACCGATTCGCCACCTATATCGGCGATAACGGACTTATCGAGACTCCCCCGGACTATATGTTCGTTGACTGGATCTATATCGATGAGATATCCATGCATCATCCGCCCAAGGCGCTGGGTCAGACCGTGCTTTGCGCATTCTATCACGGCGCGCTGAAGACCGCCGCCAAGATCTACGCAGCACTGAATGATGCTGCCGATGCCGCAGACTGCGAAAAGAAGGCCGGAAGCCTGCGCGATGCGATGAACAGCCTGCTGTATGATGCCGAAAAGGGTCTGTACTTCGACGGACTCAATACGCCCACTCCCGAGGATATGCTGTATAAGTACATGCCTCAGAATGTGGAAAAGCGTTACTATATGCCCCATTCCAATATCCTCTGCGCACTTTACGGCGTGTGTGATGATGAGACCGCAAAGCGTCTTATACGCAAGGTCGTTGCCGATACCGAGTGGGGCGCATGCCAGCCTTATTTCAAGCACTTCCTGCTGGAGGCCATATTCCGTCTCGGCCTGAGAGAAGAATGCTCCGTCAAGGTCATGGAAGACTGGATCGCCCCCATCAAGGATTGCCCGAGGGGTTTGGTGGAGGGCTTCATCGTGCCCGAACCCACCTACAGCTTCGACCACAGCCACGCATGGGGCGGCACTCCGCTGTACTCCCTCCCCAAGGCGCTTTCCGGCATAGAGATAATCGAGCCCGGCTACGCAAAGGTAAAGCTGGCGCCTTCTCTCCTCGGCATGAAGAACGCCCGCGTTGAGATACCCACTCCCATGGGCGATATCGTGGTGGATATGAAGGAAGGCAGCGAGCCCGCCATTACCGTGCCCGCCGGCGTGGAACTTCTCTGATAAAAAACGTATCCGTTTGCAAGGAGGCGCTTTGATGGATCGCGATATTATAAGAGGTCTTGCCCTGCAGCTGGCAGAGATAGCCGCGCTGGATATACAGGAAGAAAACCGTAGGCTTTATCGTGCGGTGAACGGACTGAAAATGATACGCCCCGTAGTGCTTTTGGACGAACTGCCCTGGAATCAGCTCAACTACGACGGTGAACTTGATCTGCACTGCGAGGATGAATATCTGCGCGGAGTGGAACTTGATATGCGCCGCACGCTGTACCGCTGGAAGCATTGTCCCGGCGACATGATAATCGATCCGTTCTATTGCCTGCCGAGGGCTGTAAGTATAGATCGCATCGGTCCCGCAGTAATGGAAAACACGCTGTCCATAGACAAGGGCAATCACATCGTGTCGCATCATTACGAGGATCAGTTTGCGGCGCTTGAAGACCTTGAAAAGCTTAAGTATCCCGAGATCCATGTGGATGACGGACTGACCCAAAAACGATACGAGCTGCTGGACGGAATATTCGGCGATATTCTGCCCGTGCGCATAACCGGAATCACCGGTGCGGGTTTCTACATGCCTTGGGATGATCTTTCCTTCTGGCGCGGCGTTGAGCCCATCTATACCGACCTGTACGACAATCCCGAACTGCTGCATGCGTTCATGCGCAAGTTTGTGGATATCCGAAAGGACCTGCTGCGCAGGGAAGAGGAAATGGGTCTTTTGGACGATTACCTGCCGGTGCTGCACTGCACGCCCGGTCTGGTGGACGACCTGCCCGGCGAAAAGACGGACGGCAGGGTGACCCGCAGGAATATATGGGGCAGAGGCACAGCGCAGTGTTTCGCAAGCGTATCGCCCGCCATGCATGATGAATTCGAAATAGAGTACGCAAAGGAATATTTCGAAGGCTTCGGTCTGGTGTACTATGGCTGCTGTGAGCCTCTCCACGATAAGATCGACATCGTGAAGAAGCTGCCCAACCTGCGCAAGCTGTCCATCACTCCCTGGGCGGATGTGCGCAAGTCCGCAGAACGCATCGGCAGCGATTACGTGCTCTCCAGAAAACCCAATCCCGCCACTGTGGGCGTGCCCACCCTAAATGAAGAGGCGCTGCGTAAGGATATTCTGGAGACCCTTGAGGTCTGCCGCGAAAACAATACTCCCTGTGAATTCGTTCTCAAGGACATAAGCTCCGTTTCCCACAATCCCCGCAATCTGGAAAGATGGGAACAGGTGGTTATGGAGACGGTGAAGAACTTCTGATAAAAAATAAAGCGGACGGCGTGAGCCGTCCGTTTTTTTATATATCACCGGCAATGTTCAACTATGTAATCAACTATCGGCGCAGGGTCGGTGGGGAAGCCGTGGGGATGGTGTCCCTGCAGGTTGCGCACCATTGCCGTGAGCAGTCCGGGGCATTTTTCGTATTCCATTTCCATGATCTTTGCGTGTTCGTCTATGGGCACGGTCATATCCTCATTGCCGTATACCAGCAGCACGGGGATATTATTTGCCTGCAGCACGGGTATCTTTGCCATGGGGTGGTTATCGAAGAAATACAGATTCGCGCGGGTGATGCCGGGGTAGGTGGGCACGACTTCCTTTTCCCATATATCGCGGTACATCTCCTTTGCATACTGGAAGAAGGAGAGTATGGGCGCGTCTATGTACATGCATGCCACCTTTTCGGGGTGGAAACCGGCAAAGTTCACGGCGTGTGCGCCGCCGAGGCTCATGCCTATGGGCACGCACCTGTCGCGCAGACCGTATTCTCTGTGCAGATATTCGGCGAAACGTGCTTTTGCGTCGCAGTCTGCTTTGGAGGCGAAGCGGCTGTTGTTCTGCAGGAATGCCACATGGAAGCCCTTTTCAAGCAGCGCAAGTTCTTCTTCGATGAAGGCATACTGATATTCCATCTTCAGCGTCCAGTTCCTGTCCGCATCTGCTTCTTTGGGGAAGACCAGCGTTGCCTTGCGGCCTTCGAATTCGAAATCGGTGTATTTATAATCTTTCCACATGTCGATCCGCCTTTCTGTGTGTCAGGGTCGTTCGAGTCTTTCTGTGCGCAGGGTGTTGTATTCTTCCTCGGTTATCTCGCCTCTGTCGAAGCGCTGCCTGAGTTCGTACAGGTCGTTTTCGATATTTGAGGGCTGAGATACGGGGAGGCTGAATTTTAAGGCAGGCATTTTGTCACTGCGTGCACCGGCAAGGAAAAGGATCATGCCGATTCCTATGAGTGCGACCTCGGCTGCATGCCATACATCGACGAGGATATCGGCAGGCGTGAAATTTACGAAGTACAGTATCGTTGTGATTATCCAATCCGTATACTGGTACAGCATTGCGAAAACATAGCATGCCATGATGAAAGCGGCAGCTTCCCATACGGCGCGTTTTTTGAAGAAGCAGCCCACGACGCACAGCGAGGTGCTGAGGATGATAAGTATGCTCGTGTAGTGGATATTGAATTCACCGTCGATAACGGATGATATCACACTCATCAGATAAGGCACTGCCATAAGCAGGAAACCCGCGGGAAGAATGAGCCTTGCGCGTTCCCTGACGGCGGGGATAAAGGCATACAGCATAAGGAAAGCAGAAGCAGCCAGCGGTGCGGCATAGGTACAGACGACGCGGATATCGGCTTCAATGCCGGCATCGGCAATATATTTGATTATATCAGCAGCATGCATAAGCGCAGCTGCGGCAAACAGCACTGCTGCGGCAATGATAGGCTTTCTGCTGCTGCTTGTATTTGTGCGCGCGGCGCCGGGACAGAGCGCGACATACGCGAGCAGACCTGCATTATTGATAAAGGCAAGCACGGAAATCGCGCTGAAGGAAATGACGGCGTTATACGCAGCAGCGCCGGCAGCGCAGACCATAGCGGTCACGGAGGATATCTTCATTCGGTTGCCGGTGAGCTGGTTTATGCCGGAGAAAAGATATATGCCGGATCCGAAAACGGCGGTGGAGATAATGCTGCCGAGGGACATCCACGTTTCTTCGGGTGTAAATGAAAGCGCTATTATAATGCAAGAAACCAGCAAAAGGGCGTAGCCTGCGGCATGCATGAAAAACGCGGCAGGCATGAATCCCTGCGGGCGGTGGGTGCCGTGCATGAAAAGCATGTGTATGCCTGCGCAGATCGCCGCTGCTGCGGGAAGACCATCGACGATATAACCGGCAGGATTTGCGGCGGTCAGCGCGGTAAATACTGCGATGACGATGCCGGTAAGCAGCATTGGTATGCCGAGAATTCTTATGATTCCGGAAGATCTCGTCATGAAAATCACCTCACTGTTTATGACGCTATTTTAGCACATATGGATCAGTTTGGATATATTTATTTTACTGCCAATTTACCGTGCTGCCGTGTGCCTTTCGGGGCTTTTGTTGTACAATATGAAAGATCACATTATGAGGTGAGGAAATGAAACTGAATTACAGACACACCAAATATGCGGCCTATATAGGCTACATAACGCAGGCGATAATCAACAATCTGCCGGCACTTTTGTTCGTTACGTTCAACACCGACTACGGCGTTTCCCTTGAGAAGATAGGCCTTATCGTGTCCATCAATTTCGGCATACAGATACTGGTGGACTTCTTTGCCGTGAAGTATATTGATCGCATCGGTTACCGCAGGGGTGCGGTGGCGGCGCATGTTTTTGCGGTGCTGGGTCTTATCTGCTTCAGCATACTGCCCGAGATAATGGGCAACAAGTACATGGCGATACTTATATCCATGAGCATGTGTGCCATCGGCGGCGGACTTACCGAGGTGCTTATCAGCCCCATCGTGGAATCTCTGCCCGGCGACGAGAAAGCAAGTGCGATGAGCATTCTGCATTCCTTCTACTGCTGGGGACACATGGCGGTGGTAATACTCTCCACGCTGTTCTTTATGTTTATCGGCCTTGAAAACTGGCGCATACTGCCTGTTATCTGGGCGGTGGTGCCGCTGTTCAACATATTCTTCTTCTCCAAGGTACCGCTCAGGGTGCTGGTTGAGGAAGACGAGCGCGTGCCCGTAATTCAGCTTTTCAGGAACAAGGTCTTCTGGCTGCTGATGCTGCTCATGGTGGCGGCGGGCGCTTCCGAGCAGGCGATGAGTCAGTGGAGCAGTCTGTTTGCCGAAGTGGGTCTGAATGTTTCCAAGACCATGGGCGACCTGCTGGGTCCCTGCATGTTTGCGGCGCTGATGGGCATCGCAAGGCTCATCTACGGCGTTATCGGTTCGAAGCTCAACATCCGCAAGGCGCTTCTGTACACAAGCATGCTCTGCGTGGTCAGCTATCTTATTGCAGTGCTTGCGCCCTGGCCCATTCTTTCGCTAATCGGCTGCGGGCTGTGCGGATTCTCCGTGGGTCTCATGTGGCCCGGCGTATTCTCCGTGGGCAGCGAGACCTATCCTCAGGGCGGCACCGCAATGTTTGCGCTGCTGGCGCTGGCAGGCGACCTGGGCTGCGGCGGCGGTCCCGGTATGGTTGGCGTCATCTCCGGCTGGTTTGAAGGCAGCCTCGGAGTTATGGATGCCCTGAAGAGCGGACTCGGCGTGGCAATAATCTTCCCGATACTGATGATAACGGTACTGATTCTGCTGAAGAAGGCAGTGCGCAGGGGGTAACGCCAAAGGGCTCTGCCCTTTGGAAACCCGCTTAAGGGACGAATGTCCCTTAAGAATCCCGGACTGGGATGGATAAATAATTGATATGTATACCGTCACCCGTCCGGGGGCCCAAACCCCGGACGGGTGAGATGGGGTTGTGTTGGAGGTTACTATTATGAAGGACGAGTGTCTTATTTGCGGAGCGCGGCTGGAGTATCTGGATGCTGACGAGATGATGGAATGCTCCGTGTGTCACAAAAAGGAAATGTCGAAGACCCGCTGTGTGGAAGGACATTATGTTTGCAGCGAGTGCCACACGCAGGGCATGGATGTGATACTGGGTATATGCCTTGCCGAAAAATCCAGGGACCCTGTGGAGATTATAGAAAAGCTGATGGCGCAGCCCTTCTGCCATATGCACGGACCGGAGCATCATGTGATGGTGGGCGCGGCTATCATAACGGCATATAGGAATGCCGGGGGAGAAATCGACCTTTCCGCAGCGCTCAACGAAATGTATTCCCGCGGAAGCAAGGTGCCCGGCGGCGCCTGCGGTTTCTGGGGCGCCTGCGGTGCAGGCGTGAGCGCGGGTCAGGCTGCGGCGATAATATCCGGCTCCACGCCGCTTACCGTTGAACCCTTTGCATTCGCCCATAAAATGACTTCAAAGGCGCTGGGTGCTATAGGCGATATCGGAGGTCCCCGCTGCTGCAAGCGTGATTCGTGGCTCTCCATACTTGCGGCTGTAGACCACATTGCCGAGAACACCGGCGTGCAGCTGGAAAAGCATATACCTGTGTGCGGCTACTCCGCCAAAAATAATCAGTGCATAGGTAAGCGCTGTCCGTTTGTGAACCGAAAATAATCAATACGCCTTCTATGCAGCCCGGGGTCCCAGACCACGGGCTGCAAACAATATATATCCAATTGATTTTGATCCACCAGTCCGGGATTCCAAAGGGGTTTTGTCCCTTTTGGCAGAGTCGGCAGCTGCTGTCTTTCAGACACCGGCTGCTACGGACGGCGAATTTGCAATTCGATTCGTCCTGGTCGGAGATATTGCTCCTCCCTCCATAAAGGTCCGGAGACAGAGTCTCCGGTTTTTAACGTAATCAGTTATGTACATTCGTTGACATGTGATACCCTGCAGATATAAAATGAAGGGTGGAAAACATTCAGGAGGAATCGTGTAAATGCAGCATCCCGAACTGGTTAAAGAGACCGAGCGCAGAAGGACTTTTGCGATCATAGCCCATCCCGACGCCGGTAAGACTACCCTGACCGAAAAACTGCTTCTCTACGGCGGAGCTATACGCCAGGCCGGTTCTGTAAGAGCCCGTAAGGCAGCAAGACACGCCACCTCCGACTGGATGGAGATCGAAAAGCAGCGCGGTATATCCGTTACTTCTTCCGCGATGCAGTTTGATTTCGAGGGCTATCGTATAAACATCCTCGATACCCCCGGACATCAGGACTTCTCGGAGGATACCTACCGCACCCTCGTTGCCACCGACAGCGCCGTCATGCTTATCGACTGTGCGAAGGGCGTCGAGGAGCAGACCGTAAAGCTTTTCAAGGTCTGCCGCATGCGTTCTATCCCGATCTTCACTTTCGTAAATAAGATGGACCGCGCCGGCCGCGATCCCTTCGAACTGATGGACGAGCTTGAAAACGTGCTCGGCATCCGTTCCTGCCCCGTAAACTGGCCTATCGGTATCCACGGTGATTTCAAGGGCGTTTATCATCGTGATACCCGCAAGATCGAACTGTACGAAGGCGGCAATCACGGTCAGGATCAGGTAGTTGTGCGCGAAGTGGACATCGACGATCCCGAGTGCCCCAATATCATCGGCAAGAGTTATTACGATAAGCTGATGGAAGATATTGAACTGCTGGACGTTGCGGGCGATGAGTTCGACCTTGACCGTATCCTCGAAGGTCAGCTGACCCCCATGTTCTTCGGTTCCGCATTCAACAACTTCGGCGTTGAGCCTTTCCTGCACAGGTTCCTCAGCTATACCAAGTCTCCCACCCCCCGCGTGGCAGACACCGGCCTTATCGAAACCACCGATGAGAAGTTCACCGGCTTCATCTTCAAGATCCAGGCTAACATGAACCCCGCTCACCGCGACCGCCTTGCGTTCATGCGCGTGTGCTCCGGCGTGTTCGAGAAGGGTATGTCCGTATGGCATTCCTCTTCCGATTCCCGCATCAAGCTGGCCCAGCCCCAGCAGTTCATGGCTCAGGAGCATGAGGCAGTTGAGACCGCATATCCCGGCGATATCATCGGTCTGTTCGACCCCGGCATCTTCCGCCTGGGCGATACCATCTGCACCGGCACTCCTGTGCGCTATTCCGGCATACCGCTGTTCGCGCCCGAATTCTTCTGCCGCGTAAGCCCCGAACATTCCATGAAGCGCAAGCAGTTCCTCAAGGGTATCAATCAGCTTTCTCAGGAAGGCGCCATCCAGACCTTCAAGCGCCCCAACATCGGCCGCGAAGAAATGATCGCAGGCGTTGTAGGCGTGCTGCAGATGGACGTTCTTGAATACCGTCTCAAGAGCGAATACGGCGTAAACATTGTCCGCGAGGGTCTGCCCTTCAGGTTTGTACGCTGGATAGTCGAAAGCCCCAAGGCAGTTGACAAGCTGCGCCTTACCTCCACCACTCAGTACGGCATCGACCGCCACGGCCGCGACGTGCTGCTGTTCGAAAACGAATGGTCTATCCGCCTTGCCTGCGAAAACAATGAAGGCCTTGTGCTGGCTGAGACCGCCGACCGCCTGACCGCGGACGATATGGAATAACCCGAATAAAGAAAGGAAGTCCTGTTTGTGATAATTACCCGCGACGATATCAGAAACATTGCGATAATTGCTCACGTTGACCATGGCAAGACCACCCTCGTTGACCAGATGCTGAGGCAGGGCGGCGTATTCCGCCAGAACCAGCAGGTGGCAGAGCGCGTCATGGACTCCAACGATCTGGAACGCGAGCGCGGCATCACCATACTTTCCAAGAATACCGCCGTTAACTATAACGGCATGAAAATAAACATCGTCGACACCCCCGGTCACGCCGATTTCTCCGGCGAGGTCGAGCGCGTACTGAAGATGGTATCCGGCGTTCTTCTGCTGGTCGACTCCTTCGAAGGTCCCATGCCCCAGACCCGCTTCGTTCTGAAGAAGGCTCTGGAACTGGATCTGAAGGTCATCATCGTAGTAAATAAGATGGACCGTCCCGATGCCCGCTGCGACGAGGTAGTTGACGAGACCCTGGAACTGCTGCTTGAACTGGATGCTTCCGATGAGCAGCTGGACAGCCCCATCGTATTCGCCTCCGGTCGTTCCGGCACCGCCACTCTGGACTGGACTCAGCCCGGCGAGGATCTTACCGTGCTGTTCGAGAAGATCATCGAGCATGTGCCCGCACCCACCGGCGATCCCGACGGCAACCTGCAGCTGCTGATCTCCACCATCGACTATAATGATTACGTTGGTCGTATCGGCGTTGGCCGCATCGAGCGCGGCAGCATCAATGCCGGTCAGATGGCCATCCGCTGCGTACACGGCGAAGCATTCGTATCCGCTCCCACCCGTCTGGGCGGCCTGTATGAATTCGAAGGCCTGAAGCGTGTAAACTGCGAATCCGCAAAGGTAGGCGATATCGTCGCCATTTCCGGTTTCGAAGATCTGCTCATCGGCGATACCATCTGCCCGCCCGCGCTGGCAGAGCCCCTGCCCTTCGTAAAGATCGATGAGCCCACCGTTTCCATGAATTTCTGCGTAAACGACAGCCCCTTCGCCGGCACCGAGGGTAACTTCGTTACTTCCCGCCACCTGAGGGCAAGGCTGTTCAAGGAGATGCAGACCGACGTATCCCTGCGCGTGCAGGATACCGAGACCACCGACGCATTCACTGTATCCGGCCGCGGCGAGCTGCATCTTTCCGTTCTCATCGAGAACATGCGCCGTCAGGGCTATGAGTTCGCAGTAACCAAGCCCACCGTTATCTACAAGGAAGTGGACGGCGTTGAGTGCGAGCCTATCGAGCGCCTTATCTGCGACGTGCCCACCGAGTATTCCGGCGCGGTAATCGATAAGATCAGCCGACGTAAGGGCGTGCTGCAGTCCATGCACGGTCAGGACCGCATGCGTCTTGAGTTCCTGGTTCCCTCCCGCGGTCTGTTCGGCTACCGCAGCGAGTTCCTCACCGATACCCGCGGCGAAGGCGTTATGAACAGCATCTTTGAGGGCTATGAACCCGTAAAGGGCGATATTCCCTCCCGTCCCGTAGGTTCTCTGGTAGCATGGGAAACCGGTGAATCCACCAGCTATGCGCTGTTCAATCTGCAGGATCGCGGCGAACTGTTCATCGAGTCCGGCGTTAAGGTATATAACGGCATGATCATCGGTCAGTCTTCCCGTCCCGGCGATATCGATGTAAACGTCTGCAAGAAGAAGCATGTTACCAACAGCCGCAACAGCGCCGCTGCAGAAGAGACTCTGAAGCTCACCGGCGTAAGGAACCTTACTCTGGAAGAAGCTCTGGAGTTCATCGACGACGACGAGCTGGTAGAGATCACTCCCAAGTCCATTCGCATGCGCAAGAAGGTTCTCAACACCGAACTGCGTAAGAAGATGGAATCCCGCAAAAAGGGCTAAATATATATTTTGATCTTGTCCGCTCGGGGCTTGGGCCCCCGGGCGGACAACGGACTATATAGCAGTATTTTATCTATCCCCTTGCCGGAGGATTCTCAAGGAACTCAGTTCCTTGAGCAGGGGTGCAGGGGACAGAGTCCCATGCGCGTAACCTTAGGAGGTAACCATGCGCGTTGAACGCATTGAACTGAAAAATTTCAGAAATTATGAGGCGCTGACTCTTGAGCCATGTGAAGGCGTAAACGTGCTGGTTGGCGATAACGCTCAGGGCAAGACCAACGCCCTTGAGGCGGCATATCTCACCTGTGCGGGGCGTTCGCACCGTACCCGTCAGGACAGGGAGCTTATCCGCTGGGGGGCTGATTTCGCATCCGTAAAGGTGGAAGCGACCCGCCGCGACGGCAGCCATGATGTGGAAGTCATACTGCCCGCAAACGCAAGGCGTATCATAAAGATTGCCGGACAGAAGGCGTCCCGCTCGGGTGAACTTATGGGTCATGTTACGGGCGTTATATTCTCGCCGGAAGATCTCGGCCTTATAAAGGATGGTCCTGCCGAAAGGCGCAGGTTTATGGATATTGCCATATCTCAGCTGCGTCCTTCCTATTATTACGCCCTGCAGCGCTATTCCCGCGCACTCAAGCAGAGAGGCGAAATACTGCGCACACAGCAGTTTGCTGCGCTGGATGAATTCGATGCGGAGCTTGCCCGAGCAGGCACGGAGATAATGCGCCACAGGCAGTGGTATATCTCCAAAATGAATGAAGTATCTCAGGAAGTGCATTCGCATATTTCCCTCAGCCGCGAAAAGCTCAGCGTGGAATACCGCCCCGGTATCGGTGAGGATATGATATCCGCGCTGCGTGCGGTGCGCGAGAGCGATATAAGGCGCATGACCACTTCGGTCGGCGTGCACAGGGACGATATTGCGATACTTATAGACGGACATGAGGCGAGGCTGTACGGCTCTCAGGGGCAGCAGCGCACGGCGGCGCTGTCGCTCAGGCTTTCCGAACTGACCGTAATGAAGAATGAATCCGGCGAATGGCCGCTGCTCATGCTGGACGATGTAATGAGCGAGCTTGACCCCGCCCGCAGAAGGCAGCTGGTAAAATATCTCAACGGTGTGCAGACCATGATAACCTGCACTGATCCCGAAGACCTGGCCGGCGCGGAAATAGGCGCGCTTTTCAGGGTGGAAAAAGCCACTGTCAGCAAGCAGAATATATAAAAATGATACAGTCGGGACTGCTGTCCTGACTGTATTTTTGCGGATGCTTCAGAATACAGGCGTACACCGAAGCAAGGCTGTATATTTGATGCAATTTCCGCGTGCTTTTATATGCCTGACGAACACACCGGAATCATGTATATCAAAGCCGAAAACTGCGGAGAATTACTGCGCAGGAGAAGAAGTGACAGATGCGGTATATTTCTCATGCGGCACATTACAGCTGCAAATACAAAAAAGCAGTCCCCGAAGGGACTGCTTTTTATTTGCGCTTCAGACAACTTATTATGTGAGCCTTGTAGCTGTTTATGGCGGTAAAGAACCTTTCCATAGAGCCTCGGGGCAGGGAATATACGGTGACGGTGGTGAGCACGATGAACGCGCCGATTATAGCCATGATTCCGGGTGCTTCGCCCAGGAATATGAATACCCACATGGGATTGAGCACAGGTTCGATATTGGCGGTTATTGCGGCGGAAAGGGGAGAAACTATCTTCATGCCCTTTGATATGAGTATGTAGCCGCCGGCGAGACCTATGCCCATGCCGGTGAGCGCCAGTATGTTGCGCAGTGTGAAGGAACAGGCTTCATTGCCTATTACAGATACAAGCGCAGGTGCGGCGAGCACCAGGCCGAGGAAATTGTAATCCGTGGCGTTCGCGTCGGGCAGCCTTGAACAGAAGAATACCAGCGCGAATGTGAAGGCGGTGCTTATGGCGAGCAGATTGCCTATCATGCCTTCCATGGAAAGTTCGTCAAGTGAGCAGAATATAACGCCTGTCAGTACGAATATGCAGGTAACTGCATCCCTGCGGCTGGGCTTCTGATGGTAGAAGAGCCAGCACAGCAGTATGACTACGGCGGGCATTGCGTACTGCAGCACTATGGCGTTTGCGGCAGTGGTGAGCTTGTTGGCGAATACGAATATTATCGAAGTCGCCGCGCAGCCGAATGCACCCAGCAGATTGCCGCGGGTCAGCTTTACCTTGACGCTGCCGCGGGATATCGCCATCACGATGGCCGCGACAAGCGCGCGCATGCCCGCGGTGGCAAATGGAGTCCAGGTGGTGTATTTTCCAAGCACACCGGCAACGGACCAGCTTATTGCAGCCAGCACTACCAGCAGCGTGCCCTTTTTTTCATTCATTTGTATCACATCCCAAATATTGATTATACATTGCTTTTGTTTGGGGTGTCAATCGCGTTAGTGTTTGGTAATGAAAGTTTTACGCCGGAGCATAATCTGCCCCGGCGTTTTCGGTCATACCAGGAACTGCTTCATCCGTTCAATGGAGTCCTGCTGCTGAGTTATGAAGCTGCTTGCGATGCCCTGTGCTTCTGCGGATGCTTCGGCACACTGGTTGCGGGCCTTTGTGGTATCGACAACGCCCATGGTAGCACCTTCTATCATGATGTCAGCTATCTGAGCGTTGGAACGGTCCATTGCGGTATTCATCATAACTCCGGCCCACATGCCCATTTTTGCCATGACGGAAGGGCTTTCGGAAGACTTGCCCATTTTGTGCAGCATGTCCTCAGCCTGACGGTGTACATTGCGGTAATTGTCCTGCTGGAAGATAAGTTCCTGACGCATTTCGGAATCCTGTGTGCGCTTTATAAGCTGCGCGGTGGCTTCTTCGCCTGTAAGCGCGTTGCGTGCAACGCAATTGAGCAGTTCTGCGGTCTGATTCATGTCTTATACACCTCCGTACGTATTTTTTCACGTAAAGCAATTGCGATACCTGTCAATTTATTGTCGAAAATGGCACCGATTTGGGCAATAAATAGGCAGTTTCTTCCAATGGTTGATAATTCCGAAATGAATATGTATAATGTATATATGAATGTGGCATCAGAGGTGTTTTTATGTCTATGTATCCGCTTATTTTGATTTGTGACGATGATCCGGTAGTCCATGAGTCGCTGGGTCTTTATCTGAGCTCCGAGGGTTACGAGTATCAGTCTGCATATGACGGACAGCAGGCAATCGAGATGTTTGAGAATCATCGTCCCGATATGATCGTGCTGGATCTCATGATGCCCCGCATGTCCGGTACGGACGTGTGCCGCACCATCAGGCAGAACAGCTCCACCCCCATCATCATGCTCACTGCCAAGGGTGAAGAGATCGACCGTATACTGGGTCTTGAACTGGGCGCGGACGATTACATCGTAAAGCCCTTCTCTCCCCGTGAGGTGCTTGCCCGCATCAAGGCGGTGCTCAGGCGCTTCTCCGAGAAGGCTGCCGATGAGGATTCCTCCATCATCCGCCTGCCTCAGCTGGAGATCTCTCTGGAGAACTACCAGGTGAAGGCTGCCGGCAAGGTGATTCCCTGCACCCCCAAGGAGGTAGAGATACTGCATATGCTCACCTCCAACGTAGGTCAGGTATTCTCCCGTGAGCAGATCCTTTCCCGCGTTTGGGGTTACGACTATTTCGGCGACACCCGCACTGTTGATGCGCACATCAAGCGCATCCGTCAGAAGCTGCCTCAGGACGGAGTACCGTGGGCGCTGAAGACCGTTTACGGCGTGGGCTATCGCTTCGAGGTAAACGCATAAGATGTTAAAAAGAAGCGTGCTTAAAAAGCGCGCGATGCTCTATGGGTTCATAGCGGTGCTGGTATGCACCGCTGTGGCTCTGGGCGTCGGCCTCATACTTGCAACAATGACGACGCTTCCCGCGTGGGCCGATGTGCTTATCGGTACGCTGGCGGGCGTTGTTGGTTTATGTGCCGTCGGTTATCCGCTGCTGGATAACCTTGTGTACAGCACGGTGCAGCCCCTTTCCGCCCTGAGAGACGCAGCGGTGAAGATAGCCAACGGTTCCGTGAAGACCCGTGCCAGCGAACATGCACCCGGCGAGATAGGTCAGCTCGGACGCGCTATAAACCAGATATCCAGTCAGCTTTCCGGCAATATGTATGAGCTCATCGTTGAGAAGAACAGATTGCAGCACATACTGGACAATCTGTCCGAAGGCATAATGGCTGTGGATTCCGAAGGAAAGATAACCCACAGGAATCCTGCTGTAGACGCGCTGATGGCCGGCGGTCACGTGACTGATGTGGCGCTGCACAAGATGGACGGCGGCCGCGTATGGGACGATTTCAAGCGTGCCATAGAGACCGGCGAGAGCATCGAGCGCACCGTGAACATTGCCGATAAGACCATACGCATTATTATCTCGCCTATTATTGATGAGATAGATACCACTGCCGGTGCGGTGGGTATGTTTTCCGATATTACCCAGCAGGAGCGCCTCGAGCGTACCCGCAGGGAATATGTGGCAAATGTATCCCATGAGATGCGCACGCCTCTTACGGCGGTGCGCGCACTGGTCGAGCCTCTCAAGGAAGGCATGGTAAGAGACGAAGCTGCCCGCATGAGATATTACGACATAATCCTGCGCGAGGTAAGCCGCCTGACCAGACTGATTTCCGACCTGATGGAGCTTTCGAGGCTGCAGAGCGGTAC
Source organism: Clostridia bacterium (assembly GCA_045649485.1). GTDB lineage: Bacteria > Bacillota > Clostridia > Christensenellales > Aristaeellaceae > RUG11247. The sequence goes on from JAZRPZ010000117.1 coordinate 63,523, forward strand.
GCTCGCCATCGAAAAGGAAAAGATGCAGCTGGACGACCTGCTGTACGATGTGTGTGACAGATACTCCTCCATTGCCGAGGAACACGGACTGTCTTTCGATATCAACGGTGATTTCTCTGCGTTGCCTGAGGTATTCACCAATGCAGACCGCGTGGAACAGCTGATGGTCATACTGCTGGACAACGCCATCAAGTATACCGAAGAGGGTGGTCTGGTGGTATCTGCTGTGAATGATGCGGATAAGGTCACGATATCTGTTTCCGATACGGGAATCGGCATTGCCGAAGAAGACCTGCCTTATGTATTCGACAGATTCTACAAGGTGGACAAGGCGCATTCCGGAAAGGGCAGCGGTCTTGGACTTTCCATCGCAAAGGAACTGTGGAACTGGATGGGCGAATCCCTTACTGTGGAAAGCAAAAAGGGAAAGGGCACTACGTTCCGGTTTACTGTGGCAAGGTACAAGGAAAAATAATTGGGGCGCTCCTCTTGAGAGGAGCGCTTTTTGTATGCTACAATATATAAAAGAAATACCGCAGGGAGGCGTTTTTATTATGAGGACAGTAAAGACCGCATACGGATATGTGGCAGGCGAAAGGTCGGCTATACAGAAGATAACCGTATTCAAGGGAATTCCATATGCAAAAGCGCCTGTGGGTGATAAGCGCTGGCGTGCGCCCGAGGCTCATGAGGGCTGGGAAGGCGTAAGGCAGTGTAAAAGCTTTGCTCCGGCTTCCTTTCAGGGCGAACAAAGAAAAGGCTCTTTCTATGAAATCGAGTTCTTCCAGGGCGGTTACGAGGTATCTGAGGACAGCCTGTATCTGAATATATGGGCAGACCTTGAGAAAAAAGATCAGCCCGTAATGGTGTGGTATCACGGCGGTGCCTATATGCAGGGCTTTGCACACGAAATGGAATTTGACGGCGATGCCATTGCAAAGCGTGGCGCAATACTGGTGACCGTGAATTATCGCCTTGGCGTGCTGGGTTATATGGCTCATCCCGCACTTACCGCAAGAGACGGTCATTCCGGCAATTACGGACTTATGGACCAGATTTTTGCACTCAAGTGGGTCAAGGAGAATATTGCGGCGTTTGGCGGCGACCCCGAAAATATCACCATTTTCGGACAGAGCGCAGGCGGCGGCTCTGTACAGAGCATAATGACATCTCCTCTGGCGAAGGGTCTTTTCAAGCGCGCCATTATTCAGAGCGCAGGCTCACCCCTCAAGTCACTGGGCGGCATGCTCAAACTCGATGCCGCAGAGAAGACGGGCATCGAAGTGGAAAAGGCAGCCGGCTGCGGCCTTGAAGATATGTATAAGATGGATGCGGAAGAGCTTCTGCGCATCGGCCGCGAGGTGATGGCGCAGGGCGGCGGACTCCGTTTCAGACCCTGTGTGGATGGATATGCACTCACCGAAGACCCCGGCAAGGTATTCGCCGACGGAAATGCTATGGACGAAAGCCTCATGATAGGCTCGGTAACGGGCGACAGCGGCCTCTTTGGCGGCGGTGACGAAAAGCCCGATGATATCGCAATCGGCGGCACCGTTGCGCTGGCAAAGGCCCGCATAAAGCAGGGCAAGGACGGCTGCTATGTATACCATTTCAACCGTGATATCCCCGGCGATGATCATCCCGGCGCATTCCATTCCAGTGAACTGTGGTATGTTTTCGGCACCCTGCAGCGTTCCGACCGTCCCTTCTGCGGATATGATTACGACCTTTCTGCGCGGATGACGGACTGGTGGGTGAATTTTGCCCGCACGGGCAATCCCGGCGGCGGCTGGACCGCTTACACGGCGGAGAATCCCTGTGTGAATGAAATCGGCGATGGTATCGCGATGGTGGATATATCCGAAAGACCTGTCGCAGATAACCTGAGCGATGAAACGATAGCGAATATTTATGGCTGAATTTGAAGTAGTAGTAGAAGAGATAGTATTCAGAAATGAAACAAACGGTTTTACGGTGGCTTCCGTAAAGCCCGACAGCTCACGGCGGATATCCGCCGTGGGCATAATGCCGTTTTTGGCGGTAGGCGAGCGCGTGGTATTCAACGGTGAAATGGTTGAACACCGTGATTACGGCGCACAGATAAAGGTGGAATCCTATACGGCGCTGATGCCGGAAACTCAGAATGATATAGAAAAATATCTGGCTTCCGGAATAATAAAGGGCGTAGGTCCCGCTACATCAAAGCTGATAGTGCGCCATTTCGGCGAACAGACGCTTGATGTGCTGGAGGCGCATCCCGATTGGCTTACGGAAATACCGGGAATCGGTCCGAAGAGAGCGAAGCTGATAGGCGAATCCTTTGCCGAAAATGTGGGCATGCGCAAGGTGATGATGTTCCTGCAGGGGCTGGGACTTACTGTCAATATGGCAACCAAAGTGTGCTCACGCTTCGGGGAAATGACCGAGACGGTCATAAAATCCAATCCCTATCGGCTTGCCGATGAGATAGAGGGCATAGGCTTCCGTACTGCGGACCAGATAGCCCTTTCCATGGGTTTTGAGCGCGAATCCCGCATAAGGCTGCTTTCGGGCATACGCTATGTGCTGAATGAAGCTGTGGGCGGCGAGGGACACGTTTATTTGCCCTATGACAGGCTTATCGACGAGAGCATGAAGATACTTTCCGCAGGCGAAGAACCCGTGCTGAATGCCATTGCGGAGCTTATAGTGAGCCGTCAGCTCATAAGGCAGGAGATAGAGGGCGAGACCGCCGTATATCTGCCGAGGCTGTATGATGCCGAGTGTGAAACGGCGCTGCGCGTGCGCAGGCTGAAGGCGGCAAGCAGCAAAAGCAGGCTGACCCCGCAGCGCGCGGAGGAGCTTATCTCACGCTATGAAGCCGAATCGGGAGTCATGCTCTGCGGCGAACAGCGTGAAGCGGTGCTTGCGGCGGCTTTCAACGGCGTTACGGTAATCACCGGCGGCCCCGGCACAGGCAAGACAACTTCCATCAGGTGCCTCATAAGGCTCATGGAAGAACACGGCAAAATAGAACTCTGCGCGCCTACGGGACGCGCGGCAAAGCGCATGACCGAAGCAACGGGCAGACCTGCCCGCACAATACACCGCATGTTGGAATACGCAGGCGATGAGGAAGGCTTCGGCAGGGATAACGACAATCCCCTTGATGCGGATGCGGTAATCGTTGACGAGACCAGTATGGTGGATATATTCCTCATGCGCGCGCTTCTCAGGGCTGTCAAACCCGGTGCAAGGCTTGTGCTGGTGGGCGATGCCGACCAGCTGCCCTCCGTAGGCGCAGGCAATGTGCTGAAGGATTTTATCTCCAGCGGAGTTGTGCCTGTTGTAAAGCTGACAGAAATATTCCGTCAGGCGGCGCAGAGCAACATCGTAATGAATGCCCACCGCATAAACAAGGGCGAATATCCGGTGATTCTCAACAGGGATACGGATTTCTTCCTTGAGCGCAAGCGCAGCGTGCAGGAAGTGGCTCAGGCAGTCCTTGCACTTGTGAAGACCCGTCTGCCCAAATATCTCGGCATCGACGGCGTAAGGGATATTCAGGTAATGGCGCCCATGAAAAAAGGTGACGCCGGTGTTTTTGAACTGAACAGGCTTCTGCAGGCGGAGCTGAATCCGCCCCGTCCCGGCTGTGCTGAGATAAGGCGCGCCGAAGGTATATTCCGTGTAGGCGATAAGGTCATGCAGACCAAGAACGACTATGAATTGGAATGGGAAAAGGACGGGGAAGAGGGCGAAGGCGTGTTCAACGGCGATATCGGCTATGTGACTGATATCGACAGGGATGACGGTACGCTTACTGTGGAATTTGATGACGGACGCAGTGCGGTGTATTCATCTGCGGAGATGGAGGAGCTTGAACTGGCTTATTGCATGAGCGTGCATAAGAGTCAGGGCAGTGAATTTGAGGCTGTTGTATTGCCGCTGTTTTCAGGTCCGCCCATGCTGATGACCAGAAATCTTCTGTACACCGCCGTTACCCGTGCAAAGCGTCTGGTGTGCATAACCGGTCGTGAAGACTGCGTACACAGGATGATAGACAACAACCACATCGACAGGCGTTTTTCGGCACTTGAACTGAGGCTGAGAGATGAACTGCCGGATATCAAATGACTATGGGTATTATTCGTGTGATAGGCAGACTGCTGTATCCATGGCCGCTGAATTGCCGTAATTGCGGGAATGCAACTGACGGTGAAGATATGCTGTGCGTGAAATGCCGTCGTAAGCTGAAAGACGAGATGCCGCTCAGGGGCTTTGGCGGAGATAAGTTCGCAAAAAGCGCTGCAGCGCATCATTATACAGCTATGGCAAGAGATATGGTCATGTCGCTCAAGTATAATTCCATGTCTGCGCTTGCCGGTGAAATGGCCAAAGACATGATAAATGCCGCCGGAAATGCCGGCTTTGAGCAGCCGGATATAATTGCTTATGTGCCGATGCATGCAGTGCGCAGGCGGCAGAAGTATTTTGATCAGGCAGAAGTGCTGGCGCGGCTGGTGGCTGCACATTGGCACCGGAAGAATGATAAAGTGCTGAAACGAGTGAAGCAGTGCAAACAGCAGGCAAGGGTTCGCGGATTTGAAGCGCGTGCGCAGAATGTAAAAGATGCATTTGCCGTTTCCGGCAGCGTGGAAGGTATGCATGTATTGCTGATAGATGATGTGTACACAACGGGCGCCACATCCAGGGAATGTGCCCGCATGCTGCGGCAGGCCGGGGCGGTACAGGTGGATCTTCTGGTATATGCGGTTGCTGGAGCCGGTACCGATATATACGAAATAAAAGAATAAATATACATAATGCTGCATAATATGCAAAACGGGCATTTTCTGATGAAAATGTTCCGTTTTTTTGCAGGGCAGAAAGGTTTGAACGTTCAGTTTCTGACAATAATTTACAGATAATATACAACGTCAATGGCATTTGGTGTTGACATTGGAGGAAATAGTGGTATAATATCTGCATATGGCGCATAAAAATGCAGCAAAAATAAAGAGGTAATTACAATGAAGGCTTTTAAGAAGATCGTACTTGCATATTCCGGCGGACTGGACACTTCCATCATCATCCCCTGGCTGAAGGAAAACTATGAAGGCTGCGAAGTTATCGCCGTAGCTGCAAACGTAGGTCAGGCAGACGAGCTGGACGGTCTCGAGGCAAAGGCGATCGCTACCGGCGCATCCAAGATCTATATCGAGGATCTGACCGATGAATTCGTTGATGAATATATCTTCCCCACCATGAAGGCAGGCGCCAAGTATGAAGGCACCTACCTGCTGGGCACCTCCTTCGCACGCCCCATCATCGGCAAGCGCATCACTGAGATCGCTATCGCCGAAGGCGCAGACGCAATCGCACACGGCTGCACCGGCAAGGGCAACGACCAGGTTCGTTTCGAGCTGGCTATCAAGGCATTTGCCCCCACCATGCCCGTTATCGCTCCCTGGCGTATCTGGGATATCAAGTCCCGCGATGAGGAGATCGATTACGCAGAGGCCCACAACATTCCTCTGAAGATCAGCCGCGAGACCAACTATTCCAAGGATAAGAACCTGTGGCATCTGTCCCACGAGGGTCTTGAGCTTGAGAATCCCGCAAACGCACCCAAGTGCCCCCTGGAGCTGGGCGTATGGCCCGAGCAGGCTCCCGACGTACCCACCTACGTAAAGATCGATTTCGAAAAGGGTATCCCCGTTGCAGTTGACGGCGTAAAGATGAAGGGTTCCGACATCATCCGCAAGCTGAACGAGCTGGGCGGCGCAAACGGCGTTGGCATCATCGATATCGTTGAGAACCGTCTGGTCGGCATGAAGAGCCGCGGCGTTTACGAGACTCCCGGCGGATCCATCCTGTACTTCGCTCACGATATGCTGGAGCAGATCTGTCTGGACAAGATGACCCAGCACCTGAAGCAGAGGCTGGCTCTCGAGTTCGCAGACCTGGTTTACAACGGACAGTGGTACACCCCCGTTCGCGAAGCTCTCTCCGCTTTCGTTGACAAGACTCAGGAGCGCGTAAACGGTAAGGTAAGACTTAAGCTCTACAAGGGTAACATGATCAACGCAGGCGTATGGAGCGAGGACTCCCTCTACAGCGAGGAGCTTGCTACATTCGGCGAGAGCGATTACGACCAGACAGATGCTGCAGGCTTTATCAACCTCTTCGGCCTTCCCATCAAGGTTCAGGCTCAGGTTGACGCTGCTAAGGCAAAGAAGTAATTTCAGATTTTTCACAGCGGGTCTCTCCCT
>JAZRPZ010000118.1:0-10838 GCA_045649485.1 Clostridia bacterium
GCGCATCATCGAAGGTCTCCGCGCCAATTTCGAAGGCGAGTGCTCCGAAGTAGGCATGTATCTGGCAATGGCCCGCGTTGCACACCGCGAAGGCTATCCCGAGATCGGTCTGTACTGGGAAAAGGCTGCCTACGAAGAGGCAGAGCACGCCGCAAAGTTCGCCGAGCTGCTGGGCGAAGTAGTCACTGCTTCCACCAAGAAGAACCTGGAGCTCCGCGTTGATGCAGAAAACGGCGCCACCGCAGGCAAGTTCGAGCTGGCAAAGCTGGCAAAGGAACTGAACCTGGATGCCATCCATGATACCGTGCATGAAATGGCACGCGATGAAGCCAGGCACGGAAAGGCTTTCGAAGGCCTGCTGAAGCGCTACTTTAATAAGTAAAACATCTCATGAGGCTGGTTTTTACCAGCCCCATGTTTTGCTACAGAGGGAAACATGAGCATTGATGCAAAGACGATTCTCGCCCGAAAATTTGTCGCAGAAGTGTCCCAGCTGGCCTTAAAGTATGGGCTTAACTATTTTGTAGTGACAGACGGAGCCAGCGGGATCAGTAATTCAGGGAATCCTGCAATCGAACATGCGCGGAAATGCCATACGGAGTGGGAAATGGCAAACGACATTGATCCTGAGCATGACTGGTCTAAAGATCCATCTGCATGATGATTGCACTGCAAGGCTTTCGAAGGTCTCCTGAAGCGCTACTTCTCTAAGTAATTCAATCAAAATATAAGGATGATCCTTTCGGGGATCATCCTTTTTTCATACATAACGAAAAAGGTCATTTAATGGATTTCAGGTGCAACGATTTATCCAGCCTGCGATCAAAGCCACACACAAACAGAAAATATCTGATAATCAAGTACTTGCAATCCTCGACCAAAGGCGTTATAATACATTTACAAATAAAAACAGGGGAGCTTGTGCAGCGAGCTGAGAGGAAGTAATTGAACTTCGACCCTTTAACCTGATGCGGGTAATGCCGTCGTAGGAAGTCATCATGTGTAGCTTTTCTATCGGAGGCATCATCAAAGGTGTCTCCGATTTTTATTTGCTTTCTATTCAAAAATCAACGGAGGAAACAAACAATGAAAAAGGTGAATGTGAAAAAACTGGCGCTGGGCGGCATGCTTTCTGCGGTCATTCTGGTAATGACCATCGGCATGCATTTGCCCGTTCCGGCTACCGGCGGTTATGTGCATCTGGGGGATGGATTTATTTTTCTGACCGCTGCCGTGCTTGGCCCTTATGCGGCGCTGGCTGCGGGCGTGGGATCTGCGCTGGCTGATTTGCTGGGCGGATATTTTATCTACATCCCCGCAACTTTTGTTATCAAAGCGGCCATGGGCCTGATTGCCGGAAAATTCGCGGCCCAGAGCGGCCGGAGAAAACGGGCGATTGTGTTTGTGCTTGCGGAATTGGTCATGGTCTTGGGATACTTTGTTTTCGAATGGGCGCTTTATGGCGGCGCGGCCGCGCTGGGCGCAGTGGTGCCCAATCTGGTGCAGGGCGCATTCGGCGTTATTCTTGGCATGATTCTGACGGAATTTTCTTTCCGTCTGTTTGCCAATAAGAAGCAGTAACTGCACGATTCATCCAGGGCTCTTTATCGGGGACATCAAATATCTCCGGTATTGATAACAACTGAAAAAACAGGGGAGCTTGTGGTGACAGGCTGAGAGGAAGGAAGCACCTTCGACCCTTTAACCTGATGTGGGTAATGCCGCCGTAGGAAGTATATTTTCTTTTCGCAGGAGGAAACCCGCAGATGGTTTTCTCCTGTTTTTTCATTCATAAGGGAGGCGATATTCCACACATGTGGCGGGCTGAGGGGGAGCGCCCTGAGCCTTGTAATCAGCGATGGGAACCCGTGTTTCGGGGTGAGAGGAGAAAAGTGATTCTCGACCGGGCGAAGCATTGACTTCGTACTTATTCATTACATGAAGAAAGAGGGATTCACAATGAAGAATACCAAATCCATCCTTAAGCTCGTCGTTCTTGCCATGCTGATTGCGCTTGGCGTTGTCATCTCCCCTATCCTCCGTGTGGAAGGTATGTGCCCGATGGCCCACCTGATCAACATTGTCTGCTCTGTCCTGCTCGGTCCGTGGTATTCGCTGCTCTGCGCAACGCTGATCGGCATCATCCGCATGGTGACGATGGGAATCCCGCCGATCGCCCTGACCGGCGCGATCTTTGGTGCATTCCTGTCCGGTGTATTCTATCGACTTTCCAAGGGCAAGATCATCTGCGCTGTGCTGGGCGAGATTTTCGGAACAGGCATTATCGGCGCGATTGCATCCTATCCCGTAATGACGCTGCTTTGGGGCAAAGAAGGTCTGAGCTGGCTGTTCTATGTACCGTCGTTCATCTGCGGAACGCTCATCGGCGGCAGTATCGCCTATGTATTCCTGCGCAAGCTGGCAGCCAATGGTATGCTGGCACAGATGCAGCAGCACCTTGGTTCTCTGAGCTACAATGACAAAAGCAGTATTCTTGCTGATTCTTTGACCATTGCCGCTCTTGGAGCAATCCTTTGGGTGGTCATCAAGGTTGCCTCAAGTATCTTTTCATTTACTTCCCCTGTGTGGAATGTTCTGTCCTGTCTTGCACCCATAGTCACAGTAGTTGCCGGTTTGCTCTATTACATGATAAAGAAAGCGAAGAAAACGAATGAAAAAGCTGCATGAAATCCGTGAAGCTGTTCGCAATCAACAGCCCATGATTCACTGCATAACCAATCCTATTTCCATCAATCAATGCGCCAATGGTATTCTTGCCGTTGGCGCAAGACCCATGATGGCTGAGCATCCCAAAGAAGTTCGGGAGATTACCGAAACAGCGGGTGCATTGATGCTTAACCTCGGCAATATCACCGATGCGCGTATGCAATCCATGAAAGTTTCCATGCTGGCCGCAAAAGAAAAGAGCATTCCCGTGATTCTGGATGCTGTGGGCATTGCCTGTTCCAAACTGCGCCGGGACTATATTGCTCAGCTGCTGGAAATTGGCACGCCCACCGTCATCAAAGGCAATTATTCGGAAGTTTATGCGCTGTATCACGATGCCTACCATTCGTCCGGCGTGGATGCTGATACATCGATCAATACAGAGTCAATCCGCAATGTCGCTGCCGTATTGGCCGGGAAATATCACACAACGATCCTTGCCAGCGGAAAGACAGATATTGTGACGGATGGAACAAGGATCATACAGGTTCGAAACGGGACACCGCAACTTTCGACCGTTACCGGAACCGGCTGTCTGCTGGGCGCACTCTGCGGTGCATACCTGTCAGTCTGTTCCGATATGAATGCAGCTGTAACTGCCTGTGTGGTATTGGGCGTTTGCGGCCAAATTGCAGAAACAGAAAAAGGCAGCGGCAGCTTCATGGTAAACCTGATGGATGCGCTTTCTACATTGACCGATGCACAACTTGAACAATACAAAAATATAGAGGAGATGCAATTATGAAAGCCTTTGATACAAGCCTTTATTTCATCACCGACAGCACTTCTTACGAGGAAGCAGAATTCCTCGCGCGTGTGGAAGCTGCATTGCAAGGCGGCGTAACCATTCTGCAAATTCGCGAGAAAACCAAGAGCACACGGGAATACATTGCACTTGCCGAAAAGGTACATGCGCTTACGCAGCGCTATAATGTACCGTTGATTATCGATGATCGTGTAGATGTAGCTCTGGCCGTAGATGCGGAAGGTGTGCATTTGGGTGCAGAGGATATGACTGTCGCAATGGCACGAAAAATCCTCGGCGAAGATAAGATCATCGGCGCGACCGCAAAAACCGTACCATGGGCATTGGATGCAGCCGAACAGGGAGCGGATTATCTGGGCGTTGGCGCAATTTATCCCACAACCACGAAAGTAAAAACTGTTCTGACTTCCACCGATACGCTGCGCGACATCTGCAAGGCAGTTTCCATCCCTGTAAATGCCATCGGCGGTCTGAATAAGGATAACATCGATGTTCTTTCCGGCATTCCGATTGCCGGTATTTGCGCGGTATCTGCAATCATGAAAGCAGATGATCCCAAAGCAGCCGCATCTGAATTGAAGGCAAGAGCAAAAGAACTTGCCCTGATCTGAGTTCATCAGCGGCATATTGGGAGCACCACCTTATGCCGCTTTACAAAACAATGCTGAAATACGAAAGGAGAATACAAATGAGAACAGCATTGACCATTGCAGGAAGCGACTGCAGCGGAGGCGCGGGCATTCAGGCAGACCTGAAAACCATGACCATGAACGGCGTTTACGCAATGAGCGCAATCACTGCAATGACAGCACAGAATACAACAGGCGTGTTCTCTATTCATGAATCCACGCCGGAATTTTTACAGCAGCAGCTTGATGCTGTGTTCGTGGACATCTATCCCGATGCAGTCAAGATAGGAATGGTTGCCTCGGCTGATCTGATCCGGGTAATTGCCGACAGGCTGAAACACCATCATGCGAAAAATATAGTCGTCGATCCTGTCATGGTGGCAACATCCGGATCTGCCCTGATGAAAACCGATGCATTACAGACTTTGACGGATGACCTTCTGCCGTTGGCCGCGCTTGTTACGCCCAACATTCCGGAAGCACAGATTCTCTCCGGCATGACCATCAGCAGCAAAGATGATATGATCACCGCCGCAAAGAAGATCAGCGATACCTGCGGCTGCGCCGTACTTCTCAAAGGCGGTCACAGCATCAACGATGCCAATGATCTCCTCTACGCAAACAGTGAAGCGGTATGGTTTGAAGGAAAGCGCATTGATAATCCCAACACTCACGGAACGGGCTGCACGCTGTCCAGCGCCATTGCTTCCAATCTCGCCAAAGGCTTTACGCTTGAAGAATCCGTTCAGAGAGCAAAAGATTATATTTCCGGCGCACTTGCTGCAATGCTGAACCTCGGCAACGGTTCCGGACCCATGAACCATGCATTCGATTTGCAGGGAGAATTCGCAAAGGATGTGATGAAATGAATACTGTGAAAAGAATGCTGGAAGCCACAAGGGAAATATGGAAAGCTTACAATGAGCATCCGTTTGTGCTTGGCATCCGGAACGGTACACTGGATAAGAAAAAATTCCGCCGGTACATCATACAGGACTATCTGTATCTTCGTGATTATGCCAAGGTGTTTGCGCTCGGTGTAGCAAAGGCCAAATCCCTTGAAATCGCAAATCTGTTTGTCGGGTTCATCCCGGCAATGAACGGTGAACTGAATGTGCATGAAGGCTATCTTGCACGCTTGGGTGTGACGCAGGAAGAAATTGATACTTCTCTCCCATCGCTTGATAATCTTTCCTACACTTCCTACATGCTTCGCGTAGCATATGAAGAAGGCGAAGCGGAGATTCTTGCGGCAATTCTGGCATGCGCCTACAGCTATGAAGTCATCGCAAAAAATATCGTACAAAATAATCCCGATGCAGCAAATGATGAATTCTACGGCAATTGGATCAAAGGCTATATATCTGCCGCTTATTCAGATGATAATAAGATCCTGCTGACTACATTGGATCGATTGACACGGAATTACACAGAGGAGCAAGTGCGGCATCTCACCGAAATCTTCGTTGCCTGTTCGCGCTATGAACTGGCGTTCTGGGATATGTCGTGGAATATGACCCCTTGATCCCACATAATGAAAGCATCCGGCTCTGTATCATTTTCCAAACACACTGTGTGCTTTCTCAACTTACCGTAAATTATAAATCCCCTGAGCCTGTACATTTTCGGCTCAGGGGACTTGCTTTTCGTTTTTTATGATCTTGCAACAACTTTGGTGATTCAGCTTGAAGCCTTTTCAGGCGTTCTTATTACCGCATATATATCATCGTGATACTGCGGATATCTGTCTTCGTAGAGTATATCGTCATATGTCATACTGCCGTCTGCATGCACATAATACACGCTGCAGCCCTGCTTCAGCTTATCAGAACGCCGCGTGCTTATCATATTGTAGGAAGACATTCCGCTCATGCGGTTATAGATAAGCCGGATGCCCTTATACATATAATGCGCATCGTTCACATGGTCATGCCCCGCTACGAAGGCAGTTGTCTTTCCTTCGGCGAGCATTGCATCGAACATTCCGCTGTTATAAGGACAGCAGCAAACATTCTCCAGATTGCTTCCGCATATCAGTTCTCCGCAAAGCATGGCTTCCTTATATTCCGGCAGCGGGATATGGCAGAATATCGTGGAAGGGCAGTTGTCGTCACTTATCTCTTCGCGATACCACTGTATCTGGCTTTCTTTCAAATAATCGTCATACAGCTTTTCGCGGTCTCCCCAGCCAAATTTTATCATGTCTTCGCGGGTCATATCGCTGCCGCCGTCCATAAATATGAACCTGTGACATACATTCCCGCTTTCATCATAAAGCGGCACGCTGTAGTTGGCAACGCCCCAGACAGTGCTGCCGCCGGCAAGCGAAGCTGTGACCGAAGGTATCAGGCAGCATGGTGATTCCATGAACATGCGTATCATCTCCGGGCGGGTGACCGAAAGCGGATTATCTCCTTCATGGTTGCCGATTGCGGGCGCCCACGGCACATTCAGTTCAGTCATCAACTTCACGAATTCCTGCACGCGCAGCAGATTATCTCCTCCGACCACATTATCGCCTGCGAAGACCACCATATCAGGCTTTTCGGTCTCTATAGTCTCGCGCAGCAGCTTCATAGTCACGCGATAACATCCCGGCCAGTCATCCAGATGGGTATCGGTGAATCCCAGCACCTTAAGCGGCCTGTCTGCGGTAATCCGGCGAATCATATTCATATCTCCTCAATCAAGAAAAATCGGGTTGGAATATGCCGAACGCCCTGCGGCATCCATAGCTTCACAGCGCACCATATGTTCTTTGCCCTTGAGTTTGGTGACGAATTCGGTCACGTGACGGCCAAGTTTGCGCTGATGTGAACGATGTTCACCGCAGACATAAATACGTTCGCAGGGGGACGTGACCACATGTACCTCATCGTCTTCCACATAGAAATCGTATATTGCGGGACCGGTGGAGGTATAGAAACTGCCCGTCTTCAGCGCTTCTATTATAGCCTTTGGCGAGCGGTCGCGTGCCTTTACAACAGTAAATCCTCCGAACGAATCACTGTACATGGAATCAAGCGGATATCCGTTGTGGTTGTCATCTCCGCCGCCGCCCCACAGACGCAGCCCACGGTAGAGCATCTCTGTCCAGAATACCGTGCCGTCGCCGGTGTTTTCCAGCCACTCAGTGCCGTAATTGATAATTTCAACTGCGTGATATGGATTCACATCGCCTACCTCGGGACTGGTCAGCATGGACCAGTGGGGATGGTTCAGCATGACATAAGCTCCCTTTTCCCTCATCATGTAGCTGAAATCCTGACAGACCTTGCCGGTACGCTCGGGCAGATGCAGTATCTGACCGGGTTCAATACCCTCGATCTTGTCATCCCACAGAAAGTGAACATGGATATCCTTGTCATTTGAATAGTTGTTTCCCCAGAGTTCGAATCCCTGGATCATGGTAAATTTATCATCAGAGAGATGACGGGTATCGGAATATACATCATGGTCGGTAACGGCAAGAAAATCATAACCGTGGTGCAGATATGCTTCTTTCATTTCCTCGGGCGTGAGCTGACCATCCGACCTGTTGCTGTGACTGTGCAGATTTCCCTTGAGCCATACGGCATTTTCATCCTGCAGGAAAACAGTACGTTTCATATATCTATGCCCTTTCCGGTATGTTTGCGTTTCGTGTTCTGGCTATATTATATTCTCGTCCATACACAATCGCAAGTACCATTTTTCACAGGCAGTCTGCCTTGACAGCAACTTTTGCCGATGCTACAATTAGGCAAACACATAATATATTCATAACATGGAGGAACATTCATGATATACGGATATACCGAAAGGAACGCCGACATCGGCGGCTATTCCGTGAAAAATAGCCTTGATGGTCTGCATAAGTGGAATGTATTTGCCGAGACCGATGGTGACGCAGCGTCTCTTATTGTAAACGGAGTAATTTCCGCAGAAAATGCAGCCGTTGACATGGGCGCATGGAAATACATCGGCAGTACTTCTCTGCCTAAGGGCGAGCACGTTATCGACATAGCCTGTACCGCACCGGTAAAGCGCGTACTTATCGCCAATATTGCACTTGAAGACAGTCATGCAGTTACCATGGCATGGGGCAACCGCGCAGGTCAGGTCACGTTCGAACAGGAACGTGTTGATTACACCATGCGAGACCTGCGCCTGCTGCGCCGTCACGGATTCATTATGCATCAGCCCAAGGATACCCAGTGCATGGCAGCGCCCTCGGGCATACCCATGGGCGGAATCGGCGCAGGCAAGGTAGAAATGACTCCCACAGGACAACTGACCGCTTTTTCCGGAAACAACAATCAGGATTCCCCTGTCTACCGCATGCCCGGAAGTTATTTTGCCATAGGCGTCAAGGGCTATGAGATAAGCACCTGCCGCGTGCTTCAGACAGAAATCGTAGATCAGGAGATGCTGCCTGCGGGTTCGGTAAGCTGTGAATCCGAGTATCCCGTTTCCACATGGAAATACAACGTAAATCCCATCCCTCTCGATATAAGCTGCACCGCATGGTCTTCTCATGTACCGGGCAATGCCGCCGAATCTTCAGTGCCTGCTGCGTGGTTTGATTTTACGATCAAAAACCGTGCAAACACCCCTATGGAAGCGGCGCTGTGCTTCTCATGGGAAAATATAATCAACGTAGGCGGCAGCATGAAGTACAATTCCAATTCCGAAAGGGTACTTCCGCTGTGCTACCACACGTGGAATGCTTCCTATGTCTGGAGTGACAGACGCGTTAATCACGCCTCCGCCGAGGAAGCAGCTGTGCGTTTCTTCGCGGACAATGACCTTGGTAATCCGGCTTCCTTTGGCGAACACATGATATGGTGTTCCGACGAAAACGCGCTGGTTATACCCGACCGCAGCCTTGAGGACGATGAACTGGATTTTGCAAAGAGTCTCGGTACCTGCTTTGAAAGACCTTTCACTCCCTCTTCCGGCAGCGAATTCCGCGCAGGTGCACTGGTTTCCGGGAATACTCTCGAAGCCGGCGAATCCGTGAAGGTCCGCTTCATACTCGCATGGCACATGCCCAACATGCCTACGTCTGCAGGCGATGCCGGCGTAAATTACGCAAACCGCTTTGCAAATGTGCGCGAAGTAATGGACTATGCCATTGAAAACGGCGATGTGCTGCTTGAAAAATCACGCATGGCGGCGGATTTCCTTAATTCCTCCGACCTGCCCAAGTGGTTCGTAAAGCGTCTGCTCAACGACAGATTTGTTGCAGATACCGCCACATGGTATGAGAAAAACGGTAATTTCAGCGTAAACGAAGCACCCACCGGCATGAGCGGCTGCTTCGGTACCCTTGACCAGCGCGCTGCTTCTCAGGGCTTCTGGTGCACCTTCTTTCCCGAATTGGATGAAAACGAACTGGAAAGCTTCAGGTTGTGTCAGGGTGCTGACGGTCAGTGCAGCCACGACATAGGTTTCTCCGAAATCGAATACCGTACCACGCTGCACACTCAGTGGCCCGACCTTGCCGCAGCATATGTACATCAGGTATACCGCCACTGGCAGCGTACCGGCGATAAAGCATTCATTGATCGCCACTATCCCCATGTAAAAAAGGCTATCGAATGGGCCGCATCGATGGATGACGCAGACTGCGGCATACCCTACATCAAAAAGGGACGCGGAACTACTTACGACAATCAGCACTGGGAAGGCGTGAATTCCTTTATAGCCAGCGTACACATGGCGATGCTGTATCTGGCCGCCGATATGGCAAAGCGACTGGACGATCCCGATTCCGAAAAATACCTCGCCATGGCCGAACGCGCAAAAAAATCCCGCATGGAAATGCTTTGGGATGACGAGCGCCGGCTCTTCCGCAATGCCTATGTCAACAAGACCGGCGAAAAGGACAACAGCACGTTCATTGCATCCCTCGCCGGCGACTGGTATCTCATGAGTGCAGGTCTTGCCTCACCCATTTCCAAGGATACTCTGCGCGACGCCGCAAGGGGCATCCTCCGCGATTGCTACTGCGACGAAGGCCTTACCGATCAGGGCGGCCGCCGCGAAACTCCCGCTTTCATGCAGTATCCCGCTGCATATTACTGCTCCCCTGCCATGCTGCTTGGCTGCAGCGAAGAGGCATGGCGTGCCATGGAGATAAACGATCGCGCTATACTCACCGCGCCTTCCAACCACTTCATACAGGGACTTACCTACAATTTTGACGGCGGTCCCCGCTGGGCACTGCCCTACTACATGACTGCGCCCGCAACATGGAATCTGCTGGACGCTGCGGCAGGTATCGTGCCGGATATGCGCGACAATACCCTCACCATAGCCCCAAACATGCATGGCAAAATACCTGTGTTCACTCAGGACAGCTGGTTCATGGTGGAAGCGAAGGACAACTGCGTGACCTTCACACCCTTCCGCAGCCTGCGAAACCATGCATTTGATGCAGTGATCATCGGCGGAAAGCGTTATGAAGCAGAAGGCGGTTTTGATCCCGGCATTCAGAAAATTTCCATCGAAATCTAAAAAATTTCTGCGATAATGTGTTTCAATCCCCCATCCCCTGTTTATATATAAAACATAAGGAACGACACACAAAACCAAGTACAAAACAATAAGATAAACTGGAGGATATGATTAATGAAGAAGTTTGTTTGCACCGTTTGCGGTTATGTTCACGAAGGCGACTCCGCTCCCGAAAAGTGCCCCGTTTGCAAGGTTCCCGCCGAGAAGTTCAAGGA
>JAZRPZ010000119.1:0-53287 GCA_045649485.1 Clostridia bacterium
GGGCAGGGGGGCAGACCCCTCTGGACCCTGCTTAGCCGATGACGGCCTTGATGCGGCGTACGCCTGCGGAGGAGGATTCTTCCTTCTTGATCTTGAAGGACTTCAGGTCGCCGGTGTTGGCGGCGTGAGGTCCACCGCAGATCTCCTTGGAGAACTCGCCCATGGTGTATACCTTGACGCGCTCGCCGTACTTGGATTCGAACAGACCGATAGCGCCGGCTTCCTTGGCTTCGGCAACGGTCATCTCATCGCAGGTGATGGGTGCGGCAGCGGCGATGTAGGTGTTTACGAGACGCTCTACCTCGGCGATCTCCTCAGCGGTCATCTTGCGGCCGAAGGAGAAGTCGAAGCGGAGACGCTCAGCGGTGATGTTGGAACCCTTCTGTGCGACCTCATCGCCCAGTACGCGGCGCAGAGCGGCGTGCAGCAGATGGGTAGCGGTGTGCAGCTTGGTGGTCTCTTCGCCGTGATCCTGCAGACCGCCCTTGAAGCGCTGCTCGGCGCCGGCCTGAGAGGTTGCCTGATGCTGCTTGAAGCGCTCGTTGAAGCCTTCGATATCAACCTTCAGACCCTTCTCGGCTGCCATTTCCTCGGTGATCTCGATGGGGAAACCGAAGGTGTCGTACAGCTTGAAAGCGTTGCGGCTGTCGATGGTGTCCAGGGTGGCGATAACTGCATCGATCATCTCTGCGGTGCAGGTGCCTTCCTTCAGAGCGGCGATGATGGGCTGCATGTCGGGAGTGGGACGCAGCTTCTTGACTGCCTCACCAGCCATGTCTGCCTTGACGGCTTCCAGATTGGCGCGGGTGTTGTTCATGTTGTTTACGACCTTCTCGAACTCGGAAACGCCCTTCTTCAGGGTGCGGGAGAAGCGCTCCTCTTCCAGCTTCAGCTGCTCGAGGATGTGTGCGCCGTTGCGCTGCAGTTCGGGATATGCGTGGCCGTACTGATCGATGATGACCTGTGCGATCTCGCAGGTGAAGCCCTCGGGCAGACCCAGCTTCATGCCGTGACGTACGGCGCGGCGGATCAGACGGCGCAGAACGTAGCCCTGGTCCACATTGGAGGGGGTAACGCCGCGGTCGTCGCCGATGATGAAGGTGGAGGTGCGCATGTGGTCGGCAATAACGCGGAAGGACTTGGTGTACTCGTCGTCACCAACGTACTTCTTGCCGGAAAGCTCCTCGATCTTGCCGATGATGCCGGCGAAGATGGAGGTGTCGTAAACGGACTTAACGCCCATCAGGGTGCAGAAGGTACGCTCGAGACCCATGCCGGTGTCAACGTTCTTCTGGGACAGGGGCTGGAAGGTGCCGTCCTTCTGCTTGTCATACTGCATGAAAACGTCGTTCCAGATCTCCAGATAACGGCCGCAGTCGCAGGCGGGAGAGCAGTCGGGGCCGCAGGGCTCCTGATCCTTGATGATGAACATCTCGGTATCGGGGCCGCAGGGACCGGTCAGACCGGCAGGTCCCCACCAGTTGTTCTCCTTGGGCAGGAAGAAGATGCGCTCTGGCTTTACGCCGGCTTCCATCCAGTAGGAAGCTGCTTCCTCATCGCGGGGGGCGTTTTCGTCGCCGGCGAATACGGAGAATGCAAGCTTGTCGGGATCAATGCCCAGATAATCGGGGCTGGTCAGGAATTCCCAGGACCAGGTGATAGCTTCCTTCTTGAAGTAATCGCCCAGAGACCAGTTGCCCAGCATTTCGAAGAAGGTCAGATGGCTGGCATCGCCTACTTCGTCGATATCGCCGGTACGGATGCACTTCTGAACGTCGGTCAGACGGGTGCCCATGGGATGCTTCTGACCCTGCAGATAGGGTACCAGGGGATGCATGCCGGCGGTGGTGAACAGTACGGTGGGGTCATTCTCGGGAATGACGGATGCGCTGGGGATCAGTGCATGGCCCTTGGACTGCATGAAGTTCAGAAACAGCGAGCGCAGATCGTCTGCGGTCTTGATGTTGGGATTCATAAGATATCTACCTCCGAAAAAATATAAAGCGCCTCCGTCCGTTTCTCAAGGACGAAAGGCGCGTTTCGCGGTACCACCCTGATTGGCCTGTATAAACAGACCCTCTCTCAGCCGTATAACGCCGGCAAACCCGCCGCGCCATTTCCTGCGCGGAGCATGAAGGAATTTTCTTCCTCCAAAGGGGTGGCTTATGCGTGATGCATCCTCCGGCTCACACCAATCCCGGATTCGCTGTGCATGCAAAGCATCGCATCTTAGCCCCGTATGAATGAGATTATAGCAGGATGCGTGTTAAAATTCAAGAGATAGAGAAAAAGGGAATGCATTAGACAGTGCACAGAAGGGTTATATGGAACAGTGTACATCAAACCTGTTATGATGTTCTCGAGGAAAGAATACTTGATATGATAGGATAGCTGTGTAAGGTACAGGTTTATAATAAAAAAATGCGAACTCATCTGCCTGCGGGTAAATGAGTCCGCAAAGGTCTGCTTTGTTGACAGTAGAAAGTTACTTACCATGGTTCAACTTGTGCATGTATGGAAGAGGGCAAGGAAATCAACTGCACGTCAAATTTCAATGAAGGCTCGATTTTGCTAGATGCATTATGTATTCTCATAGTTAGAGCCCAACCTTCATCGCAAACTATCTCAACCTTATTGTCGGATTCTGGAACCATGCCCATATGATAGAAGCGAGTTGGTAGTTTCAACTTTGCTATATCTACGATAGAACGATGACCGTTTGATGGTCTGTTCAGCGTTCCTGCAATATTGATTGCCTCGACTCTCGTAGTTTCGCGACGATCATCTGTGATGACTTTATAGAAATCATATCGACCAAGCATATATTCAATTAGTTTACTTGGAACATTTTTGTTATTCGCTGCGAGGCGACGCATCTCTGATAAAAATGCATCAAGAATTGGCATGTAGTATCTTTCGGCTTTATCGGGTATGTCATTCCAAAGGGGCAAGGCGCTTCCTTTTGCGATTGCTTTTGTTCTCATTTCTTTCAATTCGTTGAAAATCGGGACGACATTTCTGAAATATTCAAGAGAACATGGGATTCCTAACCATTCAGAACCGAAATCAATGGTGGCTGAAAGCCTGCTGTGTTTAACGGCATGATGGTTATGCTTGCATGAAATACCGATTTCCCATCCACTTGCACTGCGGATGCAAACTACGTCTCTTACGTCACCGGAAATACCTTGCGCATCTGTCTGAATAACTAATGTCAAAGGACCATTACCATACTGGAGTTGCGGCTCTAGCCGAAGAATTACTCTTGCGGCTGCATTAGCCGCTTTTACGAGATTACTGGCTACGCCTTCCCTTTCGGCTTTATCAAATGCTGATTGAGCAGTTCTATATGCATCGGAGAAAAGTACAGAAACTGTTCCATCGGTTCTTTCGGAAAGATGATCTTTTAGTGACAAAAGACATGCGTATTCATATGCCTTACCATATTCTGTATTTGACAGAGCCATTGACTCACCACCTCTATTTGTAAGCTCGCTCCAAATAAGGTCTGATGTAGTTTGCGACAAACTCCGCCAGTTTTACCGGAACGGCATTACCGATTTGTTTGTAGATGCTCGTTAAGTCACCGCTAAATTCCAACTCGGTTGGGAAAGTTTGAATGGCGGCAGCTTCTCGCCAGCTTAGTCTTCTGGTGATTCCATCTTCGCCAAATCGCCAAAGATCTTTATCAACTTTAACCATGTCAGGAGAACCTGGCCAAAGTGTAACCTGCTTTGCCATAGCGGGAACAGTATATGCAACATCGTTCCATCCGCGCTTACGATTACGCGACATATATCTGGAAGAATATGGTGCATTACATACATCCTCGGGTTTGGCTTCCGGCATAGTACCTATTGCTTCATGTAGGGTCATGACTTCGCCATTTGTTTCGGGCAATTCAAAATCTTCTATTCCTAAATCTTTTCTGAAACCGATAATGATGACTCGCTCTCTGTCCTGAGGAACACCGAAGTTTTTTGCATTAAGCAAATTGTAGAAGACATTATATCCGCACTCGGCAAAGTCTGCAACAATAGCGTCAATAATTTGCCCTCCGCCCATGGTTAATAGACCTTTTACGTTTTCACCTATAAAAGCCATCGGCATATTTTGACGAACAAGCTTAACGTAGTGCTTGTACAACACATTACGAGAATCATCAATTTTTCGTGGACCGCTAAGACTAAAACCTTGACATGGGAAACCACCTAACATTACATCAGAAACAGGGATAGTCGAGTAGTCAACCTTGGAAATGTCTCCGCAGACCACATTCGCTTTGCTCCAGCTCTGATGAGTTTTACAGGCATCTGCATCGAAATCATTCGCCCAAATTGTTCTGAAGCCAGCGCGATGAAATCCCATATCTAGACCACCTGCACCACAGAACAAGCTGACAGCCGTAAATTCTCTCATCTTGTACCTCCGAAACGTATAAGTCAAGAACTATAAGTGATAACACAAATAGTATTATACCGATAATATGTGATAATTTCATGAATTGACCCAATATGATGGGTAATATTATACTAATTCATTAAGCAGATCGGCGTTGCATATCAGCGCGCCGAAGAAGGTGACGGTGGCGGGGCCGTTGTTGTACTTCACGCCTGCCATGTTCGCAAGCTCCGATACGAATATGCCGTAGCCTTCCAGAGAGCCCATGGTCTTTTCGGGGAAACGGCAGGGTGCATCTGGATAGGTGCACTCCTTGCACAGGTCGCAGCCCTCGTTGGAGAGCAGTATGTACTTGCCGGTGTGGGGCATGAGCACTTCGTTCAGCGCGCGGGAAGCTTCGCGGAATTTCTTCGCGCCGTCAGTCATGCCCTCAAAGTCAAAGGAATCCTCAAGGTCGTATTTGCCGTTCAGCACCAGCATCTTTTCATAAGAACGTATCCTTGCGCCGCATTCCTCAATGGTGCCGATGGCGGGCGGACATGCCCATGTGGTGCCGTACTTGCGGCAGGTATTTACCTCGCACATGCCGCGTATGTCCTGACGGCATTTCACATCTGCGGTGTCAACTATGCCGCAGTCGTGAAAGCCCAGCGAGCGCAGATATTCCTTCAGCTTTTCCATAATTACCTCCACCATGCGCTGTCGTCGTTTTCGTCATAGAAAGCGGAGAAGTTGTATTCGGTGATGCCGTCCTCGGTCTTCCAGATGCAGGGCTGGGTGGTGTCCTGCCAGTCGAGAGGCTCGGAGGGGGTGACGTTGACTGCTGCGCGGGCAAAGGCTTCGCGCAGTGCGTCGAGCTGCTCTCCGTTCAGAGTGCCGGGGCGTGCGGATACGAACAGCGGGGTGCCGCTGCGGCCCAGTACATCCAGCCAGAGCTTTGCTTTGTCCCATTCAACATCGGGAGTGATGGGCGCGCAGTCGGCATCGCAATCGTAGAAGATGCGGTGCTGGGGCATGCGCATGGCCAGGGTGTTGGGGCCCATGTAGCGGGTGCGCTCCCAGTTGCGGCCGGAGGTGTCGTCGCCGGTGCGCTGTATCTCGAAAAGACCTGCGGCGATGTGGCTTACGGTGTTGCAGCCGATAATGACACAGTCCTCCCCTGCCTCTTCGGCAATGGCGCGGTACAGGTCACGGATTATTTCCGCATTGGTGCGGTCGTTGTACTTCATTTTGCAGCCGGGGCCCATGCGCTTGCCGCTGACCTGGAAACCCCAGTGACCGAAGATATCATAGGTGGAGAAATCGTGCTTGATCAGCTGATATCCCTGAGAGCGCAGGTCGCGCACGATGGCGCGTACATGATCGATGACCTCGGGAATAGAGGGGTCAATCTGCCAGTTGGCACCGATCTTTCCGGTTATCCATTCGGTCTTGGGTTCTTCCGCCATGTAAAGGGGCCTGATCCAGATGCCCGGCTTTACGCCCAGCGCGGCCATTTCCTTTGCCAGGGATGCGGTGTCACCGTAGTCTTCGTTTCCGGTCCAGGGACCGCCGCAGCATTCGCCCTGTTCCTTGTGGTGCAGCTGCCAGCCGTCGTCGATGACCATGTAGGGACGGTTCTCCTGATTGGGAGAAAGCTCGGATATGAACCTGGAATCGGCCAGTATCTCCTCGCGGGAGGATACGCCGTAGGCATAATACCAGTTGTTGCCGCCGTAAACGGGCTGTTTGGCCAGCTTCACTTCGGGGCACAGCCTCTTCAGCATTTCGCGCTGATATGCGAATGCGGAAGCGGCTTCGGTGTTGAAATCCGCAATAAGGGTGCAGGCTTCGAGGTCGCGTGCGGAGATGTCCACGGGACCGCCGCCGGAGCGGGTGTCGATATCCACGGTGAGACAATGGGTGCCGGCGCGGAAGCCTATGAATGCGCCGGGCTGAACCATCGCGCCGATGAAGCTGTGAGTTCCGTTTTCATCCACGTGCATGTACCAGGGCATGAGCCTTTCGGGTACAAGTCCGCGCCATTCGAGATTGCCGTAGCCTCTCTCCCATGCGTCGCCGAAGAACTTCGCGCCGGATGCGTATGCGGTCTTGTATATCAGCTGCACGCCGAAAACGGGTGCGCCCGCGGCGATGGTGACCTTGCCGCCCGCAACGCTTACTCTGCCGGCGTCAGGCTGCCATTTGCCATCGGTATTGATCATTATAACTTCGGGAAGATCAATATTGAATGCTTTCATCGGGAAATCCTCCTTACCAGCGGTTTATGTTCCGTTCGCACTTGGTACGGTATTCATTCGCAAAATCGTCGGGGTCTATGCCGAGACAGAGCATGACATCGAAAAGATACATCATAACGTCGCCCAGTTCTTCGGTTATGTGTCTTTTGAGCTCGGGGTCGGTCATTACCTTTTCCATGGGGTTCTTTTTGAGTATATCCCCCACTTCCGCCATTTCGCCGTAAGCCCAGAGCAGCTTGTTTTTGCTCATCTCCGGAGAGATAGGCTCGCCCCACTTTATCTGATACTTATCCTGCAGTGCCTTCTGATAGGCGTACATATCGTTTACGGTGAGTTTCTCATTATTCATATGAAGGTTCCTCCATAAGAGAAGTGATATTTTCAGCGGTCAAAGGCGTATTCCAGCTTACGATGAGAGTGAACAGCACATCGCCCGAATCGTCGTCTGTGTGCATAAGAGACATTGCACAGGTGATGTACTCGCCGGTGTAATAGGTAAGTTCAACATCGTTTCTGTTGTGATATGCTTCGGCAAGAGTGATGCGGGTACTGTCGCGCCATTCCTCGAAAGATGCATAATTTGCTTCGGGAATGAACGGCATCGCGATGGCAGTAAGTGAATCGAGACCGTTGGTCTCAAATTCCATCAGTGAATAGCACTGTATTATTGCCATATCTGCCCGGGAATCTTCTTCTGTTGTAAGGGATATCATAAGATAATTCCTTTCAAACTCATCGGTGAAGAGCACGAATATGCTGTCTCCGCCCGCTATCTGAGAAAAGGAATAATCGGAACCGATTACGTCATGCATCACGGCTGCATGCATGCCGGTTACAGCCATTGCTGCATCCAGACCGCTCTGCGCGGGATAGGAATCGAGACTTTCCTGCGCATATGCACAGAAGGAAAGCGAAAGAAGAACTGCTAACAGCAGAATGAATTTTCGCAAAACAAAACACCTCCGTTTATTAGAGTATATATTCATGCGGCGGCCCATGTCAAGAAAAAACGCCCGGCGCAAATGCGCCGGACGTGCCGGGAATATTTATCAGCGGAAATTTTCGGGATAATATACTACGTTCAGTTCTTCACACCATGCGGCGATCTGGCTGTCATAAACATTCATGCAGGCCTCGTCATAAGCGGCATAGTACAGATCTTCCTTCACGGCTTCGTATTCCACGGCGCCGGCGGTGACATCGCTGTCATAGCATACGATATACAGGCCGTACATGCCGGGAGTGGGCTCGGAGATGCCGCCGATCTCGGTGACGGACATGGAAGCCTCAACAAATGCGGGATCATACATCTCGGAATTTTCGGAGACTACGTAGGTCAGCAATTCGCCGGTGGTCTGGTCCAGAGAACCGGTATCGCCGCTGTACAGGAAGGCAAGCTCATTGAAGGGAGTGCCGTCGTTGTAAAGGGAGAGGACTTCATTTGCGGTGGGCATGATCTCGGCATACAGAGCATCCAGATCGGCGTTTGCGGCAGCAAGATCAGCGTCGATATCCTCGACGGGACGGACGGCTTCGGTGGTTTCGATGTCTCCGGAACCGGTATCGGAGTGGGATTCGGCAGCTGCCTTTTCCAGTTCGAGATCGTAGATGCGGTCGGTGATCTCGTCATAGCGGGCGGACTGATCAGCGTCGAACATGATCAGGATCTGCTTTACGTTGCGGTATCCTTCGGGATGCCAGTAAACAGCGGTACCGTTCATTACTGCGGACTCATAGTAGTAAGGAGAGGTGCTGTAGTAGGATTCGTCTTCTGCGACATATTCATCATAAACAGCGCGCAGCTCTTCATCGGTGATCTCAACATCGGCGACCACATAAGCATACAGGTTATCGGCGGCGAAGTAGGTCAGCTCCTGCTGATACAGGCTATCGGCAGTAATGCCGTTTTCGGCAAGGAACGCAAGGGTAGCCTGATCCACTTCTTCGTCAGTGAGACCTTCAGCCTCGAAATCGGCACGGTAGGTATCGATATACATGGCGAGGGTCTCGTCAGCGGTGGCGCGCAGCTCTGCCTCCTGTTCGGGGGTAGGTACGGAAAGACCGAGTTCAGCAGCCTTCAGCTGAACGATGCTGTCTTCGACCATGGTGATCATGATGTCTTCTTTGATATAATCCTCATAGCCGTCCATAGTGTAGCCATAGAGGGAATACATATATTCGACATAGCTGTATTCTGCCATGGCGTCTTCAACGGTTACATATCCGCCGTCATATTCGGCAACATAGTTGCGGGAATTCAGAGAGTGCTCCAGTTCGGCGATGTATGCGTCCTTATCGGCTACCTCGGCTTCGAGTTCGGCAACGCGGGCTTCCAGCTCGGCGATGTAGGCATCCTTATCATCCTCTGCAAATGCGCATACGGATACAAGGCACAGGGCCAGTGCGAGCATTATAGCGGCGATTTTCTTCAGATTCATAGTTGTGTCCTCCTGTCGGCGTCCGCATGTGCGGCGCATTCCGATTATAACATAATGATACTGTGTTCACAAGCGCGGCAGCCTGCGGCGAAACGTATGTTTATGAAACGTTCACATACGATGCGCAATATATGAATATTTGCGATTGAAAAATGACAAAATTTTGCGTGGGTGCTTGACTGGGTTGATATGTGCGATTATGATATATAAAGGGGTATAACGCCCTGTGAATGTATTATACCGGAGGTGACGGAACGTGGACGCAGGCGGTTGCTATATAGACGGCGTGCCCCGATCTACCATGGCGCAGTGCGGAACGTTCCGCTGCGCCGAATGATATGACCGGGTCATGTCAGCTGCTACCTGTTTGTACTTAAGAGGAACGCGAAAAAATGCGTTTCTGTGGCTATGTGCGGAAAGGAGAGTTTGACATGGATTTTGAAAAGATATGCGAAAGGCTGGATGCGCTTATTGCTGCCGGCAGGAAGAGCGAGGTGCGCGGCGCACTCAGCATGCTGAACGAAGTCGATATAGCCGAATACATGGGCAATATCGATAATGAAAAGGTGCTCATGGTATTCAGGCTGCTGCCCAAGGATATCGCGGCGGATGTATTCTCTTATATGGATACCGACCGTCAGTCCCGCCTTATGGAGGCGCTGGGCGATGAAGAGGCCATGCATCTTATTGACGACATGTTCGTTGATGACGCGGTCGACCTGCTGGAAGAGCTGCCCGCAGGCGTGGTACGCAGAATCCTGATGAATTGCGACCACGAAAAGCGCGCTCTGATCAATAAATTCCTCAGTTATCCCGAAAACAGCGCCGGTTCTATCATGACCATAGAGTATATGGAATTCCATTCGGGAATTACCGCGAAACACGCTATGGAGGAGATACGCCGTACAGCTCTTGATAAAGAGACGGTCTATACCCTCTATGTAATGGATGACCGCCGCAGGCTCATCGGTTCTGTGGAACTGCGCAAGCTGATCATGGCCAATGACGACCAGCTGGTGGAAGAACTGATGGATACCAACGTGCTCTCCGTGCGCACGCTGGATGACCAGGAATCCGTTGCCGACATGGTGCGTCATTACGACCTGATGAACGTGCCCGTTGTAGATAATGAAGGCAGGCTCGTAGGTATAATCACCGTCGACGATATCATGGACGTTATCGAAGACGAGAACACCGAAGACTTCGAGAAGATGGCTGCAATTATCCCCACCGAGGATGAATACATGAAAAACAGCGTATTCACCCTGGTGAAAAACCGTATACCGTGGCTGATGATACTGATGCTTTCCGCCACACTTACGGGAATGATAATCACTCATTTCGAAAACGCACTGGTGGACTGGGGCTCTCTGGGCGTAGCTCTCACCGCATGTATGCCCATGCTGATGGGTACCGGCGGTAACTGCGGCGCGCAGGCTTCTACTCTTGCCATCCGCGGTCTTGCACTGGGCGAGATAAAGCTGAAGGATATCGGCCACGTGCTTTGGAAGGAAGCACGCGTAGCAGCGCTTATCGGTATTGTGCTGGGCGTAGTAAACTTCGGCAGAATGTATTTCTTCACCGATTCCGGTGCTGCTGTGGCTGCCGTTGTTTCCGCGGCAATGTTCTGTACCATCGTGCTGGCAAAATCCATCGGCTGTACGCTGCCTATTGTCGCAAAGTCCATAAAGCTGGACCCTGCGCTCATGGCAAGTCCTATAATCACAACCGTGGTGGACGCGGCATCCCTTACCATACTTTTCACTCTGGCTACCGCAGTGCTGGGTCACTGATGCGGGCCTGATTACGGAGGTTTTCTGATATATGAAGCTTGTTCTCGGCTGCATGCGCCGCGCGGATGAAGATTTCCGCATGATAAATGAGGGCGACAAGGTGGTCGTGGGTGTTTCCGGCGGCAAGGACTCCATGGTGCTGCTGTACGGTCTTTCCCTCTATCGCCATTTCTGCAAAAACAGCTTTGAGCTTTCTGCGGTCACCCTTGGCATGGGCCTTGAAAAGGTGGATTTCTCCCCCATTGCCGAACTTTGCGAGCGCATAAACGTGCCCTACGAGATGCGCGAGACCGATATCGGCGATGTTATATTCAATCAGCGCAAGGAATCCAATCCCTGCGCACTGTGTGCCAAGATGCGCCGCGGCGCGCTTACCGATTACTGCAAGGAAGTAGGCGCAAACAAGCTGGCGCTGGGTCACCACAGGGATGACGCCATCGAGACCCTTGCAATGTCGCTGCTGTTTGAGGGCAGGCTGCATACCTTCCATCCCGTGACGCACCTTTCCCGTCAGGGAATAACCCAGATACGCCCCATGGCTTATCTGCCGGAGAAGGATATAATCCACGCCGCACGCAAGTTTGAATTGCCCATCATAAAGTCTCCCTGCCCCGCAAACGGCGAGACCAAGCGCACCGAGATGAAGAATCTCATCGACGATCTGTGCAAGCGTTATCCCCGCGCAAGGGAATATATGCTCAATGCGCTGCGAAATTCCGACCAGTACGGTCTGTGGGATAAGCCCGTTGACGTGACCGGCGAACCCGCAAGACTCTCCCGCAAGAAGGATAAGTGAGGAGGAAACGGCAATGAATATTCTGGCGATAGGCAACAGCTTCTCCTGCGATGCAACGAGGTATCTTCATGATATCGCCCGCGCCCGCGGCGTAAACATTGAAGTGGCCAATCTTTACATCGGCGGATGCCCGCTGGACAGGCATTTCAGGAATATGCTCAGCGGCGAAAGGGCTTATGAGCTTTATTACAACGGTCACGGCACCGGATTTGCCGTGTCACTCAAGGAAGCGCTTATCAACCGCGAATGGGATATCATTACCATACAGCAGGCAAGCCACCTCAGCTTCAGGAAGGAATCCTATATTCCCTATGCCGAAACGCTGGCTGAATATGTGCGCAGCTGTGCTCCCAAGGCGAAGATATTCATGCATGAGACCTGGGCTTACGAGGATGGCAGCGCAAGGCTGCATGACGTGGCAGGTTATGAAAAGGCCGAGGATATGCTCGGTGATATTAAAAAGGCATATCATGAGATCGCCGACGAACTCGAACTCGACGGATTCATCCCCTCCGGAGAGATGCTGTGGAAGCTGCTGGAAAACGGTATACCGAAGATTCACAGGGATACCTTCCATGCAAGCTTCGGTCTGGGCCGCTATGCGCTGGGACTTCTGTGGTATCATATCCTCACCGGCGAAAGCGTGAAGGATGATACATACTGCGATCTTGACGAATTTGTTTCTTCCGAAGAACTTGCTGTTGTGAGAAGCTGTGTCGATTCTTTCTGATGTACCTGCGGTGCACAGTATGAGAAGGATAATGGTCATCGGCTGCCCGGGAAGCGGCAAAAGCACGTTTTCCAGAGCATTGCACGAAATAACCGGTATTCCGCTGTTTCATCTGGACATGATGTACTGGAATCCCGACAGGACGATCGTTGAAAAGCAGGTTTTCAGAAATCGTCTGGCGGAGACCATTGCACAGGATTCATGGATAATCGACGGGAATTATGCCTCTACTCTTGAAATAAGGATGCAGGCCTGTGATACCGTCATATTCCTTGATTATCCGGTGGAAGTTTGCCTTTCCGGAGTAATGGAAAGAAGAGGAAAGCCCCGCACGGATATGCCATGGACAGAAAAGGAAGACGAAGAAGACGCTGCGTTTATGGAATTCATAAAAGGCTATAATGCGCAGAACAGACCCGGGGTGCTGGAATTGCTCCGGAAATATCCGAATAAGAATATTTTCGTTTTCAATGATCGCGTACAGGCAGATGAATTTCTGAAAAGAACGGTGCGTCCCGAAAAAGAATAAAGAAAAAGCCACCGCATGTATAACATGCGGTGGCTTTTTGTATGCTCGACATCAATCGATATCTTTGAGAGAGGAAGTTCTTACATATCCCTTGGTTCCGGAGATGGTGTAGATGTAGGCCCATTTTCCGGATACTGCGCGCACGATGACGAACTGACCGTTCTTCAGAGTGGCGGAGCGGCGGGAAGAAGAAGTGGGACGGCTGTAAACATAAGTCCTGCCGTTGCTGCGATAGATGCTGTCGTAAGAGACAGCGCCGTAATAGCTTACATAGCCCTTGTAAACATAGCCGCTGGTGTAGCTGAATTCGCTGCAGACCTTGTAGTAAGCGCCTTCCTGACCCAGATAGAAAAGCTTGGTGCCCTTCTTCAGGGTGGTCATGATGTTGTCGCCGCCACGGGGCTCGGAACGAACGCGTACGCCGTTATTATCTATATTAACTATGTAGATTGTCTTTTTATTTTTGGATGCCGCGAAGCCTACGGAAGGCAGGATGGCGGACAATGCAAGCATAAGCGCGAGCATGAATACGAGTGTGCGCTTCATGGGCAGTCCTCCCTCATTCTTTTGATAGTGTATTTAATTGTATCATATAAAGGCATTGATGTAAATGTTGGCATGCTTTATTTCAAATTAAATTCTAAATTACATGTGTGATATTCAGAAAAACAGAACTGCCCATCCCCGGCTGATATACCGGGGATGGGATTTTTCTTACTTTTCCTGAGCAGGAACGCGCTGACGGAACAGCAGAGTGACGCACCACAGTCCGGCAATGCCGACAATGGTGTAGATTACGCGGCTGATTACCGCAGTCTGACCGCCGCAGATATAGGCTACCAGATCGAATCTGAAAAGGCCTACCAGCAGCCAGTTTATTGCGCCGATAATGGTTATGATAAGAGATGTGCGATCGAGCATGTGGTTCACTCCTTTGCGGGTCATTTGCCCGGTATTACACACATAGATTTGCCTGCCTTGCCAGATTTTATTCGGATTTTGTCCGAAAATCCCAATAATATCCGAGGCGCTGCGCTCATATGTAATGCCCGTATCGTCGTTTAAGAAGAATTGTTTGGGGGTGCGATGATGTATGGGATAGGAATTGCGATCAAACGGATATCGGGTAACGGTCTGCAGATGATACCGGCAATAAGAGACGCTGTTCAGTGGCGTGAACTTTTTGTGATGGCCGTGTGTGCGCGGGCAAGAATAGGACCGGGTATAACTCCGTTTGCGGCGGCTTATTTCGCAGCCGGAATGAAAGATGAAAAAAAGCTTCCGGCAATGCTTGCGGGCTGTGCATTGGGAGCATTCTGTACCGGAACGGGCGATGGCGCTTTGTTTGCGCCAGTCAGCTGTGCGCTGGCGCTTATATTCGGAACAATACAGCAGTTTGTCAGTACAAAGATACCACGGTTTCGTATGAGCGGTAGTTCTGCCGCAGCGCTGAATGCCGGATTGTCGGTATTGCTTCCGATGCTGGCTTCGGTTGGATATGATCCACTGATGTGGCTCGGCTCAATTATTGTTGCGGTTGCGGCAGCGATAACTGCGCCGGTTTTCATGGCAAAAGATGTATGGTGGTGCGCACAGGCAAGGCAATTTGCGGCGGCATGTGCGGTGACGCTTTGTGCAGCAGGAATTGGCATTGCCCCTGAACCTGTTGCTGTATTTTGTACCGTTGCCGCAGGCGCTGCAGGCAGAGGTGCGATTGTCGGCGCTCTGCTGGGAATAATATGCATCATGGAAGGCGGCGGCGCAGAAGGAACGGCAATGCTGAGTATCGCAGGCGCGGCTGCGGATATTGCGCCGGGGAAAAAAGCCATCGGCAGAGCATTGGCCGGATGTGCGGCATATGCGGCATTTACAGCGTTTTCAGGATCGGATTTCAATATACTGATACCGGCGGCAGCTGCGCTGACCGTTTTTATTCCCCGCAGCGTGTCGGAAAGCATAGAGGCGTCATGTATACCGCCGCGTCAGCGCGACGGACGGCTGCTGAAGGCTATGAGAAGACGGGATGAAGCGCGGCTCAGGGCGTTGAGCGATGCTTTTGCCGGGCTGTCGGATGTCTGCGGCGCAGGTGATCCCGCCTTCGGTGAACAGCAGCTGATTACAAGGATGCGCTCGGCATTATGTGCGGGATGTCCCGAATATGCGCGATGCTGGCCCGGAGCAAACAGTGGGGCGATAAAACTTTTCTGTCAACTGATGACGGCGGCTATAGAGTGCGGAGGTTCGCCGTTTACAGGCGGAGAAGTACCGCCGGAGATAATGCGGCTGTGCCGACGTGGCGTTACCGTGCCTGCGCGGCTCGGCAATCTGCTGGCGGATTTTGCGGCCCAGAGACACCGGAGGATACGGCTTATGGAAGCAAGGCGGCTTATAGCGGCGCAGTTTTCACAGGCTGCTGTGGCACTGAATGCTATGGCGCATGAACAGGCGCGTCCGTTTGCGCTGCGTGACGGTGCGGCAGCACATGTGAAGCGGGCATTGGCTGATGACGGATACCCCGTTGGGGACGTATTGGTGTTGAAAATGGATCAGATGGAGGTGAATGTAGCGCTCAACGGGCGCTGGAACCGCGAAAAACTGGATTCGGCTGCAAAGATAATATCGCGCACGCTGGATATGCCATACATACTGCACAATATTTCCGGCAACAGCGCGGTATTTGTACCGGGCGGTATGCTGAAGGCAGAAACAATGACATCCGCGCTGCCTGCCGATCCGGATCACCCGTGCGGAGACAGCAGCATCGTAAGGGAGATGGGAAGGCGGATGTTCGTTGCGATATCTGACGGAATGGGCAGCGGAGAAGCTGCTGCAGAAGAAAGCCGCAGGGTGATATCGCTTATGCATTCACTGGTGAGCGCAGGACTGCCCCGCGAACTGGCGCTTACTACGATAAACGGAGTATTGCTTTCGCGTGGCGGAGAGGAGTTGTTTGCTACTGCGGATATGCTGGTGATAGATCTGGACAGCGGACGTGCCGAGTTTACCAAGCTTGCAGCGAGCAGGTCATATATCGTCCGGGGAAACAATGTGCATGTGATAGAAGGCGGAAGACTGCCGCTGGGAATACTGGATGATGTACAACCCGGCGTGAAATGTGCTGACCTTAAGCGGGGAGACGTGGTCTTTATGATGACGGACGGTGTGACCGATGCATTTACCGAGAAACAGCTTACTGAGGTAATGCTGAGAACCGTGCGCTCGGCAAATGATGACCCTGCAAGGTGTCTGGTGGATGAGGCTGCGAGAAATGCGCATGGCAGAAGAGACGATATGACCGCTGTATGCGTGAGAATAGCATAGTGAAACGATATATTCCCCTGTTGGCAGAAAACGCCTGCAGGGGATATTTTTGTTCGGCTGATTTCAGTCAAGGAATGAGTCTGAATATATCTACAGGAAAAGTGCAAAGTATACTTGACAGAAAATGCAAAGCGTGCTATACTAAATTTGCAAAGTTGACTTGGCATTTGTTCTATATGGACGCATATGGGACAAGAAGGAGTTATTTTATGAAGACGAACATTCGCGAACTGCGCAAAGAGCGCAAGCTTTCGCAGGAAGAACTGGCTGAAGCGGTTGGCACTACAAGGCAGACCATAACTTCAATAGAGGTGGGAAAGTATATCGCTTCCCTGCCCCTGGCATACAAGATAGCTAAGTATTTCGGAAAAACAATTGAAGAAGTATTCGATTTTTCGGATATGGAGGAACAGTGATGGAAAAGTACAGAGGAAAGCTTAAGAAACAGATATGGATAAATGCGGCGGCAGCTGCGATATTGGTGGCTGTGCAGATACTGGCATTTTCGCAGGTGATCGATCCCCTGGCTGCGGACAATCATTGGGCAGATATGTGGAACGGCTTTATTGCGGGCGCATCCATGGGTGTAATGGCGCTGTTTATTGTTGGAATCATACTCGGCATACGCGCACTTATGAATGAAAAGGCGCTGAAGAAGCTGTACATAAAGGAAAATGACGAACGCGAAAAGAATATTGCCATCGAGGCGCGCAGTGCGGGCGCACAGATATTCCTCATCGGCGGACTGGTCGCGGGTATCGTGGCAGGATATTTCAGTGTTACGGTAAGCATTACGGTCATTGCATGCATACTGGCGCTCAGCGTTATCAGCGGCATTCTGATGCTGATATACAGGAAAAAGTACTGAAGACTGTGGAGGATGCACCATGGGCGTATACGAGAAGATAATGGAGAATTTCCAATCGCGCAGGACAAAGAAGCAGAAGACTGCGTTCATAGAATTTCTGAAGGGTGAGATACCCGAGCTGCAGGTTGAAAAAGCGGGTATATTAGGCGGCAGGAATCTGATTTACGGTGACGTTGAACGTGCAGAGGTGATATTCACCGCGCATTATGACACGGTGATCGAAAGTCTGCTGCCAAACCTGATACTCCCCTATTCTCCTGTGCTGAAGTTTGCGTATGCTTTTCTGATGATCGCGCCTATGGTCATCGCGGCACTTGCGGTAGACAGGCTGCTCCTTGCATTTGGAGCGGATGATTTTGTCGCGTACAATTTCGGCATGGCGGCGTATTTTGCGGCGTTTATATTTACTTTCCTGATAGGTAAGGTAAGCAGACATACCGCAAACGACAACACTTCCGGAGTGCTTGCACTTATACGCCTGATATGTATGCTGAATGCAGAGGAGAAAAAGAAGTGTGCCTTAGTATTCTTTGACAATGAGGAATACGGCTGCCTCGGTTCCGGAGCTTTCTATAAGGCGCATAAGGATGCGATGCAGGACAAGCTGATTTTCAATATGGACTGTATTGGCGATGGCGATAATTTCCTGTTTGTGCTGAGCAAAAAGGCATGTGAGAAATACGGAGAACTGATGAGGCGTTCTTTTAAGGATAAGGACGGCTATAAGGTTCATTTTGCGGATGCAAGGAAGGTGAAATATCCTTCTGACCAGAAACATTTCCCCGTAAGCACTGCGGTCTCGGCACTGCACAGTCACAGACTGCTTAAACTGTGGGTCGGACGCATACATACCCGCAGAGATACGGTATGCAACAAAGCAAACATAGAATATATCTGTGAGGGCATACAGAAAATGCTGACCCCGAATCGTTGATTCGGGGTCAGCATTCTTTATTTCCTTCGTCTGCGCTGTATGCGGCGGGCATTGGAGACCCGCTTAAGCGCGACAATATCGGGGGTGCACAGTGCGGCTATTACTGCTGCTGCGGCAATTGCAGCATACATAAGCAGAGTATTGCCGATATCGAGGGTAAAGGCTGTCAGTACGATCATTCCGATAAGCAGTCCGCATTGGCGTATGCTGATACGCACGCCGGTAAGCAGTGCGCCGATGCATGCAAACAGCAAAATGGCAAACATGCTTGCAGGAATGCTGTTATTCATAAGGAACGCGCAAACCGCTGCTGCAACGGAGAAAACGGAGATTGCCACATTCAGCGCAGCGCCTTCGTTATCGTTTCTGCGGAAAGGCGATTCACAGCATTCGATTATGGCTATTGCCGCAAATATGAAGGCCATGCCATAGGAAGAAACTGCGGAAAAAAGCATGAATACTGCAAGAGACAGCTGAAACAGACCATTATTCCTTATTGCGGCAGGAATGCACTTTATAACGCCGAAGCCGGGCTTTATTCTGCGTCCGCTGCGCAGACCATACAGCAGCATAGTGCCGGCAAGCGCCGCGGGCAGCACGGAAACAGGCATCATCCATTCGTCGCCGGATGATATCAGCAGACCTGCTGCGGCAAGAGCGGCAGTTATAACATCATAAAGCGGCGGAGAAAAGCTGTCGTAGGCGGCATAAAGCCGATCGCTGCACAATTGGGATATGTTCAGAAGCACTCCGGCAATGGCATAACGCACATCGATAACGGAAAATACCGGAATTCCTACGGAACAAAGCGTGATACACGCCGCACCGCCTATGAGCGTAAGAGTCAGCGCGGTCAGGAAATTGCCGCGCAGACGGGCGGTATTTACCACCTCACCGGCTGTGATGCGGAATGCAGCTCCGGCGCAAAGGGAACACAGTCTTGCCAGCATAAGCGCCGCCGTCAGCATTGCCGCGCGGCTGCCGGATTCCGGGATTATCAGCGCGCAGGCGGCAAGTGCCAAAGGAAGCAGTCCGCGGGCGGGACGTGATATAAGATTTTTCATGAAACCTCCGAATATTACAGGCTGAATGCGGATTTTACTGTGAAAATACCGGAATTGCCGTCACGGTTTGCGACACAGAGCTGCACATCCTCCACCCCGTCGCGCAGCAATGCCGACTGACAGCAGCGCAATGCCAGCTCGGGGAAGTTGTTTTCTTTGGAAAGATGGCCAAGCACCAGCTGTCGTGCACCGCTGTAGATAAGGGAAAGTGCAGCTTCGGCAGCATCATCGTTGGAAAGATGACCGCTGCGGGACATTATGCGGCGCTTGAGCTCGTAGGGATACTTGCCTGCCTGCAGCATGCCGGGGTCATAGTTGGATTCCAGCAGAACGGCTGCACAGCCGCGTATGGCGTCCAGCCAGCCTCCGCGCACGCAGCCTATGTCGGTTGCGAGACCGAATTTGGCGCCTGTTGCGGTGGAGATGACATAGCCTACGCTTTCTGCGGCGTCATGCGGCGTGGGAAAAGGCTGGATATTCATATCGCCGATGAAGAAATCGGCGTCGGGCGATATTACACAGCGGTTTTCGGGAAGGATATCCCCTATCTTGTCCGCCATTGCCTGCCATGTGCCTTCGGTGGCGTATATGGGCGTGCCGTACTTTCTGGCGAATATGCCTGCGCCTTTTATGTGGTCGGAATGTTCGTGGGTTATTAGTATAGCGGAAATGTTTGCGGGGTCTGCGCCAATGGCGTTCAGTTCGCTTACGATGCGTGCGCAGCTGACGCCTGCGT
The DNA here is from genome assembly GCA_045649485.1 of Clostridia bacterium. Taxonomy (GTDB): domain Bacteria; phylum Bacillota; class Clostridia; order Christensenellales; family Aristaeellaceae; genus RUG11247. Next base: position 19,851 of record JAZRPZ010000119.1, read on the forward strand.
CAATTAGCACAGACGCATTACCGCTGCTTACATACACCGAATTTCCGCTGGAACCGCTGAAAAGCGGCGAAAAATACAGATCCATCAACAGTTAAACTCCCGTAAGGTCCCAGATGGGGATATATTTGGAATCGCTGGATTCCATCTCCTGTAAAAAGCCGTCTTCAAGGCCGATATCATACATGTGATCGCAGACCTCGTCGTATTCGTCCTCCATGAGGCGTCTGCCAAGCTCGTCTACTCCGTTTACATCGCCCATGGGCATGTATTGCGCCATCACGCTGACCCATGCGCCGGGCAGTTCGTTCTTTATCCAACTGAGTATTTTCTTGGATTCCTCTACCCTGCCGGGCAGTATCAGATGGCGGACAATGGTGCCGGAGATTATGATGCCGTCGTCGTCTATACGCACGGGGCCGGTCTGCCGGAGCATTTCCTTTATGGCAGGAGCGGCATAGTCGAAATAATCCTTCGCACCGGAGTATTTTTCGGCGGAATAGCTGTCTATGTACTTGAGGTCGGGCAGATAGACCTGTACCCTGCCCTCCATTGCGCGGATGGTCTCCGCCCGCTCATAGCCGCCGGTATTCCATACCACGGGCAGTCTGTCGAAACCTTCAAGGCTTTCACGTACGGACTTTGCCCAATGGGTAGGATTGACGAGGTTTATATTATGAACGCCTTTGTCTGCCAGCTCGTGATATATCTCGGTAAGGCGCTTTACACTTACCTGTTTGCCGAAATTTTCGTGGGAAATGGGTTCGTTCTGACAGAAACGGCACTTCAGCGCACAGCCGGAGAAGAAAACGGTGCCCGAACCCTTTGTGCCGGATATGACGGGCTCTTCATCGTAATGAGGCGCGGCACGGGCGATGATGGGCTCCTCGCCCATTCCGCAGAAGCCTTCGCCTCGTATCACACCGCATTTGCGCGGGCAGATATTGCAGATATAGCTCATAAAAACACCTCGGAAAAAGACAGTCCACATATAATTATAGCATACAACACAATAAAATAGAAGTAAAAAACTCCCGCAGACATGTCTGCGGGAGTTTGCGGCATCAGCCCTGTTCTTCTACCAGCTTGCGGTACTTGCCGTCAAGCGCCATGAGTTCATCATGGTTGCCGCATTCTGCGACTACGCCCTTTTCAAGGTAGTAGATCATATCGCAGGAGCGGATGGTGGAAAGACGATGGGCGATGAATATGGAAGTTCTGCCCTTGGAAATGGAGGCGATGGAATCCTGAATAAGCGCCTCGGTATTGGAGTCGATATTTGCGGTGGCTTCATCCAGCACCAGCACGCGGGGATCATGTGCGATTGCGCGGGCGAAGGAAAGCAGCTGACGTTCGCCGGTGGAGAAGGTGGCGCCGCGTTCGGCAACCTCATGATTCATGCCGCCGGGCAGGGAATCAACGAAGGTTTCTGCGTGTGCCAGCTCGATTGCACGGCGTACCTGAGATTCGGATATCTTTGCATGGATGCGTACGTTATCCGAAATGGTGCCCACGAAGAGGAATACATCCTGCAGTACCACGCCTATCTGGCTGCGCAGGCTGCCCAGATTCCAGTTTTCGAGGGGAACGCCGTCGATGAGTATCTTACCCTTCTGAGGCGTGTAGAAATGGGAAAGCAGCGAGATAATGGTGGTCTTGCCTGCGCCGGTAGCGCCGACGAAGGCGACCTTATCGCCGGGTTCACACTTGAAGGAGAGACCGCGGAGTACCCAATCTTCGTCCTTATAGGCAAACCATACGTCGCGGAATTCGATGGAACCCTTCATTACACCGTTGTAGCCGGGTGCTTCGGGGTCTTCCAGATTGTCGTCTGCCTCAATGAGGGAGAAAACACGGTCCGCGGATACCAGAGAAGACTGGATGGTGTTGTACTTCTCGGCAAGGTCGTTGATGGGCTCGAAGAACTGCTTGATGTAGGTGTTGAATGCTACCAGTACGCCGACTTCCAGGGGAGCCACTTCGTAACCCACCATCTTGAAGCCGACCAGCAGCACCAGCGCGATGCCGATGGAGTTTACAACTTCCATAACGGGGCGCATCAGGGAGTTCATCTTTACCTGGAAGATACCGGTCTTGCGGTATTCCCTGTTCAGCTCGTCAAGTTCCTTGTATTTCTCGTTTTCACGGTTGAATGCCTGGATAACGCGGATGCCGCTCAGGGATTCGGCGATGAAGCCGTTTATCTGACCGGTCAGCGCCTTCATGCGGATGAAGTTCTTGCGCAGCGCGTTGCGGCAAAGCACGGTGATCACTGCAATTACCGGAACGACGGCGAATGCTACCAGTGCCAGCTTCCAGTTCATTATGAGCATCATGATCACGATGCCGATAAGCAGGAAGATATCCTTGAAAAGACCCAGCAGGATATCGCCGTAGAATTCATCCAGTGCTTCGATATCGTTGGTGGAACGGGTCAGCAGTCTGCCGGAACCCATTTCATCAAGGTCGTGGAGCTTCATGTGGTGGATGTGGTAGAAAGCCTTCATGCGCAGGTTGTGCAGAAGCCTCTGGCACAGCCTGGTCATTATCATAGTCTGCGCGTAGCCCGCGAACTGACCGAAAACGATGACGAAGAAATAGCTGAAGCCAAGTCCCCACAGGGTGCCGGTGAACCAGTTGGCGTCCTTGGTAAGCTCGTTTACGTTGTCCATGCCCATGCCGGCATATACGGTGATGAAATCGTCAACGGCGATCTCCATGATGTAGGGCTTTATGAGGTTTGCAAGGTTCAGGATTATACCCAGTATGCAGCAGAAGGCTACTACGTACCACTGAGGCGCAAGCAGCTTCATGAGCTTGAGCATTGCGCTCTTTTTCTTTTCACCGGAGATGGCGTTGTTGGAATTGATGCTGCCGCCGCGTCCGCCGGGACCGCCCATACCCATCATTTGCGCTTCGCCTCCTCTCTCTGCTGCTGTTCCCACATCTCAGCGTAGCGGCCACCCAGGGCTACCAGCTGGTCGTGGGTGCCGCGCTCAATGATGCGGCCTTCGTCCATGAAGATTATTTCGTCCGCGTTTCTTACGGCGGAAAGTCTGTGTGCAATGATAACTGCGGTGCGGTCCTTCAGTTCGCCTTCCAGTGCGCCGAGAATGGCGGTTTCGGTGTGGGCGTCAACTGCGCTCAGGGTGTCATCCAGCAGAAGCAGCTGAGGATCGCGTACCAGTGCGCGTGCAAGGGATGCGCGCTGACGCTGACCGCCGGAGAGATGATTGCCGCGCTCGCCGCAGAGGGTCTCATAACCTTCGGGCATGCGGGCGACTTCACCGGTGAGACCGGCGATGGCAACTGCCTTTTCGATACGGTCCATGCCGGCGTTGCAGAAGAAATCGATATTTTCCTTCAGGGAGATGTTGAACAGGAAGCCATCCTGAGGAACATAACCTGCGGCGTTGCGGATGCTTGCTGCGGGAATATCCGCCAGATCGCGTCCGCCGTAGTAAATGGAGCCGGGCTCAAGGGGCAGCAGCTTGATGAGCAGCTGTATGAGCGTGGATTTGCCGGAACCGGTGGGACCGACAATACCCAGAGTGGCGCCGTTTTTCAGAGAAAGGGATACATTCTTGAGAACGGGGTTCTCTGCGCCGGGATAGGTGTAGGTAAGATCCTTTATCTCGATATCGCAATCGATCTTCTTGCCGTCGTCGGTGCGATCGAACTCGGGGATCTCATCTTCCTTCATGAGGGCGTCGAGACGCTTGTAGGAAGCCATGCCGCGCTGCAGCATGTTGGAAATACGGCCGATGGACATGATGGGTCCGACGATGACGGTGAGGTAGGTATTGAAGGTGACGTAGTTGCCCAGGGTGATCTCGCCGTTGATTACCATCTGACCGCCGTATACCAGACCGATAAGATAGGAAATGCCGAAGAGAGTGGAGATTACGGGATCAAGCAGTGCGGAGACCTTGAAAAGACGGATGTTGGAATTGTACTTTTCGTTGCTCTCGTTTTCGTAATCGTCGTACTGATCCTTTTCCTGAGCAAAAGCCTTCAGTACGCGCATGCCGTTGATGTTTTCCTGAACGTGACCGGAGAGCTGAGAGAACAGCTCCTGCACCCTGCGGAAACGGACGCGTACCTGCTTGCCGATGATGAGAACGCCGGCAATGGCGAAGGGAATGGGAATAAGCGCAAGCACGGTGAGCTTCAGATTTACTTCACCCGCCATGGAGTTGACGGAGAAAAGCAGCGAAGAAAGGGAATTCAGTATGTTTGCAAATACCATACCGAACATCATGCGCACTGCGTTTACGTCGTTGATGGCGTATGCCATCAGGTCGCCGGAGCGATGAGTGCCGTAGAATTTCTGCGGCAGCAGCTGCAGATGGGTGTACAGCCTGTCACGGATGAAGAAATCCATTTCACGCGAGGTGAACACGATGAAATAGCGCCATATGTAACGGGTGATGAATACCAGCACCGCAACGATGAGCATTCCCACGGATGCTTCCACAAAACCGTTCCAGTTCTGGTCTTTTACCATTTCAATGGCGTCGCCCAGCAGTACGGGCGTTCTTGTGCTGAGCCATGCGCACAGCACGAGGAAAATAGCGCCGGGTACGTAGCGCCAACCGTACTTTTTGAAGAAATCCTTTATCATTTTGCCTCCGTTGTTTCACGTGAAACAATTTGCACGAAATGTTTCACGGTTTTCTACATATTATATTACTGTCCGAATGTGAAAGCCTGTTTCTTTCTGAGGGTGATCAAGTGTATCTGCGGAGTGGTGCCGAGTCTCAGGTTCACGGTCTCACATCCCAGACCGGGACTTACCAACAAGTAAACGCCGCCTTCGTTGGACCAGCCGCTGTCAAAGCGGGTCTCCTGCTGTGAAAGCTGAAGGAGGCTGCGCTCCCCCACCACCGCCTGTCCGTGATGCGTGTGTCCGGTGAGCATCAGGTCGCACCACTGTCCGGTGTCCTTTGCTTCGGATGTCACCACACCGCCTATGGAAGCGGGGTTATGAGCCGCGACTATCACGCATTCGCCGGAAGAAAAATTTGCGGCAATATCGCTGCCGCTCATACCTTCCTGCGTGTAGTCTTTGAGACCTATCAGATAAACCGTACCGGTACCTGCAGTAAGTGTGACTGCCGAATCGGACAAGAGGGTTATACCGCCAAGCGTCATTTCTCCGGCAAGGTCTTCGGCAAGCAGGTCGTTTTCGCCTGCTATCGCGAATTTGCCCATCGGTGCATAAAAATCGGATATTCCGGAGAAGAATTCCCTGCGGTCTTCTTCCATAAGAAGCGGGTCGCCTGTGGAATTCAGGCGGTTCATAAGGGTATAACCGGCGTAATCACCGCCGAGTATCAATATATCGGGATTCAGTTTCTGCAGCCTTTTGAAGAGGTTTTTCGCAACTCCCGGCCCGCTCGAACCTACCATATCTATATCTGAAACAAAAAGGATCGTTTTCCCGTCGAATGAATCGGGTAGGTCTTCGAGATAAACTGTGGTGCGGTCTATCAGCACCACGCGGGATCTTATATAGCCGAATGACAACAGCCCGATGACAAAAAGCGCTATCAATGCAAAAAGTCCGCCTATCAGCCATCGTCTGAGTCGGGGTGGTTTTTTATCTTTTTTCATCGTGGAATACTCCTGCGATGTTTCACGTGAAACATTTTTGAAATGCGGCGAGGCTGATTATTTTTGTCTTGCATTTGCCTATATTGACCGCATGCTTGCCGTTGCAAGGATGATTATATTTAATTATAATATAAAAGGAGAATATATTCAATAATTTGGGCAGTAAAAATTTTGCTACCTAACTAATTTGGAGGATACATGGATTACAGACGCGATTCGCGGATGCCATGGACTATCGCCATTCTGCTGGTTGCCTTTATCTGTCTTGTTTCTTTCCTCGGCGCGAAGGTTATGAAAAATTCCGCTGCGGACAAGGCGTTCGGCAGCATCGAGACCGTTCCCGGTGCGCAGAACATGCAGGTTCAGATCGCGGGCGACGGATTTGTATATTATGATGGGAGCTCCATCACCAAGATGGATTCAAAGGGTAAGGTATTGTGGACCTACCTTATCGGCAGCGGTGCGGAATTCCGCGCTTCTTCCGGCGGTGTTGCCGCATGGAACGGCAGCATGCTCACTCTCATCAATATAGAAAACGGCACTACCACATACAGTGCCGACCAGGGAGTGGAAGTTACTTCCGCCAGGGTCGGTTCAAAGTATGCAGCAGTGCTTACGGAAGACGATGGTTCCGCTACGGTCACCGTTATGGAAAAAGGCGGCAGGGAGATATACGAAGCCGAACTGGATCAGCTCACCGCTGTGGATTACGGATTCTATTCTTCCGGAACGCAGCTATGGATAATGTCGCTGGATACAACGGGAAGCGTTCCCACCTGTGAGATAACCACTTATTCGCCCCGCAGCATGGCGATAGTCGGTCAGATATCCGATATGGAACAGTTGATGTACAACGTGTCCTTCCAGCCGGACAGCGTCAACTGCACAGGAGTTACCTATTATAAGGTATATGATTATAACGGCCGTGAGATAGAAGCACGCCGCAGACTTGTATACGGCTGGTATCTTATGAGCTCCGAAGAAGGCGAAGATCCGCTGATGGCATTTGTGCCCACGGGTCAGACCGACGGAGTCGATAAGATACAGGATATAAGGCTCATGCGCAGGGATACAGATCATATTGTGCACATGCCCTTCCCCGCTTCCTATGTAGTTGCCTTCGGCGATGAAGTTTACGGCTTTGCCAGTGACGGTCATGTGATGGTCGCCAGACCGGGGGTCCAGAAAGTGGATGCATATCAGATGCCTTTCTACATAGACCGTGTTTACGGAATAACGGATGACGGAGTAGCCGTGATATCTTCCGGAAACACACTGTATCTGATGTCACTTGGAATAAATGAATAACGGGCGGCTTTGTTGGGAAAGCTTGCTATGACATACATTTTTCGGGAGGAACTGTAATGAATATCATTGATATCATCTTTATACTGGTGCTGGGTTATTCACTGCTGGCAGGCATGCACAAGGGCTTTATTGCATCCGGCCTTTCACTGCTGGGCTTCGTTGCCGCATGGTTCGGTGCATACTACAGCTATACCACCCTTATGAATGCGGTGCTTTCCAATTCCACCGTGATGGGTTTCTGCTCTAACCTGCTGGAAGCTTCCTCCTTCTTTGAGGGCGTTGACGCCAACAAGCTTGTAAGCGATATGGCCGGCAGCGATGCATTCAGTGCTATTGCGGCTTACATCGGCGAAAAGATCCCCCTCGTTGCGGATGCTTTTACCGCCAACGTCAATTCTCAGGCATTTGCCGGTCAGATTTTCGGCAATACCCAGTTGCTCACGCTTGCGGATTATCTTGATCAGACCGTTTGGGTGGCAGTATTTGGTGTTCTTTCCTTTATCGTCATGTTTGCGCTGATCTACGTGGTGGTTACCCTGTTCGTGAACCTGCTGAACCATGTTGTCACCTTCCCCATCCTGCGCAAGATCGACTGGCTCATCGGCGGCATTTGCGGTCTGATCCGCGGTGCGGTAGTTTGCATGCTGCTGTATGTAGTTGTAAATTATCTGATGACTGTGTTTATCGCAGAAGACAGCGCCATTTTCGCGCTGATATCCGGCTCCAAGCTGCTTACCTTTGTTGACGGCATCTCTTTCCTGAATGTTGAAAAGGTGCTGACCAGCATAATCGGCGGCTGATATTCCATGAATTCCGCCCGCCCGCTGAATACTGCGGTGCGGGCGGAAGCATGATTAAAAGCAGATCACCTGAAACAAAAGCCGGTGATGCTGCGTCATATATTTCAGATATTCTTGATTTTGAGGTGATACCGAATGATACGAAAGATAATGGCTGCCATCATGGTGCTGATGCTGCTCTGCGGCGCGGCATTTGCGGATTATAAAGAACTTTCTGTAGGCAGCAAGGATGGCGTGGGCGAATGGACGGTCTATTCTCTGCAGCTCAAGCTCAGAGAGCTCGGATATCTGGAAAGCCTTGCCGATGGCGTTTACGGAAACGGTACCGCTGCGGCAGTAAAGGAATTCCAGAAAGATTACGGCCTTGAGGCTACCGGCGTTGCAGACCCTATAACTCAGGAAGTGCTGTTCAGCCTCGAAGCAGAGACTGCGGAGCCCGATGAATCCATTGGTGCGGAAGCCGTAGAGAAGGCACAGTCCGGAAAAGATACGGAAAAAGAAGAAGATCTTACCCAGAATGATACATATATCGTGCAGCATAACCTTGCCATATGGGGTTATCTGCCTGAACAGCCCGATGGTTATTACGGCAACAGGACCCGTGAAGCCATGCGCAAATTCCAGGAAGACAACTACGAAGATATGGTGGAATACACCAATGCCAAAATGCTGCAGGACGCTGAGGCTACTGCAGAGCCTTCTGCCGCTCCCTCAGTAGACAACTCCGGATACAATATGGCGGTCGTTGACGATACCCCCATTTCCGCGGCCAACACCGAAGGTGTGCTCACCGATGAATGGATGGATTACATTCTCAACGGCTATGAGCCCGAATACAACGTGGCTTATGAAAACGACAAGAACCGCGATGTTCAGCTGATGCAGAACCGACTGATGGCACTTGGCTATATGGCCGGCGGCAACGACGGTGTGCTGGGCGAGCATACTAAGGTCGCGCTGAAGTATTTCCAGAGACTCAACGGCCTCGAAGAGACCGGCTATCTCGATGAACCCACCATTGCGGTGCTGTTCTCCGGCAAGGCAGTCGAATCCGACCAGTATGTTTCCATGTACAAGCTGATGGTTTCCGTTTCTGACCAGCGAGTATATGTTTATAAGTGGACCGGAGAAGATTATACCGCCCTGGTGCATACTTTCCTTTGCTCCACCGGTCTGCCTGAGACCCCCACTATTCTGGGTACTTTCCAGGCTCCCGGCCGTAACGGCGAGTGGTTCTGGATGGAAGAGTCCAAGGTTTGGGTAAAGTACGCATTCGTCATTGAAGGCGGAATCTTCTTCCACTCCGTGCTCTACCCCACTCAGGACAGCGAACCTACCGCGGCATCGGTAAAGAATCTTGGCACCCGCGCATCTCACGGCTGCGTACGCCTTATCTCGGAAGATGCCGAATGGATATATAATAACTGTGCCAGCGGCACTACGGTAGTTATATACGATGATGCTCAGTAAAACTGCATAAAAAAACCGGCAGATATCTGCCGGTTTTTTGTTATTTGTCCTGCCAATGCCTTCTGTAGGCGGCGGGAGTGGTCTTTTCGCGGGATTTGAACAGCTGGATGAAATGGTTCACATCACCGCAGCCTGTCAGCTGGCTTATCTCGCCTACGGAATAACCTGTGCGGCGCAGCAGTTCCTTTGCGCGGTTGATGCGCACGGAGATAAGATATTCATTGGGAGAATAGCCGGTGTATTTCTTGAATTCGCGGGAGAGATGATATTTGCTCACGTTGAATTCGGCGGCCAGCGCATCGAGGGTGATGTGACCGGCGTAACCGGTATTGATGCACTCCATAATACCTTCTATGTATTTGGGAACGGCACGCTTGTCGACTGTGGGCTCGGTGCTCTTGATGATCAGAAGGGTAAGGATGTTTATTATCGCCGTTCCTGCCAGCAGCTCACTCTGAGGGGAATCTTTCTGGAATGCTACATGTCCCAGCTGAGTGATATAGGAGGCCAGCTCACTGCCGTCGTTTGCCTTGAAAATGGGCTTTCGCACTGCGGCAAACTGACTGTAATACATATTGAAGGCATTGCCATTCATATAAAACCAGAGATAATTCCAATTTTCGGAATTCTGGCTGCAGCGATATGAATAGGGCTGCCTGCAATCAATAAGGAAGCCTTCGCCCGGAGAAAGGGTGAAGCGACGATCCATGTATTCAAGCTCGCCGGAACCGCCGTAGGTGTAGAGCAGCAGATAGCTGTCCATCACCGGCTGTGCAGAGGAAACACGGTTGTCGGATTCCGTAGAACCGGCACACTGCAGATACATGTAATTCTGCTTTGCGGTGTTGCTGGGAGTAAAAAATATGCCGCCGCTTTCAACCATTTCAGGTCGAAAATCAGAGCTGCTGAAATTCGGAATCGATGTCATATTATATGAAATCCTTATCTTTGATGTGTTTTGAGCAAAGTTTGCGTAATTTGTACATAACTCATTTTAACATATTAGTCAACAAAGTGTCAACCGTTATAAGGGATATTTATTAACAAATAAGCCATATATTTTAAAAACATGTTTTAAGACAAAACAAGGCCCGCAGCTTGTGCTGCGGGCCTTGTTTTATTCAGTTTCCAACATAGCGGATCTCGCCGGGATAGAGCATGCCGCACTCATCTCGGGCGATTCGTTCAATATATTCATCGGTATGGAGATCGACAAATTCCTGCTCAAGTGCAATTATTTCAGCATCCAGGTGTGCCTTTTCTGCCTTTGCGGAATTAAGAGAAGCAGTTTCGGCCATGAGACGGCTGTACGATACTCCGAAACTGGTGCCAAAGACCACCAGCATGAACGCTATAACTATAAGATAAAATCGGGGAGATATGCGATATCTGTGCATTACCGTCACCTGCCTGAATGAGATAACATAATATTCTTGACAATATATGTGATATCCTGCTGTGAATTCTGACTATAATGTGACAAAAGACGACACTATCGGAATACAGCCCGGAAGACCTTGTTTTTGGATAAGGATCCGGCGGCAAGTATGCATCGTTTTTGAACAGAAGTACAGAATCTTCGGGCGGGCACGGAAAAAGCGTAGTAAAATATGGATGTTCCGACGGCTGCGGTGATCACATGGAAAAGCCTGAGTCTTCCGCTGTCGGCTATGGTGACACCTGCACAGAATACCACCGCCCATAAAAGGCCCATTATGATATCGCATATCAGAGAAAGCCAGAATCCTGCACATAACAACTGACGGACTGCGTGAAACCCAAGGCTGACGGCTCCGATCAGCATGCCGGTCAGTATCATAAGCGGCACCTGCAGTGCCTGCGAAGCGGTTGCGTACAGCATCAGCGGAATATACGGGCCAGCAGGCCGTTTTTTCGTACGGAGCCGTATTCGATCACGTCTATCTCGCCCTCCATTGCCACCTCCCCTGCCTGCAGGTCGAGCCGTGCGACCTTAAGAGAACTGCCTGCTATTGTAATGGCTCCCATGGAAGTTGTTATTACTGCCGTGTTTTCGCTGAAGCAATCCACATCTTCAACTCCGGTCACCAGCATGCGTACGCGTTCTTCTATGCATATGCTGTGAGACGGATTTCTGTTATCGGGCACAAGGCATCACCTCTGAATTTATGATATGCGCGGGTGTTGCGGCAGAGACCTTGCGTGAAATGTGATAAAAAACGGGCATTACTGCACCTGGCAGGCGGTGCGATTGACAGTGATTTTTATAAGGCGTATAATCATTATTGTATTAATATACGGAGGTATGCCCTTTTGAACAATGAGAAGCGCAGAAAAGTGCTGAAATATATAAGAAAGCTCATAATGTTTCTGCTGGATGTGGTGCTGGTAGTGTTTGCGATAGAACTCGCCACCGCACTGCGCTATGACGGAAGCCTTAAAAGCCGTGAATATATTTATATGATATCCAAGGTTCGTCCCCTGCTGCCGTTCTTCACATCGCTGTATATGATCGGTCTTGTTGCGGGTCGTACATATGTGAGCCGCTGGAGATATGCGGGCACTCACGAATTGGCCAGGCTGTGTCTCGTGTGCGCGACCGTAGCACTTATCACGGTTATTCTGAATTATCCGTTTGAGTGGCATATATCGCGCATGGTGCTTATGATCGCCGGCATGTTTGTTGCGGCCTTTGTAGGCGGATCAAGATTTACCTGGAAGATATGCCGCGGAATGATCATGGCGCGCCGTTTCAAATCAAATGAAAGGGTTCTGATCGTCGGCGGCGGCGAAATGGGAATATACGCCGCAAAGCTGTGCCAGGAAAACAACGGTATATCGGGAACCCCCATAGGTTTTGTGGATGATGATCCCGATCTGCGCGGAGAAAGGCTCTTTGACCTGCCTGTGCTGGGTGATACGGGAGACATTCCCCGCCTTGTAGAGAAAAAGGATGTTACCCTTGTAATAATCGCGCTGCCTGCGGGAGACGGCGAACGCGTCGAGCATGTTGCCGGATTGTGCCGCGGATTGCGCTGCAAGGTGAAGATACTCGCAGTGCCGGATGATGCGGACGGCAATCAGAACAGGCAGATACGTGAACTCAACCCGTCTGACTTCCTTGCCAGGGGCGAAGTAAAGCTGGATAACGAATCCATCCGCAGCTATGTCACCGGACGTACCGTGCTGGTCACCGGCGGCGGCGGTTCCATAGGCAGCGAGATATGCCGTCAGCTGATGCGATTCTCCCCCAGGCAGCTCATAATATTTGATATATATGAGAACTGTGCTTATGAACTTGAACAGGAATTGCTGAATAAATACGGCCGCGATTGTCCTGTGGTGCTGCTGATCGGCTCTATCCGCGATAAGGCACGCCTGGACGAAGTATTCGAGACCTATGCGCCTGAGATAGTGTTCCATGCGGCGGCTCATAAACATGTGCCTACCATGGAAACTGCGCCTGCTGAGGCTATCAAGAACAATGTATTCGGCACCCGCAATCTGCTGAAGTCTGCCTCTGAACATGGCGTAAAGCGCCTTGTGGAGATTTCTACCGATAAGGCGGTAAATCCCACCAATGTAATGGGTTCCACGAAGCGCATTACCGAGATGCTGATGCAGCAGTTCTCCCGCCGTACCGATATGAGATGTATGGCTGTGCGTTTCGGAAATGTACTGGGCTCTCACGGCAGCATCATCCCTCTTTGGGAATCTCAGATAAAAGCCGGCGGCCCCGTGACCCTTACCGACGTGAATATCACCCGTTATTTCATGACCATACCCGAAGCTGCGCAGCTGGTGCTGCAGGCAGGTGCGCTGGCCGAAAACGGCGCGATATATGTGCTTGATATGGGCGAGCCCGTGAAGATGATCGACCTTGCCAAAAAGATGATCAGATTCTACGGCTATACTCCCGATGTGGATATGCCTATCAAGATAATCGGTCTGCGTCCCGGCGAAAAGCTCTATGAGGAGCTGCTGATGGATGCCGAGAAGGATAATATGCGCAAGACTGCACATAACAAGATATTTGTCGCTCCTCCCATTGCGATGGATGACGATGAGCTGGATGCGCAGCTTGAGATGCTTGAAAAGGCATCCCGTAAGAACGATGAGGCTGCGGTGCAGGCGCTGCAGCGCGTTGTGACCACCTATAAACCTAACCGCGATATGCTTGCGGGATAAAGTACCAAAGAAAGCCGCCGTGGCGCACTCTCCTTGATGGAGAGCACACCACGGCGGCTTTCTTTGGCGAAGGGGCGGACGCTTTGCACCCGCCCCTTCGCTGTAAGGCATTCGTCAGATGAGACTGAGGAGATTTGTTACCATAAGTGAGACACCGGAGAGCACCAGCATTATCATGATTATCTTCTTTACCAGTGCGGCGTCCAGCTTCTTGGAAAGTATGGTGCCGGCGGTCATGCCGATTATCATGAAGGGCGCAAGTTTCAGGGCCATAATGAATATATCGGGAGTGAATATGCCGGTGGATATGTAGAGAATGGTACGGAAGATATCTACCAGTATGAACACGAAGCAGACATTTGCGCGGAATTCTTCGGGGGTCTTGGTGGTCTTGGTAACGTAAGCGACCAGCAGCGCGCCTATTCCGTACATGCCGCACATGACGCCGGCAATGATGCCGATGGCACAGAGCGCGATTTTGTTGGGCTTGAGGTTGAGACGGTCGGTAAGCAGGGTCTGCAGGCCGACGAGAGTAACGCCCACGCCGAAGAGCATCTTTACCAGCGCGGGATTGCCGAATTTGAGCACCAGCGCGCCGGGTATACAGCCGATAACCATCAGCGAGGCCAGCGGCACAACTACGCGCCAGCGGAAGCCCTTGCGTTCACGCACGGCGATGAAAATGTTGGAGGGGGTTCCCAAAACAAGTTCGATCGGGGTGATGTTTGCAATGTTTACGCTGGAGAAGCTCATAATGGTGGAGAAAACCAGCGTGTTTGCAAATCCGGTGAGTCCCTTTACTGTGTATGCAAGGATTACTGCGATTGCGTAGAGTATAAACATTATGCCCACCTCGCTGCGGCGATGATGACCGCAAAGTTGATTATGCAGAAGAGAGGAACGAGAATCCTGAAGTGAAGATGCTTGGTCTTATGGCGGAAAACACGCATTCCCGCAAAGGCTCCCGGTCCGCCCATGCACAGTGCGCAGAGCAGAAGCGCCTTTTCGCTTATGCGCCATTTACCCTTTTTGGCTTTGCGCTTATCGGCGCCATACATAAAGAAAGTAATGACGCTCATAATGCCCAGGGCAATAAGCAGGAGCTGTGTAAGGAGATTCACGGTTTTCACTCCCTTGAAAAGATATTGATATAAGTATACCATCAGTTAAGGTTGTGCGCAATGTACCGCTTAATAAAAAATAGTTTGAAAAAAGGGTTGACAGTCAGGATAAGCTGTGCTATAATAACTCTTGTCGTCGAGAGATTGACTCTATATCGCGGGGTAGAGCAGCCTGGTAGCTCGTCGGGCTCATAACCCGGAGGTCGTGGGTTCAAATCCCTCCCCCGCAACCATTTGCCGGCGTATCTCAGTTGGCTAGAGAATCCGGTTCATACCCGGAGTGTCATTGGTTCGAATCCGATCGCCGGTACCAGCAAAACCGTTCAAGTCGAAAGACTTGGACGGTTTCTTTTTTTATCCTGTAAGAATATTTTGATCTCAATTTCATAGAAAAGGAGCCCTCACTGCCGGAGGGCTCCTTTTTTGATTATATTCGAATATCATTTGTCGAGAAGAAAATTCTGCGGAATGCACTCGGCAATACGATTGGCACCGAGCAGGCTGGGGTGTATATGATCGCCGCTGTCATATTCGGGTTTCAGGCGGCTGATGCATTCCGGGTCTTCCAAAGCCCCGGCGGAATCGATAAAACCATCGTGCTCATCTGTCATACGTATCCAGTTATTGACATTCTGACGGATCATTTCACGTTCGGGAGACCATGAACTCCAGCCGCCGAAAGGCGTAATCGTTGCAAGGTAGATTCGCAGGCCCTTATCGTGCGCCATCTTGATGTATGTTCTGAGACCGTCGATCAGTTTTTCGGCATCGGGCAAGTCTGAGAGCGGTCTGCAGGGATGTCCGCTGCCGGGATGCAGCAGATCATTGATGCCGTGCAGCACGATTACTCTGTCTGCGCCGTCTGCGGAAATTTCCTCTTCGAACCTGTCAAAGCCTTTTCGTCCGTAACGCCGGTGTTCCAGATTCTCGTATTGGCCAAAGACTCTGCTGCCGCCGATTCCTCTGCGCACAACGGAAAGATTGTGATTTACTTCGTTTTGCAGACGGAGTACAAGATAATCCGGCCACGACTGTGCCGTGATGCTGTCGCCAAAGGCAACCAATGCCTTTGCGGAGGCATTGGCAGATACATCCAGCTCGGTCAGGAAATAATACTCCTGCGTTGACATGGAATGCATTACTGAAATCTCGGCCGTGTTGCACCAGTCACCTTCTGCGAACCATGCGCGGCTTAAAGGACCGATGCACTTTACACCTGTTCCGAGAAGCGTCATTCTGTCCAGATACATGCTGACAAGTATGTCATCGCCCGGTTCGACAATGAATTCAACCGAATCGCTCACGGCAGAGCCGCCTGCATCCATTTCAAGCTCCGGTTTTCCGCCGAACAATACCGTTCTGCAATCGCTTCCGTCGGAGCGCATTACCGTAACTTTGGGAATAAACACAGCTTCTTTTCCTGCCATGTTTGAAAACCTGAGACGCACGGCATTTCCGGCAATGCCCATCCGCAATACATATCTCAGGGTCATATCCTTCGAATACATACACGGAGACAACACCGCTGCAGAATTTGGAGAGGCTCCCCACGCAGCAACCCAATGCTCACTCATCGATAAATCCCCCTGACTATTTATAGCGCTGCATATATTATATCACACAAAAACAGAGGATACCATTTCGTATTTTGCTCATGTATATACTAAGCTGAATAAAAGCCGGCTTTCTTAATTCAATGCTGTATAACATATGCGGAGGGATAGTTGTGAAAAAGCGAATTGACTCAGAGATATATTTTCATGACTTTTGTCTTTGAATTGATATTACTTATATGGCAGGTACGGACAAAGCGAAAATAGCAGAATACATCAGACACCCGTTAGAAGCCGGCAACCATCATTGGATCAACGGTACTCGCGGTTATCGGAAGTACCTGCCGGATCATCATTGGCATGATCAGTTTGATCAGATACCGTCTGCCGAACATGGTCTCGTCTCCTTGACAGCAGTTGAACGTTGGATATAATGATATCATATAAAAAAATGAAACTATGTTGCCAATATACCTGTTTGCGCAAAAAATTGAATCAGATGATATGCCTGAATCCGATTGGACGGCGGAAATTACAGAACGGAGGCGGACGCATTGACCCACAGAGAACGTTTCATCAAAGCAATGAAGCATAATAAGACCGACCGTGCGGTGTTTGATCTGGCGGGCTCGCCGCAGACCGCGGTGGATTATCCCGAAACAAAGGCAGAGCTTGCGCGCCTGCTCGGGATAGAGGGTGAAAAGCAGGGACGGTATAATGTGGACGAGCGCATACTGGAGCGCTTTGACATAGACACCCGCCGTATAGGCGGCATGCCCACTCCCCCGACCTCCCATGTGCGCACCGAAAAAGGGATAGCATATGATCAGTTCGGCATCGGTTACAGGCAGATAAACGGACATTCGGAGATATGCGTCAATCCGCTCAGGGATGCGACGATAGAAGAGGTAATGGATTATGAACTGCCCGACCCGGAAAAGATCGACCTGCGTCAGATAGACGCATGGGCAGCGCAGGCACAGCAGCTGCACGAAAACACTGATTATGCCGTTATAGCGGAACATCCCGTGCTGGGGGTTTTTGAGATCGGCTGCTGGATGTTCGGCTTTGATGATTATCTCTACCGCTGCGCGGCGGAGCCTGAAGTGGTACACGCCTTTTCACAGCGGATACTGGCAATGCAGAAGCGTACAATTGAGATATATTACGGTGCGCTGGGCGGTTATATCGACTGCACTACATCCGGAGATGACTTCGGAACGCAGCGCAGCACGTTCATTTCTCCCGATATGTTCCGCGCGCTTGTGAAACCTTATTTCATGGAACGGGTGGAATATACACGCAGATTTACCGATGCCTTGTTCAAGCACCATTCATGCGGCTCTGTGTATACGCTGATTCCCGATCTTATCGACTGCGGCGTGGATATCCTCAATCCCATACAGCCCGGAGTATATATGATGGAACATGAACGGCTGAAAAATGACTTTGGCGACCGCATATCATTCTGGGGCGGCGTGGATACCCAGCACCTGCTGCCGAAGGGATCGCCGGAAGAGATAAGAAAAGAAGTACAGCGCATACTTTCGGTTATGGATAAAAACGGAGGATACATACTTGCGCCTGCGCATACGATACAGAACGATGTGCCGGCGGAAAATCTGATCGCCATGTATGATGCGGCGATGGAGTATTACGGGATGAAATGACCCCAAATCTCGCCGTACTGAACGGAATATGGTATAATACATCATACAGGGGGCGATTTATATGCTGAAAAAGCGTGGAATATTGGTTCATCCCGAGGAACTGACCGAAAAATGGATATTGAAAATGGCGGATGCCGGGTTGAATAATCTGGGTCTGCATCCCGTGGGCGGCAGACTGGCGCATGAGTCCCTGCAGCGCGCGATAGACACGCATATACTTCCTGAAAACGTACGCATGCGCGGCATGGCAAACGACCGCGGCATTAATGTGGAATACGAGGCGCATGCGATGGCATGGCTGATGCCCAGGCATCTCTTTGGAGTGCACCCCGAATGGTTCCGCATGAATGAATCGGGCGAACGTGTGGCTGATTTCAATATGTGTGCGTCAAATCCCGAAGCACTGGAATATGTTGCCGCGCGCACTGCGCTGCTGGCAAGCCTTACGGATACCGGTGCGGATAAGTATTATTTCTGGACTGATGATGTGTGCGGCTTCAGCTGCCATTGTCCCGAGTGCCGTGCCCTCTCCCCTTCCGATCAGCAGATGCGGCTGGTAAACGCCATGCTGAAAGGTCTGAAGCGGTATAACCGTAATGCCGGACTTTGTTATCTGGCATATCATGATGCGCTGGAAGTGCCCCGCAAAGTGATGCCTCTCGAGGGCGTGTTCCTTGAATTCGCTCCCATAAACAGGGACCATCACCGCCCGATAAACGATCCTATGTGCGAAAAGAACGCGGGCGAGATACGCGACCTGAAAAAACTCATCGATTTCTTCGGTACAAAGGATTCACGCGTGCTGGATTACTGGATGGATAATTCCCTGTTTTCCAACTGGACCAAGCCGCCGAAGCCATTCCGACTGGATGCGGAGGTAATGAAGCGAGACGTGGAATTCTATGCTTCACTGGGTTTTGAGGAGATAACTTCGTTTGGCTGTTATTTGGGACCGGATTATGAGGAACTTTATGGTGAAGTTTCGCCGGCCGAATACGGCAGCATATTATCAAAGGTATGAAACAGGAGAAAAAACCAATGAACAAACTTATAAACGGCGGTATGTACGACGAAAACGGTAAGCTGCTCATAACCGGCGCGATATTTGACATGGATGGCACTCTGCTGGACTCCATGGGCGCATGGTATACTGCGGGTACGAGGTATATCCGTTCGCTGGGCATGACTCCCCCTCCCACTATGGACGAAGATATACTGCGTCTCAGCCTTGCCGAGGCGGCAGTGTATATGCGTGATCTCGGCGTGGACAAGCCCCTGGACGAGATACAGGCAGGCTTCAACGGCGTGATGGACGATTTCTATTTCAATGAAGTGGAAGCACGTCCCGGCGTGCATGAATTCCTCGAAACGCTGAAGAAAAATGGCATACCCATGTGCGTTTCTACCGCATCCGACCGTTATCAGGTGGAAGCCGCGCTGAAGAAAGTAGGCATCGCGGATTATTTCATGAGGATATTTACCTGCACCGAGCTGAACACCGGCAAGCATGAGAGCAAGATATTTGACTCCGCCCGGGAATTCATGGGTACCGACAAGGCAACCACATGGGTCTTCGAGGACGCACGCCACGCAGCGGGTACTGCCAAAAAGGCGGGCTATAAGGTCTGCGGCATAGCAGACGAAGCCGAGCCGGACCAGCAGGCGCTGGAAGAACTGGCCGATGTGTATGTGAAGAGCGTTGAAGAACTGAATATATAAAATGGACCACCCTCCGCGAATGTGATATCGCGGAGGGTGGTTTTCATATGGTCTGAATATCTGCCGGTTATTCGAAATCAGAGATCAGTAGAGGTCTCCACTGCCGCCGCAGGCCCAGCAGGTGTCCCTGCCCATGCCACGGCAATCGCCGCAGGTCTTCTTGCCGCTGGAGGTGGAGGTGGTGTCCACCTGACCGGTGCCCCAGCAGGTATCGCAGGTGGCCTTGCCGCTGCCCCAGCAGATATTGCAGTCGGGCACATCTTCTTCGTCGTCATCCCAGTTGATGGGTGAATCGCCGCCTGGGAAGTAGACGTGATCATCAAGATACTCGGTGGTGTGCGTGCCAGGATCTACCAGTGTGAATCCGTCGCCGAAATAGAAGGAGAAGCCGATCTCGCCGCGGTCGTAATAGTAGCCGATGAGGATGTGTACGTCGCCGTCCCAGTTGCCATCCCAGTCGATGTAACTGCCAACATCATAAGGTCCGTCGTAGCTGAAGGTGTAGTCCACAAATATCTGTCCGGTTACGTCCATGTAGTCGGATTCGATGAAGTTGGTCTGTGTAAGCTGCCAGCCGCCGCCGGTCAGCAGGGCAAGGTATTCCTCGACAGCCTCAAAGCCGCCGTTGTCCATACCGAAGAGATAACTCACTAGATAGCACTGATGGGGTTCGGAGGGCTGGTCTTCCCTGCGTGCGCAGCGGAAGAACTGGCCGGGGTCGGGCAGCACAGCATAATTGTATGCCTTCGCGCCGGTTTCTGCGGGTACCTCTGCGGGAACTTCGGTGGGAATTTCATCGGGTACTTCTGCGGGTACTTCTGCGGGAATTTCAGCGGGAACATCCGCGGTATCGGAGGGAGTCTCGTCGGAAGCCTCATCCGCACCGGTCATGTCTGCGGGAAGGTCAGTAAAGGATATGCCATCCGCAGCGGTTACTATTGCTACGGCCATTTCATCATTGGATGTCAGAGCAAAAAGCACATAGCAGGGAGTAGGACAATTGTCTATATATTGCGCCTGAATATCGGCGTCGCCGTTGTAGCCGCTAAGGTATACATATACGAAAACATCGGAGGAATCGGATTCGTATTCTATTCCGGTAAATCCGTATTCATCGCAAAGCATACCGAGATATTCGAGAACTATTTCTACAATTATATCGGCAGTATCTGCGATAAAAACATACGCGTTGAGACCTTCATCGTAGGTCAGGAATTCCAGCTCATCGGGATAACACTCGCCGAAATTGGGCAGAGTCAGCCCGGCACCGTTCCTTTTTGCGAGCATGGAAGAGATGTTTCCGTTATCAACGGCCAGCGCGGATGTCGCCGGGGAGAGAATGAGAATCAGGGCGAGAATGACAGTGATAAGTTTTTTCATGATCGCAGCCTCCTTTGTGTGAGATCATTATAAGGCAGAACGGGTTTGGGAATATCTACCGGAGATAGACAAACTCCGGCAGATGAAACTGCCGGAGTTTGAAATGATATATCAGTTCTTGCCGCCCAGAGCAACGGTCTTGTTGGGGGAAGAACGTCCTTCCAGATTGGGGAAGCGATGCTCGAGAGCTGCCATGGCGATCTCAACGTCCTCATGTACCTCGTAGGGAGTGAAGGCACCGACGGTGACCATGTCGCAGGGACGCAGGGTGTGGAAGGAGAAGTTCAGGCCGACATAGGGGCTTACGCGGCCGGCTGCCATGGACTTGATGGTCATGACGGGCTTCTTTGCCTTCTCGATGATGCCGCGGACCTGCTCAACTTCGACCTGCATCAGGAAGCCGAGGCAGTTGTACAGCTGGATATAGGTCTGTACATCGTACTCATTCTCATCGGAGTATACGATCAGTTCGGGCATGTGGGCGGAAAGGCCGGGGATCATGCCGTGCTGACGGATCATATCGGTGTAATCGGAGAGACGGTCGATCTTGTGGTCTACCTTGCGTACCAGCTGCTCGGCGGAGGAGTGGTGGATCAGGCAGAACTTGGCGCCGTTCTTTGCGGAGAGCGCGATCTGTGCCTCGGCGGCCTTGCGGCTCTCGGCGGAATCGTGCACGTCGATGATGGGGGTGTCGATCAGGGTGACCTTCTTGCCGGTGTTGTCTTCAGCCATGTGGATGCCGTCCAGTACATGGGGAGCATTGGCATACAGACCCATCATTGCGTCGATATCATAGGTAAGATATGCTTCAACGATATCGCGTACGGATTCGGCGGCATCGTTGCGCTCGTGAATGAGAGCATCGGCGGCAGCGCCGGTGTGGCTGTATCCCAGGATCCAGTTGGTGCCTATGAGCATTCGGGGCAGAGAAATGCCGGCGACTTCGGTACGGGGGAATTTATTCATGATGTTACCTCCGGTGCGTATTTTTTATTAGATTATAACACTTGAACAGCACGTATGCAAGATTGACATGCGGTGAATATACGATATAATTGTATGCGGAGGTTGAATACCAATGCAGCTTAATGATTTGCTCGCCTCAGTGGAGGCGATTCTTTTTGTGGCGGGAGATCCCGTCAATGTTGCGGAGCTTGCCCATTCCATGAACCTTACCCAAAGTGAGATGGAAGAAGCACTTTCTCAGCTCCAGCAATCCTATATAGATTCCGGACGCGGCATACGTCTCAACCGCAACGGCGGCGAGGCCTATCTTTCCATAGACCCTGCACGCGCCCGCACGGTCGAAACTTTCCTGCAGCCCATGAGAAAGCAGGCCCTCTCTCAGGCAGTTTTGGAGACCCTTTCCGTAATTGCTTACCGTCAGCCCGCGACCCGTGCGGAGATAGAAGCGGTGCGCGGCGTAAAGTGCGATTATTCCGTGCAGATGCTGCTCAAGCGCGGTCTTATAGAGGAAGCCGGTCAGCGCGAGACTCTCGGCAGACCTACCGAATACCGCACCACCGATAAATTCCTGATGCATTTCGGTATCGAAAGCGTGGAAGAACTGCCCGACATAAATACACTTAATATAGAAGCGGAAGAAGCACCTCAGCCCGCAGGACATGTTGCGGGTGTAAAGGGGCCTTTCGAGAAATAGTGAATATTTGAACAGTTTGTATACTGAAGGTATATACTTTGTGAATAGTATGGTGTATAATAAAACCATAACAATGAAAGCGAGGGTATTACCTATGAAGAAACTGTTTGCTCTGCTGCTTGCTCTGGCGATGCTGATTTGCGGCGCTGCCTTTGCTGAAGACGAATACATCGATATGCCCCATGATACTGCCATCTTTTTCCTGGACAGCGTGCAGTATGATTTCAACCTGATCTCTGTCGAGAACCCCGGCAACGGCTTTATCGATGCTATCTACAGCGATGACAAGGGCAACTATCTGGGCATCGCAGTCAGCGACACTCTGAACGGCGGCTATTTCGTAGCATCTGCGGACGCCGAAGACTATGCTTCCATCATAATGCTCACAGCTGATGGCAGAGAACTCGTAAGCTCCTGTTCCTACTTTGGTTATGAAGACGGCTATCCCTGCGAGATGGCTCCCACCGCATATGATATCGATAACTGGTATCAGATACTCGCAATGGGCACCATGCTCAATGAAGCTACCGGCGAGACCCACTCAATGACTGTCGCCTTCGACTTCATTTGGGATGACGGTTCCGAGACCGCAGACACCGAAGTGCCTGTAGAGGAAGTTTATGCAGTCGATGAAGAAGCCGTAGCTGAAGAAACTGTAGTTGAAGAAGCCGCAGATGAGGAAGAATACTATATTCCCGATACTCTGATCGTTGTGGCAGGTGACTACTACGGCGAGATGGATCTGCTGTCCATCGAATACGACGGCGATGTATTCGTAATGTACGGCGATGAAGAAGGCAATCTGTTCTCCATCGGCATCTACGACGACCTGTACATCGGCGAATATGCAGCAGGAGAAGTCAGCGGCGAGAAGGCATACTTCATGTTCACCAATGACACCGTGAACTATCTGGGCGGCTGCTCTGATTATGTTGACGACCAGTATTCCTACGGTTTCGTAGAAATGGCAGTTGAGGCTAACGGTGCCGACGGTCTGTTCCAGATTGGCTTCATTGGCGAGATGACCGAGATGACTACCGGTGAAGTTATCGAGACTGCCGGTTTTGCAGATTTCACTGTTGAAGAGCTGAAGTAATTTCCACAAAAAATATCCCCGGGCTTCGGTTGAGAAGCCCGGGGATATTTTTGTTTTAAAGTGCCTTTTCGATCTCGGCATTTACGCGTTCGCGCATGTTCAGCAGCCATGCAGCGTCGCGGGGATACTCGGTGAAGGTGATGGGCTTGATGCCATCCTCGATGAGTGCCATTACGAATTCGCGGCCCTTGAGGGATTCCAGCATCCTCAGTGCGCGCAGGTCTTCCATTGCCTGCAGGCTCAGCATGGAGCGGATGGACTGGACAACTTCGCCGTTCTCGCCGGGATATACTTCGAATGCATCGCCTGCGGGAGCAAAGCCGTCGCAATCGGTATTGATCCAGGGATTGATGGGACGGGTGGAGTTCTGAGAATTGTAGTAGTTGTAGCCCCACTTCAGGAAGCCGGCGATGTTGTACTTGTACAGCTGTACGCCCAGCATACGGGTGCGCTGACCGGGCATGGCAACGAAGGTGTTTACAACGTCCTTGTGCTGACCGATGCAGTAGTAGGTCCACAGACCGGGAATTTCCGCAGCCACGAAATCATCCATGTGGTTGATGGCAGGTACGGGAGTCTCGATAGCGCCGGTCTTGTAGAATTCGAAATTGGAAAGGGCATCGATGATGGGCATGCCGTGCAGGAAGTGGGCGGCCATGTCATGAGCGGCACGGTAGTCTTCCAGCATGGTGAGGTTGGGCTCGTCGGAAATATGGAATACGGTGTTTTCCTTGATGCCCAGCTTCTCAAGCTCTTCGCACAGTTCGTGGAGATATTCGTGGAGGAAATCGCGGTATTCATCGCACAGAGCGTCGGTTTCCCAGCCGAATACCTGCTTAACTTCGCCGCATACATCGGCAATGATCTTGGGTGCGTGCTTCGCGCCCCACTGAGTGAACAGATGGGCCATTTCGAAGTACTTCACGCCGCAGCGCTTTGCCATTTCGACCCAGCGCTCAAGACGCTCAAAACCGAAGTGGAAGCCGTCGTTGCCCAGATATACGTCTACCAGCTGGCAGGTCATGCGCTCGCCGCCTACAGCGGTGTCAAGGGGCGGGGTGTGGATGGGGGTGAGCAGCATGTTCATGCCGCTTTCCACATATGCCTTCACGAAATTCTCGCAGATTTCCCAGAAGCGCTCGGACCACATCTCAACGCCGTAGTACTGGCAGATGCCGTCGCAATGGAACCAGCGGGTGTGCATCAGCTGCTGTTCGGGCAGTTCGGCGTTTATTACCTTCAGAGTGAAGGTCTCGCTTGCCAGCACTTCGCCGTTAAGGTCCTTCAGAGTGACTTTTACGGGATGGATGCCTGCGCCTGCGCCGATGACATCGATCCATACGCTTTCCCAGCGGAAGGTGTATGCGCGGGCGTGATCCGGAGGCATTACTTCAAGGGGATCGGGCAGCAGGCCGGGCTTGCGGATGAGATAATCGCGGTCGGAATCATCGGGCATGCAGGGGAACTGCACGGGGATGGTGCGCACATAGCGCAGCCTGACTTCTGCATCGCACTCAACTTCGATGTCTACATAATCGCGGTAGATGCCTTCGTTGGCGATCCATGCGGCCTGGAAGGAAGCGATCTCCTTCAGCATGGCGGAAGCGCAGCGGTAGCCGCCTACGGGAGGACGGTCGGAGATAACCTTTTCAAGGGGAGAGACGAGTCTGAGATCCAGCTTCATAATATTACCTCTCTCGTTTAGCGCGTAAACGCTTATTTTTGTACTCTGATGAATTTGGTGGTATATTCCTGACCCATCCGGCGCTCTTCGGGATTGTTCCTCGTAAGCGCCCACAGGTCTGTGGCACGGTTTTCGAAAAGGAAAACAGGGTTTTCGCGCATTTCGTTCATGGTGAACATGGGCAGCCGTGCGCGGCGGCTTATTTCGGAGATGAGCTCTCCAGAGTCGCTTGTCATGCCCAGTATGCGGATGTATTCCGGTGCGGGATGGGCATCGGCCATTTCCGCGGTAAGTCCGGTAAGGGCGTGTGTGGCAAGGCGCATCAGCCTTGCGTGGGTATAGCGCTTGCATTTGGCGGAGGAAAGCATGTCTTCAAGGGAAGCTGCATCCTTTGCTGCGGCAAACATGCGGTTTTCGAGACCCTCGGTCACATCCGGTAATCGCCTGAGACCTTCGGCGCCCAGCATGCGCAGCGCATTCAGATACAGGTCGTCCGCCTCGTGATATGCGGCAAGCTCGTCCAGCTGAAAAGCGGCGGCAGCGGGAAGCCCCTCCCCTGCCTTGTCGGTCTCGCCGCGCTGCACTGCGGCGCGGATAGCGCTTGCGGATGCCATAAGACCGGTCTCGAGCGAATGATAATCCTGCTCGCGGCGGATCACAAGGGGCTCGGGTGCGGTATCGCCTATGGAGTTGAGCGCTCTGAGATATTCAGTGGCAAGTATGGCATTGGGACCTGTGGGCACATCATCTCTGCCGAGGGCAGCAGCCATTGCCCTTGCACGCGCACGGGGCTGAGATTCGCCCCTTTCCAGACCTTCTGCCAGTACACGGCGGAAATTCTCGTCTTCTTCAGCCGCAGCCATGGTGCGCAGCAGCGAAATATCATCGGATTCGCTGCCGAAGGACAGTGCGTCGGCGCCTATTGCATGGGCAAGCGCCACGCCGCTGCGGGCGAAAACATCGGCGCTGCGGCATGCGAGCAATGCGGGCAGTTCAATGACCATGTCTGCACCGCAGTTGAGTGCCGCACGCGCACGGCTCCACTTGGAAAGCTGTGCAAAGCGTCCTCTTTGGGTAAGATGCCCGTCCATTATACACACCACGCGGTCATATCCTGCGGCGCGGGTGCGGGCTATATGATACATGTGTCCGTTGTGAAACGGATTGTATTCTGCGATTATTGCGGCTATCTTCATGCTCATGCCTGAGCGCGGATGACCCAGAAGCCGCCGGAGCGGTCGATGACCTCCGCGGAGGAATACAGTTCACCGAGATACTTCAGCGCGGAGGGTGCGCCCTGCTGCTTGCGGATAACGATGTACAGGCAGCCGCCGGGGATAAGGATATCCTTGCATTCGGCAAACATGGAATAGATCTTCTGCTTGCCGGCGCGGATGGGCGGGTTGGTGAATATGGCGTTGAACTGACCGGTTACGGATTCGAGAGCATCGCCGGTAACTATCTCAACGTTCTTTACGCCGTTGCGCTTGGCATTCCTGCGGGAAAGCTCGGCAGCACGCTCGTTTATATCGGTCATGACCACGGTGCAGCCGGGATTTTTCTTTGCCACGGGCAGACCTGCGGCGCCCCAGCCGCAGCCAAGGTCGAGAGCACGGCCTTCGATTTCGGGCAGCGCCTCGATAAGTGCGCGGGTGCCGTTATCAACGCCGTCGCGGGAGAAAACGCCCGAATCGGTGGTGAAGGTAAATTCGAAGCCGAATATTTCCGCCTTCACATCGCGCTCGTGATGCTCGGACGTGGGGTTCTTGGTATAATAATGTTCGCTCATTTATGATGATCTCCTGAATATACGGATCGTTATTTCTTTTCTATTCCTGCGGCGGCGTAAAGCTGCGCTTCCTCTTCGGGGGTGACGCGGCGCAGCTGACCTGCGGTGAGAGCCGGGTCAAGCTCAACGCCCGCTATGGATACGCGCTTCAGCTCGATTACAGGATGGCCTATCTTGGCGCAGATACGCTTTACTTCGTGGTACTTGCCCTCTGTGAGAGTAAGCTTCAGCATAGAATCGCCCAGATATTCCGCACCGGCAGGCTTGGAGATAAAATCCGTGAACTCTATGCCGCCGTTTCTGATTATATCGAGGGCTTCTTCGGTGGGCTCGCCTTCCACTTTGGCGATGTATATCTTTGCCACTTCGCGTTTTGGCGAAATGAGCCTGTGGGCCAGCTGTCCGTCGGTTGTAAGCAGTACCAGTCCGGTAACATCCTTGTCCAGCCTGCCAACGGGGCCGAAGCCTCTGTTCTTTATATCCGCGGGTACAAGGTCGAGCACGGTGGGTGCGTTGCGGTCGGCGGTGGCGGTGAGCATTCCGGCGGGCTTGTACAGCATAAGCGTGATATCGCCTGCATCGGCGATGGGCTTTCCGTCAAATACTACCTGAGAAGGTTCAACATCTGCGCTGATATCCCTTACTACGGTGCCGTTTACCTGTGCGCGTCCCTGTGAGATAGCTTTGCGCGCCTGCGAACGGGTGATTCCTGTAAGAGTGAGCGCCTTGTCAAGCCTCATTGACAACACATCCTTTCCTACATATTATACATGCATGTGCGCCGGACGTAAAGTGATAGCACGAAAAAACGCCCCTTTTTAGTAAAAGGGCGTCTTCGTTATTTGGCGACCTGATGACGCTTTTTGCGCTGAGGCCAGCGTATCATCTGCCAGTAAAGACCGAGGGCGAATATTCCCAGCAGCTGTGCCACCGCGGCAACAACATATATGAGATATATGTTTTCTATTCCGGGTGCTGAGAGATGTATCGCAAGCATCAGCGTCCAGAGTATGCCGCTGGAAAACAGCAGGTGCAGTATGGCAGGCATCCTGCCGCAGCCGGCGAACACTTCCACAACAGCGAAGGATGCGGGTATGGCGTAGATGAGCGCCAGGTAGGTGTTGCCGGGGGTATTGTTCATCATGTTCAGTACCGAGAAGATTATGGTGGCTACCAGCCACACGGCGCCTACCGAGAGCAGGATAGTGAAGGGGCTGCGGGTCACGCGGGGGCGTGCGGGCGCGGCTTCGGTCTCGGTCTGCACTTCTTCGGGGATGAGTACAAGGGCTTCCTCTTCTTCCTCCTCTGCGCGGGGAGAGGTGAATGCGCTTATGCTTACTCCGTATTTTTCGGCAAGCAAAGTAAGCACGTAGACATCCGGACAGCCATCGCCTCTTTCCCACTTGGAAACGGATTTATCCGAATAGTTTATGTGGGCGGCGACCTCTGCCTGGGTCAGTCCTGCGCGCTTGCGGAAGTATATAAGGTTGTCGGCTATGAGTCTTCTGAAGTCATTCTCTGTCATATGGAATCCACCGTAAGTTCGAAATGGTGTAAATTGCGGGTTCGGATGCGAAAATACAACTCTATTATATGTAGATAATGGCAGAAATTCAACCGTTAATCTGTGAATTTACGTCAAAAACCCACTCTACTGCCGGTAGAATGGGTTGAAAATGGGCAAAAATCGGTAGAATTGTGCAGGAAGTATCTGTGGAGAGCATTGGGGCTATCAATAGGGTGACAAATTGCCCGGCATGGTCCATAATAATTGCATAAGCTCCGCTGACGGGATGAGCGCGCGTTTCCCGGGGCAGGCAAAGCAGAATTTGACGAGGTAACTGAATATGGAAAGACCTGTGGTCTCCGTATGGGGCGATTCGATAGGCAAAGGAATCATGTATGATAACGCGCGCAACCGCCATGTGATATGCCGCGACAGCTATGAGACCCATCTGAAACAGCATGGCGTTGAGGTGCACAATTATTCGGTCATGGGCTGTACCGCGCCCAAGGGAATAGAACTTATGACCGAGAGCCGCATGAGCAGCGGCGGCATTGCCGTAATAGAATTCGGCGGAAACGATTCGGATCTGGATTGGAAGGCCGTGTGCGATGATCCCGATACCGCAGCCGAGAGCGTGGTAAAGGTGACGCTGCCGGAATTCAGAAAGGCGCTGGCGGTAATGGTTAACCGTGCGCGTGAGTTCGGTCTGAAGCCCATACTCTCCACCCCGATTCCGGTTATGGCGGACAGATATCTGGACTGGATATCCATTCACCTTGACAGGAAGAAGATACTGGATTATCTGGGCGCAGCGGAATATATATACCGCTGGCAGGAGAGATATGACATTGCCGTCAGGCAGACGGCTGCGGAACTGGGCGTGAAGCTTTTTGATATCCGTACGCGTTTCCTTCAGGAAAGGCGCATCGGCGATCTTATGAGCATTGACGGCATTCATCCCAATGAAAAGGGACATGCGGTAATAAGAGATACTGCGCTTGAATATATTCAGGCGGCATTCTGAGATTTTCAGCAGACAGATTGACGGGAAAGGATGGTCGACATGACATACAAGCGTATTCGCGAATTGAGGGAAAAGAAGGGACTTTCTCAGGCGAGGGTAGGTTCGCTGATCAATTTTCCTCAGCGTACCTATGCATATTATGAATCCGGCAAGCGTATGCTGCCTCCCGAGGTGCTGTGCGCACTTGCGAAGCTGTATGGCGTGACCACCGATTATATACTCGAGCTCAGCGACGACCCCAAGGGTGGTCTGGTTGCTGCTGCGGTTGTCTGATTCTGAGAAGGGGTATCCCCTTCACTTACACGTGCTTGCCACGTGAGCCTGACAAAGCCCGAAAAATTCCCCGCAGGGGATTTTTCGGGCTTTGTCAGGCTTATGCCCCTGCGCTGCGCGCAGGGGCATTTATTATTATTCGAACTGCCAGACGGAAAGGCTCTCGCCTTTTACCATCCAGGATTTTTTTGCGATGCGTGCCATAGGGTCATCGGAATGAGAATCCGAATAGAAGTTTTCGATCTCTGCGCCGGGGAATGCCTCGCGGAAGCGGCGCACTTTTTCTTCCCCGTGGCAGTTGGGGCCTGAATAAATGCCGGTCTTCATATCAACGGGCGAACCCATGATGTATTTTATACCGAGCATCTCGCAGCAGGGGCGGACTATCTCCACGGGAGACGCGGATATGATCACGTCATCTTCCCTCTGCATTGCGGAATACCAATCGAACACACGGGATACGTTCTTCTTCCAGAAAGCGGCAAGCATGAGATCGATATTTTCGGCATGGCCGAAGAAGGCGCGGAACATCCGCTCCTTGAAATCCTGCTTTTTGCGTTTTCCGGTGATGAACAGAAGCGCGTTCACAGAAAATGCGGGTACGTACTTCAGCAGACGGGGCTGACGTGCCAGCAGAAAGAATATGAACCGCATGGTGCTGTCACCGCGGTATATCGTCTTGTCGAAATCATATACATTCATAATATATACTATTCTCCGTGCCGCTGCTTTTTCCTGCCGTTATATGTAATTTCCGTTTGCTTGCATGACTGCGGAAATATGGTATAATATGATATTATGAAAAAATAAGGAGAAAACGGATGCTGAGTTCTCTGATGTCTGATCCCATCAGCACAATCATATTCTTTCTGCTGGCTATGCCCGGCAGACTCATGGCTATATCCGTCCACGAATGGGCACATGCGTGGATGGCATATAAATGCGGCGACCCTACCGCCAAAAACCGTGGGCGCATGACGATAAATCCCCTCGCCCATCTCGATCTCATGGGTCTTGCCATGATGATGCTGGCCGGCTTTGGCTGGGCGCGTCCCGTGCCGGTAAATCCCTATAACTTCAGAAATTACCGCAGGGATGACCTGAAGGTCTCGCTGGCGGGTATAACGATGAATATACTGATGTTCCTTGTGAGCATCGTTATAATGTACGCTGTGGTTGGCGCTGCGCTGGGAATAGCTGCGGGCAACACCTGGCAGGATGCTTTTTATCTGGATAATTTCCGCGGCGAAGCGGTATTCTGCGCTGTTGAGGGCGGAAACATTTCCTACTGCACTATCAGTGAAATGCTGGTATATGCGCCGCAGCTCAGCGAATTCCTTATCGGCAATGTATTTGGCAAGGTCGCTGAAGTGGCATATAAAATGCTTTCGTATTTCACCATCACCAATCTGGTGCTGGCGGTGTTCAATCTTATCCCCGTGCCGCCGCTGGATGGATATCATGTGCTGGACGATATCCTGCTGCACAGGATAAAAATACCGATACCGCAGAAGGCGCAGCAGTGGCTGCTGCTTGCGATGCTGCTGCTCATTTTCTCCGGCGGTTCAAGCTGGCTTATAAATACGGTGGAAGATCTTGTTTTCAAGGGAATAGGTTCCCTGGCAATGGCAGTGTTTACAGGAATAGGATTGATCTGATATGGCATATTCGGTATCGCTCAAACAGTTTGACGGCCCGCTCGATCTGCTGCTTACGCTTATCGGCAAGGCACGTATAGACATACAGGATATATTTGTTTCCGAGATAACGGAACAGTATCTGGAATACATGGAAGGCGTGGACGAGCTGGACATGGACAGCGCCAGTGAATTTCTGCAGATGGCGGCTACGCTGGTGGAGATAAAATCCCGCGCCATGCTGCCCAAGCCTCCCAAAGTTGAAGACGAGGAAGGCCTCAGCCCTGAAGAAGCCCTTATCCGTCAGCTGACCGAATACAAGCGGTTCAAGGAAGCATCCGCGCAGATGCAGCGGCTGGAGACTGAGGCGAAGGATATTATCACAAAGCTTCCCGAGGAATTTCCTCTGCCTCCGCCCGAGGTGGAGATAACCGGCCTTACGCTTGAAAAGCTGACCCGGGCTTTTGCAAGGGTGCTCAAGCGGCTGGAAGAGAGCAATTCAGGTTCCGAGGAAAAGCGCCAGATACGCAGGGATACATATACCGTGGCGCAGTGTATGAGCCGCATCAACCGTATGGTGAAAAAAGGCCGCTGTGCTTTTACGGATCTTTTCACGGATATGTATACCAAGGATGAGGTTATCACCATGTTTATGGCAATGCTGGAGATGGTGAAGCATTCCAAGCTCAGGATAAGTCAGAAGAACAACTACGGCGAGATTTATCTGGAAGGAATTGAACAAAATACTGCGTCGAACGTCTAAGGTGCATAGGACTTCAGGAGGTAGATCGATATGAAGAAATTGATGGCTGTACTGATGGCGGTCGTCATGCTGATGTGCATGCTGCCCGCAACGGCACTTGGCGAGACTTATGTAGCGAGCACTCCCATATATAATTGCAGCACCGAACAGCTGAACAACATTAAGCTGGCATCCGATGCTGTAAACGGCTGGTACATACCGTGCGGCGCAATGTTCTCATTCAACGATGCGGTAGGCCCCCGCTCGAAGGAATACGGCTATGTGGACGCCACCAATGGACGCGGCTCCCATGTAATGGGCGGCGGCGTTGCACAGGTTGCGGCTACGATTTATCTGGCCCTGCTGCAGATGCCCGGCATACAGTATGATCAGATAACCACATACGGCAGCAGATATAATCAGGACTATGTGTCGGATGGTTCTCTGGCAGTAGTTACGGATTATGCGGCAGCTGTGGATTTTGCATTTACCAATAACTATAACGATATGGCGATCCGCTGCTGGAATGACGGTGTTTATCTCTACTGCGAAATAAGCACCGGATATTATGACTACGGTTACGATTACAGCACCGGCGGCGAACTGATGAACTGTGCGGAGTTCCGCATTTCCGGTTCTTCGGGATTGATAAACAATATTACCCGCGCAGCAAACAGCATTGACGGTATCGTGCTGCACACAGGCGATGTATTTTCGTTCAATGATATAGTAGGTCCCCGCACCGAAGCATACGGCTATGTTTATGCAGTAAACGGCAGAGGCGTAAATGTTGTAGGCGGCGGCGTGGCGCAGGTGGCAAGCGTTGTATGGCTGGCTGTGAAAGATATGGATAACATGACTGTTATCGAAAAGTCTACCTACGGCGAGCGCTACAATCAGGATTATGTGTATTCCTCGTCTGACGCCATAGTGACCGACTATAATGCGGGCACCGATTTCGCGTTCCGCTATGATGGCCCCGGCAGCGTTGTGGTGTATGTGTATGTTGACGGCAACTATCTGTGCTGCGATATTTACGATAACGACTACAATGGCGGTTCCGCCGGTTTTGATGGCTATTACGATAACGGATACAATGGCGGATCCGGCAATGGCAGCAACGGAAACAACGGCAGCAATGGCAGCGGCGGTATAGGCGGCGGGCTCAGCTGGTAAGGATAATAAAAGCAACCGGCCCCGAGGGGTCATTGGGGGGGGGGGTTT
>JAZRPZ010000120.1:0-41288 GCA_045649485.1 Clostridia bacterium
GCCGGCTCCACTTCCGAACAGGAAGAAACCCACCTCACCAACACCATCGTACAGGAGTACACCGAGGTAGAGGGCACCAAGACCTGGATCGATCCCGAAGGAACGAAGCACAACGACATCACGATCAACCTGCTGCGTGACGGCATTGAGATTGCAGAAGTAGTGCTGAGCGACGGCGAGACCGAGTACGAATTCACCAACCTGCCCGTATACGCAGTACCCTGCGAAGAACTGGCAAGCTACGATAAGGAACTTGACGGCCACACCTTCGTATACACCGTAACCGAGGATAAGGTAGCCGGTTACACTTCCGAACAGGAAGACACCGACTTCACCAACACCATCGTACAGGAATACACCGAGGTAGAGGGCACCAAGACCTGGATCGATCCCGTTGGCACCGTACACGCACCCATTACTATCAATCTCATCCGTGACGGCGTTGAAGTAGATCAGATCGTTCTCGAAAATGGCATTACTGAATACAGCTTCGATAATCTTCCCATCTACGCAGTACCTTGCGCAGAGCTGGCCGGTTTCGATGGCGAGTATGATGGACATGTCTTCGAGTACACCGTAACTGAGGATCTGGTTCCCGGATACACCACCGTACAGGACGGAACCAACTTCATCAATACCATTGAACAGGAACTGATCACAGTTGATGTTGAAAAGGTATGGGTGGACAAGGGCGCAACCGTAGTACATCCCACCATCATTGTACGTCTGTACCGCGATGGCGAGGAGATCAAGTACGGCACTATCGAGAATGGCGACGATGACTGCACCTTCTACGATCTGCCCAAGTACGACCTGGTAACCGGTCAGATCTACAACTACACTGTATCTGAAGATGCAGTAGATGGTTATGTAACCACTATCAGCGGCTACACCATCACCAACACCACCACCGATATCGAGCGCACCACCGTATCCGGCACCAAGACCTGGATGGATGACGGCCGTGCACACAACAATGCTGAAGAAGTCAAGCTGCTGCTGACCCGCACCACCGATGGCACTACCTATAGGGTAGTACCCAATGCAGCACCTGTATGGTCTGGCAATACTTACTACTTCACCAACCTTGAGGTTGCAGATGAAAACGGTAATGTTTACCAGTACGTAGTACAGGAGAAGGCTGTTGATGGATATGATACCTTCTATGAGGGATACAATATCGTCAACCGCATGCGTGTTGAGGTCAAGGATGTCGAGATCAGCGGTCAGAAGTATTGGGTAGACGACGACAATATCGACGGCAAGCGTCCTGCAGATGTAGTCGTATACCTGATGCGTGATGGCGACGTCATTGCCACTGCAAGCGCTTCTGAGGAGACCGGTTGGGCATACAGCTTCACCAACCTGCCTGACAACGACGGCTATGGTTATTACTACACCTACACCGTAAGCGAACAGCTGGTAAACGGCTATTGGCTTGAAGTAGACGGCTATGACCTCTACAACTACTACGTTCCCGAGTGGCAGCCCTATTCCATGAGAAGGTATGGGGACTTCAACGAAGAGGAACTGGAAGAACTGCTTGAGATCTTTGACTACGGCGTACCGCTGTGGGGCGACCTGCTCGGCACCGGCGATGAAACTCCCGTATATCCCTATGTACTGGGCGGCATCGGCGTACTGGCACTGGCAGCCTTCATAATGCTGAACCGTAAGCGCAAGATCAATTGATAACATCATGAGAAAGACGCTTTCAGTTCTGTTGGTAATCATCATGATTGCCTGCTTCGCAGGTGCTATATCATATCCGCTGCTGTATAAACAGCAGGAGACATCCAATGAGGCAGATATGGATACCCTGCGGGAGATGCGCAGGTCGGCACTGGATGACAGTGCCGCCCCTGCTCAGAACTCCGATGCATCAGAAACTGATACTCTTTCAGTAGAACAAACAGCTTCCCCGATGAGCGGCCCGGTTGATACCGGGGCCGCCATCGGTGATTCTGCAGATAATGAAGAAGATCTTTCCGTGAATGCGGAACCTGTTGAGCAGCAGGAAGAAGTTTACGAAGAGGATCTGAACGATGATGCATCGGCGGATGGAATTCAGCCGGGCGAAGATAATATTTCCGATAGTGAATCTGAAGACGGCGATCAGAGCGACCGGCGTGTTCGTACAGGAAGCGTTGATTCGTATGACTCAAAGGAAAAGGTTCAGTTTTCCGAGGATATGATTCTCCCGCAATATCGTGAAATATATGCCGTGAATAACGATTTGGTCGGCTGGATATGCTTGCCGCGAACAGAGATCGATTATCCTGTGCTTCAGAATGAAGATAATGATTATTATCTCAGAAGGGATTTCTACGGAGAAGATAATAACAACGGTCAGTTGATATTGGATTCCAAATGTGATCCCTGGACGCCAAGCTATAATTTGGTAATAAGCGGTCATAATATGAAAAACAAAACGATGTTCGGTACCCTGGCGTTTTTCGAATCGAAGGGTTACTGGCGTTTGAATAAGGTTTTCACTTTTGACACGCTGATCTCCGAAGGCACCTATGTTGTATTTGCAGCCTTCTATTCGGCAGATTACGACGAAAACGAGGAAGGTTTCCGCTATAATGCAGATATCCGTTACGAATTGGATGCAGAGCTCTGGTTGGCGGAGATTGATAAATACAAGCTTTATGACACCGGAATAGATGTTGAATTCGGAGATGAATTCCTTACATTGACTACCTGCACGTATCAGCGCGAAAACGGACGTTTCGTGGTTGTTGCGCGTAAGGTAAGAGAGGGAGAGGTAATTGAATGATGAAGAAATTCTTTATAGTATGTCTGGCTGTAATGCTGCTTTGCAGCAACGCTTTCGCAGCTACATGGGCAGATGGCCTTAGCCCTCAGAAACCCTATTCAGGAACTCCTGAGGTGGATTTCAATGAGACTATCGGTTACATGATGTTCTATCCCATCAACGGTTCCAATGTTGTGGGCGGTGAAAATGTGCTCAGCATTTTCATGCCTCGCGAAGATGTTGTTGCCGGAGAAGGCATTCTGTATCTGCATACTAAAGAAGATGGCCTTGTTGAGGAAATTGCAATCAATGCTGATACCATGATTGCACGTCCCATGAACGAGGAAGAACTGGAAGCAATGCTGTGGGGATGCGGCACCGTATTTGAAATTACTCTTGCTCAGCCCCTTGAGATCAATCGTAATTATATTGTTCAGCTTACCGAAGGCAGTATCGTATCGCCTGATTATGAGGCGGTAAGCCCCGCTATTGCCGGAGAAAATGCATGGACTTTCGATACCAAGACCGCAAATTACATCGAAAAGCTTACCTATGTCAGACTCGTTGAAGGTCAGGATAAGCCCGAAGATGTTGAGAATGTGCTGGTTGGCGACACTGCAAAGTTCAATATAGTTATTGGCGATGCTGCCTATGCAGTTGTATACTGCGACGCAGGCCTCATAGTACCTGCAGCTAATTACTTCACCGAAACCACTGAGACCACTATCAATTTCCCCGCAAACGGAACTGTTGAGTGGGGTGTTGCGTTCTTTGATGCTGAGAATAATCTTGTTTATGTCTCCAGCGTAATCACTGAAGTAAACGCAGCTGAATAAGTGCAAAATAAAAACCCTGTGCGAAAGCACAGGGTTTTTATTATCTGTTTATTTGTTCAGATGATCGATCAGAATGTCGATAGCTTCCAGATATCCCCGGAAATGCTTGCCTTTTACGGTGGCAATGCAGGCGAGGGATGTATAGGAGAACTTGCGGAATTCTTCACGGGTGTCAATGTCCGAAAGATGAACTTCTACGGCGGGAATGCCGACAGCCTTCAGTGCATCCAGTATGGCAATGCTGGTATGTGTATAAGCAGCGGGGTTGATAACTATGCCGTCAAACTTGCCGCAGGCGACCTGTATGCGGTCTACAATGGCTCCTTCATGGTTGGACTGGAAGAAATCAAGCTGAATGTTCTTGCCGTTACAATGGTCTGTAATCATCCTTTTGAGGTCTGCGAGTGTAGCGCTTCCGTAAATATCAGGTTCACGCATACCGAGCATGTTGAGATTGGGACCGTTGATGATAAGTATGTTCATAGGCAAAGCCCTCCGTTTACAGCATTAATTCTTTGGCGATGTAAGATGCGGTTTCTTCGATTCCGGTATTGGCGTATTTATGTACGCTCCAGTTTTCGTACAACTCTTTTCGTTCACGATAGAGCTGTTCAACGCCCTTTGAAGCAGTTACCGGTCTTCCGAAAGAAGGAAGCTCTTCCAGCGGGCGTTCGATCAGCAGCGTGATGCAATTCTGATTAAGCAGATATCTGTTGCCCGGAACTGTAACTATTCCGCCACCGGTTGCAATTACCGATGAGCTTTCCTTTGCATACTTTGCCAGCATGAGGCTTTCGAGCCTGCGGAACGCAGCCTCTCCGAATCTGGTGAAGTATTCGGGGATGGGCATGCCGGCTTCTTCAGTGATCTTTTCGTCCAGGTCAATAAAGTTTCTTCCGGTAATTTTGGCAAGGTGTCTGCCTATAGAACTTTTTCCGCAGCCGGGCATTCCTATGAGGGCGATGGTCATCATGCTGCGCTGTATCTTATCTGTAACAGAAGCGATATCGACACTGTTTTCGGGAATACAGCCCCATATTTCGGAGGCACGTATAGCCTGGGCTGCCAGCATGGTAAGTCCGCCGCGGTTCTCAATTCCCAGCTTTTCAGCCTGCATCAGGAAATGAGTTTTGGCGGGATTATAGATAAGGTCAAGTGCCAGGATGCAATGGGGGAACATACTCAGTTCGATGGGCGATGTGTCCTGATTGCCATACATACCGACCGGAGTCGTGTTTACGATCACCGAGGCATCGGCATGCAGATGGATATTGTTGTAGTTGTTTTCTCCGCTGCGGGAAATCACTATGACCTGAGCACAGCCTATGTCATGCAATACAGCGAAAACAGTTTTGGACGCGCCGCCGCTGCCGAGCACAATAGCCTTCTTGCCGATAAGTCTCTTCGTATCGCCAAGCATGCACATGAAACCATAGTAATCGGTGTTATGCCCGTGCAGACTGCCGTCCGTCATACGCACTATGGTATTGACGCTGCCGATGCGCTGAGCTTCGGGAGATATCTCGTCGAGATAGGGCATGACGGTCTCCTTATAAGGAATGGTAACGTTGAAACCGTCAAGATCAGTGTTCCTTACAAAATCGGGAACCTCGTTGCGTGGCATGGGATAAAGCCGGTATTCGTAGTCCGCAAGCTGTGCATGTATTTGCGGAGAATATGAATGTCCCAGCTTTTCGCCCAGCAGTCCGTATCTGCCCATTTAAACCACCTCAGTATAGCTGCCAAGATATTTGTAAGTGGAACACATACCTTCTATATCGGCGAATACCTGCATGAATTCGTCGGAATAGACGCTGGTCTCAAGGTCGAAATAGAACATGAACTCGAAATCGCTGCCGGCAAGGGGACGCGATTCAAGCTTCAGCAAATTGATGCCGAGGGCATACAGCCTGCCAAGTGCATTATAAAGTGCGCCGGGACGATGGGGCAGTGCCAGCATGATGGATGTGCGGTCTGCACCGGGGTAGATTTCGAGATCTTTGGAAATGCATATGAAGCGGGTGAAGTTGGAACCGCTGTCCTGTACACCGGCCTTGAGACACTTGAGACCATATAGTTCGGCACAATCGCGGGAGGAGAGGCATGCCAGGTCGCTGCGTCCGGATTCCATGACCTTACGTGCGGCCACGGCAGTATTTTCAGCGGCAGTTATCTTGATTCCGGGAATAGTCTTGAGGAAGTTTTCACACTGAGTAAGAGCCTGTTCGTGGGAAATGACTTCCTTGATGTCGGAAAGCTGAGTACCCTGATTGACCAGCAGACAATGGTCTACCTTGATGCGGGTCGAGCGCACGATGTTGAAATCGTACTGCATCATAAGATCGTAAATACGGTTTACGGAACCCGCGGTACTGTTCTCAAGCGGAAGTACGCCATACTTGCACAGACCCTGGTCTATTGCGCGGAAAACACCTTCGAAGGAAGAGAAATACATTATGTTGGGAGATTTGAAGATGCGGGAGCAGGCATGCTGAGAATATGCGCCTTCGACGCCCTGGCAGGCCACAAGAGGACGTTCGGGAAACAGCTGCGGGGTATTGGAGAGTGCTTCGGTTATCTGCTTCTGTGTGGCATTGCCGGGAGAATTCAGTTTACGCTGGTAAGAACGGCTCAGGTCAAATATGGTTGAATAGAGACCCTCGGCGTAGTTGCTGAATTCGGGACGGACTTTGGATGCCACGTCGGCAAGCTTCGCGCGTTCACGTGCAGGGTCGAATACGGGCAGTCCGTTGGCTTTCTTGTATTCGGCTATCTTTGCTGCGGTATCCATACGCTTCTGAAACAGTTCGGTAAGCTGAGAATCGATATCATCTATTTGCTTGCGATATTCTTTCATATCCATAGTGATCAGATCTCCTTTTTCCGTTCAAGATATGCGTCATATATTGCAATGGCCGCGATAGCCTCTATGCACGGCACTGCGCGGGAAAGAATACAGGGGTCATGCCTGCCGTGCACACTTATTTTTGTATCTGTATTTTGGGTAATATCGATAGTATCCTGTTCCTTTGCGATAGAAGGAGTAGGTTTTATGGCAACACGGAATATGAGCGGCATTCCGTTGGTGATTCCGCCAAGAATACCGCCTGCATTGTTGGTCTTAGTGCGCACGGTACCATCGGAATATTCAAAAGCATCGTTGTTTTCGCTTCCGGTAAGGGTTGCGCTTTCAAATCCTGCGCCAAATTCGATGCCCTTTACAGCGGGTATTGCAAATGCGGCCTGTGCAATGCGATTCTCCATACCGTCGAACATAGGGTCGCCAAGTCCCACGGGAAGTCCGGTTATCGCGCATTCAATGATACCGCCGACCGAATCCTGTGCCTCGCGGGCGGCATCTATCCGAATGGCCATTTTTTCGGCTGCGTCGGGACAGATGGTCGGAAGAGGTCCTTCTGTTATGCCGTCAATCTCAGGTGCAACGGGATCAAATCGCTTGTCCTTTATGTCTGCGATGGAATAGATATGTGCCGCAAGGCGAATCCCTTCATTTTCAAGTAGCTGCTTCATTATACCGCCTGCGATACAAACAGGAGCGGTCAGTCTGCCGGAAAAATGTCCGCCGCCGGTAGGATCCTGAAATCCGTTGTACTTTATCTGCGCAGTGTAGTCGGCATGTCCGGGACGGGGAGTATCGCGATATGCGGAATAATCCCCGGGACGTGCATCCTTATTGCGTATCTGTGCTGCAAACGGAGCACCGCATGTACAGCCGTTTGCTATTCCGGAAAGTATCTCGAATTCATCGGCTTCCTTGCGGGCGGTGGCAAATTTTCCGCCGGGTGCACGGCGTGCCATGAATGCCTTAAGTGCATCCATATCAACGGCCTTGCCGGCGGGCAGTCCGTCGATCACAACGCCGATAGCAGAGGAATGCGACTGTCCGAACACGGATATCTTGAAATTTTTTCCATAAGTAGAACTCATGTTATCTCCTTCCGGTCTCAGTATGTTTCTGCCTTGAGACCAAGCGAGCGGATATCTTCGAAGAAATTGGGATAAGATTTTCGCACCGCTTCGGCGCGCGTAATAATTATCGGGGATTCGGATATCACAGCCAGACATGCCGCCATCATGACTATGCGATGGTCTCCGCAGGAATCCACAGTGCCGCCGTTAAGTGTTTTTCCGCCGCGGATGATTATTTCATTGTCGCCGGCGGAAGCGTCTGCGCCGAGGGCTGTGAGAGTGTCAACGATAGCGGCAATGCGGTCGCTTTCCTTGAGTCTTAATCTCGCTGCGTCCGTGAGACGGGTCTCTCCGCTTGCGGCACAGGCGAGTATTGCCAATGCGGGTGCCAGGTCAGGAATGTCTGCGATAGAGATAGTCTGTCCCTGTATCGGTTTGCCGCAGCCTTCTATGATATGCCTGACTGCACTGTCGCCCTGACTTGTTTTATCAGTGAGTCCGGTCAGATTCACGTCAGTACCGCATGCGGCTGCAGCACAAAGCATGAAAGCGGCGTTTGACCAGTCACCTTCGGCAATGATATCTCCGGGGGAAGTGTATTTCTGTCCTCCGGGAATGGATATCGTATTGCCGTTCCAATCGATTTGTATCCCGAAACTGCGTACAGCGTCGAGCGTCATGTTGATATATCCCCTGGATTCCACTGCCGTCGTGAGGATGATCTCACTGTCAGCACCGGTAAGCGGAAGCGCAAATATCAGTGCAGATATGTACTGGGAAGATATGTCGCCCGGCAATTCATATCTGCCTCCGCTGAGGGTTCCTTTTACAATGACTTTGTTGCTGCCGATTCCGCTTATGCAGGCACCGTGACTTTCCATAGCGCATATAAGCTCGCTCATAGGCCTTGCGGGAAGTCTGCCATGGAGTTCAAAGGCTGCATCTGCACCGAGGGCCGCGGCAATGGGGAAGAGGAAGCGGTAAGTGGAGCCGCTTTCGCCTACATTGAGTATGGGATTCTGTTTTGAAATGCCGGGATTTACGGTAAAGCGCGTACCGTCGTAAGAGATATCTGCGCCCAATGCACTAAGACAGCGGGCGGTTGCTTCAATGTCTTCATTCAAGGCAGGGCATGCGATAGTTGTCTCTTTATCGGAAAGTGCCGCGCATATAAGCAGCCTGTGTACGTGTGATTTGGAAGGTATGGCAGGCAATGTGCCTGATATGCTTCCGGGATATACTTTTGCAATCATCGGTTACACCTTCACGGTTTGGGTCAATTGAGCCCTTTTATAATGAAATCCAGCGAATCCTCTACGGGTACTTTGTGAAGCACGCATTTTCCCGGTTCGGTGGGGACAATGAGATTGATCGTGCCGCCGGCCCGCTTCTTATCGGAAAGCATCGCGTTGTATATTTCCTCTGCGGAAATATCGGTGGTTGTAGGAAGACCTATGGATTCCAGCGTGCTGATCAGTCCGGCTGCACATGCCGCATCGCACAGGCCTTTTTTTACACAGGCACGGCTCATGATAGCCATACCGATTGAAACGCAGTGTCCGTGACCGATTCGGTAGTCATTCAGAAGTTCAATGGCGTGTCCGAATGTATGACCATAATTGAGCAGCTGTCTCAGCCCGGTATCACGCTCGTCCTGATCAACGATGTATTTTTTATTGTTCACGCATCGGGTGATGATCTCATCGATATTTCCGTCAAAATCATCGAACAGGGGATACATATCTTTGTCCATAATTGCCGCGTACTTTATCACTTCTGCAGCGCCGTCGAGATACACTTCCTTAGGAAGGGTCTTCAGCATATTTGGGTCGATAAGCACCACGTGAGGCTGATAGAACGCACCCAGCAGATTCTTGCCCGTGGGAAGATCTACTGCGGTCTTGCCGCCTACGGAAGAATCGACACAAGCCAGCAGGGTAGTGGGTATCTGCACAAGGTTTATGCCCCTGAGATATGTTGCCGCAGCAAAACCGGCCAGGTCGCCTACAACTCCGCCGCCAAGCGCGACCACTGTGTCTGTGCGGGTGAGCCTGTTTTCGGCAAGGAAATTTATCACCTTTATATAGGTATTTACATTTTTGCTGCGTTCGCCGGCAGGAAATACATATTTGACTGTATCCATTCCCGCTTTTTCAAATGAATCGGCAAGTCTTTGAGCATAAAGCGCATCAACATTGGTATCGGTGATTATAGCTATGCGGCTGTCGGATTTCAGAATGTCGCCGGCGCAGTCAAGTATACCGCGGCGGATTATTATCTCGCTCATTTTCCGTCGACCTCCTCCTTGATTCGCCGGCCTTCATCCAGCAAATTTCGCAGCGTTATATTGTCTTTGGCTGCCATAGCGTCTCTGTATTTGGTGAGCTCGGTTATTATGCCGTCTATTTCCGGGATAAGGTAATCGCTGTTGGCCATGAAGAGATCTGTCCACATGTCAGGATTCAGCCATGCGACACGGGTAAGATCCTTATAACTGCCGGCAGAGAAGCCGCTGTGTTCGCGGGATGTGGGGCTTTTGATGTATGCATTGGATACCACATGCGCAAGCTGCGAAGTGAAGGCGATTATCATATCGTGCTTTTCTGCGGTGGTAACGGAGATGCTGCCGAATTCGGTAGGGGATATAAGCTCTTTTATCTTTTCGAAGAATTTGATGTCGTCATAATGGTCGGGAACGATGACCATGCATGCACCTTTGAAAAGGTCGCTTCGGCTTGCTGCGAAGCCGGATTTGTGCGTACCCGCCATCGGGTGTCCTCCCACATAGGTGAAGCCATATTCATGCGCAAGTCTGAAACCTGCTTCGCATACGAGGCGCTTTGTTCCGCAGCAATCGATGACGAAGCCTTCCTTATTAAAATGTGCGGCGTGCTCTTCAAGATACCTTACAGCAGCTTCCGGATATACAGCAATGAGCACCAGATCGCATTCGGAAAGAGTTTTATCGGTAAGATATCCGTCTGCTGCGCCGGATATTATGGCAAATTCGGAAACTGATGTGTCTGCATCAAAGGCAAGCACACGATGTCCGTGTTCATGGTAGGCTTTGGCAAGCGAACCGCCGATGAGACCGAGGCCTACGATACCGACTGTCATTCCGCCATCGCCTCCCTGATCTTTGCGATGCGCTTGGAAAGATCATCGAACTGATCGGGAGTAAGAGACTGAGCGCCGTCGCAGAGGGCGTGTTCGGGGTCGTTGTGCACTTCGATCATCAGACCGTCCGCACCGCCTGCGGTAGCTGCCAGTGCCATGGGCTTTACAAGACTGCGTTTGCCGGTTGCGTGACTGGGGTCGACAATAACGGGCAGGTGTGTCAGTTCATGAAGCATAGGCACTGCAGAAAGGTCGAGGGTGTTTCTGGTGTAAGTTTCGAAAGTACGTATGCCGCGTTCGCAGAGCATCACGCGCTCATTGCCGCCGCTCATTACGTATTCTACGGACATCAGAAGTTCCTTCAGAGTATTTGCCAGACCGCGCTTGATAAGAATGGCCTTGCCTGTGCGGCCAAGTTCCTTAAGCAGATCAAAATTCTGCATGTTGCGCGCGCCTACCTGAATGATGTCGACATCTTCAAAAAGATCAAGGTCTTTGATGTTCAGTATTTCGGAGATAATGGGCATACCGGTTGCCTTCTTTGCAATGCTGAGCAGCCTGAGACCGTCGCCGCCAAGTCCCTGAAAATCATAGGGGGAGGTACGGGGTTTGAAGGCACCTCCGCGCAGTATGCCCGCGCCGGCAGCCTTTACCCTGTTGGCAACGGTGATTATCTGCTCTTCGGTTTCAATAGAGCAGGGACCGGCAATGGTGGTAAAATGACCGCCGCCGATCTTTACGCCATCGATATCGATGATGG
Organism: Clostridia bacterium; assembly: GCA_045649485.1. Lineage (GTDB taxonomy): Bacteria > Bacillota > Clostridia > Christensenellales > Aristaeellaceae > RUG11247. The sequence continues at coordinate 11,405 of JAZRPZ010000120.1, forward strand.
AATCTTCGGTATGGAATTTGCGGTTTGCATTTTTGAAAGGCTCTGAAATGCGCTTTACGCTTTCGACGATAGACAGGCTTTCCAGCAGGTTGATATCAACCTTGCTGGTATCACCGATAAGGCCGAGTATGCACTGATATTCGCCGTCAGACACATGCACCCTGAGACCGATGTGTTCGAACCATTCAATGAGTCCATCACGCTGCTGCTTGGTTACGCCCTGACGAAGAACTGCGATCATTTCAAATCACTCCTTAATCCGATTCAAAAAATATGCCGCACAGATGTGACTCTGTGCGGCTGCCAATACACGAATTTCGTTGATATCAGTCAATTGCAACACGAATCACTCTTACCTGCTGAATGCAAAGTAAAAGTAATAAAAGTATGCAGCTGCCATGTTGGTGTAAGTTTTCATGGCCATACTCCTTTGCGTGTTTATGGTTCAAATATATCACTAAGCTGATTGAATGTCAAGTGCAGTATTTTTGATGGATGCATGAATTTTTTAAATTGGACATTGTGCTAAAGACAATTCTGCTTATATGTGCTATAATATATCCAATCTAAGTATGAAAGGATGTTTTACCATGTCCAAGATCGTTGTATCCACCACCGGCGCACCCGCCGCTATCGGTCCCTATTCTCAGGCTATCATTGCCGGCAACACCCTGTATGCTTCCGGTCAGATCGCTCCCGATGCAGGCGATGTCTGCGCACAGGCAGAAAAGGCTTTTGATTCCGTTGAAGCCATCGTTGCCGAGGCCGGCTTCCAGATGAGCGACATCGTAAAGACCACCGTATATCTGGCCGATATGGCAGATTTTGCAAAGGTCAACGAGATCTATGCCCGTCGCATGGCACAGCCCTATCCCGCACGCAGCTGCGTTGCAGTAGCCGGTCTGCCCAAGGGCGCTCTGGTAGAAGTTGAGATCCTGGCTGTAAAATGCTGAGATTTATCTGCCATCCAAGGTGCACCACCTGTAAAAAGGCCCGCGATTTTCTGACGGGCAGTGGTATGCAGTTTGAAGAGAGGGATATAACCTCTCATAATCCCACCCTCGAAGAACTGAAAGAATGGCATGAACTGAGCGGTCTTGATATAAGAAAGCTCTTCAATACCAGCGGCATCCAGTATCGCGCGCTCGGTTTGAAGGATAAGCTTGCGGAAATGACCACCGACGAAGCGCTTGAACTGCTTGCTTCGGACGGAATGCTCGTAAAGCGTCCCGTGCTTGTGGGCGAAGGTTTTGTGTTTTTCGGTTTCAAAGAAGCAGAGTGGGCAGGAAAGCTGGGTAAATAATCAAGGGGACGGGTACACCGTCCCTTTTTGCATAGGAGGACAGTATGTTTCTTGCAATTGCAAAGGCTTCGTGCGGGATCTGACCGGGCATTCGCATGAAGCATACCGCATCACCCGGAATGATCCCTGTTTGTTCAAGGTATTTATTATAGAAAGCAGGGTTCAATATGGAAAGGTTTAGAAAAACAGTTTACGATCTCAGAAGCTTCTTGTTTCTTCATATTACACAGGCGCTTTCTTCTCTCGGAAGCGCGATGACCAATTTTGCACTTATAATCTGGTCTTATCAGGCTGAAGGGTCTGCACTGACCACAGCGCTGCTGTCTGTCTGCTCATATGCGCCGTATGTGCTTATGAGCATATTTGCCGGTGCACTCAGCGACAGATGGGACAAGAAGCGCACTATGCTTGTTTGCGATGCGTTTGCCGCAGCGTGTACTGTGGCTGTGCTTGTGCTGATGCGTACAGGTATGCTGCAGATATGGCATCTATACGTACTAAATGCCTTGAATGGTCTTATGAATACGGTACAGCAGCCTGCGGGAGATGTGGCGGTAACTCTGCTTACTCCAAAGAAATATTTCCAGCAGGCAAGTGCCGTAAGGTCGTTTACAGGGTCTGTGGTGAATATACTTACCCCTGTCATAGCTACTGCTCTGTTTACGATGGCGGGCCTTGAAGTGGTAATTATAATCGACCTTGTGACTTTTGCCGTTGCCTTTATTACGTTGTTCCTGTTTATCAAGATTCCCGAAATTGAGAAAACAGATTCACAGGAAGGCGTATTGAAGCTTGCGGCAGACGGACTCAGATATATCAAGAATAACAGGGGTATATTTGACCTTATAATGTTTCTGGCCGTGATAAACTTGACGGCCTCGATATATAATGCTGCACTGCCTGCCATGATGCTTTCCGAAAGAGGCGGCGGTGAGCTTTCGCTGGGTATCATTAATACGGTAACAGGTGTTGCAATGGTTGTCGGAAGTCTGCTTGCATCCGTTTGGCCTGTGCCCAAAAGCAGAGTGCGCGTGATATGCAATACGCTGCTCATATCAATGAGCACGGAGAATTTCTTCCTCGCATTCGGAAAGTCGCTGCCTGTGTGGTGCATAGGTGCTGTGCTTGGATGGCTGGTTATACCGCTGATGAATGCCAATCTTGATGTGGTATTCCGTTCACGCATTCCTGTGGAGATGCAGGGAAGAGTATATTCAGCGCGAAATACATTCCAGTTTTTCACTATTCCCATCGGCTATATGCTGGGCGGATATCTTGTGGATAATGTGTTCGAACCATTCATGGCGGCGCAATCTTCCGAAAGTGTATATGCTGTGCTTTTCGGCACGGTAAAGGGCTCGGGAGCTGCGATGCTTTTCAGCGTAATAGCTATATTTGGCATGTTAAGCTGCCTCATTTTCAGAAAAGATCCACACATATGGAAACTTGAAGAATAAAAAAACTCCTGCGCTCAAGCTGAATCGAGCGCAGGAGGTTTTTGTATTACTTTTCGTCGCGGGTGAGCTTCTTTACCCAGCGATAGCGGTTGCAGCGTACTGCTGCTGCGCCGCACTTGAATATCTGGTCGGAATTGAGGCAGGCAACGACCGCAACGGGAGGCCACTTGAAAACATATGCCGCCAGTGCAGAAACGGGCAATACGATGCACCATATGCTTACCAGGTCGTTGAACATGCCAAAGCGGGTATCACCGCCGCCGCGGATGATGCCGGTGATGGTGGGCATCTGATAAGCCATGCCGAAGGTGCAGACACACAGTACCAGTATGAACTGATGTGCCAGTGCCATTGCTTCCTCTGTAAGCTCATACTGTGCAAGTACGATGTCCTTTGTGGCAAACAACAGCAGCGCAGAGAATATGCCGATACCGATGAAAATCAGCTGCAGAGTTTTGGCGTATTCCTTTACTTTGCCTATTTCACCGGCTCCTACAGTCTTGGCCATTACGATGCCGGCTGCATTTGCGGCGCCCTGAGCACCTGCCTTGAACAGGGTGTACAGAGTATAGGCAGCGCTGTTTGCGGCAACGATTGCCTTGCTCATTTCCATGTGACCGAGGATGATGGAGGAAAGTGCATTGGAGAATCCCCACATGCCGCTGATGGCTACAACGGGGGAGGCTACCTTTACAAAATCCACAGCAAGGGTCTTGTCAAACGTGCGCAGGTCGCGCAGCTTGAGTCCCAGTTTCTTATCGCAGCGCGCAATATAGACAATAACGTAAACAAGCGCTACGCCGCGGGAGATGACGGTTGCGGCAGCTGCGCCGGCGGAGCCGAAATTCTTGATGAGGGGTATATTCAGCGCTACATTCACTATCAGAGTTATAAGGGATACCCAGAATGCTACCTTTACGGTCTCGACGCAGTTGAGGGCGGAAAGAAGCACGCTGGTTATTGCGAACATTATATAGGAATATTTCAGTACATCCAGATATTTCAGACCTTCGCCGATGACCTCAGCGTCGGAGATGAATATGCTTATAACGCCGCGGGGAGCTACGGTGCAGGCGAGGAAGACGAATGCGGAGAATATGAGGCAGACCCAGAAAGCTATGGAACTCAGCTTTTTGATGGGTTCAATGCGTTTCTGGCCCCAATACTGGCTGCCAAGCACGGTAAGACCGCCGCTTACGCCGCCAACCAGACACTGCAATATAAACTGTATCTGATTTACCGAAGCAGCGCCTGCAAGCGCCGCTTCGGCTATTGCAGGATTGGAGTATGCGCCGAGCATTATATTGTCGGCTACGTTTACACTGAGATTGATAATATTCTGCATTACCAACGGCCAGAAAATGGCAATGAAGGTTTTGTAGAAATGTCTGTCTTTTGTGAATATCATTGCTTAACACTGCCTTTTTGAAAAATATTTTTACCAATTCTAAAATACGACAAAGCTGCTGTTTTACCTTCCGAAATTTCAATATTAACATACTGCAACAGTGGTCTCAGTATTGAGTAGACACTCTCAACAAGGGTACGGTCTGTATATGTATTCATTCAGTGATTATTCGCCGGCGTTTGTGTTGGAGAACATGTAGATGATAACCGATAGACATCGCAGTAAGAATAGCAGAGAAGCTGCAAAATATCTATCTATGATTCGGGAAATCGTTAGAAAAGCAGTGCTTCTTGAATCAAAGGGCATGTCTGAAGCAAACTCCGTCAACTCTTTACTAATGCATGATATGTACGCCGAAGCTGATATGGGATTCGGGCGAGCGCTACTTAGGCTCAGGGCTGAAGAGATGAATAACCCGAATAAAGGGGAAACAGAAAAACGGGCATATAAATTGACAAAGATAGAAGAAGTGCCAATCGCAAGTGGTGGAGTTCAGGTCAAAACCCTATCTCCCGGCACAAATACGATTAGCACGATTTCAACTGTAGCAGATTTACATGCTATTGTCAATCGAAATGATGCTGAATTTAGAACCATAGAAGCAACCCCAAACATGCTCGATCCCGACGGCACGCCGAAAGTTGTGTATCATGGAACAAATGGCGGTGATTTCAATGTTTTCGACTGGGGCCATACTCAGAGAGCTGATGCTGGACGACATGCTCAGTAACGGCTACAAGGACAGCTATGGCAATACCTTTGCGCCGGATACTGAATACATCGCATACAAAAACTCACTGCCCGGAGCAGTAGCACAGGCTACGCCCAAGGCAGCGAAGGGAAGTATGGAGTTTGGGGCTGTGCAGTTTGCAGTCAGAGAGACAACGGATGGACGCAAAGCTCTTGTGATTGAGGATGACATTCTCGATGGCATTTACAGCGGTGGTAAGTGGACGAAAGATCAGCTGAGAGAGGCCAAAGCAAGAGTGCAAAAAGCTATGCACTATAGTGGCGCAGTAATGTCTCAAGGGATTCCGTTTTACATTAATGCTAAGACAAGAAATCACCTTGCTGGTTCTTCGGAGGCTGGCACATATATTAAGAAGACTCCTGAACGCTACGCAGACCATCAAAGAACGTCAGCAAACCCAAAGGAACTGATACTTGCAACAACCGGATGGAAAGATGATTCAGGGTTGAATTATGAAACGAATAGTGGCTTTGTAAATTATGCACATGGTTTTGTGCTGATCGATGTTCATGGAAGAAGGTATCAGGCACAAACAGTAGCTGGTATTACAGCGGAGAGAAGGTACGTGCTATATGATTTAGTTAGCATGAAAACCGCGTCGTTTGAACTAAAAAACGAAGCATCTTCGCCCCGAGAACATATCGCTAAAGAAGCGAAAGACTCGGTATTTGAAGATGCTTCGAATGATGGTATTATACAGCATTCCCCCCGTTCTGTCAAGAACGATCCAGACACCGATGCATATCTGCAGCTGTATGACGAACTGAGAACTGCACGCAGAGAATATGAAACTGCGAGACGAGAGGCTGATGCTGCTGGAAGAAACGATGAGTTTATTGACGCGGGAATGGCGCTGATAAACTACAAGGGCAGTCGGTTCTCTGAAGAAGGAAGAGCTGAGTACCAGCGTCTCAAACAAAACATGCAAGACATTGCTGAACGTTTGGGCATCAATAGACTTGCTGAACATGCAAATGAATTGCAAATCAGAGTGCGCAACCTTGAGAAACAGTTTGAAGAAGCTGAGAAACAACTTGCAGTAAAACGCGAGACGGAGGCTATCAAAAAGTCGGGATTGACTCCTGCGGAATATTACAGGAAGCAGGCTGTTAAGGAGTTTGGATACACAACCGATTTTGTTGATGCCGGATACCTGCTCCCGGATGGCAAGATGTTGAACTTCTCTGGAGAGAAAGGAAAACACTTTGGCATACGCGGTCAGGATCACAGAGCTATTGGTGTAATTTACGAAGGAACCAGCGGAACCAAGGCACTCACAAGATTCGTGAGTGACGGTAATATCAGGGTAATGGCGGAAAGTCCGGGTGTGGATATAGCGGCAGGTTTCCTCAGATTGATTCAAGTGGCAGCCTTACGGCGGTTCATGCTTATACAGTAGATTTGCTTATAAGGAATGCGTCTGATGGCAAAAAGTATCTATATGATATAGTGAATATAAAAAATGATGCCATCAAAGCGGACAGCCTTCTCAGAAGAGAAGCTGCGAGGAGCACTCAAAGTGCATCCAAGCTCAAGGGCATCATTACGAAACAAAGTATAGCAGAAGATGATGCTCATGTCAAGCTCTCAGCCCGCGCTCAGACCGACACCCCCGAATTTAAGAAGTGGTTTGGCGACAGCAAGGTGGTCAACGAGGACGGCACTCCGAGGATTGTGTATCATGGAACAAATGGCGGTGATTTCAATGTTTTCGACTGGGGCCATACTCAGAGAGCTGATGCTGGACGACATGCTCAGTAATGGCTACAAGGACAGCTATGGCAATACCTTTGCACCGGATGCTGAATACATCGCATACAAAAACTCGCTGCCCGGAGCAGTAGCGCAGGCTACGCCCAAGGCAGCGGAAGGAAGTATGCAGTTTGGGGATGTGCAGTATCAGGTACGCGACAACGCAAAAAACAGAATGAGCCAGGAGGAGATTGATGATATAGTCAGTATTGGACGCAAAAGCGTTAATGATTTTAATGCCGATGACATAAGAAAGACAGAACGCCTTGCAAGAAGATACTGGAAAGAAATGGGCACTAAATCGCCATTTTTCAGAGCGTGGTTTGGAGATTGGAGAGCGTATGATATTACGCCGGTTAAGGTTGCTACTATAGCTGGCGCTGAACGCGGAGTTGTCAAAAACAATGATACATCTTGGGATATACAAATATCTCGAAAAGTTTTTACGGAGACGAAGAGTCATGCACATGCGACAAACGTAGAAGCAAGACCATATCTTGACTATATAAACGACATCGTAGCTAATGCTGTGCTTTTGGACAGCTATGGTATAGGAGAGCCGAAATCTGCAAATTCGTTGATGATGCATAGTTTGTATGCATTAGCAGACATTGGCAATGGTACAGAACTGTTAAAGCTATATGTCGAAGAAATGAATGATGCCAATAAGACTACAAGTGCCAAGAGAGCTTACCAGCTACAGAATATAGAAAGACGGCAGCTGAGTGTAACTGGTTCGGGAAAATCCTTAGCCAGATCGATCTCAACTGCCGATGTACGCAATATAGCAGATTTAGTGAGTATTGTCAAGAGTACTGGAGAGTTGGAGACAATAAAGAAAGTGAATACGACTATGCTCAACCCCGACGGCACACCGAAGGTTATGTACCATGGTACACCCTATGGCGGATATACAGTCTTCAAGGATTGGCAGTATTTCACCGAAGATGCCGAATATGCAGAGGGCTATCAGGCACCGAACGCAAGCATGCTCAGAAGCAGACATGACGCTGCAACCAACCCCATGACTTACGCGGTGTATCTGAGCGTGAAGAAGCCTTTTGACACGCGAGATCCGAAGACAAGACGCATATGGCAGGATGAGTTCTATGGCAGCTATAGCCGCACGCCGCTGAGTGATAAAGGCTTGCCCGACTGGACGGACGGTATAGACCTTGTGGAGTGGATCGAAGAGAATGATTATGACTACGATGCCATTATCCTTGACGAAGGTGGCACCGGCGGTTATGGCGATGAAGTAGACAGCCGCGGCATAAGTGTTGTGGTTAGGAATTCCACTCAGATAAAATCCGCCACAGACAATATCGGCACCTATGATACGAATGCCCCCGACATCAGGCACTCCATGCGCGACTCCGATTATGTCTCTGACCGCGGGATACTGGCGAATGTCCTTGAAAGTGCCGTACTGGATGATGAAGAGCGCATGCGTCTTACTGCATACAAGCAGGCTCTCGACAAGCTCAACGAGGCTCAGCAGGAGTTTGATAAGCAGAAGGACATCATTCGCGGGCTTATATTTAAGAAGGGACGCACCAAAGAAGAGACGCACCAAAGAAGAGACTCTCCAGCTTAATCAGGCGCGTAACCGAGCAAAGACCCTGGCGGACTCTATTGCCAAGAAGGACAAGTCTCTGCTGCACCTACAGGCCATGACTCCCATTCAGAATGTACTCAAGCGCGAGGGCGACAAGGTACGCGCCAAGATGTGTGAGATACAGCAGGAACGCATAGCCGACATCCGTGATCGCCATGAGAGCGAGACTCTGCGCAAGAGCATCACCAAACGTGCAAAGCTGCTGGATACTCTTGTTCGCGTAGGCGACAAGAATGTATTTGTTCCCGATGGGCTGCGCGATACAATTGTCGATGTGGTCAGCATGTTCGCTCAGGATGATACTGTCTTCGGCAAAAATCAGAATTCTCAGGGCATACCTCGTTGGCAGAGGCTGCACGATGCATATGAGGCAATACACAAAAGACTACCGATGACATTGCCGCCATGTATGACGATAGCATCGCTGCCAAGATAGATTAGAAAAAGTATAGAAAATAGGGAATGGAGAAACAGTTGCATTGTCTGTAAAAAAAGAGTAAAATATAGACTGAATAATTACATACAATTCTGAAGCTGAATGATCAAAATTCTGAAACGGAGGAGCGTACGTATGATGATGCGCAGATATATTTATTGCATAATGTGCATTGTGGCGTTGTCACTTGTGCTCCTTGCAGGTTCTGCCTGTGCGGGCATAATCGAAGCCGGAATGCCGGACAGAATTCCTGTCAGCATTTTTGAATCGGAGAAAATTACCGAAAAAGAGAGATGTGAGTTTTCTTCCTGTGTTTTCGTATCGGAAGATATAATTGAAATCCGCGGAACGTTTGATGCTGACTATGTTCCTGTATTCATGATAAACGGTATGGAAGCCGATGATATCGGCTCTGTCGTGATCACTGATAACGATGGTAACTGGTGCTGCAGTATCCCTGTGTCTGCCCTGAACGCTTCCGATGAAAATGTTTTTTCGGTATATTATGAGGACCGTGCTGACGAGGCAATGAACTGCTTCATATACGTAGATGCCGAATGTGCGCTGTCTGTAGAAAATGTATATGAATCCGACGAAGTGATATGTGGTACTGCCGATCCCGGCGCAACGGTCACTCTTTATTCGGACGAAGAAGAAATATGTACCGCTGCGGCAGATGAAAACGGTGTGTTTGTTCTTGAATTCGGTATTTCTGCCAAGGATAACGATGCCGGTTATGTTGTTGCTGCAACTGACGAGGGTGGAAACTGTGCCGAAGCTGCTATTGAAATAATCGACACAGATATCGCTGTTTCTGCGCCGCTTTATTCGACGACAGGAACTGTTAGTGTAAATATAACTGCCATTCCAGGAAGCTCCGTTCAGATATATATAGACGGCAAACCAAGCGGACATTTGGTTGATGTTGACGAGCATGGTTTTGCTGAATGTGTGATAGATGGTATTGATGACGGTGTGGAATATTCAATTACCGCAGCTTATACGGGAGAGTTTGAGGAGCTTACATATACAGCTGATTCGGTAAGTGTTATATCGGATTCGACTGTACCGGTGCTGATTTCCGGGACTGATTATCTGGATACCGCTTCGGAATGGATAGATATCAATGTTTCCGAGGAATGCGTTCTGTACATATCTGAGAAAACTACAAATTTTGTGTATGATGTGCAGTGCGAAGCCGGTGATAAGCGGATAGCATTTGCAGAATTGCCCCGCGAAATGAAGCTTGAGGAAGGAATGGAATTTTACATTACTGCTGTAGATACAGCGGGAAACGAGTCCGAAACTATTTCCTTAAGAGTCATTCCCGATGAAGATGAAGCATTGTTCATTGACGGCATGTATTCGGGCACAATCAATGTACTTGATGCCATGAAGGATGTTGACATATCCGGATTTGTGCTGGTGGAAGATACACAGTGCATGCTTCGGGTCATTGTTTCCGGAGATGACAGGATTTATTTTGAAACCGATGTGTCTGAAATGGTAGTTGAAACGGTATATGCCGAAAAAATGTCGGCTGTTATTCCTGTAGATGTTGTCATAAGCAGATTTGAACTGCCTGCAGATACCGTGCTGACAGCTGAGTTTTGCGTACTCGACGAATTTGGCAATGAGGTGTATGGAACCGAAAGACTGCAGCTCCAATTCAGACTTGAAAAGAACCGGAAATGGCTTGCTGTAAGGGTTATATTTTTAGCCGCAGTAATTGCGTGTTTTGTATCGGCGCTGATACTGTATACCAAAGCTGCGCGCAAACAGCGGATACTCAGAAGAGACAACGGAATAAGGCGCAGAAAGCGTGCCGGAAAGCGAGGTGGAGCATGAGCCTTAAATGTGAAGCAGCCGCATACAGCCATATCGGCGGACGCAAAAACAATGAAGATAATTTCTTCATGAACGGTATCTATATGCAGCGTACAATGCGGGATCACGGCGGCAAATGCGAAGCCGAGTTTGGTGACGGTACGCAGATCTATGCCGTGTGCGATGGAATGGGCGGCGCAGTGTATGGCGAAGAAGCATCGCTCCTGGCTGTAGAAACTCTGAAGAATTACAAAGGGCTGTGCGCTCAGCCTGACAATTCAGGGAATCTGACAAAGCTGTGTTCGCAGATGGACCGGGCAATAAATGAACTCGCGTCCGTGCATGGAGCACACCCGGGAGAATCCGGTACTACCATTGCAATGCTGATATTGCGTGAAAGAACATTGAGAACTGTTCATCTTGGAGACAGCAGGATATACAGACTGCGCAATGGCGTGCTTGAAAGACTCACTACAGACCATTCGCAGGTGCAAATGATGATCGATGCGGGTCAGCTTACGGCGGACAAAGCCTGGAGGCATCCGCTTAAAAACATCATTACCAAACATCTGGGCATGCCAAAAGATAATTGTGCAAAGCCTGATATCGGTCCAAGGGCTCAGTTTGCGGTTGACGACAGATACATAATCTGTTCTGACGGATTGAATGATGTAATGCGTGACGAAATGATTGCTGAAATAGCTTCTTCCGATAAGTCATGCGCTTCAATAGCGGAAGAACTTGTACAGCGCGCTTTGCAGGAAGCGGCTGCTCTTGGTGTGGCATCGGATAATATAACAGTTGTATGCCTTAAGGTGAAAGAACTCGGTGAAAGAATAAGTGCCGCAAGACGTATCCGCAGACTTGAAATGGTAAAAGTGCTTTACGGTGCGGCGATGGCACTTTCGCTGACGGCAATGTGCTGGCTTGGTACAGAAATAATCAGATATATCATAAGATAACGTTTTTTGCGATTTATCTGTTTTGTGAAGATTAACGGTTTTGTAGTGATATATAAATGAATGACTGCTATAATCATTTTATGTGTACGTCGTGTACGGACGGAGGGATCGTATGAAGGCTATATTCCTTTGTGAAAATCACAGCAATGTACATTATGTTTATGGACCGTTTCAGCTTGAACGCCTTGCTGAGGCGACGGGAATAGAAGACAGAGTGTTGAAGATTGATGACATTCGCAGGCAGGGTTCAAACGATGCCGAAGTTATCTTTAGCACCTGGGGAATGCCGCGCATTGAATATGATGAGATACCGGTTCTTTTTCCCAACCTGCGCGCTGTGTTTTATGCTGCAGGTTCCGTACAGGCTTTTGCCGAACCCTTTATTCGCAGAGGTGTTTCGGTTTTCAGTGCATGGCAGGCCAATGCCGTGCCTGTGGCCGAATATACGCTTGCACAGATACTCCTTGCTTCAAAAGGTTTTTTCAATGTACAGGCGCTTTGCCGAACTGACCGTGCCGCCTCTGCCGCACTCAATAAAAAGTACACCGGTATGTATGATATAACTGTCGGTCTGCTTGGTGTAGGAGCAGTTGGCGCTGCAGTCGCAAATCTGCTGAAAGGCTTCAATTGCCGTGTTTTGGTATATGATCCCTTTGCATCTGATGATAAGCTGGCAGCTTTGGGTGCGCAGCGCGCGGACATGGAGCATATATTTGCCGAATGCGATATAATCTCAAATCATTTGGCGAATCTGCCTGCCACGAGAGGCATCATAAAGCGCGGGCATATTATGTCCATGAAAGAATATGCCACTTTTATAAATACCGGCCGCGGTCCGCAGCTGGATGAGAAAGATCTCTACGATAAGCTTGCGGCTGATACAACGATAACAGCGCTGCTTGATGTGCTGACGAACGAAACGGAATCCGACAACAATCCGCTTAATAAACTGCCGAATTGCTTTATTACTCCGCATATTGCAGGATCCATGGGCAACGAGGTACGCCGTATGGCGGAATATATGACAGACGAATATCTGCGCTGGGAAAAGGGAGAGCGCACAAATTGGCAGGTTTCTCCCGAAATGCTGGCGACGATGGCTTGAAGGGACTGTGTGAGAAATGATTACCTCCGGTCTTGTGTCAATTACTTTCAGAAATAAAACGGCTGCTGAGATATGCGAACTGTGTGTGCGTGCCGGACTGCGTGCGATAGAGTGGGGCGGGGATGTACATGTTCCTGCGGGTGATACGGAGACTGCAGCAAGCGTTCGCATGATGTGTGCGGAAAGAAATATTGAAATATGCGCTTACGGAAGTTATTTCCGTGTAGGGGATGACATTTCAGAATTCCGCAAATGCCTTGATTCCGCGGAAGCACTTGGTGCGCCGCTGATACGCGTTTGGTGCGGAAGAAAAGGTTCTGCCGATGCGGATACAGAGTACCGCGCATTTATTATCGATCAGCTGCGTGCCATCTGTGCAGAAGCGGATAAACGTGGTATAGCAGTCGCGCCGGAATTCCACGGCGGTACGCTTACCGATGATCCTGAAAGCGTGTACGACCTGATAAAGCAGACTGCGGATATTTCCAATCTGAGGTTTTACTGGCAGCCGAGATGGGACTGGCCGGAGGATATGCGTCTGGATACGCTGAAGGCGGTACTTCATAGGCTTGCATATATACATACTTTCACGTGGAAACATACCCCGGATATAGTGCGCCTTGAGCTTACGGAAGGCGTTGAAATGTGGAAAAAGGCGCTTGCCATTGCGCCGGAATCCTATGCACTTATCGAATTTGTAAACAACGACAGTGACGAATCGCTTTTGCGGGATGCAGCATGTCTCAATGAATGGATCATGCAGCTCGCCGGAAAATAACGGAGGCATATATGAATTTCGTTGATATAGTTGTGTATATTGCTGATTTTGTCGGAACCATCGCATTCGCATTTTCCGGCGCAATGGTAGCTATACGCTATCGTATGGACCTTTTCGGTGTGCTTATCCTTGCCGGTTTTACTTCGCTTGGCGGAGGTACCATACGTGATGTGCTGCTTGGACAGACTCCTCCCAGAATGTTTACCAGCTATCTCTACCTGCTGATAGCCGGTATTACCGCATTCGCTACATTTACTGTCGCGTATTTCCTCAGAGGACGCGAGATGAAGAACCCCGAAAAACTGTATGATTTCATAAATTTCATCGATGCTTTCGGTCTTGGTTCTTTCGTTGTGACCGGTACCAGCCTGCCCATGATTTCCGGATATGCTGATAACGTATTCATGTGTGTTTTCCTTGGCATGACGACCGGTATCGGCGGCGGTGTACTGCGCGATCTGATGACCCGTGATATCCCCGTTGTTCTCCGCAAGGATGTCTACGCCGTAGCAGCCATTGCAGGCAGCCTTTCCTATTATCTGCTGGTAAGGTATATTCCCGGCAGTGAGCCCGTCGCAACTATTGTGTGCGTTGTGGTCACTGTTACCCTGAGAATGCTTGCAACGGTATACCGTTGGAACCTGCCCAGAATCAAATATCCTCAGGATATGTTTTAAGTAACGAAAGCAGCCCGCGCGCAGTGCGCAGGCTGCTTTTTTATATATGGCAATCATTCGGCGGAATATATCCTGCTGCCAACACGTACGCCCCACGCATGACCGCTGCGGATGAAAAATTCCAATCTTCCGCGCAGTTTATCGGGTTCTTTGACGTCATAGGCAAGGAAGCGCGTACCGCCGCAATATGTCAGTTTTGTATCGTTGCCGCCGACAGTTGCACATATGTCGTTGCCTTCAGCGGTTACGGTGACGATTGCCGGTACACCCTCGCGGCAGATGTATTTACCGGTGAGCATCTCCGGGTCTGAAAATACACGGCCGACAGGAACAAACCATCGGTGACTTGTTTCAAGGGGCAGGCCCATGATTTCGTTGTAAAGCGCCCACATGATGTCATCCATATCGGCATCACCCAGGCTGCAGAGTACGGCAAATCCGTAGCCTTCACCAAGCAGCAGACCTCCCTTTGTGGAAACGCCGTGGAGTCCGCCGGAGTGTTCACAAATTATATGTCCGCATTTCAGGCGCTTGTACAGACCGAGACCGTAGCATGCAATTTCTCCGGTAGGAAGCCAGTCACCGATGAGTGCATCCACAGCAGCACGGGGAATTACCTGCTGTCCTTCGTGGACACCGCCGTTTGAAAGGCAGCGGTAATATGCCGCCATGTCACGCGCAGTGGATTTCACCATTGCGCAGCCGCGGAAAGGAGGCAGTATGCTCCAGTCATCATCACATACAAGGCTGCCGTTTTCTATTTCAAAAAGCGAAGTGATATTTCCGCCGGACAATTCACGGGCGGATATGCAATCGTCGTCCATTATAGTACGATCCATGCCGAGGGGCTTGAATATGCGCTGCATGCAGAATTCTTCGAGTGGAATACCTGATGCCATATCAGCTACATAAGAGAGAATGGCATAGCCCTCATTGCAGTAGCTCATATTCTCGCCGGGTGCGCCGACGGTGGGGTAATCGCAGTTTGTGATGTAGTCTATCAGCTGGTCAATGGTGCTCATGGAATTTGGGGATGTTTTGCGCATCTGGTCTATCCATTCGCTCTGACGGTTTATGCTGTTCATTGCGATAGACCATTCCAGGGGTTCCATGGGCGGTATTCCGCTGGTGTGCATAGCAAGTGTGCGCAGGGTGACGGTATCACATGCTGCGCCGGGCACACGGAACTTTGGGAAATACTTATAAACCGGGTCTTCCCAGGAAAGTTTTCCCTCGCATTCGAGAATGGAAATAGCCAGCGCAGTTATGGATTTCGACATGGATGCGATGCCGAACATGGTATCGGGGTCAGGGGGAATAAGTCCGTCTGCATCGCGATGCCCATAGCCTTTTTCAAAGACGATTCCTTCGGGTCCTTTTATGCAGATACTTACGCAGGGCAGTTTGTCGCGTTCAATAAGCTGTTTTACTTTTTCATCTACGGCTTTTGCATTGAATTTCATATGTGTTCCTCCTGAGTAATGAAACGGCAGTCAAGGCAGCTGCATAGATTCTTTGCGGTATTTTGCAGGTGTGGTGCCGGTGATGTATCTGAATTGACGAATAAAGTTGACCGGGTCGGGATAACCAACCATTTCTCCTATGATTGACACCGGTTCATCGGATGTGCGCAGCAGCTGCTGTGCGTGATTTATCCTGCAGTGATGCATGTATTTATATGGAGGTATGCCCATGTGATGACGGAAAATATGAATCAAATGATACTTTGACAAATTCGTAACCCGCATGAAATCTTCGGCAGTCAACTGCTTTGTATGATTTTCCTGAATGTAGCTTGCCAAAGCGCGCACTTCGTTGCGGTTCGATATGCGTCCGGTATCGGCAGTCTGGGTATGGACACGCAGCATTGACAGGAGTATTCCTGATATGGCATGGCTCAGTTCCGCCCATGCAAGCAGGCCTCCGTCAGCGTCTGTATTTTCGATGGTATTGAAGTTCTCTGCGATTTCGGAATCATCTGTGAATTGTACCGGTGTGAGTGTTTCCAGCAGAACAGGACGATAACCTTCAAGCCCCGAACCGTCGAAATGCACCCATTTGAATACCCATAGCGTATCGGATACGGTGCGATAGAAGTGATAGGAGTCACAATATATTACTACTGCGCTGCCGGGACCGAGTGTGCACTTCTGGCCGTTCCATTCCAGTTCGCCGCAGCCTTCCAATGTATAGAGAATAAGCGCCGCAGCCTTGCCGTCACGTCGGGTGTAATACTCCGGTCCTGCACGAAAATGACCGTATTCGGTTGCATAAAACTGAAATGTACGCGCTGAAACATCGGGCGTCAATATCTGTGATGTTGAACCGGATGCTATATCAAGATTATATTCAAGCATTGCCTGTCACTCCGCCTGTAAAGCAATTATATACTATAATGATTCGGTATATTGCCGTTTAATCCTTCCGTGAGTAAGCTCTGAGAGATAATTATTTTGACGACATCTAAATTCATGGCATAGTATACCATGAACAATTTTGTTCGGGGGTATGCCAGATGATCGCTTGGATGGAAGATCAATCACCGGTAATACAGGCGCTTATTGCCACCATGTTTACATGGGGAATGACTGCGCTTGGCGCTGCGCCGGTTTTATTTATGAAAAAACCGAATAAACGTCTGCTTGATGCGATGCTGGGATTCGCCGGCGGCATAATGCTTGCAGCGGCATGCTGGTCGCTTATCATTCCTGCAATAGAACGGGCAGAAATCATGGGAATGCATGCTGTAGCCATAGTGAGCGCCGGATTTGTTGCGGGCGGCGCTTTTATGCTGGCAGGCGACAGATGGCTTGCAGGGCGTGTATATGATGATATGGATAAATGCAGCCGAACGCTGATGTTTTCAATAACGCTGCACAATATACCGGAAGGTCTTTGCATTGGTGTGGCCTTTGGTGCAGCTGCGGTTGATATTCAGGGTGCAAATCTGTGGGCGGCATGTATGCTGGCGCTTGGAATAGGATTGCAGAATTTTCCCGAAGGAGCAGCGGTAAGTCTGCCAATGGTACGGAATGGAATTTCACGAAAAAAGGCATTCATGATGGGGCAAATCAGCGGAATGGTCGAACCGGTGGCTGCAATGCTTGGCGCAATAATGGTAATACAGATGCGCGCGCTTTTGCCGGCTATGCTGGCATTTGCAGCGGGCGCCATGGTATACGCGGTGGCGGGAGAGGTTTTTCCGGAAAGCTGCAGTGATGACGGGTATCATAATGCGGCATTTGCCGCGATAGTAGGTTTTGCGATCATGATGGCTATGGATGTACTGCTTGGATAAACATAAAAAAATCCCCTCATGTCCGCAAAAGCGAAACATGGGGGACAGTATTTACGAGATTACTTGCAGCCGACGCAGCCTTCGTCCTCTTCAACGACAGGTTCCTGACCGATCCATGCCAGAGCGGTATTCAGATCTACTGTGACCTGACCGTCTTCATTTACGAAAGCGGGGATGCCGATGCTGCCGCGTTCGCGCACTGCTGCAAATGCTTCTTCATGATCACGCAGCGCGAGGAATGCGCGCAGATTGCGTACGCTTTCGGTAATATCGATATATTCAACTTCGAAGCCGCGTTCAGCCATGAGAGCTTTGAAATCCCTGCAGTCTCCGCAGATCTCTGCGCCATAAACCTTAAGCATGATATATACCTCCGATTATTTGATGATCATAGCATCGCCGAAGGAATAGAAGCGGTATCCTTCCTTAACAGCGGTCTCATATGCGGTAAGGGTCTTTTCACGTCCGTACAGTGCGCTTACCAGCATGATAAGGGTCGAACCGGGCAGATGGAAATTGGTGATAAGAGCGTCGACCAGCTGATATTCATATCCGGGGAAAATGAATATGTTGGTATTGCCCTTCTTTGCCATCAGTTTACCGTTCTCCGCAGCGGATTCAAGGGTGCGCACTGAAGTGGTGCCGACGGCGATAACACGGTTACCGCGTGCCTTTGCTGCATTTACCTTTTCGGCAGCTTCTTCGGTTACCTCGAAGTATTCGGAATGCATTTCGTGGTCCTTGATGTCCTCTGCCTTAACGGGACGGAAGGTTCCCAGACCTACATGCAGCAGTACGGGAACGATCTCAACGCCCTTTGCGCGGATCTTGTCCATCAGCTCGGGAGTGAAATGCAGACCTGCGGTGGGCGCAGCGGCAGAGCCTTCGGCGCGGGCATATACGGTCTGATAACGCTCTTTATCGGTGAGCTTTTCGTGTATGTAGGGAGGCAGGGGCATTTCTCCAAGAGCATCCAGCGCAGCTTCAAAGGAGCCTTCGCATTCGAATTCAACGATGCGTCCGCCTGCTTCGGTGGTTTCGGCAATGGTAGCGATAAGCTTTCCGCCGCCGAAGGAGACCTTTGCGCCGGGTTTAAGCTTTTTACCGGGACGAACAAGAGTCTCCCACTTTTTAGGTGCGAGCTGCTTCAAAAGGAAAATCTCGCAGGCGCCGCCGGAGGGCACGCGCTCACCCAAAAGACGGGCGGGAATAACGCGGGTATCGTTTACCACCAGCACATCGCCGGGATTGAGGTAATCGATAACATCGTAGAAATGCTTGTGCTCTATATCGAGACTGCCCTTGTCCAGCACCATGAGACGGGAAGTATCACGGGGCTCCACGGGAAACTGTGCAATTGAACTTTCGGGCAGGTCGTACATGAAATCAGATGTCTTCATTTGCTATCTTCCAATCGGTATAATATCAGATGTCCATTTTGGTCTGGGCATTATCGCCTGTATCGCTCTTGCTCTCAGGAGGCTTCTTGCCGAGATGATAATATGCCTGCGGTGTCGCCATGCGTCCGCGGGGGGTTCGGATAATGAAGCCCAACTGCAGGAGGTAGGGCTCATATACATCCTCAATGGTGGAAGCGTCTTCACCGGTAGATGCGGCAAGAGTATCCAGACCAACGGGACCGCCGCCGAATTTTTCGATCATGGTGGTCAGCATCTCACGGTCGGTGCGGTCAAGGCCAAGTTCATCAACTTCGAGCATATTCAGTGCTTCCTGTGCTACGCCAACATCGATCCTGCCGCCGGCCTTTACTTCGGCAAAGTCGCGTACACGGCGGATAAGGCGGTTGGCGATACGGGGAGTACCGCGGGAGCGGCTGGCTATCTCAAGCGCACCGTCATGGTCGCAGTCGATGCGCAGTATCTTTGCAGAGCGCTGCACGATGACAGCCAGTTCTTCGGGAGTGTACAGTTCCAGACGGAAGCTGATGCCGAAGCGGTCGCGCAGGGGAGAAGTAAGCATGCCCGCACGGGTAGTTGCGCCTATAAGGGTGAATTTGGGCAGATCCAGCCTTATGGAACGGGCGGACGGACCTTTGCCTATCATGATATCCAGCGCATAATCCTCCATGGCAGGATAGAGCACTTCCTCAACGGAATGGCTCAGGCGGTGTATTTCGTCAATGAACAGCACATCGCCGGAGGAAAGGTTTGTAAGTATGCTGGCGAGGTCGCCGGGACGCTCGATTGCGGGGCCGGATGTCACTCGGATATTATGGCCCATCTCGGAGGCGATGATGCCTGCAAGGGTGGTCTTGCCCAGTCCGGGAGGTCCGTACAGCAGGATGTGATCCAGCGGCTCGGAACGGGCAAGCGCAGCCTGCATGTATACGCTCAGGCTAGATTTTATCTTGGTCTGTCCAAAGTATTCGACCAGCGAATGAGGACGGAGCGATCTTTCCTGATCTTCGTCCTCCTCACGGAAGCCGGTAGTTATGAGTCTTTCTTCGTCAAGCATCTGTGTTCTCCTCAGTCGATGGGGTAGGCGGAAATATATTTATCGAGAATACCCAGTTCATCCATTGTCTTGAACAGGGTGTAGCGGGTGCGGTAATCCTTGGCGCAGTTTACGGACATGTTTATGATGTCCTGATCAACTCCAAGTTCTTCGAGGGTGAGCTTTGCGCCGAGACGCTTCATGGCGGCGTATACATCTTCAAAAGCGGGCATGCCGTCAATAACTGCCTTGATATCGTCAAAGCGTTCGACAGCCCTCGCAGCGCGGCGCTGCATCTCTTCTTTGGAGAGGAAGTCGCCGGGATTTTCTTCCATTATGGAATTGCCGGCAACTTCGCCGTATGCGCGCAGCATGAATTCACGGCGTGCTTCGGGGTCTATGGGAGTACGGGCAGATATGTCGATGCCGGAAATATCGTCTTCGGCGAATTTCTTGAACAGAGGATATACCAGCAGTGTAGCAGCGCCTACGGTTGCGCCGTGGGAAGTCGCCTTGCCGTATCTGTCAAGCATGCGCATTTCGACATAATGGCCGATGTTGTGTTCGACGGATGCAACAGCGCGGGTGTGACCGACTATCATGATGGTGATGCCGGAAAGAATAAGTCCCTCTATGAGCACACGCATGCCCTTTTCGCTGCGGGCACTTATCTCGTCAACGTTATCCAGCAGATTCTTTACGGCATTCAGTACGATATCGCCGCAGGTGGGGCAGTAGGGCTCGTCGTTAATAATATTGCCGATCTGCCAATCTGCAATGGCGATGTACTTGCCCAAAACGTCGCCTACGCCGGAACGAACCATTTCGATGGGCGCAGTGGCCAGCACATCAAGGTCGCATACGATTATTTCGGGGCAGGGACCGTTGCGGTGTATCTTTACTCCGTTCAGAATAAGCGGTGCTACGACGGAGGTGTAGCCGTCCATGGAAGCTGCGGTACCTACGGATACGAAGGGCAGCTTGCAGCGCGCGGCATTCACGCGGCAGGTATCGGTAATGGAGCCGGAACCGACAGCCACAAGGAACTCGGTCTCGGGCTGAATGGTGAGCAGCAGTTCGCCTATGGTACGCTCATCGGGTACAAGTTCCTCTTCGCGGTGGAATTTGAGCAGTATTGCTCCGAATCCGGCTGCAGTAAGTATCTCATACACTCTGCGTCCGGCAACTTCGTAGGTATTCTCATCGCATACAACTACACAGTTTTTGCCAAGTCCACGCTTATCGATATATCCGGGCAATTTAGGCAGCAGGTCGGAACCTACGTATATGTCCTGAGTGGGAGAACTGTGTTCACAGGGGCAATTGCATTCCAGGCCTTTGAGGATCATGCGGTTATCGCTGTCATATGTTACCTTAACTGCCATGTTCATTCCTCCGTTATGGGGTCGACGTACAGAGTGCGCTGGTGGGTGTAGATTACAAAACCGGGCTTTGCACCGGAAGGCTTCTTTACGTATTTGCGCAGAGTGTAATCCACGGGAACGTGTGAACCGGTGCCGCCTTTGGAATATTTCGCGGCAATGCGCGCGGCATAGAGAAGCGTTTCATCGTCAACTTCGCTGCCGGTTATTATTACGTGAGAACCGGGCATGTCCTTTGCGTGCAGCCAGGTCTCAAAAGGCTCGGCGGTGAATGTGAGCTTGTCGTTCTGTATGTTGTTTTTGCCCACGAGAATGATTTTTCCGGTGGGGCTTGTAAACTTCATGGGCGCGGAAGGCGGCAGCGCCTTGATCTGACGGCGGCTGTGACTTGCATGGACATAACCCAGCTTTTCAAGCTCGCCGCGAAGTTCTGCCAGAGAAGGTTCGTCCTCGCATTTGGTCAGGTTTTCCAGCTGTCCTTCCAGATAGAAAAGCTCTTCATTGGTCTTTTCGATCTGTTCGGCAGCGAGCGTGCGCGCGGAACGCGCCTTCTGATAAAGCTTGAAGTAACGCTGCGCATTCTGTGCAGGCGAAAGCTTCTCATCGAGGGGAACGCTTACCATGGGCATTCCGTCAGCGTAATAATCCGGCAGGGCGCATTCACGCATGCCCTTTTTGATCATATACTGGCTGGCGGTAATAAGCTCGCCGTATCTGCGGTAATCTTCCATCTTCTGCGAACCCAGCAGCGCTTCCTGCTGAAGCTGCAGTTTCTTTTCGCAGCGCTCAATGTTGTTCTTCAACACGCGGCTGATAGCTGCGGATTTCTGACGGATACGCTCGGTGCGGTCCTTTGCACGGTAATATTCGTCAAGCGCTTCGGAAAGAGTGGGGAAGTTTACTCTGCGCAGCGATGCGCGGCTGAGATAGGGGAATGCGGTGATATCTACGGGAGTGTCATCCGCGGAATAGACAACGCCGGGATCAAATGAGGAACGCATGCGCAGCATGGTCTCAGCAACGCTCTGCGCGGCAGCGCGGGAGTCTATCTCATCCATATGCGCATCCTCGTTGCCGGCAAAGCGGAAAGCAAGTTCAGCCGAGGTCTGCGCGGACATTCCGCTTATGGATTTGGATATGGCGGATTTGAGCGTGCCGGCAAGGGGAGCGAATGTATCTGCAAGCACTTCGGGATCGATATGATCATAAGGTATCTTGCCGTGTGCCGGGGGACGTTCATATCTCAAGCCCGGCAGTACTTCGCGCACGGAGGACATGGTTTCATTTACGCGCTTTGCGCTGTCGATTATCTTATTGTCCCTGTCCACAAAGATGATGTTGGAATGACGGCCCATAAACTCGCAGATAATGGTCTCGCCGGTAAGGTCGCCAAGTTCATCATAATGCTCTATACCTATTTCAAGTATGCGGTCGCTCTCTGCCTGACGCACATAAGTGAGCCTGCCGCCAACAATGCGCTTGCGCAGCAGCATGCAGAGCACGGGAGGTTCGAGCGGGTTGTTTTTCTTTATGTTTGTTATGTGAGCGCGTGCACAGTCGGCGCTTGCGGATATCAGCAGCTGCATGTTTCGTCCCGCATTGCGCACGGTTATAATTATCTCGTCACGCTCGGGCTGCACCACCTTGTCGATACGTCCGCCTGCAAGCAGCGAATCCAGTTCCTTCGCCACAAAGCCAAGCGTGAAGCCGTCCATCGGCATGGCGATTCCCCCTTTGATGGTTATTTCTGCAGAAATTATTTTTCGCTTACTATATTATATCTTATCGCGGAAGATTGCGCAACCGAACGCTGTGTGATAAAATGAAGTATGGGGCTTTCCGGCGTAATACCTTTGCATTTTCGGGAATATATTCCTGTGAAGGACATGCGCGAGGAGGGTTCATATGAAATTTGATGTAAGTCAGCGCAGGGTTTATATACTGGCGCTGGCAGTGCTTATTGTTGCCATTGCGCTTTTGTGCATATGGCGGCTATGGATCGCGGGCGGTGGTAAGACTGTCGTGACCGAACCGGAAGCTACTTCTCAGAATTTCTACCCCTATATAACTCCCGAACCTACGGGTGCTGCCGCTGCCGGTGCAATGCAGGAAGGCGGCGCCGATTCGGACGGCGAAGAGATCAGTACGGTGGTCTATTATCAGGATAACTACGGTTATCTTGTGCCGGTAATGTGCTCTGTGCCATATGAAGACGGCATAGCAAAGGCAACCCTCAATCTTATGGTAAAGTCGGGTCCCAATGATATGCAGGCAGCAAGACTCGGATTGCGTACGGTAATACCGGAAAATGTAAGTCTTGAACTCGACATAGCAAACGGCGATGCCCGCATTGACATAAAGTACGAAGGGGAACTGTCTTTTACGGATGCGGCCCATGAGCATAATATGATCGCCGCCATCGTGCAGACGTTGACGGAATTTGATACGGTCAAAACGGTCGAATTTCTGTTCAACGGTCAGAAGCGGGAAAAGCTGCCATACGGAACAGAGGTTTCGGGAAAATTCAAACGTGGCGATATCAATCTTGAGGCACCTTCTCAGCCAACATCGGCATCGGTTGATATGAATGCGCTGACGCTTTATTTCCCCGGTGAATCTGCATCTGTGGTAGTGCCTGTGACCCGCATGGTCTATTCGGATGCGGACATAAACACGGCAGTGCTTGAAATGACGCGGGGCCCGATGAGCGATGCACTGACCGAAGCCATTCCCGAAGGCTGCGGCCTGATTGGGGTGGATGTGAAAAACGGCGTCGCAAGGCTGAACTTCACCGGTGAATTCATGCAGATAGTGAATAACATCGACGGCGGCAGACTTGCGCTGAAGGCCCTGGTAGTGACCTGTACTCAGTTTGAAGGCGTGGAAAGCGTAGAGATATATGTTGAAGGCGAAAAATGGGATACGGGAGAGGGAACACTTACGACTCCCACATTCTCGAATATAGCCGGCGATATCGAATACGACTATATACAGACTCAGGCAAACGCAATATTCGAAAACGAATGATCTGGAGGATTTACAAATGAACGAGCAGCTCAGAAACATTTCCATAATTCCCGATTTCACCGATGCGGCCGCAGGTTCCGTGCTTATTTCCTGCGGCCGTACCCGTGTTATTTGCACCGCATCCGTAGCAAATGATGTGCCTCCTTTCCGCCGCGGCAAGGGCGGCTGGCTCACTGCGGAATATGCAATGCTTCCCGGTTCCACCAACACACGCAAGGCCCGCGACGGCATAAAGAAGGACGGACGCAGCGTTGAGATTCAGCGCCTTATCGGCCGTTCCCTGCGTGCGGCCTGCGATCTCGATATGCTGGGCGAACATACCATCTATATCGACTGCGATGTTATTCAGGCAGACGGCGGCACCCGTACCGCTTCCATCACCGGTGCATTCGTAGCGCTGTGCCTTGCTGTTGATAAGCTGATAAAGAAGGGTGAGATCGTTGATTCTCCCATCATCAATCAGGTCGCAGCAGTTTCCGTAGGCGTTGTAGACGACGAATGCGTGCTGGATCTTGAATATGCGCAGGATTCCCGCGCACAGGTCGACATGAACGTTGTCATGACCCGCAATGCTAAGGGCGAGAAGGGCTATGTAGAAGTACAGGGCACCGGCGAAGGTCGTGCATATACCCGTGACGAGCTGGACAAGCTGCTCGCTCTCGCAGAAAGCGGCATCGAAAGCCTTATGGAGAAGCAGACCGAAGCACTGGGCGACAGGGCATATGTCATCTGCAAGAAGCGCCGTCTGGTACTGGCAAGCAATAACTTCGGTAAGCTGAAGGAACTGCGCGTAATGCTGAACGATAAGTACGATGTTATCTCCATGCGCGAAGCAGGCTTTGACGGAGATATCGAAGAAGACGGCGAGACCTTTGCAGAAAATGCCGTAATCAAGGCCCGTGCCGTTATGGAAGCCTGCGGCTGTGCTGCCCTGGCGGATGATTCCGGTCTTGCGGTTGATGCGCTGAACGGACGTCCCGGCGTTTACTCCGCACGCTACTGCGGCGTTCACGGTGATGATGAGGCAAACAACCAGCTGCTGCTGAAGGAACTGCAGGATGTGGAAGACGAAAAGCGCACTGCACAGTATGTTGCGGCTATTGCTCTCTGCGCACCCGGAAAGGATCCCATCGTGGTTCAGGGCGAGTGCAAGGGCAAGATCCTGCGCGAGTATCGCGGCGAGGGCGGCTTTGGCTATGATCCGCTGTTCCTTTCCGATGATCTCGGCGTGACCTTTGCGGAAGCTGCGCCCGAGGCAAAGAACGGCGTTTCCCATCGTGCACGCGCCATTCAGGCACTGCTCGAAAAAATATGAAGCGTCTTTTTGTAATAAGTGATTCCCACAGCGCCGCCGGCAAGATCGAAGACGCTGTGGAATATATCAAAAACAACCGTTTTGATTATATCGTACATCTGGGTGATGTGCGCAAGGATGCATACTGGATAGAGGAAGACACCGGACGTGAAGTCATCGGCGTTGCGGGCAACTGTGATTTTTTCAGCGGCGATTCCCGCGAAGCGATCTTCATCGTGGAAGATGTACGCATACTTGCAGTGCACGGTGATAAATACGGTGTTAAATCCGGATACGACAGGCTTTCATACTATGCCGAGGAGCGGGCATGTCAGGTCGCGCTTTTTGGTCACACTCATGCGGAATTTGCCGGAAATGTCGGCAATGTGCTGCTTGTCAATCCGGGAACCCTTATCAATGGCAGCGCTGCGGTAGTTACCGTCGATGGCAGCAAGGTCAGCGTGGAACACATCAGACTGTGATCCTGATTATAGCCAAAGTGTTCATTATATGATATAATCAGATTATTACTTGTACCGGAAGGTGAAAATTTGGCTCGCAAGGAACGTTTGTTCCGCACGACCGCGCTGGTGACGCTTGTTATAATAGCATCCAAGCTCTGCGGTTTTGTGCGCGATATGATAACCGCCAATTATTTTGGCACGGGCGTGGAATCGGATGCATACACGGCATCTTACAGCCTTTTCTATCTGCCCATATTCCTGTTTAATTCCTGTATCACCTCGACTCTTGTGCCGCTGTTCATGCAGGCAAAAAAGGATGGGGGAGATAAAGAAGCAAACCGCTTCGCCAGCGGAGCGTTCAATCTGTTCGGTCTGGCGGCAATAATCATCGCGGCAGTCATGTTCCTGCTTGCGGAGCCGCTGGTCAATCTGCTTTATTCGGGATTTGATGCGGAAAAGCTGGCGCTTACTGCAAAGCTTACCCGTATAATGCTGGTATCGCTGGTATTCAACGTAACTTCGATAGTTATGTCTACCGTGCTGAACGCGAAGGAGAAATTCCTTCCCGCGCAGCTGACCGGATTCCCGCTGAGCTTTGCGTCCATAGTTGCAGCAATGTTCTTCTCTGCCAGGTACGGTATCGTTGCGCTGGCATGGGGCGTTTTTGCATCGGGAGTATTGCAGGTGCTTGTTCAGCTGCCGTTCTTCTTCGGCTGGTTCACGTATTCGCCCAATTTCGATGTAAGCGACAAGCGCTTCAGGCAGCTGATGATTCTGGCCGGACCTGCGCTGCTTTCCATGGCGGTAAGCGAACTGAACAATATGATTGACCACTGGCTGTCCTCCGGACTTGCCGACGGTTCAATGACCGCCCTGAATTACGGCTACAGGCTGATCACCTTTATCACCGGAATACTGGTCGTACCTATTACCACCATCGTATTTTCCAAATTCAGCCGCATGGCTGCCGATGGTGATAAGGAATCCATGACGGCAACAATCAAGCGCTGTATTGAAGTGCTGGCGCTGATGCTGGTGCCCGTTATCGCAGTCTGTGCCGTGATGAATAAGGATGTTATCCGATTTGCATACGGCAGCGGCGCATTCGGCGAAAGGTCTGTTATAATGACCTCGGGCGCGTTCCTCTTCTATGTAATTGGAGTGCTGTCCTTCGGACTCAGAGATCTTTTCAACCGCGCATTCCATGCAATGAAGGATACCAAGACTCCCTTCCGCGTAGCATGCGTGGTAGTTGCGGCAAACATCACGCTTAATTTCATCCTTAAGCCGCTGATGGGCGCAAACGGTCTGGCGCTGGCAACGACTCTTGCGGGCGCTACCGGCATGGTGATAATGTTCGTTCTGCTCAGAAAGCGACTGGGCGGCATGGGTCTTAAAAAGACGTTTGTGGATTTCGCAAAGATACTGATTGGCGGCGCTGCCTGCGCAGCTGTGTGCCTCGGCATGAACAAGGTTCTTCCCGAGGCAGCCGGCAGGATCCCGGTATTCTTCAGACTTGCAGCAGCTTCGGTAGTTTCTATTGGCTGCTATGGCGTTATTGAACTTCTGCTGCGCGAAAGGCAGCTCAATGCTTTCGCCGGCGGAATTATAAGCAGATTTACTCACAGAAAGGGAAAGTGATTGATATGGATAAGAAGTACTCCGTAGATACCATTTGTATTCAGGAGGGCTGGAAGCCCGGCAACAGCGAGCCCCGCGTTCTGCCCATTTACCAGAGCACCACTTACAAGTACGATTCTGCAGCCAATCTGGGCGATCTTTTCGATCTGAAGGCTGAAGGTCATATGTACACCCGTATTTCCAACCCCACCGTAGAATACGTGGAGAAGAAGATCACCGCCCTTGAAGGCGGTACCGGCGCCATGCTGACCTCTTCCGGTCAGGCTGCTATCCTGCTGGCCGTACTGAACATCACCAGTGCAGGTCAGAACATCATTTCCGCTTCCGCGATTTACGGCGGCACCGTGAACCTCTTTGCCGTTACCCTGAAGCGTCTGGGCATTGACGTTCGCTTTGTGACTTCCGATATGTCCGATGAGCAGATCGAAGCGCTGATCGACGAGAACACCCGCATGGTATATGGCGAGACTATCTCCAACCCTGCCCTTGAGATGTTCGACATTGAGCGTTTTGCCAATATCGCCCACAAGCATGGCCTGCCCCTGATGGTTGACAATACCTTTGCAACCCCCGTACTGTGCCGTCCCTTCGATTTCGGCGCAGATATCGTTGTACATTCCACCTCCAAGTATATGGACGGCCATGCAACCGTCATCGGCGGCGTTGTTGTAGACGGCGGTAAGTTCGATTGGGAAAAGGGCGGCAAGTATCCCGAACTGTCCGAGCCCGATGAGAGCTACCACGGCGTTGTATACACCAAGTCTTTCGGCAATCAGGCATACATCACCAAGGCCCGCTGCCAGCTGATGCGCGACCTGGGCTCCACTCCTCAGCCCATGATGGCATTCCTGCTGAATCTCGGTCTTGAGACCCTTGCACTGCGCATCAGAAAGCATTCCGAAAATGCACTGGCCGTTGCAAAGTTCCTTGAGGCAAATGACAATGTTGATTGGGTAAATTATCCCGGTCTCGAATCCTCCGCGCAGCATGGCCTGGCAAAGAAGTATCTTAAGAACGTCATGAGCAGCGGCGTTATCTCCTTCGGTATCAAGGGCGGCCGCGAAGCTGCAATGAAGTTCCTTGATTCCCTGAAGCTTGCAGCCATCGTCGTACATGTTGCCGATGCACGTACTTCCGCACTGCATCCCGCCAGCACCACCCATCGCCAGTTGACCGATGAGCAGCTTGTCGCCGCAGGCGTTAAGCCCGAAATGATCCGTATGTCTATCGGTATCGAAGACGCCGATGATATCATCGCCGACATCGCACAGGCACTCGAACTTTCCAAGTGAGGTAACTAAAGATGCCCATAAAGATCCCCAACAGCCTTCCGGCTACGGAGACCCTGCTTTCTGAAAATATTTTCGTCATCACCGAGACTCGCGCCCTTACTCAGGACATCCGTCCTCTGAAGATAGCGATTCTCAACCTGATGCCCACCAAGATCGCCACCGAAACTCAGCTGGCACGTCTTTTGGGAAACAGCCCTCTGCAGGTCGAACTGGAACTTGTGCAGATGAGCACCCACGAATCCCGCAATACTCCTCAGGAGCACATGCTTGCCTTCTATAAGACCTTTGATCAGATCAAGAATCAGAAGTTTGACGGCATGATCATTACCGGTGCTCCCGTAGAACATCTCGAATTTGAAGATGTGGACTACTGGAAGGAACTCTGCGAGATCATGGAGTGGACCAAGACCAATGTAACCAGCACTTTCCACATCTGCTGGGCGGCACAGGCTGCGCTCTATTATCATTACGGTATCAACAAGAAGCCTCTTGATAAGAAGCTGTTCGGTGTGTTCCCGCATTACAAAGAGTATGGCGCATCTATGCTCATGCGTGGTTTCGATGATGTGTTCATGGTTCCTCAGTCCCGTCACACGACTATCGATCGAGCCGATGTACTGCAGGTTCCTCAGCTGAAGATCCTGTCTTCCTCCAAGGAGGGCGGCATCTACGCCGTTACAACCAAGCTGGGCAGACAGATTTTCATCACCGGTCATTCCGAGTATGATGCGGACACCCTCAAGCTGGAATACCTGCGCGATGTTGCTGCAGGCAAGGACATCGAGGTGCCCAAGAATTACTTCCCGGATGACAATCCGGAAAATGATCCCCGCGTCACCTGGAGGAGCCACGCAAATCTGCTGTATTCCAACTGGCTGAACTATTATGTATATCAGACCACTCCCTACGATATCAGCACTATAACCTGATAATATTTGCGCCGCAGTCCACATGGACT
>JAZRPZ010000121.1:0-21327 GCA_045649485.1 Clostridia bacterium
GCCTGCGGCCGTGTGGAGGGTTTCTTTGAGTTCGGTCTGCATATCTATGATATCGCAGCCGGCGTGGTAATACTCAAGGAAGCAGGCGGTACCGTGACCGGCTGGTCCGATGACGAAGATGTGCTTGAGACCTGCAATATCTGCGCTTCCAACACCCATATGCATCCTTTCATGAAGAAGAACCTCGTTCTTTAATAAAAAAGGCGCCCCGGCAGCCATCAAGCCGGGGCTCTTTTTTATTTACCAAACCTGGTGCAGACCTCTTCGTAGCTTTCAAAGGTGCCTATATCAATACATTCACCCTCGAATACATATGCACCAAGAGGACTTCCTTTACGGAACAGCCATTCAGGGAAACGACCGGGAGAATCAGGATTGTTGCCGCCTTCAAGGTATTCCCTGAGCAGCGCCATGGTCTCCTTCTTGTATATGTACATGGCATATATTCCGGTGTTGCTGGGCGGATCCTGAGGCTTCTCGACAAAGCTGGTGACCAGAC
The DNA here is from genome assembly GCA_045649485.1 of Clostridia bacterium. Lineage (GTDB taxonomy): Bacteria > Bacillota > Clostridia > Christensenellales > Aristaeellaceae > RUG11247. The sequence continues at coordinate 500 of JAZRPZ010000121.1, forward strand.
CATCTTCTGCAAGCGTAGCAACTGCGAACCTGCGAAGGGTATCTATATCGTCTATCCTTCCGGCCAGCAGCATATCCCTTCCCTGCTTTTTGAACTCATCGGTAAACAGGTTAAGCGGGAAAGTGAAGAAATTATCGGAAGCTGCAACGATCACATCATCATCAAGCACAACATGTTCTGCAACAAACTGCATATCGCCTACTGCACCGAGCCTGTCATCATTTGAAGTTGTGCCGTCATCCCATACGCTGAACTTAAGCGAAGGATACCTGCCTTCTTCGTCTGCTTTTGCCACCCATTCCTCAAACTGACCTGCGAAACGATGATTCGTCACTATATGGACATCATTCAGTTCCTGTATTTCCGCCAGTCCTTCGACCAGATAATCCATCATAGCCTTGTTGCCGATGGGCAAAAGCGCCTTAGGGAGATTCTCGGTCAGCGGATACAGTCTGGTAGCATAGCCTGCCGCGAGAATTATAGCCTTCATCAAAAATCACTGCCTTCCATGATAATTACTTTTGTTCATCTGTGCGTTCGCTGATAATATATCGCGGACGTCCTTTTGTTTCAAGATATATCTTTCCTATATATTCGCCTATGATTCCCATGAACAGGGACTGAATACCGCCCATCATGAATACAAGGCACGCAGTACTTGCCCAACCGGGAACCGTATTCCCCAGAAACACCTGAGCAATGCACCACAGTATGCCTATCATACTGAGCAGAAAAAACAGTATTCCGGCAAATGTAATATAGCGAATCGGCTTTATGGAGAGACTGGTTATTCCGTCGAACGCCAATGCCAGCATTTTCTTCAGCGGATAGTGGCTTTCTCCCGCCTTTCGCTCACGGCGTTCATAGCTTACCTCTCCGTGTTTGAAGCCCACAAGCGGCACCAGTCCGCGCAAAAAGAGGTTTACTTCCTTGAATTCTGCCAGTTCCCTCAATGCGCGACTGCTTATCAGTCTATAATCAGCATGATTGAACACCACATCGGCGCCCATGAATCTGAGCAGCTTATAGAAACTTTCAGCGGTAAAGCGCTTGAAGAAGGTGTCCGTTTCACGGCTTGAACGCACTCCGTATACTATCTCACAGCCTTCAGCCCATGCATCCAGCATTTTATCCATAGCATCTATGTCGTCCTGACCATCGCAATCAATACTGATGGTAATGTCGCAGACATCCTTTGCTTCCATAAGTCCGGCCAATACAGCATTCTGATGTCCGCGGTTGCGGCTCTGGCTTATTCCGATGAAATGCTCGTCAACGGATGCAAAACCTTTTATTATTTCCCATGTATTATCCTTGCTGCCGTCATTTACAAACATTATCCTGCTGCTTTCCGCAGCCTTTCCGTCAGCAATCAGCTGCCGCAGCTTTTTCAGAAACAACGGGGCTGTGATAGGCAGAACTTCCTGTTCATTGTAGCAGGGAATTATAATATATAGGGTATTTGATTTCATTACATTTCTCCATTCAAACATCATATATATACATATATGACGTAACGGGACGGATATTCGTTTCGTTTATACCCATTATCTTCTATAAATATTATCGTTTTTTTAAGTTCTATAAGGATTATAACACTTTCAAACAACAAAGTCCAGTATCATGTGCATCAAAAAGCCCGTCCCAATCGACAGGAACGGGCTTTTTGTTTATTATGCCTTCTGTACCTTAGGACCCTGTGCGGTATCCACGATAACATAACCGAGAGCAGCAACCTGATCACGGATCGCATCAGCCTCGGCAAAATTCTTTGCCTTCTTTGCTGCGATGCGGGCTTCAACAAGGGCTTCGATCTCCTTGTTTACCTCACAGCCATCGAATACAACGGCGTACTTCTGAGCGGCTGCAGCCTGCTTCTTCAGTTCTTCGCGCTTTGCGGCAGACTTTTCGATAAGATCCAGACCCAGTACCTTGTCAAAGCTTGCCAGTGCAGCCAGCTTGGTGGCATCATTGGTCTTGTACTTAAGAACATCGTAAACTGCAGTAACTGCCAGAGAGGTGTTCAGATCGTTATCCAGCGCGGCGCGGAACTTTTCGTCCATTGCCTTGAAGGCTTCCTGATCGATCTCTCCATCGTCGGTCTTGAGACCGGCAATACGTGCGATGAGCTTATTGTAGGTGCCCTGAGCGTTATCAAGGTTCTCCCAGGAGAATACAAGGCTCTTGCGATAATGGCTCTGCAGGCAGAACAGACGGTATGCCAGCGGATCATAGCCCTTTTCTTCCAGCAGGGATACGGTAAGGAATTCGCCCTTGGACTTGGACATCTTACCGGAATTGGTATTCAGATGGAGCACGTGCATCCAGTAATTGCACCACTTGTGGCCCAGGTATGCTTCAGACTGTGCGATCTCATTGGTGTGGTGCGGGAACGCATTGTCGATGCCGCCGCAGTGGATATCCAGATCTTCACCGAGGTGCTTCATGGAAATGGCGGAGCACTCGATGTGCCAGCCGGGATAACCAACGCCCCAGGGAGAATCCCACTTCAGAGCCTGATCCTCAAACTTGGACTTGGTGAACCAGAGAACAAAGTCGTTCTTGTTCTTCTTGTTGGTATCCTCTTCAACGCCCTCACGAACGCCTACATCAAGGTCATCTGCCTTGAAATCATTGAAGATGAAGTACTTTTCCAGCTTGGAGGTATCAAAGTATACGTTGCCGCCGGCGAAGTATGCATAGCCGGTCTCCATCAGCTTGGTGATGATATTGATATAATCGGGGATGCAGTTGGTAGCGGGCTCAACAACATCGGGACGCTTGATGTTCAGCTTTTCGCAATCGGCAAAGAATGCATCGGTGTAGAACTGAGCTATCTGCATAACAGACTTATTCTCACGCTTTGCACCCTTGAGCATCTTGTCTTCGCCCTCATCAGCATCGGAAGCCAGATGACCTACGTCGGTGATATTCATAACGCGCTTTACGTTATAGCCGGAATAGCGCAGATACTTTTCGAGGATATCTTCCATCAGATAAGAACGCAGGTTGCCGATGTGTGCAAAGTGATATACGGTAGGACCGCAGGTATACATCTTTACAAGGTCGGGATTATTGGGGACGAAGTCTTCCCTGTTGCGGGTAGCGGTGTTATAAAGCTTCATATATTTTCCTCCTCAGGTTATATGTAATAAAAAACGGCCATGCCCCATATGCAGAGGCGTGGCCGCGGTTCCACTCTGTTTTATACTCGGATGCCTGTAACGGGGCTGCCGCCGGAGCCTACATATCGGGCCGGAGCTCACGGGCGCACATTCACCGCATATCCGCCGGGACGGCTTTCAGCCGACGACCATCCCTCTCTTAGGCTTCATTTGCGGGTACTATTCCCGTTCATCGCTTCTATAATCATTATATTGTTCCGATTGTTAATTGTCAAGCATGCTTACAGGCAGAGCATCACGATGCTTGCACAGGAAAGCACGATTCCCGCCAGCGTACGGGGGGCGGGCTTTTCCTTGAAGAGCAGGAAAGCCAGCAGTGCGGACACTACAAGCACGCCGCCGTTATCCACAACATTTAGAACGGTAAGATTGATATTCTTCATTACGAAAAGGTACAGATTTACCGCTATGGTAGCACATACTGCGCTCAGCAGCATGTGGAATGCAGACTTTCCGCTCATCTTGAAATCGGAAATAAACTTGCCTTTTTCCTTTACGAAACCGAGCACCGCAGTTATTATTCCGGAGCCGAGGAAGGTGGTAATAATCATCTCGCTGCGCTGAGTGAATTCCATCATGGTCTGCTGAAGGTTCATCAGAATACCATAAGTACCGTTTGCAATAAAGAGGATAAGGCACCAGATAAGATACTTGCCGCTCTTCTTTTCCTTTATGCCGTCAAGATTCATTATTACAAAGGATACCAGCATCAGCACAACGGCAATTATCTGCATAAGATTGAAGGTGGAGCCGTTGTACAGCATATCGTAAACCAGGGGTACCAGTATACCGCCCGTAAGCACACAGATCATCATGAATGCGTACGAACCCAAGCCGCCCGCACGGCTCATGGATACATTGTATGTTACGAGCACCGCTGCGTTTACAAGACCCAGAAGCACAGTCGCCACAGACGGCGCAAAGCCGAACTTATTTACCGCAAGCGTGCATACGCCTGCGCATACGCCGTAGAAAACGGTAAACTGCAGTTCACCCTTTCCATCTCTTGAAGCATTATACAGCCTGAGGAAAAGGGACTGTCCGGAATAAAGAATTACAGTGAACAAAAGTATAAACATCATAAGTAAATGCACCCCCATATCTGCTGATTTTACCATCAGCAAAGGCGCAAGTCAACAACTGATTGACACGCAGGGATTAATAATGTTATTATTGGATAAATAACGGACAAGGAGTATGATATCATGCTTAAAAACATAATGGACAGGCGTTCCATAAGGAAATATACAGACGAACCCGTAACCGAAGAACAGCTGCATACCCTGCTTGAATGCGCCATGCTCGCTCCTTCTGCCGCAGACAGGCGTACCTGGCGTTTTGTTGTAATAGACGACCGCGAAATACTCAATGAGCTTTCCGACAATCATCCCTATGCAAAGATGCTGAAGCAGGCTCCCCTGTGCATCTGTGTATGCGGCGTGGACAACCCCGAAGTACCCGGCTACTATCAGCAGGACTGCTCCGCAGCCACCATGAACATACTAATCGCCGCAAAAGAAATGGGACTGGGCACCTGCTGGATGGGTGTTTCTCCCCGCGCTGAGCGTATGGACGCCGTGCGCAGGATACTCGGAATACCCGAAGATATAATGCCCTTTAACCTCATTGCAGTAGGACATCCCGCAGAAGAAAGGCCCCGCCCCGAAAGATGGGACGAGACCATGGTTCACAGAAACAAATGGTGATCAGATCGGAAGTTCAACCTTTCGTGAACGCATCCATTCGTTTACCTGCCATATGTATGCGAGCATCTGCGGACCGCTCATGAGCTGACCGAACCACGGAAGCCCGTTCGCAGGCTGTTCAGCCGAATTCAGCTTTGCCAGTACCTTCGGATCTATCACACGCAGCACCGGCGAATTTCTGTCATTCAAAATATCACTCACTGCAGCCCGCACAGAATCTGTATATGCAGGCGAATATACTTTGGGATAGGGACTCTTTTTGCGTCTCAACAGCTTTTCCGGCAGAAGATCCTTCACTGCCGCTCTGAGAAGCCCCTTCACTTCACCGCCCAGAAACTTTATGTTTCCGGGCGTGTTCCATACATATTCGGCAAGCCGTTCATCGCAGAATGGCGTGTATACATTAACATGCCTGCTTTCACACATACACAGCGCCCTTTCCTGCAGATTGCTCATAAAAAATCTGAAACACAGATACTGCATCAGCCTGAGTCCGGCATCCTCTGCGGTTTCGCCGTGGACCCTCGGCGCGGTATCTGCTGCGCTGCGCAGCACTTCAGCCGCATATCTCTCGGGCTTCATTACAGCGGCAGCTTCATTGCTGAGTATGGCGGTTCTGAGTTTCATCGAACCCGACCAGGGAAATCCGTTTTGCAATGTGCATCTCTCACCCTTAAACCACGGATAACCGCAGAAGACCTCATCCCCGCATTCGCCCGAAACTATGTCAGAAGCACCGGAGGATATCTCACCGGCAAACAACATGAGCGACGAATCGATATCGGCCATTCCCGGCAATCCGCGTGCATCAAGCGCATCCTTTAATCCGCGGCATAACGCTGTGTGCGACAGTATAATATCGGAATGCTCAGCAGACACAGTTTCCGCAGCTATTTTTACGTAATCTCTATCGCGTTCGGGCTGAAATTCATTGCCCGTGAAATCCGCTTCGTCATTTTCATAATCCACAGAATAAGTACGCGGTGCACGTCCCAATGATTGCATAAGCGCCGCAAGTGCCGTGGAATCTATTCCGCCGGAAAGCATCGCCGCATCGGTCATCGGCATTATATCGCTGACGGAACGTTCCAGCATGTCCCTTACTTTTTCCACCGCTGTTTCCGCATCGTCTTCATTTATGAATGCGTTCATGGAATAATAGCGGTGTATTTTTACGCCGCTGCGCTCTGCAATCAAAAGGCATCCGGGCTCAAGCGACATTATATCACGATAAGGTGTTCTGCCAGGCGTACGCGCGGGTCCAAGTGCAAATATTTCATTCAAACCCGAAATATCCACAACCCGCGAAGCATACGGGCTTTCAACAAGCGCATCGGGATGGTCCGAAACCGCAGCCGTACGTCCATGGCGGCAATAGAACATCCTGCGTTCGCCCATCCTGTCCCTGCTTGCCACCATGCGTTCGTTGCTGCGGTCTATAAGTACAGTCGCAACAGGACCCTCGATATGCAAAGGATAATCCGTACCCCATCGCCGGTAAGCGCCCATTACTATCTCGGCCGGTGTGGCGCCTTCATACAGCCCCAATTCCCGCATAAGCTGCGCGCGATTGCGCATCCAGCCAAGGGCAGATGCCATCAGTTCGCCCTCCGAGCGCACCTGCGCCGCAGTCATCATATGCCTGCCTTTGCGTATGGTCATAAGTCCATCGGAATTCTCGGTAATACTCAAACGGTTTGCGTGATAAACAGCCATTATATTCATTATTACAGCACATCCTTTCAATAAAAGCCATGAGCAATTCTATGAACCCTCTTCGGACAATATGCTTTTTCAAATAAATGTGCTATAATATATACTGCAAAGGAATACCCTGAAAGGAATTACACAAATGAAACTTACTGTGCTTGGCATAAACGGCCCCTTCCCCGCTCCCGGCGGAGCTACTTCCGGTTATCTGCTTACCAGCGACAGCGGCAATACCAAAGTGCTGCTGGAATGCGGCGCCGGCATATTGGGAAGACTCAGCCGTTTCGCAGATATAAAAGAAATATCCGGAATAGTACTCAGCCATCTGCATTACGACCATATGTCTGACATGACCGTAATGCACTACCTGCTGCAGTTCAATAAACTTACCAGAAACATCCCCGTCATATGCCCGAAGGAACCTGCGAACATACGCGAGCTTATCGATGATGTTCAGCTTGATCTGTACGAGCCGCAGACCATGACCATCGGAGAGATGAAATTCTCCTTCAATCCCGGCGTCCATCCCGTGCCTTCCGTATCCGTAAAGGTTGAATGCGACGGCAGAACCTTTGTCTACACCGGCGATACCAATATGCACCCCACTCTTGAAATTTTCTGCGACGGAGCAGACATGCTGCTTGCCGATGCCGGACTTGCGAATTCCCAGTGGAGCGCTACCGCGCCTCATCTTTCTGCGGGACTTTGCGGCAGCATCGCAAAGAACTGCCGCGCCGGCAGTTTGCTGCTTACCCATATCCGTCCCGGAAACGATACCGAAGCATTGCTTGATGAAGCCCGCATAGAATATCCCGGTGCTGTGCTGGCTCACGCAGGCTCAACATACACGATCTGATATGTATCTGCTCAGAAAACGAGGTCTGTTTTCATTTGCACTGTTCTTCGGTGCGGGTGTTATCGCAGCGCTTGCCACTGATCTTTCCGCCCTGCTGATGCTGCTTGTCACAGCGTTTCTCAGCGTAATATCCGGCGCGATTTTCTTCTGTTCCAAAGGCAGACGTATGTCCGCAGCATTTGCGCTGATATTTTTCTATCTTGCGGCATCATGTGCAGGATATTCCTATACGGCGGCAAAAGAAGCCTCCCGCCCGATATTTGAAACAGTATACAACGCAGAGTTTACCGGTCGTCTCACAGGCAGTCCTTATACGGACAGCGATGGCAAAAGATTCGTATGCACGCTTACTGACATCACAGTAAACGGTGCGGACGCCGACTTCGATATGCGGCTGTATCTGCGCGGCGAACCCGATGAACTTGCAGCCATCGGCTGCGGTCAGTATATATCCGGAACGGGTCATGTCTTCTTTCCGGAAGCATCCACAAATCCTCATGAATATGATTTTGGCGATGCATTATGGAACGATGGCCTCGGCGGGTATGTTTCTGCAAACATTTCATCGGCCGAAATATCCGGTGAGCCCCGCGGCATAAGCCACATGCTCTTTGCGGCACGCACTTGGCTTTCTCATCGCATTGATAAATATTTCCCCGAAAGCAGCGATCTGGTACGCGCCCTCATCATCGGTGACAGGCGCGATATGACTTCTGACCTGCGCGAAGATTTCAGCATTGCAGGCGTTGCTCATCTGCTGGCCATATCCGGTCTGCATGTCACCATGATAGCTTCTGTCATATCCGCACTGCTGAAAAGACTGATCGGCGCATGGCCTTCCGTAATCATCACGCTGATATGCGTCTTTTCATACGGCGCGCTGGTAGGGTTCTCGCCTTCCATAACGCGAGCCGCCATAATGTATGCAGTCATATGTACAGCACCTGTATTCGGCAGGCCTTCCGAAGGTACCACAAGACTCGCGTTTGCATTCCTGATAACTCTCATTATAAATCCGCTGAATATTTCGGATCCCGGATTTGTGCTGTCATTCAGCGCTTCCGCCGGACTTATCTGGTTAAGCACTCCCTTCAAGAATCTGCTCAGGCTGGACGAAGTATTCAAAGGCAACGATCTTATCACGCGGACCTTCCGATATATTGCCGAACTATTCTGCGCAACCACCTGTGCACAGATGGCCACCTATCCCGCACTGGCTATGTTCTACGGAACATTTTCCGTTATTTCGCTTTTCAGTAATTTGCTTCTCGTGCCGCTGTGCCTCGGCTCACTTATTGCTTCCTACATAGCTCTTTTCATACCCTCCGTAGCGGCAGTACCTGATGCATTGCTTTGCAATATGAAATATATCGTAAGCAGATGCGCGGACATCGGTTGGGCCGAAATTTCAGTTTCCGCTCCCCGTTGGTGGTTATGGCTCGGCATAGCCCTTATCGGTTTTGCCGTATCAGAAGTAAGTCTTGTGCCACGCAGGCTAAAGCCGTGGCTTATTCCTCTGATACCTTCATTGATAATCGTATCCATTCTGCTTGCCGGAGACCCGGAAAGCCGCATAGTGGTGCTTGATGCGGGCCAGGCTGACAGCGCAGTGGTGTGTATCGGCGATTATGCCTGCGTCATCGACGTCGGCGAAGATGCCGAAGCGACAATTTCCTATATAAACGGAGAATCGCTTGAAATAGACGCCCTGTTCCTTACGCATCCCCATTCAGACCATGCAGGCGGACTTGGTGAACTGGCAAAGGAATGCGATATCGGAATAATATATGTTCCTGAAGGCTGGTTCGATGAAATGACCGGCGAGGGAATCATAAAAGAGTGGAACAGCGTAATCGACAGCGGAGTTGAGTACATGGAACTTGAGCCCGGCGACATTATTTATATGGATGACGGCGCATCTATAGAGATACTTGATTGCTCCCTTTACACCGGAGACAGCGGCAATGATATATCTCTGGTGATGTATATCGATTACGGCGTTAATCAGATACTGTTCACGGGCGATGCAAAAGTCGGCATTTCCCCGGATATTGATATTCTCAAAGTAAGTCACCATGGTTCACGCGATGCTACGAATGAGAGCTTCATTGCATCCGCCACTCCCGAGACCGCAATAATCTCTGTAGGAAATGACAACAAATACGGTCATCCCGATGAAGAGGTACTTCTGCTGTTGGATGAATACGACGCCGACATATACCGCACCGACAAACACGGTGCGATTACAGTGACGCTGGATAAATACACAGGTCACAAAGTGTCGACTTTCTTGGAGGACATAAAATGAAATGGAATGAGTTTTTCAGCGACATAGCCGAAGGACGCTTCAGGCAGGCATATCTGTTCACCGGTCCCGAGGAGTATGTAAAACGCGAAGCCCTGGAAAAGCTCCGCGCTGCAATACTGCCTGTGGGACTTGAGGCATTGAATGAGACCGTTATGGAGGATGTCAACGCCGAACGCATCATCGCTGCTGCCGAAACTCTTCCCGTTATGTGCGACCGCAGATTGGTTATCGTGCGCGACTGGGCGCCGCTTATGAGCGGTAAATCCAAGGACGAGGAAGGCGAAACTTCACGGATGCTCGAATGGCTCTCTTCTAAGACAGATGAATGTACGCTGGTATTCTACATGCGCGAAGATGCCGATTCCCGCAAAAAACTCGCCTCCGAACTGAACAAACGCGGAGATACCGTCAATTTCGATCAGCTGACGGATTCCGAGATAGCCCGTTGGGTAAACTCTCACCTCAAGCCCTTCAAAAAGAAGATGGCAGCATCGGCAATACAGCAGCTTGTTTTCACTGCAGGACGCGAACTCAATCGCCTTGACGGTGAAATAAACAAGCTGGTGGCATATACCGGCGACAGATCCACCATAGATGAAATGGATATAGACGCAGTCGTCTCTCCTTCTCTCGAATACGGCGCTTTCGATATGCTGAATCATCTGTTTGACGGCGACATTACCGGTGCTTACAGGCTCATGGGGCTGATGCTTGAGCGCGGCGGAAGCCGCATTGCCATAATTGCATCGATAGCACGTCAGCTCAGGGGCATGTCATTTATGGCGCTGGCAATCGAAAACGGCAGGAACATAGAAGAAACAGGCAAGCAGCTTGCATTGAATCCATATGCCGCAAAGGTAATGGCACAGAAGGCGCGCAGTTTCCCATCAGAGGAACTGGAGAAGACCTACATCGCCGCAATCGATTCCGATTACGCCATCAAAAGCGGTCAGATGCGCGATTCTGCCGCATTGGACAGACTTTTCATAATTATTTCAGCGATCCCGCGCAAAAACCCGCAACAAACCGCTTACGGCGCACGTCAAAAATAAAACCGATAATATAAGGATGATCGATATGAAGAGATTTACTTTCGTTTTGACTGCAATATTATTGCTTTTCGCATTCTGTGCTCATGCAGAAAGCGACGTAGTAACCCTTGACGATGTGCTGTTCCGGGAAGCAAAGGATGCGTTGCTGCTTTTTGAAGCAGGCGATTTCGAAGGTGCCGGCTCTCTTCTGAAATTTGCCGACTCTGAAGAACTGCAGAAATTCGTAACCGGCAATTTCACCACCTTAGGAAACGAACCCGTACAGACAACCGTTTCCGTTGCCTGGTGGACCGGTAATTCCTGGCAGGTAGCAGTACCGCTCCATGAGCCTGTATCTCCTGATGTTGAGGTGCTGGTGCTTATGACAAACGATATTGACTGTGCGGCTTTCTGCGGCTACAGATACGCTGACTGGGGCTATGTAGAGGAAGCTCTCGCTGCCTGCGATTATGTCATCTGGAACGAAGAATATGTAGAAACGGAATCCATGATAATCTATACCGATGACTGACAAATAAAGAAAACCGCTTTCCTTTTTCGGGAAAGCGGTTTTCTTTATTACATATTGAGGAATTCTTCCATGCGGCTTATTATTGTGGGGTCATCGGAAGTGGAGTACAGTTCGCATCCTCCCTGAGCATGTTCGGCAAGCATATCACCGCGTTCGAGCCGCACCTTCATATAACGCGCAAGGCCTTCGTTTCCATCGAATATCTCAACTCCGGGCACAGCCTTCTGCGCAGCCTCCCTCAGCCACACAAAATGAGTGCAGCCCAGCACCAGCGCTTTAAGACCGTTTTTATAAGGAGCAAGTTTTTCCGAGATATAATTCACTACTGCTTCGGAACCCGTATCCCCTGCCTCGACAAATTCTACGAGTTCGGGGCACGGCAGACTTACTGTGTTATGTCCGAATCTTTCCAGCAGTCGCTGATACTTCTCCAGCCTAAGCGTGGCTTCGGTAGCAAGCACCGCTACCCGCTCATTGCCGGCATACTCCACAGCGGGCTTCAGCGCCGGCTCAAGGCCCAGCACTGGTATATCAAGCTTTTCCCTGAGGTCCGCCGCAGCCGCAGATGTGGCTGTGTTACAGGCTATTACAATAGCTTTCACATCATACTCAAGAATGCGGTTCACGATATTCCAGGTCAAATCCCGTATCTCATCGGCAGTATGCACGCCATAGGGCGCATTCTTGTTATCACCCCAGAAGATAAGCTTTTCATTGGGCAGATGCTTGCGCAGCGCGCGAACCACCGAAAGTCCGCCCATGCCGGAATCCATTACTCCTATCGGTCTGTTGTCCGCCATACAGCGTCACCTCCAGTTTATACGCCGTTGTTCACAGGCTTCAGCAATTCCAGTTTACTTTTACAGGTTCAGGTTCGTTTTCTACAGACACGGCCCTGAGGCTTTCCAGCGCATTTATCATTTCTTCGGCTGCAAATGCATCGTACTCTGCCTGGGGCTTATCCGTTCCAAGCTTATGATATGCTTTGGCAGCTGCCGCATACATGAGAAAACCAAAGGAATTTGTAGGCGTTACCGCAGTGGCACATGCCGTAGCCAATGCCCTTGCCGCAGCCTGGCGTACATCTCCTTTTACAGCAGAAGAGATCTTTCTTCCCTCGGCAATGATCGGCTTGAGCTCTGCGAGCTTCATGCCGCCGCTGTTATAATTACGGCATGCGGATATTATCTCGGCATAGGATTCATCACCGGGACACGCCTCTGCAAAAACCGGCAGAACATTTTCCGCTGCATACTCCACGGCCCACTTCTCTATGGTCCTCTTGCTCTGAGTCCCTATAAGCGCCATTATATCCATACAGGTCTGCGAATTTACATCACCCAGCATTTTCCTGAGCTTTGCCAAACGAACACACCTCCCCAGATACAGCATATGCAGGATCCACGATACACCGCAGATCCTGCATACGAATGCGCGGATAAACCTTGCCGCGCGCAGGCTATATTATTCCTCGTCCTCTTCCTCGGGCATATCTGCATCGTGGAAGACGTTCTGAGTATCGTCGTAATCCTCGAGCCAGTCGATGAGCTTCTGAACCTTGGCTACCATCTCGGGATCGCTGATCTCGGTGGTGGTGGTGGGGATCAGTGCACGGCCTTCGAAGGAAACGAACTTGCAGCCGGCGTTCTCCAGATTCTCGCGAACCTCGGAGAAGTCTGCGGGATCGGTGTATACAACTGCGGAATCCTCGTTGTATTCAACGTCAGCAGCGCCTGCATCCAGAGCGACCATCATCATCTCGTCCTCGTCAAGGCCCTTATCGTTGTCCAGAACGATAACGCCCTTGCGCTCGAACTTCCAGGAAACGCAGCCGTTTGCGCCCAGAGAACCGCCGCACTTATCGAAAATGTGGCGTACTTCGCTGGCAGCACGGTTCAGGTTATCGGTAACGACTTCAACGATAACAGCAACACCGCCGGGAGCATATCCCTCATAGGTGATCTCCTTGTAAGCTGCGGCATCGCCTTCGCCGGTAGCCTTCTTGATGGAGCGCTGGATATTTTCATTGGGCATATTGGCAGCCTTTGCCTTGGCAATGATATCCTTCAGCTTGGAGTTGGTAGCGGGATCGCCGCTGCCGCCTTCGCGAACTGCGATAGCAATTTCACGGCCGATCTTGGTAAAGATCTTGCCCTTCTGAGCATCAGTCTTAGCTTTCTTATTCTTAATGGTTGACCATTTGTTATGTCCGGACATGGACCATACCTCCCAGATTCACGTATGTAATTATGATATCACAAATTCACGTCAGCCGTCAAGAAAAGTTAGTTAATATTAGCTTTATTCCGTTATTTTTGAATTGTTTTCTTTTCGGTCAAAATAAGTTATAATGTTTACGGAGGTGACTTTACAATGGCTTATGTTACCGATCTCAAGGATTTCCGCGGAGTCATAGGCATCTATGCAGACGGCACGCTTGTCATGCGTGTGACAAAGAAGCATTTTATGAAAGCAAAGCTTTCCGTTGGCGATGAATTCGAACCGGAAGAATATTCCGATTCCCTCGCGGCACTGCAGGCAGCCGATGCTTACGAATTCGCCCTCACCTGCCTCGACTTCAGCCAGCGTTCTTCCCGCGAGCTTATCAAAAAACTGCTCAGCCGCGGTTATGTTCTCCCCGCCGCCGAAGCCGCGGTGGCAAGGCTTACCGAAGCCGGCATAATCGACGACAGCCGCTATGCACAGCGCATTACCGAGAACGCTTCCCGCAAGAACGTGGGCATATACGCCATGAAACGCAAGCTGATGGCAAAGGGCTTTTCCGAGGAAGATACCGAAAACGCACTGGAAGCCCTGGATGACGACCAGCAGCTTTCCGCCGCAAAGGCTACCGCAGATAAGTACCGCAGCAAATACGCCGCCCTGCCCCCCAGAGAAGCCCGCATGAAGCTTTCTCAGGCACTGGCAAGGAGAGGATTCAGCTGGGATACCATCAGCAACGTTTTGGATACAGATCTAGAATAAATCCAACCGTATCCATTAGCTGTCAATTTGCTGAACATTTTCACTCTTGTTTACGTCGAATATAGCAAGTTACTATGAGGTAAATGAAGGTGGTAAAATGCGCATACGTATGCTTCTAATTCTGCTCGCGCTCTCGTTATGTCTCGTGTCGTGTACTTCTGAGAAGTCATACACTTACGACGAGATAACATCCAATTTGGATATCAATCGTAAGCATTTCGAAGCTGCGGCAGGAATACTTTCAGCCAATCCCGAATTTCGCGATTACTTAAGAAATGAAAAACAACTGGATATCGCCTATTCCATGGGAAAACTTTCTCAGAAGGATTCAATTATCCTTGAATATCTGAGCGACGACGACCTTGAGCTTCTGAAGAATTCCATAAAATATATAGCTCCCGCCTGCATTTATTATACTACGCTTGATATTTACTCCGGAACAGCCATTACTCATCCCGTGGAATCCATTGAATTCTCATTCAATCTTCAAGACGAAAAATATCCCGATCCGTCCGTATGCTCCATATTCTACGTTCCTTCCGAGGAAGACCAGGCGTTCATCGCTGAGAATCCGTACAGCTTATACGCAGGTACAACGGTCCGCCTCATTCCCACAGAATACGAAGGCTGGTACATATTCTTATTCTATTGATCGTTATGAAAAAGCAGCTCCCTTCCGCTGAAGAGAGCTGCTTTTTGTATTTACTTATTCTTCTTGTCGATTGCGTCCCTCAGTGCTTCGAACGCTCTGATAGAGTATTCGTCCTTATAGAGGGTCTTTTCGGGGTGCCACTGCAGCAGCACGAAGAAGCGCTCACCGGGCAGTTCGATGGCTTCCACAACTCCGTCGGGAGCCCTGCCTACAACTTTGAATCCGGGGGCGATGTCCTTTGCGGACTGGTGGTGGTAGGAATCGATCATGAATTCGGTGGCGCCGAAGATCTCAGCGGTACGGGAACCGGGTTCGAGGCTCACGGGATGGATGAAAGGCGGGTCCTCAGGCTTCTGCTGATGCTTGAACTCGTCGCCGTATACCTTCGGCACGTGCTGCACCAGAGATCCGCCCAGAGAGGCGTTTACGATCTGCAGACCGCGACAGATACCCAGCACGGGCATATCGGAATCCTTCAGCATATTGGCAAGAGCGTACTCGACATCGTCGCGCTCCTTGATGTGACGGCCGGCCTCGGGCCAGTCTTCCTCACCATAGATAACGGGGTTTACGTCAGCGCCGCCGGAGAAGACCATGCCGTCCAGCTTCTCGACGATCGCGGGCAGCTCTTCGACCTTTACGGTCATGAAGTCGATAACGTAGGGCTCGCAGCCGGTATCGATTATGCCGGTGAGATATCCTTCGGGAACATAACGCTCGCCGTTGTCATGCACATAAGGGGTAACGCCAATAACAGGCTTCTTGTTGCTCATATTCATCTCTCCCGTCTGTATTCGGGTTTGCCGCAGCTCAGCCTGCCCTCGGGGCATCTGCCGTCTACGAGGCAGCTGGGGCCGTATACCCAGAAAATATCATCGCATTCATTGCGGAGCTGTTCAAGCATCTGCTTTGCCGCGCCGCGAATCTCCCACTGTGCGCGGGTACAGGTGCGCAGCTTGAGGAAGTGCAGCAGTTCACGTCCGTTCATATCAAACATGATGTCGATAACGTGACCGGCCAGCGCCAGATAACCCATATCATCGGCATTCATGCCCATTTCGCGCAGCCTGTTGGCAAGAGCTGCCTGCTTTACATATGCAGCCTCATATTCGGCAAGCAGCGCCGCGTCCGTACGGACGCTCTCGGGCACCACATAGGCTCCCTTTTCAAGGGCACGCACCACATTGGGTATTATCATGGAAAGCATCCTGTGGCGGCTGAAATGGGTCACACACGCAAGAGATACATTCTTCACGATAAAACGTGCATTGAAGAATTCCAGCTCCCTGGGGCGCGCATCGCGTACGAGAGCCATCATGTTGCGCTCGGTGACATAATCGCCGTCCTGCGCTTCAAAGCGACCGTAGAACTCCATTGCCTGCGAAAGGGCGTTTAGAGGGTCACTGCTCATGCCGAGAAGCACGGATTCAGCCTTCTTTTCTCCGCTGCAGACTATTTCGCCAACCTTAGCTTCCGCATTATAGCGGGAAATATTCTTTTCCTCGCCGGCGAGAATACCGGGATACAGCCTTTCGAGCTGCGCTTCCAGCTGCAGACCGAGTTCCTTCAGCTCGGCAACGGCACTGCCTCGTCCGTACACCATTTCGGAAACGAGGCGAATCATTTCGCGGCCGTTCAAGGTCATGTAGAAATTGCTTCTGAAGGAATAAGGCAGCACGAAGCGGGCATCCTCCTTGGGTACGCCTGCATCGCACAGCTTTGCATACAGTGCAAACAGTTCGTCCATGCCCTCGCAGTATGCAATGGTCGCGGAATCGTCAAGGCCTTCGGGAATTACATAACCTGCGCCGGAATGGTCAACATAGCGGCGGGATTTGACAGTGTAGGAAGCGAGGCGGTGTTCAATCATGAACTGCTCTGCCAGTACACTGACATCATCAAAGGCTATGGAGAACATCTGATGTTCCATTACGGATTTGTGGCCCGAGGAAAGTACTTTCTTTATAAGCTTAATATCTTTTTCTTCATCGCCTGCGCGTTCGAAAACGCTCAGCGCGGTGCCCTGAGTGGTAGAAATGCGTCCGGCAGACGCTACTACACTGCGGGCTGATTCATTATCGAACAGTATTTTTGCGGTTCCCTTGTGCATTTCATTCAACTCCTTCCTTATAGAATAATACAAATGTCTATAAAAAGCAAGCGGAATCGTCAGCTGTAAGCCCACATTATACCGCCTTTGTCATGACTTGACTTATATGGTTATACCTATTCGAACGCTATGTTAAACTGCTCCTGACCCCTTGCAAATGTGACCCAAAAGGGTTATAATTGTAACGTTTGGTCTGGCGACCATAGTTATTAAATAACCATTACATTTAAAAGAAATATTCTTCTTATCAACATATTGTGGTTGACAACATCTGTCAACCACAATATAATGTATACAATTATATTGGATCAGTTTTCAAACCTTGGCAACAGTTTATTTTCACAAAACATAATTACAAAATTCAGCAAGAAAGAGGAGTTCTGATGTTTAAGTATATCACCAAGCGCGACGGGCGCGTAGCACCCTTTAATCAGGAAAAGATCTCCTCCGCGATGACCCGCGCTTTTGATGATAGCTTAAACGAGCATTCCGCCGGCGTCGTAGAGGAGCTCACCCGCCAGGTTCTTGCAAGACTGGAAGAAAAGATCGGCTTCGAAGCCGCACCTTCCGTCGAGGATATACAGGATACTGTTGAATGTGTGCTTATCGATAATGGCTTCGCCATCACTGCAAAGAGCTATATTCTCTATCGTGCAGAGCGCAGCCGTGTACGCGAGATGAACACCCGCCTGATGAAGGTCTACGACGACATCACCAACAAATCCGCCGTAGATTCCGACATCAAGCGTGAAAATGCGAACATCAACGGCGATACCGCAATGGGCGCAATGCTCAAGTACGGCAGCGAAGGCGCAAAGCAGTTCAACCTGATGTTCATCCTCAATCCCGCTCACTCTCAGGCTCATAACGAGGGCGATATCCACATCCACGATATGGACTTCCTTACCCTCACCACCACCTGCTCCCAGATCGATCTGATCAAGCTGTTCAAGGGCGGCTTCTCCACCGGCCACGGCTTCCTGCGCGAGCCCCAGGATATCACCTCCTACTCCGCACTGGCATGCATTGCCATTCAGGCAAACCAGAACGATCAGCACGGCGGACAGAGCATCGTAAACTTCGACTACGCAATGGCAGAAGGCGTAAAGAAGACCTTCGCAAAGCGTTATCGTGAAAACATGGCCCGCGCTCTGGAGCTCATGTACGATATCGAAGACGCCAACGTAAAGTACCGCGATGCTTTCAACGAGCTGCGCGATAACGGCATCCTCCCCTCTCTCGTGCAGAACGAGACCTTTGCCAAGGCCGATACCGAACTGCTGAAGTCTCTGGGCCTTTCTGATGCCGACATCGCCAAGCTGCAGAAGTTTGCACATTCCCACGCAACCACCGAGACCAACCGCGCCTCCTATCAGGCAATGGAAGCTCTGGTTCACAATCTGAACACCATGAACTCCCGCGCCGGCGCACAGGTGCCCTTCTCTTCCATCAACTACGGCATGGACACCTCTCCCGAGGCACGCATGGTCATCGATAATCTGCTTTCTGCCACCGAGGCAGGTCTGGGCAACGGCGAGACTCCCATCTTCCCCATCCAGATCTTCCGCGTAAAGGAAGGCATCAACTTCAACCCCGGCGATCCTAACTACGACCTGTTCAAGCATGCGCTGAAGTGCTCTGCCAAGCGCCTGTTCCCCAACTTCTCGTTCCAGGATGCGCCCTTCAACCTTCAGTATTACAAGCCCGGTCGTCCCGAGACCGAGATCGCATACATGGGCTGCCGTACCCGCGTTATCGGCAACACTTACGATCCCGAGCGCGAGATCTCCAACGGCCGCGGTAACCTGAGCTTCACTTCCATCAATCTGCCCCGTCTTGCCATCAAGGCAGAGGGCAACATTGAGAAGTTCTTCGCAAGCCTCGACAGCATGATGGATCTGGTATTCGAACAGTTGATGGAGCGCTTCGAAGTGCAGGCCCGCAAGCGCGTACGCAACTACCCCTTCCTGATGGGTCAGGGCGTATGGATCGACGGCGAGAAGCTCAAGTGGGACGATGAAGTACGTGAGATCCTGAAGCACGGCACCCTGTCCGTCGGTTTCATCGGTCTTGCCGAAACTCTGAAGGCGCTTATCGGTCAGCACCACGGCGAGAGCGAAAGGGCTCAGAACCTTGGTCTTGAGATCGTCAGCCACATGCGCCGCCGCTGCGATGAGAAGTGTGCCGAGACCGGCCTGAACTGGTCCCTGCTGGCCACCCCCGCAGAAGGTCTGAGCGGACGCTTCGTAAAGATCGACCGCAATAAGTTCGGTTCTATCGAAGGCGTTACCGATCGCGACTACTACACCAACAGCTTCCACGTGCCGGTACACTACGGCATCGCAGCTGCCCGCAAGATCAAGCTGGAGGCTCCCTACCACGCTCTTACCAACGCAGGACACATCTCCTACGTTGAGCTGGACGGCGACACCACACAGAATCTGGAAGCCTTTGAGAAGATCGTACGCCTCATGAAGGAGAGCGGCATCGGCTACGGCTCCATCAACCATCCCGTTGACCGCGACCCCGTTTGCGGCTACAACGGCATCATCGGTGACTGCTGTCCCAACTGCGGCCGCGCCGAGGATGACATCCGCTTCGAGCGAATCCGCCGCATCACCGGCTATCTCGTAGGTACCCTTGATCGTTTCAACAACGCCAAGCGCACTGAAGAGCATGACCGCGTGAAGCACGGAATCTGATAAACAAACAGCCCCCGGAACACCTGATGTTCCGGGGGCTGTTTTATGTTCAGAAATCTTTTATGACAGATCCGACAGACATATAAGAATTTATTGTACTCTATATTTCTTATATATTTTGTTATAGGAACGAACCAACAAAGCAAAGCCTGTAGTGCAACCCGATACGAGGAATATGAGTGTAAATATAGAGTTCCGGATTTCAGTTAATCCTGCTGCAAAATACCACATGGAATACAATTTCCACATAGCACCGTTTTCTTTGTTGTATTGTCTAATATCGGTTATTTTCGCAGCATGTACTTCAGAACCTGACTTGAACCACATCGTTTTTTTCCGGCTTCTGTACATAAATTCCGATGGAAAAGAACAAGATTGTACAGCCAAAGGATACGATCCTCATAATGGTTTTACCCGCCATATCACGCAAACGCCTTTCCCTAATTCAAATTTACAAATGAAATTACAGCGTACAACTGCTGTAATTTCAACGACAAAAAACGGAGAGTCTTTCGACTCTCCGTCAATTTATTTATGAATCTGAATTATTCAGCCTTGGGGCCTGCAGCAACCAGAGCCTTGCCAGCATCGTTGCCGGTGTACTTGGTGAAGTTCTTCACGAAGCGGCCAGCCAGATCCTTTGCCTTGGTCTCCCACTCGGTGACATCTGCGTAGGTGTCGCGGGGATCCAGAATGGCGGGGTTAACGCCGGGCAGCTCGGTGGGAACCTCGAGATCGAACATGGGGATCTTCTTGGTGGGAGCGGTCAGGATATCGCCGGACAGGATGGCGTCGATGATGCCACGGGTGTCCTTGATGGTGATACGCTTGCCGGTGCCGTTCCAACCGGTGTTAACCAGGTAAGCCTTGGCGCCGTTGGCTTCCATCTTCTTCACCAGCTCCTCACCGTACTTGGTGGGGTGCAGCTCGAGGAAAGCCTGACCGAAGCAAGCGGAGAAGGTGGGAGTCGGCTCGGTGATGCCGCGCTCGGTACCTGCGAGTTTGGCGGTAAAGCCACTCAGGAAGTAGTACTGAGCCTGTTCAGGAGTCA
>JAZRPZ010000122.1:0-18781 GCA_045649485.1 Clostridia bacterium
CGGAGTGAAGTTCATCATAGGCCTGCCAGGCCGGTCTGTAGAGGTCTACATTTGCCTCGTGTTCTTCCTTGGTTACCGCAAACACCAATTCACCGGATTCAGGATCCTTAGCGCAGAAGTACATATATCCGCCGTTGATATAATCCATATCGGGATACAATGCTGCGTCTATTGCCGCCTGAGAGGGATTGCAGATAGCACCCACAGGCAGTCCATCCGTATAATAGGTGTTGTATAGGCTCTCGATGCCAAGCTCTTCCTGCGTAAGCACCAGCGTTCCCTTTCGGGTAACATAATTGATGGTAGCATCGCTTTCAAGCTTCCAGCCTGCATCAATACGGTTGTGGAATACCGCAGATACCTTCCCGTAGTCTTCAGTCTTTCCTGCTTCCTTTTCTATGACAGAAGCGAGAATAAGAACTTCGTCCATAGTCATGTCAGTATGATAATACTCAACTTCGGTATATACACCGTCAGCATCTACCACATACTGAGTATGATCGGTATAGAAAACTCTGTCGATTACAGTATTGCCCTGAGTCAGCAGAGTACGGATGATACTCTCGGCATTGGCAGATTTGAATACACGGTAGGTATCCGGCGCCAGATAACCTTCAAGGGCGTATCTGCGTCCGGACAGAGCACCGGCTTCATACGCAGAATTGAGGGCGTAAGAATACTTCAGGAATCTCTCAGGCTCGTTGCACAGCTGCAGGAACTCGTCCCTGTTCTCGATTGCGCCTTCTGCCACCAGATAATCCGCAATGTCCTCAACCGTCCATCCGGGTATAACGGTTATGGTACGTTCATTTGTCTGACTGCCGGATGAAAGCTCTGCGATTATTTCATACACATCCATGCCCGGGGATAGCTCGTATGTTCCGTAGCTGATCGCGTTCGTAAGACCCTTGAACTGCACGATATATTCGAAGATGTTGCCGTTCTTGAGAAGATTCTGCTCCTCAAGATTGGTTCCTATTTTCGATATCGACTGTCCGGATTCTATAACGAACTGCACGGTCTCGGTGCTGCCGGGATCAACAGGCTGAAACAGCGCCTCATTTACCTTGTTCCAAAGCGTGGTAACAAGGCCAACAACGATCAACAGACTGCACAGGAACACCATAACAGGACGAACGATCTTCCACAGCCATTCATACCAGAAAAAGCCGTACTCGCGGTCGTTATGCAGCGTCTTTTTGTTATAGCTTTCAGGCTTATACACATTGGTCCTTTGCCTTCTCTTAGCCATATGTCCTCCCTGTATCAGCGCGTGAACATATCGGGACTGATACCCGATGCATCTGCAAGGATCCTGAATACATCAGCGAGCAGACGCTGATATCTGAATTCAGCCACAAGATAATCTCCCGCATCCTTATTCATCTGCAGCAGCATGGCTATCTGATTGAGGCGCTGCATATCGTCGTCCGGAAGCGCTTCACCGGAAGCCATCTTTGCCTGCATCTGAAACTGCAGTCTCTTGTATTCATCGAGCAGAGCACTGTTGGTCGCGTCCTCATAAGCTATTTCCTTGAGGCGCATGAACTCGCGGTATTCTTCGCTCTCCTTGAGAGCGCGTGACAGGCTGTGTGCCTGATCGTATACATTCATTACTTAAATCTCCACTATAATGGGCAGTATCATGGGCTTTCGCTTGAGCCGTTCATAAATATACTTCGCTACGCAATCACGTACGTCGCTCTTTATGCGGTTCCAATCCGAGCTGTCGATCTGTCCATATTCATCTATTGCATTTCGTGCCGCCTGACGGGCGCCTTCTACCAGTTCATCGGAATCGCGCATATATACGAAACCGCGGCTGATGATATCCGGGCCGGTAACGACCTCGCCCAATTCATGATCTACGCCCATTACTACGATAAGCATTCCGTCTTCAGCCAGCAGCCTGCGGTCACGCAGAACTACGCTTCCGACATCGCCAACACCCAGACCATCAATAAGTACGGAACCGGACTGAACCACGCCGGCAGGTTCCATAGAGTTCTTGCCAAGTTCTACAACATCACCGATATCGGGGATCATGACGTTCTCAGCAGGCAGACCCAGAGAGATTGCCAGATTGGCATGATGATGCAGATGGCGATACTCACCATGGATGGGAATAAAGAACTTAGGCTTGGTCAGCGCATGGATGAGCTTGATCTCTTCGCGACGGGCATGTCCGGAAACATGGATGTCGGCAAGGGATTCGTAAATAACATTTGCGCCGGTGCGCACAAGCTGATTGATAACGCGGGAAACAGACTTTTCGTTTCCGGGAATAGGCGTTGCAGAAACGATGACCATATCGCTGGACTTTATAGCCAGCTTGCGATGCTCTGCAAATGCCATACGGGAAAGGCCGCTCATGGGCTCACCCTGAGAACCGGTGGTAACGATAGCAAGCTCGTCATCACGGTAACGGTCAATATCATCCACGGAAACCAGGTCTTCTTCGGGGATATTCAGATCGCCCAGCTGCATAGCCACCTTGGCGACGTTTATCATGCTGCGGCCGATGAGGCACACCTTGCGCTTATACTTGCGGGCTGCGTCCACAACCAGCTGAATGCGGTGGATGTTGCTGGCGAACATGGCAACGATAATTCTGCCGTCTGCCTTTGCAAAGAGGTTCACAAAGGTCTCGCCTACTGTGCGCTCAGACATGGTATAGCCCAGACGCTCTACGTTTGTGGATTCGCACATAAGCAGCTGAACGCCGTCTCTGCCCAGTTCGGCAAGCCTGCCGAGATCGATGGAAGCGCCGTCAACAGGCGTGTAGTCCACCTTGAAATCGCCGGTATGGATTACGGTACCCACGGGAGTGTGTATTGCCAGCGCGCAGGAACCTGCGATGGAGTGGTTGACCTTGATGAACTCTACATTGAAAACGCCCAGCTGAACGCTTTCTCCGGCTTCCACCTGCCAAAGGTCTACATCGTAATTCAAACGATGCTCCTTAAGCTTGTTCTCGATAAGCGCCAGTGCAATACGGGTGCCGTATACAGGCGCGTTGATCTGTTTCAGAATATAGGGAGATGCACCGATGTGATCCTCATGTCCGTGAGTGATCACATAACCGCGCAGCTTGTCCTTGTTCTTCTCGATATAGGTTGTATCCGGAATTACCAGGTCAACGCCAGGCATATCTTCACGGGGGAAGATAGAACCCAGGTCAACTACGATCATATCGTTGCCGTATTCGAATACGGTAATGTTCTTGCCAATTTCACCAAGACCTCCCAAAGGGATAATCCTGAGCTTGTTCTCTGATGATTTATTTTTCGCTGCCACAAGATCCTCCTTTTCCGCCTGTCGTAAGCCCTTCCCACGAAGCCTGCATTCATTATGCGCGGCCGGAAGACGAAAACGACTTTATTGGCTTATATTTGATGTGTGAAGTAAAACCTGCCTTATGGGTCAAACAGTACCCGATGTTAAAAGTATACCACATTAAGCGCAGAAATTGCACCTCGCACACACGATTTAACTTTGATTTTTTAATTTTATTTTTCAGGAGCACACAAAGTCACCCGGGGACTGTATTTTCCGGACTTCCTGATCCTTCTGTCCATTACCTTTACTGCCAGAAGTCCCAGCCCCAAGCCGATCACAGCAAATATCGCCTGTATGTAATCCTTGTCACTGACGCATCCGCCGGCAAGCAGGCCGGCAAACAACATGACCACAGGAATACCATATGCCATTGCCGAAGCTTTCGTTACCGCCCCGTCATGAATTTCTATGGTAACGTCGTCGCCTTCCCTGCAATTGGTATTGCCCACTTCTATATAGACGCGTTCCTGCTGTCCAAAGTTGCATGCACGGCATGACTGACATGCTTCCGAACGCACAACTTCCGCCATGAGCCTGCCGTCATGCATTACTATCTTAGCCTGCTGTTTCATATTTCTCTCCGTATTTTGACCGACCGGCGGAGACACTTCCCCGCCGGCCGCCGGTATATATTATTCGGTTATGCTTTCTATATCCAGCATCTTTACTGCAGTGCCGGATTCACCGCTGCGCAGCATTCCGGTCATTACATCCAGCACATGTCCGGTCAGCTTCCAGCTGGTCACAAAATCCCCCTCGCCATTGTCAAGCGCTTCAGCCATCTTGCTGAGGCCCAGCGCACGGCTGTTTTCCTTATAGGGATACATCAGCGGTATCTCCTTGACCTCTCCCTCTTCAGGCAGATAAAGCTTTACGGGGCCTCCGAAAGTGTTGGGGTCGGGAACGGTAAGAGTGCCCTTCTCGCCGTAAATCTCTATGCAGGGCAGAGAATGATGCTTGGTTTCAAAGGACATTATCATGCTGGCTACCGCGCCGGATTCAAACATCATCGTGCCTGCCACATAGGTAGGAGTTTCAACATCTATAACCAGGCCCTTCTTCTGCTTGCAGGTGGCAACGCGCTTCTCGAAAGAAGTCTTGGTCATAGCCATAAGGCTGTCAACCTTGCCGAGCATATAGACAAGCGCGGTAGTATAATAGGGGCCCATATCAAGCATAGGGCCTGCACCGGGCTTATAGAAGAATTCGGGATCGGGATGCCAGGTCTCAACGCCGTTACTCATCATGAATGCGGTGGCGGAGATGGGCTTTCCGATGAAGCCGGCGTCTATGAGTCGCTTACAGGTCTGTATGCCCGCGCCAAGGAACGTGTCGGGAGCGCCGCCCAGCATAAGTCCCTTTTCCTTGGCAAGCTTGATAAGCTCGATGCCCTGATCTATGGTCGTGGCAAGGGGCTTTTCGGAATAAACATGCTTGCCTGCCATAAGTGCTGCTTTGGTTACGTCATAATGCTGATATGCACGGGTGATATTGAGGATGATATCCACTTCCGGATCGGCAAATGCCTCGTACATATCCTTGTAGATCTTCTTGATCTGAGGATATTTTTCAACTGCGCGCTGTGCCTTTTCGGGAATAAGATCGCAAACGCCAACGAGTTCAAGGTTATCAAAGGTTTCGATAACATTCTTAAGATAAATTCCGCTGATGTCGCCTACGCCTATAAATGCAATACGTGCCATATTTGCCTCCTTAAATTGAAAGGCGCATCACATTTCTGCAATGCGCCGCTTTTTTGTTTGGATCGATTTCTACGGCGATGCCGCTAAATTATTCGATGCCGATGGGAGGATTGCAGTGTCCGCAATCGCTGTAACCATGTTCGATGGCATATTCGAGAGTAACCATCGTGCCGGAAGTCATTCCCGTATCGGAGCACTTCTTGCCGGAATGATAAAGGAATGCGCTGCTGTCTCCGGTAAGGTCTACATAAACCTCGCTGTTGGCAGGAGCTTTGTAGCTTTCATTGCCGTTATTGCCGGTGCTGTTGCTGCTGCCGGTATTGCCGTTGCCCTCTCCGTCGTTATTGATACAGATGGGACATGCGGTATATCCATTGGCAAGTGCCTGATCGAGAGTACCGGAAACGTAATCCCTGTCCTCACAATCGCGGTTGATATGGTAATAGGGAGAACCACCGAAACCATATACCTTGCGTCCGCCGAGAGCAGCACAATTGGCGCAGGGCTCATAACCGTAGTTCAGAGCCTTCTCGAGGGAAACAAACAGAGCATCGTTCATGCCGCTGCAGGTGCTGTCGGTATGATAATGAGAACCGGATGCTACGGCATAGACCTTTATGCCGGAAGTACCTTCTTTATACTTGGGCTCGTCTTCGTTATCGGCAACGGAATTGTTGGTAACGCAATTGGGGCAAGCCTTGAATCCGTTTGCCAGCGCCACATCGAGATGTGCGGAGACCGCATCGCTGCCGGCGCAGCTGCTTGAATAGTGATAGTACTTTCCGTCAAGAGTACCGTAAACGGTACGGTTTGCGCTGCTTGCGCAGGTGGGACATGCGCTCTTATCGTTGTTGAGTCCGGTCTCAAGAGTTATCTGCAGCGGATCACCCTTGAAGCGGGTGCACAGGGTATTCATGTGGTAGTAATCATCCGCATAGGATGCATACACCTTGATGCCGGACTTGCCGGACTTATACTGATTGGTACTTACGGCAGTATTGCCCTCTTCGGTAACGAAATCATTGTCATCGAAGCAGATGGGACATACTTCAAGGCCAAGCAGAAGTGCTTCGGCAACAGTACCCTTCTTGGCGCCTACGATACCGGAGCAGCTGGAATTCTTGTGGAAATACTTGTTGCCGCTTACGCCGTAAACAGTATCATCTGCGTAATCTGCGCATCTGGTGCAGGGATCCTTACCGTCATCGATAGCCTGTTCGAGCAGAACGCGGTTTGCATCGGAAGGAGCCTTGGAGCAGTTCTTGTTTGCATGATAGGTGCTGCCGTTTTCGCTGGCGTAAACGAATATTCCGGAGTAGCCAGAATTTCCGTCTTCAGCATCTTCCTTCTGAGCGTCCTTATTTGCAGTGCCGTTGCTGTTCCAGCACTTGGGGCATGCGGTGAGGTTATAAGTAAGAGCCTGAGCAAGGGTTCCGGATACAGGATTCTTCATATTGGAGCATCCTGCGTAGGAATGATAATACTTGCTGTTGTCGCTGGCGTATACGGTCTTCTCTGCGGAGGGGCAGCATACGGGGCAGGCAGGTCTGTCGATCTGCAGCGCCTGCTTGAGGGTCACTCTGGCTGCATTCTTCATGCCGCCGCAGGTAGGATCGGTGTGATAATAATCACCGTTTTCGGTGCCGTATACCATCACGCCGGAAGAGGAGGAAGAAGAGGAAGAAGTCTGCTTATCTTCTTCGTTGTTGCTGTAGATCTTCTCGTCAATACAGTCGGGGCACTTCTTCTTGCCGAGTACCAGAGACAGGGACAGGGTTACGCGGGTGCCGTTCTTCATGCCGCAGGTAGTGGATGCGGAATGATAATAGGTACCGCCGCTGGTGCAGTAAACATAGCTGTTCAAGTAGCTGAGACACTTGGAACAGGCGGGCTTGCCGCTCTGCAGAGCCTTCAGCAGAGTTACCTGAGTTGCACCGGACATTCCGCGGCAATCGGAGGTAGCATGGTATGCGCTGCCGCCGGTGGTCATCCAGACCTTGTATCCGCTCTTATCATTGGTAAGAGAAGCAACATACTTGGAACCGGAACTGGTCTTGGTATCCTCGGTGGGGGCTACGCCGCCGGCACAGATGTGGCAGGCGACCTTGCTTTCCTTCTCTGCAGCTTCCTTGGAATACTCAACGGCATTCTGCATTCCGTCGCAGGTGCGGTCGGTATGATAACGGGATCCGCCGGGAGTTGCATAGTAAACAGTACCGCCGCTGCACAGAGGACATGCGGACTGATTGCGCTTCTGGGCTGCTTCGATGGTAACGAGGGTTACGCTTACATTTGCATCGATCTTGGTGCAGCTTTCAGACGTATGATAGTAAAGACCGGTCTGAGGGCTGTATACATAGCCGGCCTGGGCTTCATTGCCGCTGCTGCCGATCGAACCGCCGGTAATGGGAGTTGCACTGGGCTCGACGGATGCGTCAACAGTTGCGCTCAGTTCATCGGTGGGCTCTGCGGTAGGCTCCTGAGTGGGCTCAAGAGTAGCAGGCCTTATAGAGGTAAGCGTCATGTTGGGCGTGGTGGGTATATCCTCACCGCCGCCGAATACTATGCTGAAAATAATGATCAGCATAATGACGAACCAGATTCCGGAAACTGCCGAAACTATCCAGCGCAGTTTATCTTCAAAGTAGCCGAAATGCCACAGAAGATATATTCCCAGCGGGGGCAGTACTACCAGCAGTACATACAGGACCCAGGGATTATTATCTACATAATCCATGATACGGTCCACTCTGGAAGCACCGTCCACGTCTTCATAAGAAGCATCGTCTTCGTTTGCATTCTGCGGCTCATTATAATAGTAGCCGTCCTCGCCTTCCACCTCCGGCGGAAGTTCCTCATAATATCCGTTGGCGTCGGTATATCCGTCGTCATACTGATAATCGGAATCTTCACCGCGGTAGTTGTCGTACTCAGGCTGAGCCGATTCATGCTTGGGACCGAACAGGGTCTTTACTTCCCCATCGCCGATCTTGTACTGGAATCCATCCTTACTGATTTTCCACTTGAAATTTCCTATCTGATGCGCTGCCATATCTGTTACACCTCTTCAGAGACACGCTGTAATACACTCTTCCGCAATCATATAATGCGGACATATTAAGTTTACATCATATTTCAACCTTAGTCAATCGCTTATACAGGAAAATATAAGGTGTCATTTGGACATTTCCACCCTTTTTGTCACATTTCTGCCTTTATTTATATTCCAACTATTTCAAATGTATTACTTATATTTCCAATGTTTGAAAATTTTAATATTGTCACTCATTGTCGGCATACGACATTTGTGCTATAATAGCACATGACAATCCAGCCGGAGGTGCTATACCGTGAAAAATCAGAAACCGGGCATCCATGTAGGACACAACTACTATAAGCCGAAGCCCGTGACAATCGTTCTTATCTGCGTGATCATCCTTGCGCTGCTGGCAGGCGCATTCTTCCTTTTTAAGGATGCAATTTTCGGAGCAAAGGATCCTTCCGTCACTGCTGCCAATACCGGCAGCGCCGCAGTCGCGACTCCCTCTCCCACTCCCGCAGATATGCTGGTTCCCGTAACTCCCACTCCCGTAGTGGAAGCAACCGCCGAACCCACCGTTACCCCCAAGCCCACTCCCACCGCAGAACCCACTCCCAGAGCGGCAACCATCCGCTTTATCGGTGAGATCTCTGTTGACGACAACATCCTCTCCGCCGCAATGCAGGAAGACGGCACCTATTCCTTTGCCGAAATGTTCAGCATGGCAGCCGGCGCAGTCGGCAACGCTGATTATACCATCGCCAATGTTGAAGGCAGCATGGGCGGCGTCGGCACCGGTTATACCGGAAAGGATAAGTACAACACCCCCGAGATCATCATCAGCGATCTGAAGGATATCGGCGTTGACATGCTCGCCCTTTCCAATGACCACGCACTTGACGCAGGCTTTGACGGTCTTATCAACACCATCATCCACTGCGATGAGTATGGCATGGATCATGTAGGCGGCTACGCTACCCGCGAAGAGCATGATTCCCCCACCATCGTCGAGATCAACGGCATCGACGTATGTGTGCTAAACTACACCGCCTCTCTCAACGTCCGCGAAAAGGACGTCACCGATGAGTCTCTGGAATACGGCATCAATCTTGCCAAAAATTCCAACAGCCGCACCGATGCTGCTGCCGCACGCGAAGCAGGCGCAGACGTTGTTGTAGCTATCATCAGCTGGGGTACTGATGGAGAAAACTCCATTGACGATACCCAGAAGCAGATCGCACAGATACTGCTCGAATCCGGTGTGGATGTAGTAATCGGTTACGGTCCCCGCTGCGTACAGGCTGTACTGTGGCTGGAGCAGCCCGCCGCCGAAGCCACCGAAGGCGAGGAACCCGCTGAGATCAAGAACACCCTGTGCTGCATCTCTGTCGGCACCTTCCTCTCTTCTTCCGAGAAGCGCGGTCTCGACTGCGGTACCATCTTCGAGTTCA
This sequence comes from Clostridia bacterium, assembly GCA_045649485.1. GTDB lineage: Bacteria > Bacillota > Clostridia > Christensenellales > Aristaeellaceae > RUG11247. The sequence continues at coordinate 9,534 of JAZRPZ010000122.1, forward strand.
CCATTTCCGAGCAGGAAGACGGCACTTTCGCAATCGAGAATCCCACCAGCATTCCCACTTACGTATGGCAGTACACCAATGAAGATTCCACCATCGAATACCGCGTCCTTGCATGCGGTGAGTGGCTGGAAGAACAGCCCGAAGGCATGTCCGATGAGGATTACGCCCGTATGATGGAAATCTGGGAAGGCATTCCTTCCGTAGTAACCGAGGCTTCCACCCCCTCCGCAAACTGATACAAACATAAAGCACCCGATCCTACGATCGGGTGCTTTTCTTTATGTCTGTTTATCAGGCATTATGCACATACACACGCGACTGTGCTTCTTCGCCATCACATTCGGTCATGCAGAGATATTCCCAGCCGTAACGCTCATAAAAGCCGACATGGTCGGTTATAAGATAAAGCGTATCAATTCCCTTGGCCTTCATATCATCGCAAACATATCCCAGCAGCCTGCCTGCAATTCCTTCGTTACGGCGATCCTCTTCCGTATATACCGCGCATACATTTGGCGCAAGATCCTTGCGTGCATGGAAATCATTCTCAATAACGCCCATTCCGCCGATTATCCTGCCGTTATCCACAGCCACATACCACTGAGGTACAGCGGCATTTCCGCGAAGGCATTCATCCATGCTTTCCACATATGCTTCAAGCGGCACGCTCCACTTCGCGTGGAACCATTCGGCCATCTGCATTTTCATTTCAGGTCTTGTTACAAGACTTACGATCTCATACATTGATTTTTCCTCCCAATACGAACACCGAATAGGAAAACTCATGTTCAAAACCGAACTTCAGCGCAAGATGCATAGACGTTTCATTCTGTGCATCCCAGTGAACAGTTATTCCCCTCTTCCGACAGTCGCGCAGCATCATAGCCACACAGGCTGAAGCGAGCCCCTTGCCGCGGTGTGATTCTTCGGTGGAAACATCAAGCTCCACCTCACTTCCCACAGTCAGAAACGAGGATGCCGATGATACTATCTCATCACCGTACCAGACTGCGGCGCCGGAACCATTTCGCGCAAATTCCTCAAAAGAAGCATAGTTTTCACCATGTCCGAATGGATGCTTCTCAAACGCGCTTTCATCAAACAACGAAACCGTATAGCCGTCGGGCAGCCGGATTTCTCCATCCGTATCAAAACAGTATGATGGCTTCATTACGTTACGCATATAAACACGCGCCCCGTTATATCTGCCGCGTATGAATTCTTCCCATTCTTCCGTCAGGCAAACTATTGGTCTCAGTCGGTAATCAGCATCCACCGAAGAAATGCTGTCTTTGGAAGGAATCCCGTCAAGATATACAAACAAAGCATCCGTAATACTGCCGGAATCAAATTCATACCGACACCCGAATATACCCGTTTCCGCAGCTCTGTATAGAAGAGGTATCGAATTCATTACTGATTGCTCTCCAAAATGATTTATCTGCTCAGCAGCGCCACTGTCTCAACATGCATGGTGCCGGCAAACATATCCACAGGCTGTGCCCATTCAAGACGATAGCCTTCTGCGCTCAGCAGCTTGATATCTCTTGCGAGAGTACCCGGGTCGCAGGATACATAAGATATCCTTGGCGGTCTAGCCTTTCCGAGTGCACGTATAAGCTTTTCATCACAGCCCTTACGCGGCGGGTCAACGATAACGCAATCGTATCGCTCTCCCCTTGCAATGCGCGCGGGGATATCTGCAGCGGCATCGGCACAAACGAAGCCGGTCTTTTTGGAAAGTCCGTTCATTTCCGCATTGCGCTTTGCATCGTTTATAGCAGGTGCAACTATCTCAACGCCCAATGCATACGCCGCCTTTTGGGCAGCCGCCATGGTGATGGTGCCGCATCCGCAGTAAGCATCCAGCACGCGGGAATTCGGAGTAATGCCCGCCGCTTCAATTGCCAGCGCATACAGTTTTTCAGCCTGTGCCGTATTGACCTGGAAGAAAGTCTGCGGAGAAATACGGAACTTCAGACCACACAGTATCTCTGTCACAGTGTCTTCTCCGGCTATCTTCAGACATCTGCCGTCAAGTGCATGGTTGGGCCTCATCTTCAGCGCGCAGTGATACACGCTGCGCACGCCGGGCAGCTTCATCATGCTCGCAAGCCATGCAGGAGCGCGTCCTTCGCTGGAAAGCACCACCATGACTTCTCCTGTACGGGTAACGCGGGTCACCAGCCAACCGCTCTTGATGCGGTCTTTTTCTATATAAGGCGCAGCCGCGCGCAGCACACCGATGCTCAGTTCATGCTGCAGCAGACAATCCTCCACAGCAACAACCCGGTGTCCCGCGCCTTCACGCACGCCCACCTTGCCGTCGGTAATTGGATACTCCGCCTTGTTGCGGTAACGCAGCGGTTCATCGCAGCCAAGAGTATCGCGCACTACAGGATTTTCGAGTCCGCCAATACGGGTAAGTGCGTCATAAACGCGGGTGCGCTTCATATCAAGCGCGCCCTTATAGCTTACATGCCTCAGCTGACATCCGCCGCAGCGGGCGTAATAGGGACAATCAGGCTCCCTGCGCTCAACGGAAGGCTCAAGTACCTCCACCGTACGTGCAAGACAGAATCTGCCGTTATCCTTGGTCAGCTGATACAGTATTTTTTCACCGGGCAGCGCGCCGGAAACAAACACTGCCCTGCCGTCTTCCATTCTGCCAACGCCCTGCATTTCGGACGTGACACTTGTGATCATTATTTCCCGCATTATATTACCTGCTCATAAAGGAAACAGCTTCCATGGTCTTCCTGAGATCCTCATCTGCAATCTGTACGCCGTTCTGAACATCGCCGATAGGCACAGTGATAAGCCTTTCCTCACGTACACCTACTGCAACATTGAAGATATTCTGATAAAGCAGCTTTGCGGCATATGCGCCCAGACGGGTCGCCAGAATACGGTCGGATGCAGACGGGCTGCCGCCGCGCTGGATATAGCCCAGTACGGTCGCGCGGGTCTCTTTGCCGGACATGACTTCGAGAATCTGCGCCAGCTGAGAAGAAGAGATGTGGTGAGGATTGATACCTTCCAGTTCCTTATGCTCGGAAATGATCTTTTCCACATCGCTTGCCAGGGACTTCATAGCGCCCTCGGCAAATACGATCATCATACTGCGCTTGCCTGCAGCAACGCACATACGGATCTTTGCAGCGTAATCCTCAAGCCTCCAGGGAGTCTCGGGAGCCATGTACAGCTCAGCACCGCTGGCAAATGCGGTACGGATGGCGATATCACCGCAGTTTCTGCCCATAACGGTAATAAGGCTGACACGCTCGTGAGAATCGCTGGTCTCGCGGATCTTATCGATAGCCTCACAGGCAGTGTTTACGGCGGTATCGAATCCGATGGTATAATCGGTATAGCTCAGGTCGTTATCGATGGTTCCGGGGACGCCGATAGCCGGGAAGCCAAGCCTGCACAGGTCTGCAGCACCCTTGAAGGTACCGTCACCGCCGATGCATACCAGACCTTCAACGCCCATGGCGCGCAGGTTCTCAATAGCCTGCTTCTGGCATTCAATATCAAGGAATTCCTGACAGCGTGCAGTCATGAGGAAGGTACCGCCATGCTGGATCTTACCGGAAACGCTGCGCGCGGTGAGTTCCTCATAATCATCAATAGTTTCTGCACTGCGCATGAGTATGCCGTTGTAACCACGCTTGAAACCAACAACGCTCATACCAAGGCTCATACTGGTTCTAACGACCGCACGGATAGCGGCATTCATTCCGGGTGCGTCGCCGCCGGAAGTCAAAACACCTATACGCTTCATATAAAAATTCTCCTCTATAAAAACATTGTTTTTAAATAATCAAATTACCCACTATAATTATACCCACCGAAGCCCGTATATGCTATACCCCATGTGCTATTTTTGTCATTTATTCATGTAAAACAACTTAATCGTCGTATGTTAAATATCCCCCACACAGCAAATAGAACTGGACAATCCCACCAACGATGTGCTATAATTACGTGGTGTCAGTAGGAAAGCTACTGTTACCTGCCGATGTGGCTCAGTTGGTAGAGCAGCTGATTCGTAATCAGCAGGCCAGGGGTTCGAGTCCCCTCATCGGCTCCATAATACCGAGGTGTAGCGCAGTTTGGTAGCGCGTTTGGTTCGGGACCAAAAGGTCGCAGGTTCAAATCCTGTCACCTCGACCAGAAAACGGCCGGAAATCTTCGGATTTCCGGCTTCTTTTTATGCAATTTGCACAAAACCGTGTCTTTGGTACCTTTTCCTTGCAACTATTTTGCAACCTTTCAAAATGTACCAAAAGGCCGCAATGCTCAATATGTAGTGGTTTTGCAATTTTTAACCACTACATATTGCATTTTTCTATCATTGCTTTTTGTGGTCAATTCTAGTTCTTTACCTTTCCAATGATTAGGAGTATAATATATATAATCTACAGATCAACAACTCTCAAAAAAAACGGGGGACACACAATGACTTACGATCTAACTCTGTTTTCTACTATTGCATCCGCATCGGCCAGTTTTGTTGCTATAATTGGTGGCTTTATGGCAAGCAAGCTCATTGCAGTTAACAGCGATAGATCAGGAGTTTTGGAACGCCTCAAAGAGAATCAAGAGCTCCTGCAGCTCAAAACTAAAGCAGCCGAGGAACTTGCACAGCAATTAGCCGAGGATGACGCGTATGATTTTATTAAGGAAAACATTGATAGCCTATCTGCGCAGTCTGTTTTGGAAGAAGTATATCAAACAAACAAGAAGCAGCGCATTGAGTTCGATGAACTGCTTCCTTATTGGGAAACAGCCCTCCGCCTCATCAAACGATTTGATGAGGAAATGGAAGAATCTGATGACCTCAACGAAGATTCTATCCCTGTCGCTCTAGCCATCGAAGTCAAGGATAAGTGGTTTGAATATCGTCTGTGCGAACTTTTTGGAGAATACCACGACGATACAAAATGGGCAATCATGCACAGTATTTACACTCAGGCATCAAGTAATGATAATTGGTATGGCGAGTCTATCCGCTCATATGAAGCATTGTTGCGTGAAATAGATGTCCTTGAGCTTGAACGCGCGCAGCTTGAACGGAGAAAATCTTCTCTCCAATGCCCCTCAAATATTATTTGGGGATTATGCATCTTCGGAATAATTTCTGTGCTAAGCATTTTGCTTCCTTTGATTTTTATGCGCCTTATCCCGACACATCCAAGCATACAAGGCTGGACAGGAACATTGTCGATAATTTGTATGAGCCTGTCTCTGGCGTCCACTTTTTTCTACATGTGGAAGTTGCTTAAATGGAAAGATTCTGATTAGTAATCCCCTGAAATAGCAGTATAACCCTCTCTGCTCAAGAGCATAAAAACCGGCCATGGCGCGTTGTGCGTCATGGCCTTCATTGTATCTGTCAGAACCTTCCCGCCCACGGCAGGCTGGCATCCACAGCCGGTCTCCTCGATCTCTTTTCCTTTGCGCTCTTGGCCTTGGCCAGGGCGCCTTTGGCTTCCTGCTTCCGACGGAATACTTCCTCCATATCCACGCTAGATTTCTTCATCATCTCGGAATTGAGGTGCGTGTAGATATTGGCCGTGGTCTGGTAATCCGTGTGGCCCAGAATTTTCATGGCAATCAGCGGTTCCACACCCGCCTCGAACAGCAGCGTAGCGAAATTGTGCCGGAAGTAATGCGGCGTCAGGGTCGGCTTCAGGCGTTTTACGATGTCGTTCTTCCGCTTGGTGCCTGCCTTGATCTCCCTCTCCTCCACACAATGAGCATCTTCCATCAGACTGAGCCAGATGCGCTTGAAGCTACTCTGCGGCCAAGGCTGGCCGGTTTCCGTATGGAATACATACTGCTGCGGGAATCCGCGCATCTTCGTCAGCATGGCGCGAAGTTCTCCGGGGATCGGTACATAGCGATCAGCGGCATCGGTTTTCAGATCGCCGTCACGGGCCGTAGAACCACAGAAATCGATGTCACGCTGGATATGCACCAGATCCTCGTCGAAATCGAAGTCGCCCCATTGCAGGCCCAGCGCCTCACCGCGACGAAGCCCGAGGTAATACAATACTGCCAGATACAGGCCATGCTCGTGACGTTTCATCGTTTCCAGTACATACTCGGTTTCCTGATCGGTAAGAGCGCGGCGTTCGGTCTTTTTCTTCGGCTTCGGGCGGATCAGTGAGACGCTCGGATCTCGCTCAATGATGCCTTCGGCGTATGCGTTGGCGAATAGCGCCTTGAGCGTACCCACCGCCAGCGTTATCTGTGACTTGCTGGAATCGATAAAGGTATTGATGAAGTTCTGTAATTCGCTCGCCGAAATTGCCCGCATATGGCGCAGGCCGAAAGCCGGAAGGATGTGTTTGTTGAACATCGTCCGATATGCACTGCGGCTGGCATCAGAGATGAAGGGTTCCTTTTTCATCCTGTACCATTCCTCTGCATACTGGTAGAACGGCATGTCTTCGCGCAGCGGATTGCCGTCGAAATAATGGTGACGCACATATTCCTTTTTCTGTTCAAGCTCACGCATCGTACCGGCGCAGACATATTTGTTGATGGCCTTGCCATCCTTGCCAACACCAATCTGCACACGGCCACGGTACTTTCCGGATGCATTTTTCTTTGCCATATGGCTTCAGGAGGCTGCATAATGCACGTAGAATCTGGCATCGAAAGCACAAAGAATGCACTGGCCGACATGTCGCGCCAGTGGAGCGCTTGCGAACTTCACGATATCATATTACAGGAATTCAGCAGTTCAGACAGACCTGTCGATCCGGAAATCATTGATGCAGCATGTGCGCGGCTTATGATGCTCGAATGCATAACGCCAAGCAAAGAAAATCTGCATCTGTATGAAGAGAGATTGTTGAACAATATTCTAAGAGACACCCTTGGACTGCCTTCGGAAAACTGAATATATCTCTTGAAAAACGGTCAATATTTTCGTAGTCTGTGGTGACAATCACTATTATTGGAGGTTTGATTTCCACATGTACGAACATATAATGGCCAGAATAGAGCTTACCCAAAATAAGCTGACAAAGCAGCAACGGATTATTTCGATATATCTGGAAGATATAAAGCAGCTGGCGTCCACCACCCCCGACATGATTCTATCCGCAATGCCAGCTAAATTACAGAATCTTCAGGAAGCATGCCACTATTTAGAACTGCTTGAGAATGAAACCGCATTGTTGAAAAGCCTGATATACAGCAATATGGATAACAATAAATAGAACAATAACGGCATACGCATCTGCGTATGCCGTTACTTTCTTAAGCCTATGTATTTTTCCATGTTCTAATCCATTAATGCAGTTAATTACCGAAAGATTGGTCAATTTATCCGCGGTTCTTCTTGGGTACATAGCTGAATGCTACAGGGGTAATGTTCATTCTCTCGCTCTTCTTGTAGATATTCTTAATAGCGGTGCGCATATCAGTCTTCATAATATTTCCTCCTAATTATATCAATTATCCAGTTATCAGCGGCTTCCCTTACGGAGGTCACGCTTCTTTTCGGGAACAAAATCAAATGCCACAGGTGCCATGTTCAGTCTCTCTTTGGTACCATAAATGTTCTTCAGTGCAGTATAAACGCCTATCTTCATTATCGTTTCCTCCTTATAAAATGTCATTTTGATCCATGTTTTTTGATTTTATATAATTACGCGCGCCAGAGCTTTTTCTTTATTTAGGCATACCAGCGTGCCATTGCTTTCCATGTCCGGCAGGACCAGTGATCCACACCACCCCGCCCACAGGGTATTACCTCATGCGAATTGCGTATCTTGCACTGCCGCTGCTCAACCTGCTGTGCGCAACCGTCATCCGTGTACTGTTTCTGCGCTCCGATACAGCAAGCGTCAAAGGATCAATCCTGAAGTTCTCAGCCTGACCGCGTACACTCCTCTGCGCATTCAAGTTCACAGCCCTGTTCCCGAAACGGTACTCGCTCGTCATTTCTCTCATCATATCATACATATGACAAACCTCCTTCTGCGCAATTCTGATACTCACTAAAGCAACCGTTGCGCACTTGAAACCGACTGAAAATCAGCAATATCGCACTTGATATTCATGCATTTTCTTCTTTCCCGTCGTCGCCATTAGTATATACATTTTCTGACACTTCGTCAACATCGCTTTCAGTAAATTGATTATGTACTTTTGATGATCCATCATTTCATCAAATAGACTACATTATTTTTTAACTAATAATACGTCTATTTTTTCAAATCCTCATCAATCCAAACAATTTATTGCAGCATTTTCGACAATCTCAGCTCATCCATCATCATCCAGGTGCCTATGCCAGAGTCATATAGCATATCCGGCCTCCAATATCGCACATGCACAAAATGAGATTTCATCAACCCAGTAAAACCGAACCTAATTTTACTTCATGCAATTTACGAGCTTCTATCACAGCAAATTCGCTTACGACGGCTTGATATCATCCATAACACACTAGCAATGCAGCACACTGTTAAAAACCCTTATGAACCCTACCTTCCCCCGCAGAATATCTCCGCAGGGGAAGGTATTCTTTAAGTCCTACAGTCTTTGCATAACAGACTCAAGCTTTAAATCACGACTTATGCAGAATCTGAATATCGCAAGCGCCTTTTCGCGATTACTTGCCATCCTCAGTCTGTTGCATTCCATATCAAGTGCAGCAGCCATTCCATGTCTATCGTGAAAATGATTCTTCATTGCATATTCATTCAGCCGATCCACAAAGGCATTCTCCGCCGGAGTCATGAATATAATCGGTTATTCTCCATCAGCAGCCATGAGCTTCTGATTTGCCTTTTCAACGTCCATTCTGGAGAGCAGCAGGGTGATAAGGATGCTGATCAGCATGGGAAACCCATAGCTAGTTTGGTCATTCATTTGGATCGGAGATACACTTAACTTAAAGATGTTTTTAGTTCCTACAAAATCCCGACTTTTCAAGTTAATCTTTATAAGAGTTTAAGACATTTTTTAGTCCGTATGTTTTCAAAAATGCATGTTTTTTTGCCCCTCTAAAGTGTCTAAAAAAAGCAGTTTTGTAAAAATAGAGATTAAAAAAGGTATTAAATTATTATAGGGACTAAAATAGAAAGTTAGTTATTTTATAGGGACTAAAAACATATTGAATCTTATTTTAATTGTAAATTGTGAGAACTTGTTAATACTTTAAAGATTAAAATATATTAATTATTAAAAAATTGCCACTAATTAATTTTTAAAATTAAGCAAGT
>JAZRPZ010000123.1:0-5881 GCA_045649485.1 Clostridia bacterium
TTACAAGGGAATGGCCTCCTCCAAAAAGACCGGATACCACCTGACCGAACCCTTTGTAATGCCCGGCAAACCCTACAAAAACGCTTAAACAAAAAATCGACCCCCGGATGCATGTGCACCCGGGGTTCTTTTTACTTAGCAGTCAGAGTCTCATATATATCCATTGTACTCGCTTCGTCTTCACCGTTTATTACAAGAATCTTTCCATTTGCCCTTATAACTACGACCGACTCACAACTATTGTAGACATATACTGTATACGATCCAAATTCGTCATTTCGGAAATTACCCATCGAAAGATTAAAAGAACCATATCCGCTAAAGCGTCTTCCGATATCGAATTCATTTCTGAATTCAACAGATTCTATATCTTCATATTTCAGTTCAATATCCTGACAGTAGGTAGCTTCGATACGAAGATATTCTTCTTCAAAGATAATTTCAACATTGGCGGTAAGGAATATTATCACAATTATTGCTGCAATAATCGCCGAAACAGCACAGCTTGCAAGCTTTCCCCTCTTCCCCATGTATCGGCCAAGCTCTATTTCCGCACCGCTTGCTATCTGCTTTTTGTAATACCAATAAGAATAAATAACAGACAGCAGCATTGCCAATATTATTACAACGGCAGAAGCAGCCAATCCCCATACATCCGGAAGGAATATCGCAACTATCATTATAAATCCGCTTCCAAACCATATCTTACCGGTAAACCTATGTGTCGCTATCCAGTTTTCTTCACTTGCAAGCGTCCACAGAATCTTGATACCTATGGTTCTGTTATATCTGGTCTTGGGAAGATAATTGCCTATCACAATGAACAAAATGCCCATAAGCATCAGCGTAACAGCACAGATATCGAAATCCCAGCCCATCATTGCAAAGCACATTACAAAAGAAGAATATATCGAAATTACCGGCATCAGCCATATTACCATACTGACGACTTTGCCATTCTGTTCGGTCCTGCGATTATCGCATGCAGTTATCAGAAGACAAATCCACTGCAAAACCAGCATTATAACAGGCATGATGCAGAGCATTTTGATTTCTGTAGGCCAGGCGGTATTACTGTTGTTCCAGCCGGTAATCATCTTTTCCGTAAGAAAACCTCTGAATATAACCGCAGCTATTGCAGGCAGCACGGTCAGAATTGAGGACAGTACCAATTTCCACTTATTGTTTTTAAGCATGGTCTTCATCTCCCTTCAACTGTGTGATCCACAGCATCACATCTTCAAGCACAGAAGTATTCAGTTCATAGAAAATAAACTTGCCTTCCCGGGTATCCCTTATGAGGTCAGCTTCCTTGAGCACTGAAAGATGCCGCGATATCGAAGCCGAGGTGACCGGAAATCTATCGGATATCTCCCCCGCCGCCATTCTGCCGTTCTTCAGCATGTTCAGTATATCCCGCCTTATAGGATCGGCAAGGGCTTTTATCGTCTGCTGGAGCGCCATCATATCCCCCTCATTTAACATTTAACCTTATTGTTAATCGTATTATATCATGGGCGAATCTCTCTGTCAATAAAAAAGAAACCGAGGGTATTACCATCGGTTTCTTTTCAGAACTGCCTGTTTTACAGGGTAGCTGCCATAACAGCCTTAATGGTATGCATGCGGTTTTCAGCTTCGTCAAACACGATGGACTGCGCGCTTTCAAATACTTCGTCAGTGACTTCCATACAGTCACGGCCGAACTTTTCGCCCATTTCCTTGCCGATAACGGTCTTCATATCATGGAATGCAGGCAGGCAATGCATAAATACTGCATCGGGATCTGCTGCATCCATAAGCTGCTTGGTCACACAGTAAGGAGAAAGCTTCTCAATGCGCTCTGCCCACACTTCTACAGGCTCACCCATAGATACCCAAACATCGGTATAAAGCACGTCAGCGCCTTCTACGGCCTTCATGGGATCTTCCTCAAAGCACAGCTTGGCGCCGGACTTCTCGGCTTCCGCCATGCAGATATCGATAAGTTCCTGAGAGGGGAAATATTCCTTGGGAGCGCATGCAGTAAAATCAACGCCCAGCTTTGCGCAGCCAACCATCAGAGAATTACCCATGTTATAGCGTGCATCGCCGAAGTATACAAGCTTCTTGCCCTTCAGGGTGCCGAAGTGTTCCTTGATGGTCAGCATATCTGCCAGGATCTGAGTGGGATGGAATTCATTGGTAAGGCCATTCCACACAGGAACATCGGAATACTTGGCAAGATCCTCTACTATTTCCTGAGCGAAGCCGCGATACTCGATGCCATCGTACATACGGGCAAGCACGCGTGCGGTATCGGCAATGGATTCCTTCTTTCCTATCTGAGATCCGGAGGGATCAAGATAGGTGCAGCCCATGCCCAGATCATATGCTGCAACTTCGAAAGCGCAGCGGGTACGGGTAGAAGTCTTTTCAAAAATAAGGGCTATATTTTTGCCGGGCAGCACCTTATGGGCAATGCCTGCCTTTTTCTGTGCCTTGAGTTCTTCAGCCAGTTCGATAAGACCCATGATCTCTTCGCCGGTGAAATCGATGAGTTTCAGAAAGTCTCTTCCTTTGAGTTCGCCGATCTTCATATATATTCCTCCATATCGCGCCATATAAAACGGGCGCCCTGTATTCATAATCCACATTATCCCATACGCGGACAATGTATAATTATACTAATACAAGACACCCGAATAGTCAAGTGTTTATTTGACAATCATTACATTTTATCAGACATTACACGTTATCTCTGGTTATATTCCTGAGCCAGCTGAGCTGCTTATAATGCCGGATAACAACGGGTATTTTCACGAATTCATCAAGACAGAGTATGAAATATACCCACATTTCGGGCAGTTTCAGTACAAAAGCTGCTATCAGGCCCACAGGCACGGCATAGCACCACATGGTAATGATATCGGTAACCATGCCGAACTTTACATCGCCGCCTGCACGGAAAATACCGCAGATGAGCATGGTGTTCACGGACTGACCAAGTATATAATAGGAATTTATATACAGCATCAGATTCAGTTCCTTGCGCACAAGCTCGGTAACTTCGACAGCCACTTCCATGTACATCATTACAAGAGGACGTGCCAGCAGTATCACAACACCACCTGCAAGTGCAGTGTAAATGGAAAGCTTCAGGAAGCGGGATGCATACACTTTTGCCTCTGCAAGCTTATTATCGCCCATGGTCTTGCCAAGAACGATAGCGGCAGAAGTAGAAGTGCCGAAGCACACTACGGTGCCGAGATTTCTTACAACGGTTGCAACGGAATTTGCCGCAACTATATCGCTGCTGAGATGGCCGAGAATTACAGAGTAAATGCTGAACGCAAGACCCCAGGCAACGTCGTTTGTAATAGCAGGGATCGCAAACTTGACAAAGTCACGCATCAGCTGTCCGCCGCGAGCGAAGATATATTTGATTCTGAGCTTAACAGCCTTGCTGAACCAGTTATATCCGAGGCAGATCACGGTTTCCACAGCACGGGTAATGGAGGTCGCAAGCGCAACACCGATTATGCCAAGCTTCGGGAAGGGACCCCAACCGAAGATGAAGCAGGCATTCAGCACTACGTTCATAATAACAGCGCTGCAATGTACGGTAGCACTCATCTTTACGCGCTCAACACTGCGCATTACGCCGAGGTAGATAGAACAGAATGCACCAAGGAAATAAGATGCACATACGGCACGCAGATACAGCACACCGTTTGCGATAAGCTCCGGGTCTTCTGTAAAAATGTGCATGATCTTATCGGGTACTACCGCCGCAGCAATGGTGAACAGCGCCGAAATAATGAGGGTGATCCTCATAGAAAGACCAAATACACGTTCTACAGACTTCACATCGCCCTTGCCCCAGTACTGTGCACAAAGCACGGATGCACCGGAAGTAATGCCGAAAAGCAGCATATGCAGAACGAAAGCCACCTGACCCGCAAGAGAGGAAGCACCGAGTGCTGCCTGACTTACGAAGGAAAGCATTATGATATCTGCGGAGCTTACTGCAGCATCCATAAGATTCTGCAGCGCTATAGGTGCAGTCAGCTTAAACGCATGCTTATAAAAAGACCTTTTTTCCTGTCTGGAACCCAGTTCATATGTATGCTCCATATATTCCCCTTTTTCTCATCAAAACGGCCCGTCTCAATGAGACAGGCCGTTTTTCCTTTTACGGCAATTACTTTTTCTCGTAACGAGGAGCTTCGCTGTCGCAGTAGATGCAGCGATAGATCATCTTTTCGGGATTGGCAAGGCGGAATACATGCTCAAGTTCCTGCTCGGTGGTGGTGATGCAGCGGGGATTCTTGCACTTCACAATGTCCTTGATCTGCTCGGGCAGAGTGAGGCGCTCGCGCTGTACGCGTACACCGTCGCGGATGATATTCACGGTAATACCGGAATCGATGTAACCCAGAACGCTGTAATCCAGTTCGATAACCTGACCGATCTTGATGATATCCTTCTTGCCCATCTTGGTGCTGTCAGCATTCTTGATCATGGCAACAGTGCAGTCAAGATCACCCAGATGCAGGATATTATAGATCTCCATGCCGCGGCCTGCGGTGATGTGATCCAGAACGATGCCGTCTCTGATATCGCCGATTATCATATTTCTACCTCCAGCAGCTTCAGAATGAGCGCCATGCGTGCGTACTTACCGTTGAGTGCCTGCTTGAAATAGCATGCGCGGGGATCATCATCCACAGCAACGGAGATCTCGTTTACGCGGGGCAGCGGATGCAGAATGCACATATCGCTCTTTGCGTTCTTCAGCTTCTCGGGAGTGAGGATGTAAGTATCCTTCAGGCGGATATAGTCAGCCTCGTTGAAGAAGCGCTCGCGCTGTACGCGGGTCATGTAGAGGATATCCAGCTCAGGCATTGCTTCCTCAAGATTGGTTACCTCAACATAATCGATGCCGTTGGGCTCAAGGATATCGGTGATGATATACTTGGGAACCTTCAGCTCTTCGGGAGAGATCAGCACGAACTTCACGTTCTCATAGCGGGACATTGCGCTGATGAGAGAATGAACGGTACGGCCGAACTTCAGGTCGCCGCACAGACCGACAACCATGTTGTCAACGCGGCCCTTCTCACGATAGATGGTGAGCAGGTCGGTCAGGGTCTGAGTGGGATGATTGTGTCCGCCGTCACCTGCGTTGATTACAGGGATGGAGGAACGCATGGAAGCAACCATGGGAGCGCCTTCCTTGGGATGACGCATTGCGATGATGTCTGCATAGCAGGATACCATCTTGACGGTATCGGAAACAGACTCACCCTTGGAAGCGGAGGAAGACTGTGCCTCAGAGAAGCCCAGTACATGACCGCCCAGCTCGTACATAGCAGCCTCAAAGCTCAGGCGGGTACGGGTGGAGGGCTCGAAGAACAGGGTTGCCAGCTTCTTGCGGTCGCAGGCATGGGCATACTTATCGGGATTACCGATGATGTCCATTGCGCGCTCGATGAGCTGCTGTATCTCCTGAGTGGAGAGCTCCATTATGTCAATGAGATGCCTCATTACTTTGCGCCTCCGTTGATCCAGCTTTCGTCAGAGGGATTGTTGCGGAAAGCGAGCAGACGTGCAACGTCTTCGGGCTTAATGTAGTTCTCTTCTGCGGCTACGTTTGCGATGGTGTCGAAGTCGGTCAGAGAAGTGTTTTCGATATTGGCAGCAGCCAGACGCTCCAGACCCTTCTTCATGCCATAGGTGAAGATGGAAACGATGCCCAGAACCTCAGCGCCTGCTTCGCGCAGGATCTCAACAACTTCCAGAACGGAACCGCCGGTGGAGATCAGGTCTTCAACAACAACGACCTTCTGGCCGGGCAGGAGCTTGCCTTCGATCTGATTCAAGTCGGAGGCCAAGCGGT
>JAZRPZ010000124.1:0-3349 GCA_045649485.1 Clostridia bacterium
AAGATCGGCAAGAAGATCCGCGAAGCACAGATGGAAAAGATTCCCTACATGCTGATCGTCGGCGATCGCGACATGGCAGACAATACCGTTTCCGTACGTCATCGCTCCGAGGGCGATATCGGCGCCATGAGCTTCGACGACTTCAAGGCTCTGCTGAAGGACGTTGTCGATTCCAAGGCAAAGAAGTAATCCTTTATAATACAAAAAGGCAACGGATCATTTGATCCGTTGCCTTTATTTTATTTCAAATGATTTCAGGTACCTGCCTTCACCCGGGTGATACTCCGGAGATGCGACCATGCCGTATTCAACAAGTTTTTCGTTTATCTGACCAAAGAGAAGATGATAAACTTCGTTTGCTATATCCTGCGCCGGAACACCGTGCTTTACCGAAGTCAGTTCCGTTGCCGAGGATACCGCCGCGAGCGCCGTTTTCATATCTTCAAGTACAAGTTCAGCTGTAAGGTTGTCTAAGCTAACTGTCACTCGTTCTTTTTGCACAGCGGTATACACAGGCACGCATACGCGGCTGTTTTCAAGATAGCCGAAATATTCAAGCATAGCATTGTACTCACCTGCTATACTTTCTCCGTAATGCGCTTTTACAAATTCACCTGCCAGTATTTCTGTCAAATCCCGAAGTCCATGTTTTCGAATTGCATTATCGACCGGAGTCTGTTTCGTATTTTTTCCGTTTCGAACATTAGTATACCACCTGAATAGGTCATTTCTCTCTCCGTCAGCATCACCGAATGAGGAAAACACTCCTGCAGAAGTTGTCAGTCTGTTATACGAACAAAGTATCTTTGCGGATAAATTATTCAGACTCGGTGCATCTTCATATATTACCGGCAGATAGTCCATGCCGTTCTTTTGAGGTTTGCTGACCGTCAGAAGCCCCGAGTCGGCAAGTCTGTCGAAGAAGCATCCGTCGAATACTGCTCCGCACAGAAGATGGTACAAATGAACGCCCGGTTCGAATGAACCGCTGAAATTATCTGCGATATCATAGTATGCATTAGCATGTTTCGCAATTTTCCGGGCTATCTGCTCAGCATACGTACATGTAATACGACGCAATATACTTTCATCTGAACTTACGAATATGGGACATGCTGCATATACTCTGCCGTTTATAATCCTCAGAACACCTATATCGGCAAGTTCTTCCGCATTTTTGATATCATCAACAAACAATTCACCCGGTTTTGATCCGCAAAGTCTAAACAGACTTTCGTCTGTATCAGCCATATTCAGTATTGCACGCGGATTCATAGATCCATTTCCGGCATTCGGAATGTCTCCGAAAAAGTATTTATGGAAATTCATATCACTGACGCAGCCGACATATTATAGTCCGTATATTTCGAACGGGTGGTGTCGGCATGCGGATTCCTTTCGAAGTTATTGCAGCTTTTGCAACAGGTTTTGCACTTATGGCACTTGTAGGCTATCTGCTGCTCGTACCCAGACGCTTTCTGTGGAGAATGGCCGCAGGCGGCGTACTTGGCTGTATTGCTGTACTCATAATCAATTTCTTCAGCGGGATAACCGGGATCAGTATCGCCCTCAATCCGTTTACAGCACTTACCATTGGAATATTGGGGCTGCCCGGAGCTCTGTTGATAGGCATTTTATCATGCGGCATACTATAACCGCCAGACTTTCATACTTCAGTCTGTTTTTAATTTCAGGCAATTATTACCGTACAAAAAAGTCGCTCCGGCACAAAACCGGAGCGACAATTTTATTTAGTGAACGATCAGAGATACGCCGGTCATTTCCTTGGGCTGCTCGAGACCCATCAGATCCAGCATAGTGGGGCACAGATCGCACAGCTTGCCGCCTTCCCTGAGAACCTTCTTGGGCTCTGCGGGATCGATAACGATGGCGGGAACGGGATTGGTGGTATGTGCAGTGAATGCGCCGCCGATCTCGTAATCGACCATCTGGTCAGCGTTGCCGTGGTCAGCAGTGATGATGCACTTACCGTTCTTGGCCAGGATAGCATCAACAACTTCGCCCACGCACTCATCAACAGCCTTAACTGCGGCCTTTGCTGCATCCATGAAGCCGGTGTGGCCGACCATGTCGCAGTTGGCGAAGTTCAGGATGATGACGTCGTACTTATCTTCTTCGATGCACTTGATGACTGCGTCCTTAACTTCGTAGGCGCTCATCTCGGGCTTCATATCGAAGGTTGCTACATCGGGAGAAGGAATGAGGATACGATCCTCGCCCTCGAAGGTCTTCTCTTCGCCGCCATTGAAGAAGAAGGTGACGTGAGCGTACTTCTGGGTCTCTGCGATGCGCAGCTGGGTCTTGCCGGACTTGGCAAGATATTCGCCCATGGTCATGGTCAGAGCCTCGGGAGGATAGGCCACGGTTACATTGGGCATGGAAGCATCATACTGAGCCATGCAGACATAGTGCACGGGGAAGCGGCCGTTGCGGCGCTCGAAACCGGTGAACTCATCGTCTACATAGGCACGGGTGATCTGACGTGCGCGGTCAGGACGGAAGTTGAAGAAAACAACAGAGTCGTTTGCCTTGATCATGCCGTTCTTATCGCATACGGTGGGCAGTACGAATTCGTCGGTAACGCCGTTTGCGTAGCTGTCCTTGATGGCCTGTACGGGGCATGCTGCCTCGTTGCCTTCGCCGTAAACCATAGCGGCATAGGCCTTCTCAACGCGGTCCCAGGCGAAGTCACGATCCATGGCGTAGAAACGACCCATGGTGGTGGCTACCTTGCCAACGCCGATCTTGCCCATCTCGTCTACCAGCATCTGCATGTAATCAGCGCCGGAGGACGGAGGAACATCGCGGCCGTCCAGCAGAGCGTGGACATAGACCTTATCGATGCCGTTCTTCTTGGCCATGTTCAGCAGGCCGTAAACGTGCTTGATGTGGGAATGAACGCCGCCGTCAGACAGCAGGCCGATGAGATGCAGTGCGGAATCATTTGCCTTGCAATTGTCCATAGCGCCCTGCAGGGCCTTGTTGTCATAGAAAACGCCGTCATCGATATCCTTGGTGATCTTTACCAGCATCTGGTAAACAACGCGGCCGGCGCCGATGTTGGTGTGACCAACTTCGGAGTTGCCCATCTGGCCATCCGGCAGACCTACGTCCAGACCGGAAGCGCCGATCTGAGTAACGGAATACTTTTCCTTAAGAGCATCGATATTGGGAGTGCCCTGTGCCAGGATAGCATTGCTGTTCAGATCGGAATTGCCGAGGCCAAAGCCGTCAAGAATGAGAAGCGCGGTAGTGCTCATTAGTAGTTCACCACCTGAGCGAAGTCCTCAGCCTTCAGAGAAGCGCCGCCGATGAGGCCGCCGTCGAT